>JBEKFX010000076.1:0-28456 GCA_050013115.1 Polyangiaceae bacterium
GACAACCCATGCCGCGACGTCAAACCGCCTGAGCGCGGCGCGCGCAAGGCCAAGCAGTACCTTTACCCGTCCGAGTTCCTGCAATTCGTCTCGTGCGAACGCGTTCCCCTTCGCTGGCGTCGGGCGGTCGCCCTCGCGATCTACACGTACACCCGCGACGCCGAGCTCCGCGTGCTCCGGTGGACGGACATCGACCACGGGATCGTGGACATCTCCCGAGCGTACGACCGTCGGAACCCTGACAAGGCGAAGGGGACCAAGTCGGACGCGCCGCGCCGTTTCGCCGTCGAGCCGAACCTTTTGCCTCTGCTTGAGGCGATGCGAGCGGAGTCCAGCGGCCAAGGGCTCGTTGCGAACCTCCCGACCGAAGACGGCATGGCGCGCTACTTCCGCCGCTTGCTGAAGGTGGCCGGAGTGAATCGCCCAGCGCTGCACCGGACTACGGCGACGAGTCAGAACATCACATGGCATGACTTGCGCGCGACGGGCGCGACGTGGATGGCGGTTCGGGGCGATGACCCGCTCAAGATCAAGCAGCGGTGCGGCCACAAGAGCTTCAGCACGACCGAGATTTACGTTCGCGAGGGCGAGGCCATCCGCGATGGGTTCGGCGACCCCTTCCCGCCCCTGCCCGAGTGCCTGCTCGGCCGCGGAGGGACGGCTATCGGGGGCTCCGGGGGAATCGTCAACGATTCGTCATTGACGAATGGCGGCTCACGATCGAGCCAAAAACAAGCGCAAAACGGGGTGACCGACGGGTTTCGAACCCGCGACAACTGGAGCCACAATCCAGTGCTCTACCAACTGAGCTACGGCCACCGTGGACGTCGAGAGGCGCTAGACTAGCCGGTGGGCTTGCGCTTTCAAGAGAGATGCACGCGCGCGGGGGCGACGAGTGCGCGCGCCATCGGCGTCCGCGCGTACGGCGAGCGTCAACGAGCGCGTCCACAGTCAGGACGCGTCTTGCCCTCCACACTGGCATGAGGGGGCATGGCGTCGGCCTCACGGCTCGACTGTGATAGACCCGGCCCCATGGGCGAATTCCGAAGCGCCTCGATCGACACGCTTTGCATCCACGCCGGCCAGGCTCCTGATCCGGCTTCGGGTGCCGTGATGACGCCCATTGTCCTTTCGACGACCTTTGCGCAAGACGGCCCCGGATCGCACCGGGGTTTCGACTACTCGCGGGCGGGCAACCCCACGCGGTCGGCCCTCGAAGTTTGCCTCGCGGCGCTCGAGGGGGCCAAGCACGGCATAGCCTTTGGAAGCGGGTGCGCGGCAACGACTGCGGTACTGCTGACGCTCCGGGCGGGCGACCATGTGCTTGTCGGGGACGACGTGTACGGCGGCACCTACCGCATCTTCGACAAGGTACTCTCTCAGTTTGGTCTCAAGGCGACGTTCGTCGATCTGAGCGACCCGGAAGGGGCGATGGGCGCGCTGCGCCCAGAGACGCGCCTCGTTTGGATCGAAACCCCGAGCAATCCGATGCTCAAGATATTCGACGTGGAAGCCCTTGCACGGCTCGCGACCGCACGCGGCGTCCCGCTGGCGATCGACAACACGTTTGCGACACCCGTTCTTCAGCAACCCCTTTCAATGGGGGCGACACTCGTCGTCCACTCTACGACAAAGTACCTGAACGGGCACTCGGACGTCATTGGAGGCGCGGTCCTCACGAACGACGACGCCCTCGCCGAAAAGCTACACTTCGTGCAGAAAGCCGTCGGCGGTGTGCCCAGTCCCTTCGACTGTTACCTCGTGCTGCGTGGCCTAAAAACGCTGGCCGTACGCATGAAGCGCCACGTCGAAAGCGCCCGAACGATCGCGGAATGGCTCGCAGAGCACCCGCAGGTCGCCCGCGTCCGCTACCCAGGGCTCCGCTCGCACGAGGGACACGCCCTCGCCGAACGCCAGATGAAAGGGCCGGGCGGCATGATCACCTTCGAAATGAAGTCAGGACTCGAGGGCGCTGCCGCTTTCTTGCGCCGGCTGCGGATCTTTGCGTGCGCCGAGAGCCTGGGGGGCGTCGAATCGCTCGCAGAACACCCGGCCATCATGACGCACGCGAGCTTACCGCCCGAAGCGCGCCGCGCGCTCGGCATTGGGGATGGGCTGATTCGGCTCTCGATCGGGCTCGAAGACGCGCAGGATCTCTGTGCGGATCTTGCTGCTGGCTTCGAGGCTGCGCGGTCGGCCGGCTAGAAAGTTCCGGTGGAAAACGCGACGGAAACCATTCCAGGCGGCCGCTCGTACGAGCGAGCGCGGTAACTCGCTCCGCCGTGCGCGGCCGGAGTATGCTTCACTGTCGTTTTTTTCCTGGGAGATCGTCGATGAATTTCCGCGCTTTCCATCGCGCCATCGCGCCTGGCTTTTTCGTTTGGGTCTCCGTCGCAGCGTGTTCAAGTACCACGGCGCCACCCAAGGCCTTCGTCAGTGCATCGATCGGTCCGAGCGAGGCCTTCCCGAACGACTGCAACGATGGGTCGACGATGGCCATCCTGCCCGTCGGCAGCTACGACATTACCGAGGCGCTGAGCACGACGAATCCGCTGCGCGTGGAGAGCGGTACGAAGCAAGGAGGGATCGTTGAGCTCAGTTGCTCGGTGACTCCGAGCGGCAGCGGGTACGCCCTGCAGCTCTCCGCTACCATCCAGAGTAACGTCGTGACGGCGGGCGGCAGCTTGGTGATCGAAGGAACGGTTCAGCCAAACGTCTCGGGCAGCACGAGCGCAGGGACGGTGAGCGCGTCCTTCAACGTCGCGGGAATCACCTATGGAGCGAGCGACTGCACGTTCACGTACACTTTCAGCGGCGCACCCATCGCTCCGGCGGGCGGCCCAGTCGCGCCCGGTCGGGTTTGGGGCAATGTGACCTGCAATGACGCCGCGACGGGCGGCGGCCAGAGTTACACGTGCAAGGCGTCCGCCGACGTCGTTTTCGAGAACTGCTCATCGTAATTTCGCGCTGGATCGAAGCGCCGAGCGGGGGGGGGCCGGGCCCGACCGCGCCGCGCCGTGTCTTTGCGCCGTGTCTTTGCGCTACGCCGGATGTCGCTCGGACGCACGGGGAGCGCTGGCCGCAGAGAAGCCCACGCAGTGGTTTGCCTAGGTTTTGGGGGCGCCCGCCGGGCGCCCAATCCCCAGGGGGGGGGCCGGACGGCCTCCTCAGGACGGGTCGTCGTCGGGGTCTTGCCCCAGTTGGTCGGGGTCGCCGCCTGCAAGCGACGCGAGCAGGCCGCGGGTCTCTACGGCGACCTCGAACTCGGGCGCCGTGTCGAGGAACGCCTCGAGGTACATGCGAGCCGTAGCATCTTCGCCGCGCGCATGGTGTGCGAGGCCCAGCGCGTGCAGCGCGTCCCCGTCGCCGGGTGCTTGCGTCAGGGCGACCATGCCTTCTCGGACGGCGCCCCGTGAATCGCCGAGCGTGCGAAGAACGTGGCAGAGCGCGACCCGAGAGCCGAGGTGTGACGGCGCGAGCTTGAGACAGGCGAGATACGCATCGCGCGAAGCTTCCATTTCGCCCACTTCAAAGAATCCAACGCCCAAGAAATGATAGGCGTAAGCATTCTTCGGATCTCGCTCGAGCACGCGCCGCAGCTCAATCATGGCTTCGCGAAAGCGCTCCTCATGAAGTAGCTCTGCCGCTTCTTCCACGGCCGACCACTGTTCCCCGTCGGCTCTGCTGCCCTCACTCGCCTTCGTCACGACGTTCTCCACCTGGCATAAGTGCCACGGATGCCGAGTGCAAGGTGCCACGCGCAAACTGGACCGATGAGGAGGCGAGCGAGCGAAGGCGAAGAGAAGGACGAACAGCTTCCTCGCAGGCCCGCGTGGGGACCCTCGGCGTCGCCTGACTGTGCAAATCGCGCTGGATATTCGATTTCGCGTCGAGAGACCCTATCGCCGCGAAACGACCGACGCAGGGCAGCGTCCTCGGCTGCGACGACGTTGAGAATTTAGGGGTCGATGTGGCTGTGGCGTGAGCCGCAGTGCTGGTTGCACGAATCCTGCTTCTCGCCGCGAGCGCCCATGGCATTGCCGGCTGGCCTCGAACAGCTCATCGGATCGGAACGGCTTGCCTTCCTGCGGCAATTGGCCCTCGTGCCGCTCGACCTTGCGCAAGTGGTGCCGGACGTACGATCGGGAGACGACGTTGTCGTGCTCGTCCACGGCTTTCTCGCGACCGCGGGGGTCTTCAGGCCCTTGCGTGCGCGCCTGGAGCGCGAGACCAGGGCGCGCGTTGCGGCGTTTACCCATACACCCGGAGCGGGTGTGCGGCGCATCGCGGGGCAACTCGCACGGCTGGTTCAACGGCTGCCGCGCGGTGCCCGCGTCACAGTCGTCGGACACTCGCTCGGCGGCGTGGTGGCCCGTTGGTACGTGCAGGAAATGGGCGGGCATGCGCACGTCGCCCGGACCATTTCGCTCGGCAGCCCGTTTTGGGGTGTTGATGTCCCGCCCGTGCTCGTCGGGGCCGATTTGCATGAGCAGAGCACATTGCTTCGACGTTTGCGAAGTTCGGCAGCCGCCTGTCAGGTGCCGCATACATCGATCGTGGCCGCCGACGATACGGTCGTCGTCGGAGTTCGCACAGCGTGGCTCGGCGCCGGCGATGTGGTGGTGCTCGCCGGACGCGGTCACAACGCGCTTCTCTTCGATGACGAAGTGGCCGGCATCGTCATCGATCGTGTGAAGTCGGGGTCACGCTCGACAACCGTGGGCGGAGCGGGCGAACGCCGCATGTGACGAGAGCCTCGGTTCGTCCGGTGGAAGAGCCTCCGGCTCGCGAAGCCTGGCGTGCGGCCCCGGCGGTTCGGAGGCCATCGGCCTCCCCCGCTTTGATAACGAGAAGCGCGCATGGTACGGGCTGAGCGCGTGAAGAGGCGTTTTCCCGTCGACCTTGCGCTTTTCGTCGCCGCGTTCATGGCCCCCGCGGAGGCCGAAGCGGACGTCAGCTCGTGGCTGGCCGTCGGCGGGGGGTACGCGATGGAGCGCGACCAAGCGAAGAAAGACCACTTCGCCACGGCGCTGACGTACTCGATCGGGGTTGGCTCATCGCCACTAGCTCCCGTCGTCGTCGGCGGCCTGGTGCGGGGGACGACGTTTCTCGACTACGGAACGGACATCGCCGCAGGGTTGCGCGGAACGACCGGCGGCTTCGCTCGCGGAGACTGGGGCGCGGCGCTCGAAGTCGACGCCGTCTGCCGACCGTGGGGCGGAGCCTCGGGCGCGTGGCCCTGGCGAAACGGTACTTTCGGTGCGTGGCCGCTGCAGGCCGTCCTCACGGCGGGATCGCCGTGGGGGTTTCAACTTGCGTTCGGGGCAGAGGTAAGCAGCCTGTCGGGCGGGCCTTCCGCCGTCGGCGGCTTTGCAACGCTCGAAATCGATCTGTTGCGCCTCACCGTCATGCGCCAGGGATCAACCGAGCATTGGTGGTACAATCCCGCCCCGGCCGGGGGCCATCTCGCTCGGTTGCCTTGATCGGGTCGGTCGGACCGGCATGGTCGGCCGTAAACGCCTTCGGTCGGGCCGTCGGTCGCCCTCAATC
This sequence comes from Polyangiaceae bacterium, assembly GCA_050013115.1. Classification (GTDB taxonomy): domain Bacteria; phylum Myxococcota_A; class Polyangia; order Polyangiales; family Polyangiaceae; genus Palsa-1150. Next base: position 5,551 of record JBEKFX010000076.1, read on the forward strand.
CTGACGCTCGTGAAACCGCTTGCGCGGGCCTCCTCATAGCCGCAGCCATAACCTCGATGGCCGCACGACGGCTAACGAGACGCCTCGCCGTCGACGGTATCGCTTTGGGGCGACTCGATCGGAGCGCTTTCGCCGGACGAATGTCGCTCGTCGATGTGGAGAAGATGGCCGTTCGGACAGCGCGCCGTCGCTGTGGAGTCCACCGACGGATCGCGGACCGCCACGCGCTCCCAGCAAAACGGACAGAGACCGGTGATCCAGGTTGCGCCGTCTCTCTCTTCCACTCGAGTATCGATCAGCTTGGCCGACACGGACGGGCCTCCCGGTCCGAGAGGTCGTCTGCAAGCACCCTGCCGCATCGGTCGGTGGCCGCGTGCACGCGCTCGCGCTTCGCGCCGTCGTCGAGCTCCTCGGGCATTGTGCCTCATGACCGACACGAGCTGGCGCCGTGCTCGAGGATCGAGGCCGGCCCGGAACCGAGCCCAGGCCGATGGCAAGCGTGCTCATCCACGTCAGCTCCGTCGTGAGTCGTGATGATCGTGAATAGAAATAGAACGAGAAGAACCGGAGCGCAGCGGGCCAGGACTCGCTCGCGCCATTGAGGCCTGATCGAGGCCTGGAAGAGCAGAAACCAGCACGCAAGAAGCCGGAACGCATCATGCATTCACCAAAGGCATGAATACGCTCCGATTGGTGTGCTCATCGCTCGCGGCCGGTGCTCTTACCGTCATCGGCTGCAGTCACAACACCCCGAGCCCGGTCGCGGGCACGGAAGAGCCGCAAGGCGTGATGAATCAGCAGAACGCCGCGGACGATCGCGTGGTCGGGGATCTTACAAAGGCGCGCTGCGATCATGAAGAAAACTGCAACGACGTCGGCGGCGGTAAGAAGTACGCTTCGCGCGATTCGTGCATGGATCAGGTCCGCGGCAGCACGGCGAACGATCTCAACGCCTACAACTGTCCCCGGGGAATCGACGATTCCGCACTGGGGCGGTGCCTGCAATCGCTTCGGTCGGAGCAGTGCGGGCTGTCGATGGGCACGATCACGCGACTCGCAGATTGCCGCTCCGCCTCGCTCTGCCTCAAGTAGGCGCCGGCCGCGTCTCCTTGGCCTCGGCGCGCTTTGCCGCCGGGTGAACTCTCCTTGATGCCGCGGGGGACCGTCGGCTGGCCGTGCCGCTCTCCCGACGCCTCGCGGGCTGATTGACGCGCGCGTCGGGTTGAACTTGCGCTCCATCTGGGTGGCATGCGTGTCTCCGAGACGCATCGAGGGTCGCTTCGAACGCGGAGGTCGATGTGCGGACACGAGGCGGCGGATCGCCCCGGCGCGGTCCGCGCCTGGTCGGCCTCGCCGCCTGCTGCCCGTCGAGCCTGCGCTCCACTTTGGTCGCCTCGCGCGAGCGTCCCGGGGCGCGTCCGACGAATCCCGCGGATAGGACGTCATCGAGCCCGCTCCTCTCGCGCGCTTCCGCGACGGCAGCGCACCGCGGGAGACGACCCCGTTGGTTCAGACGCTCGGGCTCGAGCAGCGGAACGAAGCGGTTCCAATAGGGGCTGCTCCGGTCCTGGTCGCCGGCGCTCCGACACCGGGCGAGCTCGAGAGGTGGGCGTGTCCCTAGCGTGGCGTTCAACGGCCAGCGCAGCGTCGCCCCAAAACGCGGCGGGCGTGCGCGGACGGTCACAGCGTGACGCAGGCGCTGCGTCCGGACGGTCCATGCGGCGCTCTCGATGGGAACGCACCGGGGGCGGCGCGCGAGCGACGGCGCCCTGGCATGTTGATCCAAACGGGGGCGCCACTCGGATCGGACGGCGGCAACCGGCACCGTCGGTTCGTCGCCCAACCGCCGTGCGGACGAAAAATCCGCGAAAACGCGCGCGCCCTGCCCGCCTCCAGCCTCGGTTCTCCGAGCCGCCAGTCGACGTCGGCGCCCGAAGAGGAACTAAACGACCGATCAATACGGGCGCCGCGCCGATCGAACCGCTCGAAACCGGCCGTCCCACGGACTAACCAGCGGGCTCAGGTAGGAAACGACCATGATCGCCGCCAATCCCGGGTCGCCGTCTCGACCGCGCATCGCATCGCCGTCCCGATTTCTCGTGGCATCAAGAAAACGTAGGGCGATCGTCGCCCTGGCGTTCGCGTGTCTCTGCTTTTGGCGGCCGTTGGGCGCGTTTGCACAGGATTCTCGACCCGCCCCTACGCCAGCTGATCTCGCTGCGCGCGTCGCCGATCTCGAGGCCTACATAACAAACGGGACACCGAAAGCCCTCGTCTCGCCGGGCCCGGGGCACAACGCTTGGATGATGACGGCCAGCGCGCTGGTCCTCTTCATGACGCTGCCTGGCTTGGCACTTTTCTACGGGGGCCTCGTCCGCCGCAAGAACGTGCTGTCGGTCATGGCACAGTGCCTCGGGTGTGCGGGGTTCGTCACGATTCTCTGGTGGCTCGCAGGCTACAGTCTGGTCTTTGCGGGCGGCTCGCCCGTGCTCGGCGACCTTCGGTTCGCTCTCCTTCGAGGTGTCGGTGCGGTCCCGAACGCGGATTACGGCGCCTGGGTGTCGCACAGCGTGTTCGCCATGTACCAGTTGATGTTCGCCATCATTACGCCGGCGCTCATCGTCGGATCCATCGCCGAGCGCATGAAATATCCCGCCATCATGGCGTTTCTTCTCGCGTGGATGTTGCTCATTTACTTCCCGCTCGCTCACATGGTCTGGGGCATCGACGGACTGATGAACGGCGTGTGGAACGCCAGCGCATCCATCAAAGCGATCGATTTTGCCGGTGGCACTGTCGTTCATATGTCGTCGGGCTGGTCCGCTCTCGTCTTGTGCTTGATGCTCGGAAAGCGTCGCGGGTTTGGACAACGCGCCTTCTACCCGCACAGCATCGTGCTCACCATGATCGGCACAGGAATGCTCTGGGTCGGTTGGTACGGCTTCAACGCCGGCAGCGCCATCGCCGCCGACGGCATTGCGGCCGGCGCGTTCATGACGACCACACTCGCGAGCGCCGTCGGCTCGGTGACCTGGCCGGCCATCGAGTGGAGCACACGCGGGAAACCCACCGTGCTGGGGATGTGCTCGGGCGCCGTCGCCGGGCTCGTCGTCATCACTCCCGCGGCCGGCTTCGTGACCGCCAACGGCGCCGTCATCATTGGCCTCCTCGCCGGGTCCGTGCCCTACCTGACGAGCACGAAGATGAAAGCGGCGTTCGGATACGATGACGCGCTCGACACGTTCGGCATTCACGGCGTCGGCGGGACGCTCGGGGCCCTCCTGACCGGGGTCCTCGCGACGGCCGACGCAAATCCCAATCTGAATACGAACCTTGCCGGCATTGTCGGCCATACGCTTTGGATTGAACAGCTCAAGGCCATCGGTGTCACCATCGCGATCGCGACGGTCGGCTCCTTCGCGATCGCGAGCGCGGTCAAGTTGCTCATCGGCCTGAGACCCGACCCAGAGGCGGAGGAAGAAGGCCTCGACCAACTCGACCACGGGGAAGCCGGCTACCATTCCGACGAGCTTGCGGCCCACAGCACAGCCATCGGATTCTCGCCCGTAGCCGAATCCTTGGCGCGCGCGCCCGCGACCGAACGCTGACACCTCGGCCCGCGACCCGAACGATGCGGAGGGGCTGCCCGTGGGGCTGCCCGCCCGCGTCATAGATTCGTGCCGATGTTTCCGATCGAAAGGCTCGGCCCGAAGACGAAGCCGAGGGGCGACCCTGGTTCGCCGCCGAGCTGACGAGAAATTTCGTATTCGAACCAAGCATGCAGGTTGATGCTGGTCTCAGTCGCGAGCGAGCGGTTTGCGATCGGCACGCTCAGGCCGATGCCGGTTACCGTGGCCACTTGCGTCAGCGAGTGACCGTCTGCATCGACGTCGTTTGCCAGGCCTTCGGCCAAAACGCCGCCTTCGACCCCGACCACACCCTCGCGCCCGTCCGGGTCGAGCCATGTTGCCCGCATGATGACAGCGAGATTCAAAGACAGAATGCCGCTGTGCTTTCCGTCGCTGACGCGATAGAGCCCGGTCGGGACGGCCGTCGTAGCGTACAGTCGAAAGTGTGCGGTGCCGAAAACGACCGCCCATTGCACGCTCGGCTCGTCGCGTGCCCCGTCGTCGGACACCGCGTCGCCGCGTGAGATCCGGATGGTCGCGCGATCGAACGGACGGCTGATTCCTTTCAGCCAGACGACGCGCGGCTGGTCGCGTACCCTCAAGATGAGCGGCTGCGACACATGAGCCTCGGGCCGGGACGCTCCGTCCACTCCGGTCACCTCGACGTCGAGCTGAAGACGCTGAGCACCTTCGGCGCGCGTCAACCGCTCGCGATGGAAAACGAGACGGCACGCGTCCCGCAGTTCGAATTCGACGTGCGCATTCGTGCCGGGCGCGATGGCCAGCGGCCGGGGGTCGGGCCCGCAGAAAAGGTCGACCATCGACGACTTACCGGTCAACGGTACCGCCATGGCCGCTTCGTGCAGCGGGCGCTGCACCGGGTCGGAGATGACGGCGAGGTCGGCGCCGGCGAGGGACGCGGGCAGCGTCGGAACACGCCACGCGAACCGAAGCGCCACGACCCCACCGGCCCCGGGCTCACCCTGTATGAGCGTCCCTCCCTGGCGAACTGTGACCTCGTACACTCCGTCGACCGGAATGACGACGAGCTCCCCGACACCTTGCGTTCGGGCCCATCGGGCCAGCGCGGGGCGGTTGGTCGGGACGAAATCGATGTTGTCGTCGTCGAGGGCGAGCGTCGAATGAGGCAGCGGCACCGCCCGGGTGTGTATACGTGCCTGGCCCACGGTCGAACCCTCGGCACCTCCATGCACGGCGGTAACCACAAGTTCGTCACCTTCGATCCGCCCAACGGCCAAAAGCGCGTAGGTGGTCCCAGCGTCTTGAACGGTCTCGAGCAGCTCGAGGGCGCGACCGGAGCTGAACCAGCGCAAGTCCCTCGCCTCGGCGGCGCACCGCGCATCGACGCGAACGACAACACGCGTCGCATCGACGCTCCGCACGGCCTCACCCGAGGCGATGGACATGGCACACGGCAGCACCGCAACCGATACGACGGGAGCCGGGTCGAACCCGTCGCCCCTTCGCACGACGACGCGGGGCGCGAGCCGCAGCCGGACGGCGAGTGCGCTCGAGATGCTGCTCAACCCACCAACGATGATCGCATTCCCCGCCACGTCGCAACTGACCGCGCCGCAGTCGGCGCCGGTCACCGCCTCCGGGTGCAGCAGAGGAATGCGCGATGCGGTTCCGCCGGCGAGATCGATGCTCACGTCCGGCGCAACGAGCGATGACAGAACGACCCGCGCCGGGCGAACGACCCGATCTTCCGCCGGCGCTGGACGGCCGTCGGCATCGAACAACGTCACCCCCGCGCCCGCGCGCGACCCCGCGGGTGCCCATCGGAGGTCGTCAGCATTCGGGTCCGCCGGCAGGCCACGCGCCACGCTGACGACGCACCGCTCGCCAGCCGGGTCGGCCTGCGGCTGGAGGCATCGGTCGCTGCCCGCTCGATCGCCGAGCTGCCATTCGATGCGCAATCCGCGCAGCGCGTGACCGACCAACTCGACGCGAGCGTCGTCGACGAACAGTGTCGTCGCCGCGGGGTCGATGACGGGCCAGCGCCCCGTCGCGACAAGCGTCAATGTGGCGGCGCTCGCGGCGCATCCCGCGAGCGCAGGAGCGACTTTCACGTCGACCGAAGTTCCGATGGCGTCGTCGCGCGCCGGCGGGCGAACGGCGTGACCCTCTTGCTCGATGACCCAGCCCCCCGCAGATCCCGGACAAGCGACCCGCGAGTCTCCGAGAGCGAGAGGCTGACCGCCGATGGGCGCCTCCCAGGTTTCGGCGCGCGCGCTGGGGCAAAGAACGATGAGGAAAGCGACCCAAGCGACGAAGAATGCAATTTTCACGGAATCTCGGGAGCCTCGACGAGCTCGTCGAGGCTCGGCTGAAGGGTCACTTCGATGCGCCGATTCAGAGCCCGTCCTTCTGGCGTCTCGTTCGTGGCGACCGAGTCGAACTCGCCGTACCCGGCCGCGGACAGCTCGCTCGGTGGCACGCCCTGGGAGACGAGAAGGTGGACGACTTCGACGGCCCGAGCGGTCGACAGCTCCCAGTTCGAGCGGAAGCGCGCGGTCTGAATCGGAACATTGTCGGTGTGCCCCGCCACCTGAAACGATCGTTCGCGGACGGTCAGCAAGACGTTGCCGAGATCCATGAGCGCCCGGACGCCGGCCGGCTTCAACGCCGTCTGGCCAGAGTCGAAGAGGATGTCGTTCGGCAACTGGATGACGAGACGTCCGGCCCGAATCGTGACGCGGAGCTGGCCCGCGTCGATCATTCCCTTGAGCTTCTGGATGAACTGCCGAAAGAGCTGCGCACGGGCTTCGGCCGCCGTCTGCGCTTTGCGCAGCTCTTCGAGACGCCCCTTTGCGTCGTCCAGCGCCTTGGCGAGGGTCCCCTTCTCCTGCAGCATTGCATCGACGTTCTTTCCAAGGCGTTCGAGCTCTCCGCGCAACTGGGAGCCGATGGCAGTGGCCTCGTCGAGCTTGACCTGCAGATTGTGATCGGTCGTCGACAGATCGCTCACCCTTTGCTCCATCTCTTGGGCGTGCGCCTCAGCTTGGGCGAGCTTTTGGCTCAGCCGTGTCTCATCGCTCCGGCGCGCCTTCTCGCTCTCGGCCAGCTCCGCCCGAGCGTGCTCCGCTTCGGCCACGACCGCGTCGTACTTGGCCTTCGACACACACGCCGCGACAAACAGCCCAGGCGCAAGGACGATGGCCATCAGCAAAGGCAGATGCCACGCCGGAGGGCGAATGGAAGGGGCATCTTCGATCATTTGCATCGCTCGCAGCGCCCTTCCTCTAGCAAAGCGTCGACGGCGAGGCGCAGCGCCGACATGGCAAACGGCTTGTCGAAGAGCAACGCGCCGAGCGACTCGGCGTGCGCACGAGTGCCTTGGTCGCCGAACGCCGTCATCAGGATGATGCGAATCGGCGACTGAATGCACCGAAGCTGTTCGACAATTTGCAGCCCGGTGCAGACCGGCATGCGAATGTCTGCGACGAGCAAGTCGATGACGTCCCCGCCAAGGACCACCTGCTGCGCGAGAAGGACGAGAAGCTTTCCTCCGTCGGAAGCCTCGATGACCAAATGTCCGTCCCTTCGCAAAGTGTCTACGATGACGCTGCGCATGGCGTCGTCGTCTTCGGCCACGACGATCCGAGCAGGCAGGCCACTCGCCCGGCGTCTTGTGGCGTCCTCTGGCGCGCCGTCGATCATGGGGCCACGTTTCAGTTGGCCAGCAGGAGATCGACGCGTCGATCGCGCGCCCACGACGCTTCGTCCGTCCCTGAGGCATCGAGCGCGCCGCGCGTCGTTGCCGACGCGTGGGAGCGACTGACGCCAAGACCGACGAGATAGCCCTCCACGGCATCGGCGCGTGCCTGCCCGAGCGACATATTGTACTCAGAGGCGCCGCGCGGATCGGCTCGCCCGACGAGGTCGAGTTGGCGGTGAGCCAAAGGCCCGCGTGTGAAGCATGCTGCCACCTCGTCGAGAGGGGACCGATCTGCAACGTTCAACTTCGACGAGTCGAACGAAAAGTAGGCGTCCGCCTTGGACAGGCCGCACGCGGCGACGATGTTTTGGCCGATGCTGACCTGCGTCGGCGCTTGGCCGCTTTTGACCTCCCGGGCAGACATCGAGTCGTTTGGCGTGGCGAGGCGCGCGGCGGAGCTCGTGCTCGCGCAAGCCGAGGTCAGAATGACGGCCGCCGTGGCGGCCACCCTCGTTGCGTCGGCGAACCTATCCCTGACGTGTCGTCTTGTGCCCATGGCGTCACTCCTTCTCCCGTGGCCTGGCAGCAAGGTCTACGCCGTCGACGTCAGGCGGAGGACATCGCCGTTTTCTCGCTTGTGGACCGCGTCTTCGCAGAGGGATCGCACCGGGGAAAAGCGGCCCGCGGCATTCGAGATTGCATGGTTTGGCGGGCGGTCGCGGGGGTGTGCGGCGGCCCGAGTCGTTTCGACCCAGTGTGTACCAGCAACCCAACCGATCCGCCGCCCGCCAACGGGGGAAAGCGACGCGACGTTGAATCTCGCTACTTGGCGGCGCTGAGGTCGTGTCGAGCGAGCATCCTGTACAATCGCTTGCGTTCGATACCGAGGATGCGCGCTGCCGCCGTCTTGTTGCCTCCGACGGCTTCCATGACCCGGGCAATGTAGCGACGCTCCACTTGCTCGAGAGGGACGAGTTCGGAAGGATCGTCGCTGGCGACAAGAACGTGCGAACGGTGGTAGTCGCGAATCTTCTCGGGCAAATCATCGACCACAATGTCCTCGAAGCGTGTGAGCGCGACCGCCCGCTCAATCGAATTCTCCAACTCGCGAACATTGCCGGGCCAGGCATAGGCGAGCAGCTTTTCGGCGGCGGGGGCCGCAATGCCCGACACGTTCTTGCGCGCCCGCTTGGCGAACCGGCCAAGGAAGTGCTGTGCAAGAGGCAGCACGTCGCCGCCGCGCGCGCGGAGCGGGGGGAGAGCGACGTGGACGACGTTGATGCGATAGTAGAGGTCCTCGCGGAACCGTCCTTCTTCGATGGACGACTCGAGGTCGCGGTTGGTGGCCACGATGACGCGCACGTCGACGGAAGCCTCGTCGCGACCGCCGACCGGGCGGACGCGGCGCTCCTGCAGCACGCGCAAAAGTTTCGGCTGCATCCCGAGGGGCATGTCACCGATTTCATCGAGCAGGATGCTACCGCCTTCGGCCTGTGCGAAGAGCCCCGGCTCGGCGGTCTTTGCGTCCGTGAATGCCCCCCTGGCATGACCGAAAAGCTCGCTCTCGAGGAGACTCTCGGGCATGGCCGCGCAATTGATTGGCACGAAGCGGGCTTCGCGGCGGGCGCTGCGTGCGTGGATGGCCCTCGCAACCACCTCTTTGCCCGTGCCGCTCTCGCCCGTGATGAGCACGGTCGCGTCGGTCGACGCCACGCGATCGATGAGGTCGTAGACGCCTTGCATCGCAGCGCTCTGGCCGATGAGGGCTTCGAAACGAGGGGCGCCACTCGCCTCGATGCGAAGCCGCTTCACCTCTTCACCGAGCCCCCGATGTCTCGCCGCACGCTCGACGGCGATGGCGAGCACTTCGATCTCCACGGGCTTGTTGATGAAATCGTACGCGCCGGCGCGGATCGCGGCGATGGCGACGTCCAAGCTCCCGAAGGCCGTCAGCACGATCACGGGAACATCAGGACGACTGCGCGCAATTCGCTCGCAAAGCTCAAGGCCGTTGACGCCGCGCATATTCAAGTCCGTGACGACGACATCGACCTCATCGGGACCGAGAAAGAGCAGCCCCTCGTCCGCCGACGTGCGCCACGACACGACGTATCCCCGCCTCTTGAGTCCGATTGCGAGTGTCTCGCAAAGGACTGCGTCGTCGTCGACGAGAAGAACCCGAGCGGTCACGGCGACGACCCATCGCACGGGAAAAAAGCCGAGAACGTCGTTCCTTGACGGGGGACGCTTTCGACGACGATCCAGCCCCCGTGCTCGCGCACGATTCCGTAGGCGACGGCGAGGCCGAGGCCGGTCCCCTCGCCCACGTCCTTGGTCGTGAAAAACGGCTCGAAAAGATGGGGCAGGTGCTCCGGGACAATTCCCTCGCCCTCGTCGTGGACGCGCAGCCAGACGCAGTCCATCTCGGCGCCGCCGACGTCGGGTGGCGGGATGCGTCGTCCGCGGTCGACGCTCACGATGACGGCGCCTGTTCGACGCATGGCCTGGATGGCGTTCATTACGAGATTGGTGATGACCTGGTGAACCTGGGCGGAGTCGACACTCGCCGCCGCGTCACCACCGCCGGACGCGACTTCGAGCCGCACCCCGCGCTTGTCGGCGAGCGGTCGCAGCAGGGCGACCGCCTCGTTTGCGAGCTCGCGCAAATCGCTTCGCGCTTTCTTTAGACCCTGACGGCGCGCAAACTGGAGCAGGCGGCGGATGATCTGCGTCATCTTTTCCGCAGCGGCGACGACGATGTTCGCGTATTCACGCGCCTCATCGCTCGTCACCTCTCCAGCCGCAATCATTCCGGCACGCGCGCAGACCACGTTGAGGGGCGTCCCTAGCTCGTGCGCCACACCGGACGCAAGTGTACCGACCGTCGCGAGGCGGTCGGCATGCCGAAGCTGAGCCAGGGTCGACACCAGCCGGTCGCACATCGCATTCATCTCGCGGCCTAGGTCAGCGAGCTCGTCCTTGTGACGGAGGGCGAGCGGCGAGGAAAAATCGCCGCGGCCGACCCGTCGAGCCTTCTCGGACAGGGCTCGAACAGGGGCTCCGACGAGCCATTGACCCATGAGAAACGACAAAAGAGCGCTGAGGACGGCCAGGGCGAGCGCCATGAAACAGGTGTCGACGATGGCGTTGCGCAAGAAGTATTGCTCTCGGGTCGCCGGCTCCGAAAGCTCGATGACGCCTCGACGCACCCCATCCACCTCGACCCAGACGTACGTGTTCCAGCTGGCGGGGCCAGCTCGGCCTTCGATGAGGCGCGTCCACGGTTCGCCGGGCGGAGTGGACCCGCTCGTCGCTAGCGGCATGGCCAGCGCCAGCCCCCAAACGTCGACGGGGACCCATCGAACGCGCATGGACGTGAAACGGCGACTGACGGCGTCGACCGTGCGCAGGGCGGCCTGTTCGCCATCGAGCTTCCACACCGCCGCCACCGCGGTACCGAGGGAGCGACCGATGAGCTCATGATCGCGAAGACGGTCGGCTTCGAAGGAAGTCCGCTCCCGCTCGACCCGCAGAGCGCCATTGACGGCGAGGATGACGCAGGTGCCCGCGACGAGCGCGACGGTGAGTTTGGGCACGATCTTCATGGGCCACCTCGGTCCGTGGCGACCTATCACGGACCGGAGCGGTTGGTTTCGAGCGATCGTCTTTTTGCGCGCTCTCAGCCGGCGGCGGCGCGGTGGCGATGCTCAGCGCGGGCTCTCGCGCTCCTTGAATGCAGGGCGACCGTCGGGGTAGTCGCCCTTCGCGACCCACGGGCGGATGGCAAAGCTCGGTGCATGCCCGCATGAACAAGATGGCCAACGCGAACACCAAGACGATTGATCGCGATGCGGATGGCAAAGCTCAGGTGCATGCCCGCATGAACAAGATGGCCAACGCGAACACCAAGACGATGATCGCGATATTAAGCATGTCTTTCATGGGCCCCTCACCCACCCCCCTTCGCAAGCGGGGTACCAGCCGCCTTCGCGGCCGGGCTACGGGCCGTGGGGTGGGCCAACGGCCGATGGGGCCGTTCTGGAACGGATGAGGGCGGTCCGGACTCGCAGCCTCGTGCGATTGCGACGTCTCCGAGACGAAACGGGCGACGGCGGGCTTCCGCGCGCGACGGACCTCGATCGCGACCATCTTAGTGAAAATTTCCGCCATCGTCGTGACGCGTGCGGCCATCGGTCGACCCCTTGGCCACATCGCCGCATCGACTATGGTCCCATCGCGTGCCAGCACGCTCGGTGAGGCTGGAGCGCGGAAGCACGCAGAGGAGAAGCCATGTATCCGACCAAGAACGATCTCTCCGAAGCCATCCGGACCAAGGCTGTCGACCTGCTTAACGCGCGGCTGGCCGATGCGGTCGATTTGCAGACCCAATGCAAACAAGCCCATTGGAATGTCAAAGGGCCAAACTTCATCGCGCTCCACAAGCTCTTCGACGAGATCAACGAAGACGCTGAGGAGTACGTCGATCTGATCGCCGAACGCGCCGTGCAGCTCGGCGGAGCGGTCGATGGCACCGCCCGATCGGCCGCGAAGAGGTCCGGCCTGCCGGAATATGGCGCGAAGGGACCCGACGGGCGCGAGCACGTGCAAGCTCTCTCGAGCGCACTCGCATCGTTTGGCAAAGGGGCGCGGGCCGCCATCCAGCAAAGCACCGATTTCGGCGACGCGGACACCGCCGACGTGTTCACGGAAATCTCACGCGGCGTCGACAAGTGGCTCTGGATGGTCGAGGCGCACCTCACGGTCGACCGGTGAAAGCACGGCATCGACGTCCCCAGGCGACGGGTGAAGACGCCGCACCTCACGTGAACGTGTCACGCCTCGACCGTCGAACCGGCCTGTAACCATATGCTCTCACGCGTTCGCGACGTACTTTACCGCGCCATCGCGAGCCCACGCGGGGACTCGCTGCCCCCCCTGCGCGTGTCCAAAGACCTGGCGCGGCGTCTGAACGCGGCGCTCGGCCTCCCGCTTGCGACGGTTGAAGAGCTGACGCAGCGGGACGAGGCTCGGGCGCGGTTGAAGGAACTTCGCCGCGCCCCGAGCCAGGGACAGGCATTGCCCGTCCCGGCACCCGTGTTTGTCTACTTCGAGGAGGGCCGGAATGTCCGCGAACTGATGCGAATCGAAGAACTCCTCCGCGCCAAGGCCATCACCTGGACGCGACTCGACGTAAGGGGAGACGAGGCGACGCTCGATTTCGTGACCCGAAAGGCCGGTTGTGAAGCGGACGATCTGCCGGTCGTGTTCGTCGCCGAATATCCCGTCGGGACCTATCCTTCCTTGGTCGCGGCGGACGTTTCCGGCGATCTCGATCGACGGGTCCGCGGTCACTGATGAACCCCCGACCTTGGCGCCAAGTGCCCGCAGCCAAGCTTGGGGCACGTCGGATAATGCGTGACCCATCGAGGCACCGCCGTGGAATTTTCGCGCCAGCGACCGAGCGGTGATACTCCCAGATCACCATGCGGTGGGCTCTTCTGTTATTTCCGATTGGGGTGGGGTGCAGCCCTTCGGGGCCAGTGACGCCGGTCACCGGCCCGAATGGGCAGTACGGCTATCTTCAGATCACCTGTCGAACAGGGCACCCGACGTGCGCCGAGCTCGCGGCGCGGTCGTGCCCCAAAGGCTACGACATCATCAACGATCGCGAGGACGGTTCGCGCTACACATCCCCGGGTGGGCTGGATGAGACCCTGGGCACCCCCGGCGCGAACGGCAGTCTTCTGGTTGCATGCAAGTGACGCTGCATCGATTTGAGGAGCTTCATTGTATCGTAGGCGGAGATGGGGGGGTCGACGGGGCGCGCGCTAATCGGGATCCAGACGTCGGGGGGCCCGCATCGGGTCACCCTACGGACGCAGCTCCTCGTCGCATTGGGAGCCCTGGCGGCTCTGCCGGTCGTGCTCCTTGGAATCGCCCAGGCGCGCGCCGCCTCGGCAACGGCCGCCGAGTTGGCCGACCGCGAGACGCGGCTCGCCAGCACGTCGCTCGCCCGGGAGATCGGCTATCTCATCGAGACTCAGGCGAGCGTCACTCGGACCTTCGCGAGTGAGGTCGGCGCGGCAGGCGCGCTCGACGACGATCGGAGCGGCTGGCGGGGCGACCAGTACATCAGGGCCTTCCCAGGCCTTTACGGTGCCATGATCCTCGATTTGGACGGGCATTCGGTCGGCGGCGCCGTACTCGACGCGGGGGGCGCAGCGAAACCGGCCGCGGGGCTCTTCTATGGCGATCGCACTTGGGTGAAGGAGGTCCAAAACGGCGCCGCCTTTGCGGCCGAGCTCGTGCGCTCCCGGCTCTCGGGACGGCCGAGTGTCAGCTTTGCCGCTCCCGTCATCGACAAGAAGGGGGATCGTTTGGGCCTGGTCGCTCTCGGCATCGACCTCGATCCGGTCCAGCGGGCGCTCGAACGCGTGACCGAAGCCGCTCCGGGGCTGGCGACTGTGGTCCTCGACGCCTCCGGCCGCGTCGTGGCAGCCGCGGGGTCCGAGCACGTCCTCCCTCTCCAGAATCTCGCCGATGTGCGCATCTACGACGCACCGGGTGGTGCAAGCGAGCGGCGCCTTGGGAGGAGTGAGACAGGTGAGCTTCGCCGGGGGACGGCCGCCCCCGTTCAAGCCCACGTCGTTCAATGGTGGGTCACGACCACGTGGCCCAATGCGGCCGTGCGCGAGCGTGCCGAGCGAGCGCTCCTGACGATGGCCGGCTTCGCGATGGCCGCGCTCGCCATTGCGCTCGGCGCAGCGGCAATCATGGCGAGAGCCATTGCGCAGCCGGTGAGCCGTCTTTCGAATCTCGTGCAGTCGATAGGCCAGGGCGACTTGCGACGGCGTCCGCAGCCGCCGAGCAGTTGGTATCCACGCGAGCTGGTCGAGCTCATTGCGTCAATCGACGGCATGCTCGCGCAACTGCACCCGCTCGTCTTGAAACTGAGGCGCGCGGTCGTCGCCATCGCCGAAGTGACCGACCGACTTCACGAGGCAAGCACGCGAATGCTTGGCGACAGCCGACACCAGCATCAAGCGGTCCACAAGAGCTCGGGCGCGATTGTGCAAATGAGCGATTCGATCAGCAACGTCGGTAACGGCGTGCAGAGCCTCTCGAAGACGGCGTCGGAGACCATCAGCTCCATCTTGAGCCTCGACCGGCAGATCGACCGGATCGCAGGCAACGTGCAGACGCTCGCCGATACCATCGACGGCGCTTCGACCGAAGGCGCCCGAATGGAGCAGCAAGTGAGTGCGGTCGCACAGAGCACGGTGCTCCTCGCCGAAAACGTAGAACGGACGAGTGGCTCGCTGCGAATGCTGACGCAATCGATCGAGCACGTCGCAAAAAGCGCGGAACGGGGAGAGTCGCTCGCGCGCGGTGCGCTCGTCGCGGCCAAGGTCGGACGCGATGCGGTGAGTGAGACGAGCTCTTCGATCCGCGAAATTCAGCGACGATTTGGCGCGGTGGGTGAGGCCGTTCTCGGGCTTGCCCGTCGCTCGGAGGCCATCGGCGACGTGGTCCGCGTGATCGACGAAGTCACGCGAGCCACGCGCCTTCTCGCCATCAATGCAGCCATCATCTCTTCGGACGCCGGCGAGCACGGCTCGGGATTCAGCGTGGTGGCCGAACGGGTCCGATCCCTGGCGTCCGAGACGGCCGCGTCCACGAGCCAAATCACCGACCTCATCGGGTCCGTGCAAGCCGAGATCCGGCAAGCCGTGGAGGCGGTCCGGTCCGGGCAGGAAACGGTCGAGGCCGGCGAACGGCTCTCGGAGGAGGCCGGTGCGCGTTTGGGCGCTATCATCGAAAGCACGGGTCAAGCGGAAAAAACTGTGCAAGAAATCGCCAAGGCGAGCCGCGACCAGGCCGTGCGCGTGGATCTCGTGACCCAGGCGGTGTCCGAAGTGCACAAAGCCACCATCCGCATCTCGGCCGCCGTCGACGCACAGCGAGAGGCGCAGAAGAAAGTGGCGATCGCCATCTCCAAGGTCCGCTCGGTCGGCACCGATGTGAGGACTTCGACGGAGGCCCAGCAGCACGACAGCCGAGCGATGACCGCGGCGGTGCGTGCAATGACCGGCCGCCTGCAGGAGATCGCGCAGGCGAGCGAGGCCCAGAGTCGAGAGCGCAACCGCATCCAGGGTGCGCTCGGCGTCTTTGAAGGAGCGGCGCAAGGCGGCGTCGAGCACGCGCGCCAGCTCGGCGACGTGATGCTGGCGCTTGGCGATCGCCTCGAACAACTCGAGAAACAGCTCGAGGCGTTTCGCGTCGATTGAGGAAGTCGATTCATCCCCTCCGCCGAGGCATTCGGCGTCTTCAAGCCGGGTTCGGTGATGGGACCGCGCGCGGATCCCTCCACCCGCCCGAAGCCGAGGCCATCCGTTCGGCTTCCCCGGGCCCCCAAGTGCCGGGGGCATAGTCGAACACGGGAGAGGCGTTGCCCAGGATGGGCTGGACGACGCGCCACGCCGCCTCGACCGTGTCCTCGCGCGCAAAGAGCGACGGGTCGCCCTTCAAGGCGTCGCCCAAGAGCCGCTCGTAGGGCCCTGCCTTATCGGAGTCGTCTTCCGCGGTGAGAAGCTCGAGGGGAGCCCCGACGAGGGCCTCTCCGGGCTTCTTCGAACGCACCCCCAAGGCGATGGCCACGTTCGGCCCCAGACGAAATCGGACATAGTTGACGAAGCCCGGATCGCCGATGAATTCGCCGAATACGGACCTCGGCGGTCTTCGAAGCTCCACCATCACCTCCGTGCACGTGACGGGCAACCGCTTGCCCGTTCGAATATAGAAAGGCACGCCGGCCCATCGCCAGCTGTCGATGTCGAGGCGAACCGCCGCGTACGTCTCCACCCGCGAGTCGGCGGCCACGCCTGGCTCGCTCCGGTAGCCAACGAACTGCCCGCGCACGACGTTCGCCGGCTCGAGTGGTTTGATCGACGCAAGGACACGCGTACGGGCTGAACGCAGCCCATCTTCATCGCCTGCCGCCGGCTCCTCCATGGCGAGGGATCCGACAACCTGGAGCAAGTGGTTTTGAAGGACGTCCCGAATGGCGCCCGTCTCTTCATAGAGGCGCCCCCGGCCCTGGATGCCGAAGCTTTCCGCCATGGTGATCTGAACGCTCTCGATGAACGTCCGATTCCATATCGGCTCGAAGAAGGCATTGCTGAACCGAAAGTACAAAAGGTTTTGCACCGGCTCCTTTCCGAGATAGTGGTCGATGCGGAAAATGGCCGGCTCCGGAAACACCGAGAGCAGGGTCCGATTGAGCGCGCGGGCCGATTCGAAATCGCGGCCGAACGGCTTTTCGACGATGACCCGGGCGTTGGCCGCGCAACCGGATTGTCCGAGCGCGCTCACGACCGTCGCAAACATGCTCGGCGGTATGGCCAGGTAGTGCGCAGGCCGTACGGACGACCCGAGCTCACGCCGGAGGAGGGCGAACGTCGTCGGATCCCCGTAGTCACCGTCGATATAGCGCAGCCGACTCGAGAGTTTCTCGAATGCGCCGCGGTCGACGCCGCCGCCGAACTTTTCTAAGCCGTCGATGGCTCGCGCCCGCAACTGGTCCAGGTTCCAACCGGCTTTCGCCACACCGATGACCGGACCCCCGAGCCGGTCGCGCTTCGCCAGCGCCTGGAGCGCAGGAAAAATCATCTTGTGCGCGAGATCCCCGGTCGCGCCAAAAAAGACCAGTGCATCCGACGACTCGGGTTGGCTCATCTGTTCCTGATGCTTGGCGCCCTCCGCGCGATTGCGCAAGTGGACCGCACCCGAACGCCGCGGCGGGCGCGCAGGGAAGCGGCAAGGCTCGGGTGCGCCGACAGCGCCCGGACGTCGATGGCCTGCTTCCGACGGTCACCCGCCGTTCGAAGGGCTGCGGGCGGACGCGCGATCGGTGGTTGACGTTCGCCGACTGGACCCCAAAAATGCGTTCATGCGCGTCCTCGTCGCGACGGATTTGAGCGCGGCTGCGGATCTTGCGCTGCAACAGGCGGCGGAATCGACCCTGGGCAGCTCGGACGAGCTTGCTGTCGTGCACGTGATGCCACGCCACGCGTCGCTCGGCGTGTCGTTTCCACGGCAGCAGGCGTCGGAGCTCGCCCCGTCAGAGATCGCGGCCAGGGCAAACGCTGCGGCGCGCGAGCACATCGACTCGAAGGTTCGCCCCGGCGTCGACAAGTTCATCCGGGAAGGCGTCGATTATGCCGAAATCGTACGATGCGCGGAGGCCTGGGGCGCCGATCGGATTGTCGTGGGGAGCCACGGTCGGACCGGCCTGGCGCGGCTGTTTGGCACGGTGTCGGACCGCGTGATCCGATGGGCGCACTGCGATGTCCTCGTCGTACGGCAATCCCCCCCGACCGGCCCGGTCCTTGCCGCTACCGACCTGTCGCCCGCTGCGAGACCATCGCTCGTCGCTGGGGCCCGCGAGGCGCAGCGCAGGGGCGCGCCGCTCCTCGTGGTCCACGCCATCGACTTTCTCGAGGTCGAAGCGACCTATCTCCTGGAAGCGAGCACGGGCATCGGCAGCCCCAACGTGTTCGAGCTTGCGAGGCAAGGTCTGGCCGACGCCGTCGCGAAGCTTGGCGTACCTGCGGATTGCCGGATTCTGGCCTGCCCAGCTGCCACGGCGATCCTGCAAGAGGCAGAGGCCCTAGGCGCGCAGCTCGTCGTCGTCGGAGCGCGCGGCCACACGGGCCTTGCCCGCCTCGCCCTCGGCGGCGTCGCCCAGCGGGTCGCCCAAGGGGCACCCTGCTCGGTGCTCGTTGCGCGCGAACCGGCGGCTTCAGGGTAAGGTCGCCCACAAGCAAGCTACCTGTCTGGCCGCTTAGGGCTATGCTAGACCTTTCTTGTGCGTGGTGGCCGGTTCCAAGCATCGACCGTTACGATGGGCGGCGTAAGGTCAGCATGAAAGCCGTGGTCGTCGGCGGTGGACTCGCGGGGTCGCTTCTCGCCGTCTACCTGGCGCGTCGGGGCCACGCAGTCGACGTGTTCGAGCGTCACTCGGATGCACGTTCCGGCCATGGCGTGAAGCGCGCATCGGTCAATATCACGCTATGCGAGCGTGGCCTTCAAGCGTTGGCCAAGCTGGGTTTGCGAGATGGCGTCATCGCGCGAGCAGCTCCTGTCTACGGCCGCACCATTCATGCGATCGACGGCGCGACGACTTATCAGCCATACGGGCACCGAGGCGAGCTAATTTATTCAATTGCACGTTCCGAACTGAACGACATCCTCGTAGACTTTGCGGACAGGCAGCCCGGCGTCCACTTTCACTTCGACCAAAAATGCACGCACGTGGACCTTGCCCGAGCTTCTGCAAAGTTCGACGGCACGCGGTCGGGGGTCCCTTCGGATGTCCAAGCGGATCTCCTCTTCGGAGCGGACGGCGCCTACTCGATAGTTCGAGGCCATTTCCAAAGGAGAGATCTGTTTAATTACTCACAACAATACTGGCATCAGGGGTACACGACAATGCGAATTCCCCCGAGAGCCGAGGGGACCCCCGTGCTTGAGTCAGGGTCGCTGCACATATGGCCCCGCGGCGAATGGATGTTGATTGGCTTCCCCAATCTTGACGGGGCTGTGAGCTGCTCGCTGCTGATGCCGTTCCGTGGACGAGATTCATACGAGTCTACAACAACCGATATCGCACTTATCTCACTTTTTCGAAGACTCTTCCCGGATGCGGTGGAGCTCATCCCGCAATTGAGCCAGCAATTCTTCAGCACGCCTCGAAACTCGCTGCTCACTGTGCGCTGCGATCCATGGTCCTTCGCCGACAAGAGCCTCCTCCTCGGGGACGCCGCTCACGCTATCTTGCCATCTTACGGTCAGGGCGCCAATGCGGCGTTCGAGGACTGCGCGATTCTGGACGAATGTGCCACGGACCACCCCCTTGACTGGAGGGCTGCCTTTCTCGATTTCGAACGGCGGCGGAAACCGAATATGGACGCGATCGCAACTTTATGTGTCGAACACTTCGCAGAACTGTCGAAGCTGGTAGGTGACCCCGCTTTCCTGAAGCGGCGGGAGATCGAACGCCAAATACACGATCTCTATCCCGCTCTCTACCAACCTCTTTATTCGATGGTGACTTTTAGCGATACACCTTACCTTGATGCGATCCAGATCGATCGCGACCTCCGAACGCTGGTCGACCGCATCATGGAAGCACCCGAACCCGCCGCCGAGATCAAAGGTCACGACTTTCGTAACCTCCTAGAAGGTGCAGTCCACCGCACACGTTGAACGGCCTATGGACGAGCAAGATCCTTCGTCCCTCCTATTGTTGGGGACGCGATTTTGGGAAGCGAAGGCCCTCCTCGCGGCAGTCGAGCTGGGGGTCTTCGCAATCCTTTCTGAGAGTCCCCTTTCTTGTGAAGAACTCGCGCAGCAGGCGGGACTAAACGGCCGCGGCGCCGCAGATTTCCTCGATGTACTCGTTTCGCTCAAGCTCCTCGCCCGCGCTGAGGGCCGGTACGCGAACACGCCTCGCGCAGAGCGCTTCCTCGTTCCGGACAGCCCGTCTTATATCGGCGGCGCACTGGAGCTTGCGAATAGCCGTCTTTATCCCGTATGGGCAAAGCTGACAGACGCCCTCCGCACTGGTCAGCCGCAGAACGAAGCAAAAGAAGCTCCTGACTATTACGATAATCTCACGGGCCATCCGGACCGGCTGAAAAGCTTCATGCGTGCGATGACGGGTTTGAGCTTACACGCATCCAACGCACTCGCCGCGAACTTCCCGTGGAATGAATTTGCTTCCTTCGTGGACGTTGGCGGTGCCCAGGGCGTACTCGCCGTCCAGGTGGCGGCCGCGCATGAACACCTGGTCGGGGCCTCGTTCGATCTCCCGCCGGTCGGGCCTATTTTCAATGCGTACGTGTCGTCATTTGGACTCCAGCATCGCCTCCGATTTCAGGCCGGGAACTTTTTGCTCGAGCCCTTGCCGAACGCCGACGTCATCATCATGGGACACGTTCTTCACAATTGGAACCTTGAGCAAAAGTTGATGCTCATCCGCAAAGCTTACGACGCCGTTCCACCATCAGGCGCGCTCATCGTGTATGAGGCTCTGATCGACGATGAGCGCCAGAAGAACGCTTTCGGACTCCTCATGAGCCTGAACATGCTGCTCGTCACGACGGGCGGCTTCGTCTTTACCGGTGCGGACTGTTGCTCATGGATGCGGGCGGCGGGGTTCCGAGAAACACGCGTGGAGCATCTCGATGGTCCCGACTGGGCCGTCATTGCTACGAAATAATTTCGACTCGAAGGACCGAGACGCGACCCACGGCGCAATGGCGTCGCTCTCCTTGGCGGCTCACGCAAACGCCGGACTTGCCAGGCATGGCTGCGGAATGGCCCGCTACGTTTCGCGTTCTGCGCAAGGTGTTCCGCGCAAACCTCGGGGGCGCGCCGCGCCGCCGCGCCCGACGGACCGCATCGTGCGGATGCCCTACCGGAGAGACAGATCGCCCATCCCGCCCCCATTCACTGCAAGGTGGAACGCCTCATCGACAAACTCGCGGAGGTGTCGAAAGGCGCGATCCACGAGGCCACACAATTCGTCGCGCTCTGGATCTGTCAACGTGACGGCCTCCATCGCATCAATGGCCGTACGAGTCTCAAGCGTGTGGTCGGCCTCGGTGTCGACGTGATGGCTTCCAAAATAGACCAATTTGCGCCCTGCCTCGGCTTCCAGCTCGCGCCCAGCGAAGGCAACCGCACGGAGGGCGACTCGACCGCCAACTTCGATGCAGTTGATCAACACCAATTTTTGGAGCGAGGTAAGCGCGTTGCTCATCTTGCAAATTTCATACGTCAGAAGGCGAGTTTTGATCGTCGCGTCGCTCCACAAGAGACGGAGTGCATCGCTAAATTGTAGTGTAGTGTTCATATCCATCGCGCTGAGATCAGCGAGAAACCACTTCCAGTGATGTGCATCCTCCGACAGGTGGATATTCGACAACTCGTCGTACCGATCGCGAGGCGGAGACTGCACGAGAAAAAATCGATACAAGTCGGCAAAGCTCATCACGAAGTGCGCCAAGGACGGCACGAACGCCAAGCGGCGTCGCGCCGGGACGGTGGAGTCCGTCAGATAGGAAAATAAGGGCCTCGACGTGAAGTCGGCCCCGCACTTATTTATGTGATCGCGTACATACTTCATCGTAATGCTCCGTCGAGCTGGGACACCCGCGTTCCGCTGTTCGCGCGAGCATGGGCTGGGCGGTTTCGTTGCGCGGGTGGATGAAACCGACAGGCGAGCGGCCCACGACAATGGCAACCTCACCCGACCAATAGCCTCATGTCGCTGATGACCTTTTCGGCCATGGTTCGCTCAGCCGGGCTCATTTGCAAGTGGTCGTACGCCAGTGACATCTGATCCATGGAAAACGAGCGGTGGTCCCTGTGGAACAAGGCGATGGTCGATGCCACGAATCGTACCGTGATCGCGTCGGAAACCACGGCAACGGGAAAGCGGGTGCGCCCCAACGCGACTTCCAAACGCTTCCTCTGAGCGGCGTTCGGGGACCCGCCCTTCGTGACGACCAGGAACTTCAGTTTGGGTAGCTCAGGCCGATGCGTTGTGATGACGCTCAAGAACTCGTCCCACTCGGGCTCGGTCGGAGCGCTTTCGTTCGCAAAAGTCAACACAAGCGAGCCAAGCTTGCGAACGACCTGATTCTTTTTCATCGCTCACTCTCAGTCAAGGCACCCCGTTTGATTGACGCTGCCCTGCCTACGCACCCATTGTGGCGATAGCGTACAGCAGCGGTCGGCACTGTCAATACACGTGGCCTGGACTCCCGGAGTGGCCCAGCACCGCAAGCGGGAGCCAAGAAGTCCGCGAAAACTGAAATGACAGGCGTTCTATTTCTCCTGAGTGCGTCAGGCGGCCGCCTCATCCACTGTCGCCGCCGGACGCCCTCGAAGCGACCTCGGCTGGAGTCGGTCGTCGCGGTGCATCGCAAACCGACGGCCGAGCGCTCTCAAGCTCGATTAGAGTGCTTGTCGGGAACGACGACGGGTCTTCGACCATACCCGGCGTATACGCTTCGACGGCCAGGTAGGCTGTGATTCGCCTTTCTTCTCGGTGGCGCCTGTAGGAAACGTACGAATGGAGACCGATCTCGTTATCGAGTGGACGATTGGCAAATGACTCCACGCAGCGCGCATAGCTATCGGTCGGGATGCCGAATCGTCGAAGACAGCGCTCCGTACGGAGCTTGATCGCGCGGTCATCAGGAGCATAGGCGTTAACAGGGAGGTGGGTCGTGGCGGCGACGGGACGGACTTCGGAACCGCTCACAAACGTGTAGCAGGTCGAAGGGATGCGATGATCGAAGACATGCCGGTTAGTCGGCTCCATGATTTGGACAAAATCGAGTACGTCGCCCGGCTGGTGAGACGCCGAGCCGCTCGCGGCCGCCTCGAGGTCGGCCGCCGTGCAGTGCACATGACGAGCGTACACTTTCAAACGTGCCTCCGGCGTCGGCGACAAGTCGAGCGACAGGTACGAGAGCTCGTCTAGCGTCGGACCGCGGCGGAGTAAGTCACGGTTCACGACCGA
>JBEKFX010000077.1:0-41753 GCA_050013115.1 Polyangiaceae bacterium
TGCCACATTCGGTCGGCCTCGATGCGCGCGCGCTCGGCGTCGCCGACGGCACGCACCGCGTCGCTGCCGAGCAGGAGTCGCAGCGGCGGCTCGTCCAAGCCCGCGACACGGATGATCGCCGCGGCCGCCTTCGACGGGTCCCCCGGTTGCGCGCCGTTGTACTCGCGTTGGAACCGCGCCACCGCTCCGACCGTGGCGGCGTACACCGGGTTGTCCTGCGAGATTGTCGTCGAGGACCCGGCGAAGTCGGTACGGAAACCGCCCGGCTCGATGATCGTCACCTTGATCCCGAGGGGGCCGACCTCCTTCGCGAGGACCTCGGAAAACCCCTCGACGCCAAACTTCGCAGCGGCATACGCTCCGCGGCCGATCGGCCCGAGTCGTCCTCCGACGGACGAGAACTGGAGGATGTGCCCGCTTCCCTGTCGCCTCATGACGGGGATCGCCGCCTTCGTCACGTGCACGACGCCAAAGAGGTTCGTTTCGATTTGGGCGCGGAAATCCTTCATGCTCGTGTCCTCGATCGACGCCAGGTCGCCGTAACCAGCGTTGTTCGCGAGCACGTCGAGCCGTCCGAAAATATCCACGGCCGTCTGAACCGCGGTGATCGAGGCCCGCTCGTCCGTCACGTCGAGGGCGACGGCGTGCACCCGATCCCCGTGTCGCTCGACGAGCTCCGCGAGCTGCTCCGGGTTGCGCGCTGTTGCAACAAGGCGATGGCCTGCCGCGAGAACCGCCTCGGCAAGCGCGCGCCCCAGCCCGCGAGAGCTACCCGTGATCAACCAGACCTGCGTGTTCTTCTTGCTGGCGACGTTCATGACTTCGTCCTTCCCTTTCATTCGGTTCACTTGGCGCGCCGGTACGACCACGCGCGAGGGCGACTGGATCGCCGATGGTGTAGCGGGTTCTCATGTGTCGCTTGGTGATGCGCCACTCGGTCGCGATCTTGCTGAATTCGAGGTCGTAGCGCCCCCCCACCGTGAGCGTCGGCGACGCGCCGCCGTCCTTGGCGGGCGGCGCCTGCATCTGGGCAACGACATCTGCTTTTCCGTGCGCTCGCTCGCCGTCGATGACGATCACGAAGTTGCAGAGGCGGTGGTGGGTCCAGTCGAACGCTGACACCGATTCGACTGCCTGGCGTGCGTAGGCCTCCCTGGGCATGGCACGCCAGACTTCATTCGAGGCAGTATCCGAGACAAGGCAGACGACTTCGTCGGCGAGGCAGTCGCGGTAGGCGTCAGCGTCTCGATCGTCCACCGCCTGTGCAAAGCGTGCGAGCAGGCGCATGATCTCCAGTTCGTCGTCGGCGCGCGTGGGCATTGTGATCTCCTTTCCCCTACCGGGGGACGTCCTCGTTCTGAGCGTTGACGAAGTGCAGGCCGCCGGCGGATCGGTGCGAATCGATGGTGTCGATGATCCCCGGCACGACCTGCTCGACTGTCACGGGTGCATCGGAACCACCGAGATCGGTCCGAACCAGACCGGGCGCGATCACCTCGTTGAAGGTCGCTTGGTCGATCTCGGCGACGGGCACGTTGTGGTCAGAGACGCCCGCGTTAGCGATCAGAACGTCGAGACGATCGTCGACCAGTCGCTCGCGCAGCGCGCCGATCTCCGACGGCCGAGTCATGTCGAGCCGTTCCACGCGCAGCTGTCCGGCCATCCCGGCGGCCATCGCCTCCAGCCCTAGGGCAGCCGTTGAAGAGCGAACCGTGCCGACGACGAACCAGCTGCGTCGGAGATACTCCATCGCTGCCGGTGATGAACCAAACCTGGGACATGGGATTCGCACCTCCTGCGGCGATTCGTCGTCGCAGTGGTGAACTTAGGCTCGACGCATTAGCGTGATAAGAAGGACGAAGTCACATGACTCATACCGATTATCGGGACAATGCGTAGCTCCGGTCTCGTCGAGCTCGAGGCCGTCGGGGCCGTTGCGCATCGGAGGAGCTTCCGTGCGGCCGCCGCGGAGCTGGGTATGTCGAGGACCGCCCTGAGCGGCGCGGTCGCCGGTCTCGAGCGGCGCCTCGGCGTGCAGCTCTTTCATCGAACGACCCGTAGCGTGTCGCTCACCGAGGCCGGCGAGCAGTTCATCGCTGCCGTCGGTCCCGCCCTCACTCAGATCCGCGGAGCCATGGATGCGGTGAACACGCATCGGGCCACGCCCACGGGGACCCTCCGTATCAACACCTCGCTGGGCGCGGCGCATCGCGTTCTCGTGCCCGTCGTCCTCGAGTACCTCCGCCGCTACCCGGAGATGAGGGTCGACATCGTCACCGAAGGCCGCCTCGTCGACATCGTCGCCGGCGGCTTCGACGCCGCCATTCGGATGACCGAGAGCGTGCCACGCGACATGATCGCCGTCCCCTTCGGCATGCCGGTGCGCTACGCCGTCGTAGGGAGCCCGAAGCTCTTTCGAGGGAAGGCGTTGCCCAAGGAGCCCGCCGACCTCGCGTCGTTCCCGTGCATCTGCGTTCGCGAGGCGAGCGGTGCGACGTACCGATGGGAGTTCGTGCGCGGGCGAAGAAAGACCAGCACCGAGGTCCGAGGCGCGCTCACCCTCGATGCTCCCACGCTCATGCACCAAGCGGCGCTCGCCGGCGCCGGACTCGCGTACCTCGCAGAGTGGTCGGTGATCGACGACGTGCAGGCCGGGCGTCTGGTGCGTGTCCTCGCCGACTGGACGCCGTCATCCGGTGGGCTGGCGTTGTACTACCCGGCGAACCGGCACCTCCCCGCCGGCCTTCGCGCCTTCGTCGCCTTGATCCGCGAGCGTGCGAAGGAGACTGGATCGTCCCGTGGACCCGCTCGCGCGCCTCGCGTAGAGGCGAGGCCGGGGCCCGGATGAGCCTGCACTCCGCGCGGAGGGGCTGCACGACGCTCCGAGTTTCCGGGACGCGCAGTTCGGCACCTCGGGCGCAACGATGGACGTACCGGTCCGATGAAGAATTGAGCCTGTCACCACGCGTGGGACGCGCTCACTGAAAACGGAGCGGGCGCTTCTTGAGGACCCTGCTCGAAAGAAGATCGAGGTCCGCACGGCGGACCAGGGAAAACTCAGGCAAGAGCCACGCCCGTGTTACCCGGTCGCACGAGGGTCGGGTCCCTTCGGGGCGTCACGGTGTGAAGTGACACTACGGCGCGGGCACGGGCTGGCTTGCCGCGAGATCGGATGAGCACGTCGGGCGGCCGTTCAACCGCGGCGTCCCTGCCCCGCCACTCGCGCCGTCTCGGCAAGAATTCGCTCCACTTTCTGGTCGAGCCCACGCGCGACGTCGTTCACATCCGTCGATCCGAACGGTGCCATCAAGGACGACGGCAAATCGTAAGTTTACACGCACGCGATCGCTGGCGACCGCCTCGACGAACAGCGGCAGCGGAACGTAGAGACCCCCGCGAGCCATGTGCTTGGTCATTTCGACTGCGATGAGCGCGTTACCGAAGACGTACGTGGTCGCTTCGCGATGGCGCCTGGCGAGAGCCGTGACGATGGCCCCATGGTCGATCTTCTGGAACAGAATGAAATCGAGCGGCCCGACGTACGAGGTGAGTTTCTTTCTCGCTGCTTCCGGTGACAGCGAGGGTAGCTCGCTGAAGACCTCGACGGTATGCGTCCGAGGAGAGACTCGAACGCGTGAGCAAAAGCCGTGTGCGAGACCTCGAGGGCCACTTCGACCTGAGTGACCTCAAACTTGCGTTCCGTGTGTGTAGACATTCCCAGCTCTCGCTTGATGAGGCGTCTGTCACTCGAAGTGCTGTCCCCTCGGACCAACTCAGGGGATCAGGGGACGCCGCGAACCAACGGAATCTGCAGATTGGTCGGCCGATTCGCTTCGGTGTCGAAGCCCCGTCCGTCTATGTTGCGGGCGCCCCAGAAGAGCATGCCGTGGGCGACGTACACGAGATCGTACTCTTTGAAGTTCTCCCCCTGCACCAGTCCGAAAGGCCGGAACGACTTGCCGAAGATGGACTGCTGCCGACCTACCTCCCAGGGCTCGTAACCGTCGGCCGCGACCTTCTTGAGAAGGTCGGCGAATCCTGCGTGCAACGGTGTTACTGCGTAGGCTGCATCGGCGATGAAGTCGACCTTGTGTGCCCCTGACGCGATCGGATGATCACCCTGCCAGACCATGTGGCCACCGATGTAGATCTTCGCGAGGGCTGCCTTTCCGAACGGGTCGGCGTAGTTCGTCACGGTCAGCTCGAATCGGTCTTCGGCGAGGTAGACGAAGCTGCGCGTAAGGTAGAAGGGCTTCAACGTGGCATCCGGGTTCTTGCTCGGCCGGACCTCGGGCGCGACGCTCACCCAGGCACCCAGCATCTTCTCCTTCACCTCTTCCAGTTTCATGCCCGCGAGATGACACGAAAGCCCCCACGCTGTCTTGACGATCTCTGCGGCGTTTTGTCGATTCTTGACGTCCCTTCTGCGCCGAGCTTGCGCGTGGTTCCTCAGCAATCAGCGGTGGATGGGTGCGCAAGGGCGTTGCGCCGGTGTGGTAGCCTCACGGCCGTCATGGGGAGCGCGGTTCTCGAACCGTTGATCAATGCGATGCGTCTCGACGAGTCGTCGACGTTGCGCACGCACCGCTACGCCGATCGGTTCTCGGCTGTCCGCGTGGAGACGACCGGGCCACTGTCGGACGCGGTTCGAAAGTCGTCGTCGGTCCCCGCTCTGCTCGTTTCGGTCTTCACCAGACCGATCGCAGTATCGGATTACCGCCTCTGGGTGGATGGCAAGGTCGTTCCGACGGGACGGATCGCTGCCTATCGTTCGAATGTGGTCGATCTCGAGTCGGAACCCGCGTCGTGGGCCGACCGCGGGTTCGAGAACATCCACTTCCACGTGCGGCGTGGCGCGATCGACGATGTAGCCAGCGACCTGGGTTACGAGCGCATCGGCGCCTTCCGGCTCTCGGTTGCCGAAGACGACATCGTCCTCGCGCAGATCGCAAAGAGCGTCGCGGCTTCTCTCGGTCGGCCATCGCGCGCTGCCCCCCTCGCTCTCGAGCATCTCGAGCTGATCATCGGCGCTCACATCGTCCAGCGCTACGGCGCCACGAGGTCACGGCGTAACGTCGTCGGAAGGGGGCTCGCCAAATGGCAACGCGCGAGAGCGACGGAGTTCTTGCAGGAAAACCTCGACGGGACCGTGCGGCTCGCCGACCTCGCGCACGAGTGTCAGCTTTCGGTTGGCCACTTTGCGCGCTCGTTCAAGGCAAGCTTCGGCATCCCATGTCATGAGTGGCTGACGGAGCGACGAATCGAGCGCGCCAAGCAGCTGCTGGCTCTCACGAACAGCTCGCTCGCAGACGTTGCGAGTCATTCGGGGTTCAGCGACCAGGCAGCCTTCACGCGGACCTTCCACCGCCGCGTCGGCGTGACGCCAGGCCAATGGCGTCGCGAGCACGGGACGCACTTTTGCGGGTGAACAGCTCCCGCGACGACAACGCGGGGGCCAGCGTGTACGAGCTGTTTCCTTCCGCTTTCATCCTTGCCGTCTATCGAGCATCAGCCAGCCCACCTGCATCGCGCATCCTCGTGCCCCATGCCCAACCCATCCCCATCCAAGGTCCGCTCCCCTCGGACGTGCCCGTGCGAACGATCGAGCGCGACGAGATTCGACGGAAAAGTCGAGGCGAAGGATCCGCAGGTCAAGCTCGTCATGGCGCTTGCCGACTGGGAGTTTCGGGCGAAGCACATCCCGGGTTCCCTTTATTTCAAGGACGCGTCGGAGATGCTGTCCGCACTGCGGATAGGCGACGAGATCGTCGTCTATTGCACCAACCCGCCTGCCTCGCGAGCGTGGCCGCGTACCACCGTCTCGTGCAAGAGGGGTACACGAACGTGCGACGCTACGCCGGGGGCATCGAGGATTGGGAGGCCGCGGGGTTACCGCTCGAGCGCGGCCCTGCCTGACGCAAACGAGAGTCCCCTCCCGTCGTCGGGTGCGGTCACCGCATTGTTCGTGTCTACACGACTGGTCACTCGGCCAGCGCGCGATGAACGAGCTGCACGCAAACGGAGCCCTCGCCGACGGCGGAGGCCACCCGTTTGACACTCCCTGAGCGAACGTCGCCGACGGCGAAGACGCGATGGCGGTTCGTCTCGAAGAGGAAGGGGGCGCGCGCAACCGGCCACCGCGTGCGGGCAAGATCGTCGGAGGTCAAATCCGGTCCAGTCTTCACGAACCCCTTGTCGTCCAGCGCGACGCAGTCACCGAGCCATACGGAGTTCGGCTGCGCCCCGATCATGAGGAACACGTGCGCGATGGGATGGGTCTCTTTCCCATTCGGACCGCGCCACGTCACGCGCCGGAGTCGGTCGTC
This sequence comes from Polyangiaceae bacterium, assembly GCA_050013115.1. GTDB lineage: Bacteria > Myxococcota_A > Polyangia > Polyangiales > Polyangiaceae > Palsa-1150. Next base: position 6,327 of record JBEKFX010000077.1, read on the forward strand.
CCCTTCGAGTGCGACTAGCTCGGTGTGAGGGTGGAGTGTGATGTTGCGTGTCTCCTCGATGCGACGGACCAAATACCGTGACATCGTGTCGCGCAGGGCCGCGCCCCGGACGAGCACGTGGACGTGCCGCGCACGCACGGCGAGGAACACGGCGGCCTGTCCGGCGGAGTTGGCGCCGCCGACGACGACCACCTCGTCGTCGCCGCAGAGTCGGGCCTCGGTCGTCGTGGCGGCGTAGTAGACGCCGGCCCCCTCGAAGCGAGCGAGGTTCTCCAGCGGCAGGCGCCTGTATTGAACGCCGGTCGCGATGATGATCGAGCGCCCGTGCACCGCTGTTCCATTCGACAGCCTGACCTCGTAACCGTTCGGCGCATCACAGGCGAACTGCTCGGCCCGCGACACCACCGCGAGCTCCGCGCCGAACTTCTCCGCCTGGGCGAGCGCGCGCCCCGCAAGCGCCTGCCCAGAGATACCCGTTGGAAAGCCGAGGTAGTTCTCGATCTTCGAACTCGTTCCCGCCTGCCCTCCAGGGGAGTGGGTTTCGAGGACGAGCGCGTCGAGCCCCTCGGACGCGGCGTAGACTGCAGCGGCGAGTCCGCCAGGCCCGGCCCCGACGACCACCAAGTCACGAACCCTCCCATGGTCGATCGCCACGTTCAGGCCGAAGCACTCCGCCACCGCCTCGTTGGAGGGGTTCTTGAGCACGACTTCTCCGCGGCAGATGACGATCGGTACGTCATCCACGCCGACGTGAAAGCGATCGAGGAGAGCCTGTACATCTGCATCGCGATCCACGTCGACGAAGGTGTACGGGTGGGCGTTGCGCGTAAGGAACTCCTGCAGCCGCAACGTGCCCGCCGAGTGCGCCGAGCCAATCAGCGTCGCGTCGCCCAAGCCGTCTGCGATGAGCGCCACTCGCCGCAGGATGAACGCGCGCATGAGCACTTCGCTGATCTCAGAATCCTCTTGAATGAGCCGGCGGAGGCCCTGCGGACCGATGACGACGACATCGCCATCCTGGACCATGAGAGCTCTCACGAGAGCGCGGCGTCCCGCGAGCACGTTCACTTCGCCGGTGAATTCTCCGGCACGTTGGGTGGTGATGAGATTTTCACCGAGGATGCCCGGCCTAACAATCTCGACGGCGCCGCTCAGGACGACGTGGATACCGAGCGCGGAAGTGCCTTGATCGTAGAGAATCTCTCCCGCGGGAACGTGACGCTGCTCACCGTACCGGGCGATGCGCTGGAGCTGGGCGTCGTTCAGCCTGGGGAACACTTGCTGCCGACGCTCTGCGACGACGTCGCTCATGGCGCGGGATTGTGACTCCCGCTTCTCGTCGCCGGCAAGGCCGGCGAGTCTTTCGCTCACTGCAAGAGTGTTCGTCAAGAAGTGACCTATGCGGCCGGCACCCGATGGGTGCAGGCTGGCAGCGGCGCGGCACTGAGCTCCTCCAACTCGCCTAGGCGATCGGCCTCGATCCGAGCCGCTTCGAAGGTGACCTCGACTCCGAGCCCGTGCGCGCGCGAGTCGAGCGCGACGTCGAGGACGGCCGCGAGAACGGGGTGACGGGAACCCCCACGCTCTTCGTGGACGGGCTCCGCTACGACGGTGCCTGGGACTATCACTCGATGTTCGAGTCTCTCGAGCGTCCTGTCGCCGCGCGCGTGCATCGCTCCGCGCGCGTGTTCGCGAGCCTGCCGACATCGGGAGCTCTCATCCAGCTCTTGGCTGCGCTTCTCGCGATCATCTGCGCGAATACGCCTCTGGCGCCGCTCTACGAGCGTGCGATGAACGCCCACCTCGGCATCGGGCCCGTGGGGAGCTTGCTCTCGCTGACGACGCGCGAGTGGCTCTCGGAGGGGCTTTTCACGCTCTTCTTCTTGATCGTAGGCCTCGAGATTCGACGGGAGATGACGGTGGGCGCTCTGACGAGCCGGCGCGCGGCGCTCCTTCCGCTCGTCGCTGCGATGGGCGGGGTCGTCGCCCCGGCGCTCGTCTACCTCGCGCTCAACGGCGGAGGGGCAGCGCGCGGATGGCCGATACCTACGGCGACCGACGTGGCGTTCTCGCTCGGCCTGCTCGCTCTCCTCGGCGAACGCGTCCCGCCGATTCTCCGCGTCTTCGTCGCCGCCCTCGCCGTCGCGGACGACGTGCTGTCCGTGTTGACGCTCGCGTTGTTCTTTCCGGGAGCGATTGCCCTGGTCCATGCCACCGCGGTCTCTGCCAGCTTGCTCGCGCTCCTCGCGTTGAATCGTGCGCGCGTCTACGCGAGATCGCCCTACGTGCTCGCCACGGTCGCGATGTGGCTGTCGCTCCACGCGTTGGGCGTCGACGCCGCTCTGGCAAGTGTGCTGGTCGCGATGGCGGTCCCCGCGCGCCCCGCACCCGTCCCAGGGCCGCTCCTCGCGCAGGTGGCCACCGCGCTCGCCGCCCTCGATCAAGCAGAGATGGAGGCGCGGCGACTGAACCACGACACGTCGCGGCTGAAGACCGAGCCCGTGTGGGAGTGAGCGGCGAGCAACCTATCGGCGGCGGCCGAGCGGCTGCTCTCGCCGGCCGAGCGGATAGAGCGAACCGTCGGGCCCTGGAGCACATACGTGGTGCTGCCGCTATTTGCGTCTCGGCGACGGGCGTGAGCTTCGCAATCCACCTGCGTCGCGAAACTCGGCGTGCTTACGGGATCGGTCATCGCGGGCCTCACGGGAACGGCGGTTCTTGCGCAGCGGCGACTGACGTCTCCGCGGCCCTAGTCCTCTCACGCCTCGAGGAGCGCGACGCTCCCCACGCCCCCATCGGCACAAATGCTTACGATGGCTCGACCGCCCCTCGTCATCGCGGCGAGCTCCTTCACTGCCTGGCTCAAGATTCGCGCTCCCGTGGCGCCGAACGGGTGCCCCAGCGCCACGCTCCCCCCGTTTGGGTTGATGCGCTCGCGCGGCACCGTGCCGAGGTCACCCTCGACCTTCGCCTTTTCGCGCAAGAACGACGCGCTCTCGAGCGCCTTGAGCTGGTAGAGCACCTGGCCCGCGAAGGCCTCGTGGATCTCCCAGAGTTGGACGTCGGCATAGCGCAGGCCGTTTCGAGCGAGAAGACGAGGGATCACGTACGCGGGCGCCATGAGCAGGCCTTCGCGACGGATGTCGACGGCGCCGAGCTCGAAGTCGACGAGGCGGGCCCTCGGCGTCGTGGACGGGAGCTGCGCGAGGCCCTTCTCGCTCGCCACCCACACGGCAGCGGCGCCGTCCGTGAGCGGCGAAGAATTTCCAGCCGTGTGCGTGCCACCGCTGGCCCGATCACGGTCGAACGCGGGCCGTAGCTTCGCCAGCGTCGCGAGCGACGTGTCTCGCCGCGGGAACGCGTCGTGGTCGACGTCGTCGACGGGCACGATCAGGTCGGCGAAGAAGCCGCGCTCCTGCCCGGCAACCGCACGCCTGTGACTCTCGAGCGCGAAGACATCCTGCTCCTCGCGTCCGATGCCCCACTCCTTCGCGGTTTCTTCAGAGTGCTCTCCCATGCTCTTCCCGGTCGCGCGGTTCTTGATCGATTGGAGGTGAAGGTGAACCTCGTGCGCCGGAAGCTGCGCCGCGATCTCCGCGCGCTTCTTCCAGTCGCGCGCCCCACTGAGCCTTCGGAGCCAATCCGAGAGCGGCTGAGTGAGCCCGACCTGCACGTGGGTCATGCTCTCGGCGCCTCCGGCGAGCCCGAGGTCTCCCACACCGCGCCCGATGCGCCCCGCGAGGTCCAACGCCGCAACCATGCTCGTCGAGCACTGCATCACGACGCTCGACGTCGGCACCGTGGGATCGAGTTCCGCGTCGAGCCACGTCTCGCGTGCAATGTTGCTGTAGCGCAAGCTCGGGATAACCGTGCCCCACACCGCCGAATCGATGCGCCCCGTGGCGCGCTCCGCCATGGTACGAAGCACGGGCACACCGAGAGCGATGGCGTCTCGATTCGCGAGCCCGCCGTCGACCCTCGTGAAGGGAGTCCGCACCCCCGCTGCGATCCAGATGTCCCGGTTCATCTCGGTGCCTCCTTGACAATCAGTACGGACGTACGCATTGTTTTGCACTATGTCCCGCCCATCGCACAAGGAAAAGTTGCTCGCCGACGGACTGCGACTCGTGCACCAGCGCGGGTTTGGCGCGTCCAGCGTGCGCGACATCGTCCAGGCGGCCGGCGTGCCCCAGGGCTCCTTCACGAATCATTTCGCCTCGAAGGAAGCGTTCGGGCTCGAGGTCCTCGAGCGCTACCACGACATGACGAGCGCGGGCGTGACGGCGACGCTCCGGAATGACGCGCTTCCGCCGCTTCGTCGCTTGCGCGCGTGGATGGATAGGCAGCTCGAGTACCTGCGCAAGGACGACATGCGTCGAGGATGCCTCTACGGAAACCTCAGCGCGGAAGCCAGCGAGGAAAGCGAGGCGATCCGCACGCGTGTCGCTTCGGTATTCGCGGAGAACCAGGCCTCCGTGGCCTACTGCCTGGAAGCCGCGATCGACGCGGGCGAGCTGGCGTCCAGCACGGACGTACAGGAGCTCGCGGGCTTCATCGTCAGCTCGCTCCAGGGCGCCATTCTCGTTGCGAAGGCACAGCGGAGTCCCGCGCCCGTGGAGCGCTTCGAGCGAGTCCTCTTTCAGCACCTGCTTCCCCAGGGCGATGCGGCATCGAAGCGGCGGCGCCCCGAGACCAGCCGGCACGTGAATCGGTAGGTAGTGCCGGGGCGGGGCTGTCCTCGCCTTGGTTGAATCAATACGTCCGTACATGTTGGAGGAGCCATGAACCTTCAGTTGAGCGTCGCCCTTTCTCCCCTCGCGACACCGGCGGCACGGAGGCCCGGTGCACTCTACTGGCTGGCGCTTGGCACCTTCGCCATCGGGACCGAAGGTTTCATGATCGCGGCACTCCTCCCGACGATCGCCGCAGACATACGCGTCTCTGTCGCGAAGGCGGGCCTTCTGGTCTCCATCTTCGCGCTCGCGTACGCCACGAGCTCGCCTGTACTCACGGCGCTGACCGGGCGCGTGGACCGGCGGCGGCTGCTCATCGCGTCGATGTCGCTCTTCGCGATGCTCAACATGACGGCGGCGATGGCGCACAGCTTCCTCGCCCTCGCGGCAGCGCGCGTGCTGCTCGCCTTCGCCGCCGGCATCTACACGCCGAACGCCAACGCGCTCGCCGGCGCGCTCGTGCCCGCGGAACAGCGCGGACGAGCGCTTGCCGTCGTCAATGGCGGGTTGACGGCAGCGATTGCCCTCGGCGTGCCGCTCGGCGCGGTGGTGGGCGAGCGGCTCGGTTGGCGCATGATGTTCGTAGCCGTAAGCGTGCTTTCGGCCATCGCAGTTGCCGGGCTCGCCCATGGGCTGCCGCGCGGCATCGGTGCCCCGATGGTCACGGCATCTCTCGGCGACCGAGTGCGGGCCGTGCGCGACCCGCGTGTCGCGCGGGCCCTGGCCGTCACCACAGTCTGGGCGAGCGGTTCGTACGCGGTCTACACCTACGTCGCTCCTCTCCTCTACAGCGCGACGCCGCTCCGCGGGTCTCAGATCGGTCTGGCGCTGTTCACCTGGGGAGCTGCGGCGGGCGTTGGGTTGTTCGTCAGCGGCAACGCAACGGATCGGCTCGGGAGCGGCGTGGTCCTGCGCGCGAGCCTGACGAGCCTCATCCTCGCGCTTGCGGGTCTTGCGGTCGTGGCCAACCTCGTGACTCCCGCGGAGGCAGTGGTCCCGGTGCTCGCGGCGATGGCCCTCTGGGGGATGTCCTCGTGGGCGTTCTTTCCTGCGCAGCAAACCCGGCTCATCGAGCTCGTCGGCGTTCCGTCAGCGCCCGTCGCGCTCTCGCTGAACGCGTCTTTCATGTACCTCGGCTTCTCGCTCGGGGCTGCGCTCGGAGGCTTCTCGCTCCTTCACGTCGGCCCGCGCCACCTTGGGTTCGTCGGCGCCGTGTGCGAGCTGGCCGCGCTCGCGGTGTTGCTCGCGAACCAAGCCCGGGACGCAAGGTCGCAATCGGACGGTCGTCTCTCTGCGGCTCGGAACGCGTTGTCGAGCGGGACGCCGGAGTAGGGGCCCCCGATGTTCGCGCAGATGAAGACGTTCGTGCGGATCGCGGAGATGGGGAGCATTACGCGGGCTGCACGCTCGCTGAACCTGTCCCTGCCCATGGCGAGCCGTCACCTGCGCTGGCTGGAGCAGGAGCTCGGCACTGCGCTCGTGCATCGGACGACACGGCAGCTTCACCTAACCGGCGCCGGTCAGGAGTTCGCGTCGCGAGCGCGCGCTCTGCTCGTCGAGCTCGACGACGCGAAGCAGGCACTGCGACCCGGCCCGAGCCTCGCCGGACGCGTGGTGGTCACGGCGCCCAACGCGCTCGGAACCTATCAACTCTCTTCGATCATGCCGTCTCTCGCCGCGAGGCATCCGCGCCTCCGCGTCGAGCTCCGGCTCGACGACCGAGCCGTCGACCTTGTGAAGGAGGGCGTGGACCTGGCCATACGTGCGGCGGCGCCGCCGGATCGCGCGTCGCTCGCGGCGCGGGAGCTCGCGAGCTATAACCGGGTGGTCTGCGCTGCGCCGAGCTTTCTCGCACGGCATGGCGCCATCGACTCGCTCGAGGCCTTGGCGGCCGCCCCCTGCGTCCTCCACGGTTGCGGCCCTGGCGTGTGGAACTTCGAAACGCCCGAAGGGCAGAAGTCGATCACCGTGGACGGACCCTTGTGCACCAACAACGTCGTGATCATTCGGGACGCGGTTTGCGCCGGCGTCGGGGTGGCGTGGCTGCCGAACTACGTCATCGATAGAGAACTGCGCGACGGCCGGCTGGTCCGAATGCTCCCCGAGGCGAAGCTCCCGCCGATCCGCGTTTTCGGAATCATGCCGAAGCAGGCACGCCAGACCGCTACGGTCCGGACGGTGCTGGACATCCTGGGCGAAGCGCTGCGCGCCCAGGCCGCGAAATTCACAGACTGAGTGGCTGCCGAGCGAGGCGGCGAGTCTTTCGCGTTCTGCAAGAGTGTTCGTCAGAATCCGCGCCTATCGCGCGGATGATGATGGCCGGATCATGCGCTCCGCCCGCCTTCGAAAGGGACACGACCATGCTCGTTCTCGCCATTGGTACCTTTACGGATCCGTCGAAGATTGGCCCGTACGCGGAGGCGGAGACGGCCACCATACATGCCCACAAGGCTTCCGGGGTCGTGGCGCAAGCGTATCAGCGCGTTGACGGAAAGGGAGTAGCCCTCGTCTGGCGGGTCGAGAGTCTTGCCGAAGCACGTGAGCGCATTGGGCAACTCCTATTCTCGAAGCACGGTCTGATGACGGTGGAGCTCACGGAGATCGCGGAGTTCTGATTGACCGCAGCATTCGAAGCGCGGTCGGCCCTTCATTGCCAACCCTGACATTGTCGCGCGCTTCCAGAACGGCGCTCCACTCGCTTCTGTGGGAGCTGACTCCGGAGTAACGCATGTCCGACGAGGACTCAGGCAAAGGCGATCGCGGTGAGCCGATTTCACGTAGGCAGTTCGTGGAGTCGGTTGCTGGCGTAGGTCTGGCCACTTGGGGTCTGTCGTCGTCGGGCTGCGTGGATCAAATGGGCCGTAGTGCCAACGTCGGCGCCGCTCCGCGAGCGAGTGAAGTGAACCAGATGAACGGCGAGGTCGTCATGTCCGATGAGATCGTGAAGGCAAAGATTCGACGAGCGCTCCTCTCGGGGCCCGAGTGCGTCACCCGAGACGCGACCGTGGCGGAGATGGACGCGGAGGGCAAGATGACGGTGCTGCGCCCAGGTACGAACCACTGGGTGTGCGTCCCGGGCAACGAGAACATCATCGGGGCGGCCGATATGTGCGCCGATCCGATGGGAATGCGCTGGATGATGGACGCGATGGCCAAGAAGCCTAGACCATCGAATACGACCCCTGGCCTGATCTACATGTTGAACGGGGCGTTGCAGCGGAGCTACACGGATCCCTTCGACCGAACCAGTCCGGCCATCCCCATCGGTCCCCATTGGATGATCCTCTGGCCGTTCGATGCCGCGGCTGCCGGTCTCCCTACCGTCATGCGCGACGCGGGAACGCTGGTCATGTTTGCCGGAACCCCCTACGCGCATCTGCACCTATGCGGTTCACCCTGGGAGGGGAATGAGTATCACCCGGGCGATAGAGCGGTCTGGACGATGAAGTACGCTCGACCGTGAGCGCCGGTCGGGTTGTCTCGATGCCCGCCTGAGCCGAGTCTTTCATCTCCTGCAAGAGAGTTCGTCAGAATCGGGCGCTACCCGGAATCACGCGGTCGATGCATGGTGCCGCTCGGCGCACTCCCGCGCACCACGCCCGCGGCTTCGTTGAGTCAGGAAACCACACTCGAGTTCGGCACACGGCGCACGGCAGTAATCGACAAAGCGCCGCAAGGATCGTCAAGACAATGTGCCGGGCTTCCTATCGTCTCGCGAGCGTGAAGCTCGAAAAGCTACAGGCGACGACGCTTGGTCGGCTTCGCGTCCGAGCCACCGCCACGCATACATCCGGAGGAACCGATGACACCGGCCAAGACCCCGAGCAACGCGACCGTTCCCACGCAGCTTCTCCAGGCGAATGGCCATTCCTACGCGTACCGGCGTTTCGGTAGCGGCCCCGGGCTACCGCTCCTCTTCCTGCAGCACTTCACAGGGACGCTCGACAATTGGGATCCGGCCGTGACCGACCCGCTCGCCTCCGGACGAGAAGTCATCCTGTTCGACAACGCAGGCGTGGGGCGCTCGACCGGCGAGGTCCCGACGACCGTCGCCGGAATGGCGCAACATGCGGGAGCATTTCTCGAGGGGCTCCGAATCAAGACGTGTGACGTCCTCGGCTACTCCCTCGGTGGCATGGTCGCGCTTCAGATGGTGCAGGACCAGCCGTCGATCTTCCGCCGAATGATCCTCGTCGGAACCGGGCCGCGAGGCGGTGAGGACATCATGCACCTCGAGAAGCCGAACCTGGCGAAGCGCATCCAGGACCCGACGAACCGTGGATACGACGTCTTGAAGAAGATCTTCTTCACGTCCTCACCCGCGAGTCAGGCGGCCGGTGAAGCCTTCACCCGGAGGCTCTCTCAGCGCAAGGAAGACCACGAGCCTGCTGCAGGTCCGAACGTGGCAAACGCGCAGATGGCGGCGTTTCGCGAGTGGGAAGGGTTCAAGGGCGAGCGTTTCGCCGACCTCAAGGCCATTCGGCATCCGACGTTCGTCGTAAATGGTGTCGGCGACGAGATGATCCCGGTCTTCAACTCCTACCGGTTGAGCGAGAACCTGGCGAACGCCGTCTTGCTCACGTACCCCGACGCGGGGCACGGCTCGTTGTTCCAGTATCCGGAGTCGTTCACGAGACACGCCGCCGCGTTCCTGGCCTCCAACTCCGAGTCGGCCGCCTTCTGAGCCGACCGGGGAGAACGCATGTCTGATGTGGTCTCAGGTGGAACCGCTAGCGATGCGCCGATTTCTCGCAGGAGTTTCGTGGAGTCGGTCGCTGTCGCAGGAGCGCGCTTGGCTACGTGGAGTCTGCCGTCGGCCGCACTGGGCTGCGCCGACCACCTGGCTCGTGGGGCAAACATCGGAGCCGCTTTGCAGGCGAATGAAATGAAGGAGACCGTCCTCGCCGTAGGTATCGGCCGCGTCGACGTGAGCTTCACCGAGCGTGGCGCCGGCCAGCCGGTCCTCCTGTTGCACGGAGGTGGGGGCCCGGCCTCGGTGACCCCTTGGGCGGACCTGCTGGCGGCCAAGACGAGGGCACGCATCGTCACGCCGACGCATCCCGGGCTTGTCGGAACGCCGCGGCCCGATGCGCTGACCAGCGTCGGCGGTCTCGCGCGGGTGTACGCAGCCCTCGTCGACAAGCTGGGGCTCGATGGAGCCTCCGTCATGGGTCACTCGATCGGAGGCTGGATCGCGGCAGAGCTCGCCCTTCTTGCCGGCGCGCGCATTAGTAGCCTGGTGCTCGTCGACGCCGTCGGCATCGAAGTGCCCGACCATCCCGCCGAGGATGTCTTCGGCGGGACACCCACGACGCCTGAGGCTCGCGTCCTCAAGATGTAGGCGGGCACGATGATGGACCCGTCTCTCCGGCCGCGCCTCGCCGCGAGCGCGCTCCCTCCGACGCTGGTCGTGTGGGGTGACGACGACGGGGTCGTCGATCGTGATTACGGGCGCGCTTACGCCCGCGCGATCTCGGGTGCAGAGTTCAAGCTCCTTCGAGGCGTGGGGCACTCGCCGCAGCTCGAGGCGCCGGAGCAGCTGGCAGATACGGTCCGTCCCTTCGTCGCGAGGCATGCGCGGCTCTTGCGCCAACCCTCTTCGGCAACATGACGGCCATTCAACCCAGGCAGCCAAGGAGAATGGCATGAGCAGCGAGGACGCCATCCGAAGAACGCTCGTTCGATACTGCCGTCTCTTCGACTCGAAGCAATGGGACGAGCTGGCAAGCGTTTTCACGGAAGACGCTTCGATCGTTTCTCGGAGAGGCAAGTTCACGGGTCGAGCCGAGGTGATCCGCGATCTGAAGAACGCGATGACCGCCGAGTACCACGGCATCCTCTTCGCCTCGAACGTGCTGATTACGATCGACGGAGACCTAGCCACCGCGGTCTCGGACTTCTTGGAGATAGAGGATCGAAGCATCCTCGCGGTGGGAACGTACCTCGACACCTTGATGAAGGTAGGCGACGACTGGCTTCTCGCCCGCAAGGAGATCAGCCTGAAATGACGAGGCGACCTCGCGCAACGCTACGCCCTCGCACCCATGGTGTTCGAACGCCGGGCGCCAAGGCTCGGAGATCATGATGTCACCCAAGGCGCCCCTCGTTTCAGGTCTCGCTCTCGGACTGTTCGCCGCCGGGGGCTGCGCTGACGGATGCGGCGCGAACTATGCTCCGACGGCGACCAGCGCCGAGGCCGCGGTCACCGCCCGTACTCGAATAGCCACCGTTGGCGATCGCCGGTTCGCGTATCGAGTCATCGGAGCGGGCTCGCCCGTGCTCTTCCTTCAGCGCTTCCGCGGAACGATGGACGACTGGGATCCCGCGTTCGTCGACGCAGTTGCCGCGAGTCATCGAGTCATTCTCTTCGACAACGCCGGTGTCTCCAGCTCGAGCGGCGAAGTGCCCCTGACACTCGGTGCGGCCGCCGACGACGCGGTCGCCTTCGCTAAGAGCCTTGGAATCGACAAGGCCTGCGTGCTCGGCTGGTCCATGGGAGGGCTCATCGCGCAGGAGATCGTGATCAGGCACTCGGACTTCGCCAGGCAAGCGATCGTCATCGGCGCCGTTCCTCCAGGCCCCACGTCCGTCCCGACCCAGCCACTGTTCTCGACGACGGCGCGAAAGCCGGCATACGAGTTCGAAGACCAGGTCACGTTGTTCTTCACGCAGTCGGAGGCCAGTCGTCAGGCCGCGCGACGTTCCCTAGACCGGATGGCGGCCAGGACCATCGATCGAGAACCCCCAGTCTCTGTTGCCGCCTACACGAATCAGACGGCGGCGATCAGGAGCTTCCACGAGGATTTGGACGCGCTCGCGAAGATTGAGGCGACCGACGTTCCTATCCTCGTCTTGAACGGAAACCAGGACATCGCCAACCCCGTGGAGAACTGGTACGCGCTTGGAGCGAAGGCTCGCTCGGCTGAGATCCACGTGTTCGCTGATGCGGCGCACGGTTCGCATCACCAGTTCCCCGAGCGCGCGGCGGAGGAGATCAACAGCTTCATTCGCGCACACCAGGGAAGGACGAGTGATGCGGTAGGCAAGGGAGATGCACCGGAGCGGCAGCCGTTCGATATCGCGTGGAGAACCATCGATGGTCTCAAGATCCGCTACGCGTCGAGCGGAACGGGCGGCGAGAAAGTGGTGCTCTTTAGTCCGTGGCCGGAGAGCATCTTCGCCTTCGCCCCGGTGTGGCGTGGGCTGACGAACCACTTTGAGGTGCTGGCGGTCGACCTTCCAGGCTTCGGGGGTTCGGAGGCGCGGGATGACCTTTACGCCCCGCAGAAGATGGGCGAGTTCATCGTGAAGGTGATCGAGGCTTTTGGCCTCACCTCCGTCCACGCCGTTGGGCTCGACGTCGGGTCGCCGTCGCTGCTGTTTGCTACGAGCGCGAAGCCAGAGCTCTTTCGCAGCCTGATCGTGGGTGCCGGAGCCTCGACGTACCCGCTCGTGGTCGAGGGCAACCTCAAGTCCCTGATCGAAGCGGAGAAGCCTCCGTCACTGAACGCCGTCGAGTTCGTCGGTCGGTTCCTGGGGGCCATTCATGGGTACGCCGTCCCGGGCTTCGTGCGCGACGACTACATCGCGTCCTACGAGGGCGACCGGATGACACGTTCCGCGGCCCTCGTCCGGGCGTACCCGAAGGACCTGGCTGCCTTGACGCCGCGACTCGCCTCGATCGAGGTTCCCGTCGCCATCGTCGTGGGTCGGAACGACCCTTACGGGCTCGCTCGCGACGCGGCGCTTCTGCGCGACCGGCTCCCGCATGCGCGCCTAGATGTCCTCGAGGCGAATCACTGCTTCTGGGAGGAACGGTCGCCAGAGTTCGAGGCCATCGTCACGCAATGGGTGAGCGGAGGCTTTCGAAGGTGAACCGCGTCGTGCCCGCAATGGAGAGGAGCCATCAATGAGCAAGGGAACCAGTCAAGAGCGGCAGCCATTCGACGCGGCGTGGCGGACCATCGACGGTCTCAAGATCCGCTACGCGACGGGCGGAAATGGCGGCGAGAAGGTCGTGTTCTTCAGCCCTTGGCCGGAGAGCATCTTCGCGTTCGCCCCCGTGTGGGAAGGACTCACCGAGCGCTTCGAGGTGTTGGCGCTCGACCTTCCAGGCTTCGGACGTTCGGAGGCGCGCGACGATCTATTCGCGCCGGAGAAGATGGGGGAGTTCATCGCGAAGGCGATCGAAGCGTTCGGCTTCGTGTCTGTCCACGGCGTCGGGGTGGACGTTGGAGCACCCTCGGTGCTCTTCGCATCATTGGCCCGACCAGCGCTCTTTCGTAGCCTCATCGTGGGTGCCGGCGCCGCGACATACCCACTCGTCACTCAAGGAATCCTCAAGTCGCTGATCGAGGCGCCGCCCTCGCCCCTGAACGCTGCCGAAGTGATCGCTGGTTTCGTCGGGTCCATTCGCGGGTACACGGTGCCAGGCTTCGTCCGCGATGACTATCTCGCGTCCTACGAGGGAGACCGATTGAGGCGGTCGGTGGCGCTTGTTCGCGCGTACCCGAAGGATCTGGCTGCCCTGGCACCGCGCCTGGCGTCCATCAAGATTCCGACCGCCATCGTCGTCGGCCGGAACGATCCTTACGGCCTCGTTCGCGACGCAGAGGTTCTGCGCCAGCAGCTGCTGCATGCGCGACTGGATGTGCTCGAGGCCGGTCACTGCTTCTGGGAGGAACGAGCTCCCGAGTTCGAGACCATCGTCACCCAGTGGGTGAGCGGCGGCTTCGACCGCAGCGGCACCCAATGACGCGGGATCTCGAACAAGAAGCGAGGAACAAGGCGCTTGTTCTCGAGGCTTTCGACGCGCTCTTCAACCGGAGGGATTTCGAGGCGGCGGAACGCTACTTTTCGCCGGGCTATGTACAGCACAGTGCCGGCATCGGGCCCGGGCGAGACGGTATCTTCGCTCTGGTGCGCTCCGTCCATAGGCAATACGAGAGCGCGATCGTCGTCGCGGAGGGCGACTACGTCATGGTCCACGGACGGTTTAGCGGGGGGGGACGACCGACACGGATCGTCGTCGACATTCTTCGAATCGAGGACGGACGCCTCGCGGAGCATTGGGATGTGATGCAGGACGAAGCGACACGGGCGGAGTCGAAGAGCGGCCTACCCATGTTTGGCAGCCGGTTTCCAGATGGATGACGTCGCCACCCTCATGGCTGCGGGCCCTGGTTTGAGCAAACGAAAGGAAAAGGATGGTACGCAAGAGCACAGCAGTCTGGCGCGGAGACGCACTTCACGGCAGCGGCGCGCTGACCACACAGAGTGGGGCGTTCCGTGAGCAGCCCTACTCGTTCAAGACACGCTTCCAGAGCGAGGACGGCAAGGCCGGCACGAACCCCGAGGAGCTGCTCGGCGCCGCACATGCGGGCTGCTACGCGATGGCGCTCTCGTTCGCGCTCGGGAACGCAGGGCATCCGCCCGAGGAGCTGAGCGTGACGGTCAGCGTGAACCTCGACAAGGTCGGCGAGGGCTTCGCGATCACGTCGATCGCCCTCGAGGTCGGTGCGCGGGTCGCGGGCATCGACCCCGCCAAGCTCCAGGCAATCGCCGAGACCGCGAAGCGAGAGTGCCCGCTTTCGAAGGCGCTCGCGGCCACACCGATCACGCTCTCGGCGAAACTGATCTGAGGGAGCGATAATGAGCTCGACCGCCGCCAGCGCCTCCGGCCAGTTCCAGATTGGAGACATCACGATCAACCGTCTCGGTTACGGTGCCATGCGCCTAACTGGCCCAGGCATCTGGGGACCGCCTCACGACCGGAAGGCAGCGCTCGCCACGCTGCACAGACTCCCCGAAGTTGGCGTCAACTTCATCGACACGGCCGACAGCTATGGCCCCGATGTGTCGGAGGAGCTTCTTCGCGAGGCGCTTCATCCCTACCGGGGACTGCTGATCGCCACCAAGGCGGGGCTCACGCGTCCGGGCCCAGGTGAGTGGTCCCCGAACGGGCACCCCGCCTACCTGATTGCGCAGGCGAAGGGCAGTCTCAGGAAGCTCGGCGTCGAGCAGATCGCTCTCTGGCAGCTTCATCGCATCGACCCGCACGTGCCGCGCGACGAGCAGTTCGGCGCCGTCCGTCGGCTGCTGGACGACGGTATCATTCGCAACGCGGGCCTAAGCGAGGTCTCGGTGGCCGACATCGAGGCCGCCCGCCGCGTGTTTCCGGTGGCGACGGTGCAGAACCGCTACAACCTGGTCAACCGCCAGGCCGAGGACGTGCTGGCCTACTGCGCCGCCAACGACATCGGCTTCATCCCCTGGTTTCCGCTCGCGGCCGGCGAGCTGACCCGACCGGGTGCTCTCGTCGCTCGTATCGCGGAGGCTCATGGCGCCACGGGAGGGCAGGTCGCCCTCGCCTGGCTGCTGCAGCGCAGCCCCGTCATGCTGCCGATTCCTGGTACGCTCCGGGTGGCTCACCTCGAAGAGAACGTAGCGGCAGCGGGGCTGTCGCTGACGCCAAAGGAGATCGCCGAGCTCGACGCCGCAGCCTGAAGGGAGATTCAGACATGCGAAGGCCATGCACGATCAGACGACGGCGCGCTCGACCTCGACTTGCGCATGCCGAAGGCCCTCGGCGGCTCCGGAGGGCCGGGCTCCAACCCCGAGCAGCTCTTCGCGGCCGGATACGCGGGGTACTCGAACGCGACCCGCGGAAATATCGACGTGAAGCACGTCGCCGAGTGAGCGCGTCGTAAGCATGGAGCCAGGCCAATGCTCTTGACTGGAATTTGCGCGCTCGTCACGGGCGAGACCAGCGGGCTCGGGCGAGCGATGGCCCAGGCCCTGGCCAACGCCGGTGCCCGCGTAGCGATAACAAGCCGGGACGGCGCACGGGCTGAGACGACCGCTGCCGAGATCGGCCGCGCAGCGATCGGCGTCGAGCTGGACGTGCGAGACGTCCTTTCGGTGAACAGACGAGTGGACGAGGTCTACGGTGCTCTTAAGGGGCTGGACCAATCCCACGCAGTTCAAGGAGTGGGTCGGAAATTGACGACCGGCGAGGCATCGAGCGCGGCGGCTGCGCGAACCAGGAAGAACCGAACATCGTTCCCATCGAGCTGCTGCGCGACCGAGCCGACGTTCACCGTGGGTGCCGATCGAATCGATCGAGGTCCATCACCTTCGCCCACGCCTTGACGAAGTCCTGTACGAACTTCTCGTGCGCATCGGCGCTCCCGTACACCTCAGCAATCGCACGCAGCTCCGCGTTGGAGCCGAAGACGAGGTCCACGCGCGTCGCCGTCCACTTCACCTCGCCCGTCTTGCGTTCGCGCCCTTCGAACGTGGTCTTCGCGTCGGATGTCGCCTTCCACTCCGTACCCATGTCGAGGAGGTTCGTGAAGAAGTCGTGGGTCAGAACTTCGGGCCTCGTGGTCAGCACGCCGTGCTTCGCGCCGCCCGCGTTCGCTCCGAGCACGCGTAGACCACCGACGAGCACGGTCATCTCCGGCACCGTGAGCGTGAGGAGCTGCGCCGTGTCCACGAGGAGTGCCTCGGCGGGGATACGGTCGTCGGTCGAGTGGTAGTTCCGGAAGCCATCGGCCACCGGTTCGAGTACGGCGAACGATGCGACGTCCGTCTGCTCCTGCGATGCATCCGTGCGGCCTGGAGCGAACGGTACTGTCACCGCGAAGCCCGCGTCCTTGGCGGCCTGCTCCACGCCGGCCGCGCCGCCGAGGACGATCAGATCGGCGAGCGACACCTTCTTCCCGCCCGACTGGGCGCGCTCGAAGTCGCGCTGGATGGCCGCGTACCTTTCGAGCACCTTCGCGAGCTGCGCCGGCTGGTTCACCGCCCAGTCCTTCTGCGGCGCTAGACGAACGCGACCCCCATTCGCGCCGCCGCGCTTGTCCGACCCGCGGAACGTCGACGCCGAAGCCCACGCCGTCGAGACAAGCTGCGACACGGTCAGGCCCGACGCGAGGATTTGCTTCTTGAGCGCCGCCAGGTCCTTGTCGTCGACGAGCGGGTGGTTGGCCTTCGGGATAGGGTCCTGCCAGACCAGCTCCTCCTTCGGCACCTCCGGACCCAAGTACCGCGCGCGGGGCCCCATGTCCCGGTGCGTGAGCTTGAACCATGCCCGCGCGAAGGCGTCTGCGAACGCCCGCGGGTCCTGCAGGAAGCCGCGCGAGATCCTCTCGTACGCCGGGTCGAACCGCAGCGACAGGTCGGTCGTGAGCATCGTCGGCTTCTTCGACGGATCGTGCGCGTCGGGGATCGTCGCCTGCGCCCCCTTGGCGACCCACTGATGCGCGCCCGCCGGGCTCTTCTCGAGCTCCCAGTCGTACTTGAAGAGATTCTCGAAGAAGAGATTGCTCCACTTCGTCGGCGTCTGCGTCCAGGTGACCTCGAGCCCGCTCGTGATCGAATCGACTCCCAGCCCCGAGTTGAACCCGCTCTTCCAGCCGAACCCCTGCGCCTCGAGCTCTCCGCCCTCGGGATCCGCGCCCACGTGCGACGTCGGGCCGGCCCCGTGCGTTTTGCCGAACGTGTGGCCGCCCGCGATGAGCGCGACGGTCTCCTCGTCGTTCATGGCCATGCGCGCGAAGGTCTCGCGGATGTCCTTCGCCGCAGCGACCGGATCGGGCGTGCCGTTGGGCCCCTCGGGGTTGACATAGATGAGCCCCATCTGCACCGCGCCGAGGGGCTTTTCGAGGTCGCGCTCGCCCGACGGGGCGTAGCGCTTGTCGGCGCCGAGCCACGCCTTCTCCGCGCCCCAGTAAACGACGTGATCGGGCTCCCACACGTCCTCGCGTCCGCCTCCGAACCCGAACGTCTTGAACCCCATCGTCTCGAGGGCGACATTGCCAGCGAGGATGAACAGGTCGGCCCACGAGATCTTGCGGCCGTACTTCTGCTTGATCGGCCATAGCAGGCGGCGAGCCTTGTCGAGGTTCACGTTGTCCGGCCAGCTGTTGAGCGGCGCGAAGCGCTGCTGCCCGCGCCCGCCACCGCCCCGCCCATCGCCCACGCGGTATGTCCCGGCGCTGTGCCACGCCATGCGGATGAACAGAGGCCCGTAGTGCCCGAAGTCCGCTGGCCACCATGGCTGTGACGCCGTCATGAGCGCCGCGAGGTCCGTCTTCAGCGCTGGGTAGTCGAGGCTTTGGAATTCTTTGCGGTAGTCGAACGCCTCACCCATTGGGTTCGACTTGGACGAATGTTGGTGAAGCAGGTCGAGCCGTAGCTGGTTCGGCCACCAGTCGCGGTTCGAAGTTCCTTCGCTGGCAGAGTGATGAAAGGGGCACTTCGCGTTGCTCGTCTTGTCGTCGCTCATGGGCTGCTCCTTCGATCGACCTTCGTGTCCTGCGCAAACAACCTAGGTCCCTGCAGGTCAACGCTCCAATCGATTGATTGGATGATTTCGATAGTCCGCGGCTATCATCCCCTCGTGTCCCAGGCGCCCCACCCCTTCACGCTCCGGCAGCTCCAGTACGTTGTGGCGGTCGCGGAGGAGCTTTCCTTCCGGCGTGCGGCTTCACGCTGCAACGTGTCGCAGCCGTCCCTCAGCGCGCAGCTCGCGCAGGTCGAGGGCTCGCTTGGCGTGCGCCTCTTCGAGAGAGCGCACAAACGCGTTCTCGTCACAGCAGCTGGCCGCAATCTTGTCGAGCGCGCGAAACGCCTGCTCCTCGAGGCCGACGAGATCGTGCAGGCGGCACAACGCGTCGCCGATCCGCTCGCGGGGACGATTCGGCTCGGCGTCATCCCGACCATTTCTCCGTATCTGCTCCCGTCCGTAACGCCGGCCCTGCGGCGGAAGTTACCAAGGCTGCGCATCGCGTGGGTCGAAGACAAGACGGACGCGCTGATACGGAAGCTCGGGGCCGGCGAGATCGAAGGCGCCGTCGTGGCACTAGAGGCCGACATCGGCGACGTCGCCAGGGAGGTCGTCGCCCCTGATCCGTTCGTACTCGTCACGCGACCAGAGCACGCGCTCGCGGTGAGGAGAGGGCCGGTCACGGAGGCGGAGCTTCGAGGGGAAGAGCTGCTCCTGCTCGACGAGGGGCACTGCTTTCGCGAGCAGGCGCTCGAGGCGTGCGGCACGGCGCGGGTGCGCGAGGGAGAGTTTCGCGCGACGAGCCTCTCGACGCTGGTGCAGATGGTCGCGGGGGGCGCGGGGATCACCTTGATCCCCGCGCTCGCGGTGGACGCCGAGGCGCGGCGCGCACGTCTCCACGTTCGCGCACTCTCCGGTCGTGCGGCTCATCGCACGATCGCGGTGATTTGGCGCAAGGGATCGGCGCTCGAACCGGCGTTGCGGGAGATCGCGGCGGCGCTTCGAGCGGCGTACCCGGCCAGTAAGACGAGCCGCGGTATCCCCGCGCGACGGATGGGCCGGTAAACGCGGGGCTACACAGCGATCGTTACGTGGAACCATGTCCGTCGCTGCTTCGTTGCGGGGAGCGAGGCCCGTGCTCCACCTTGACGTCTTTCCGTCCTACGATGCCCCCATCTTGCGCGAGCGCCTTGCTCCCCCGCTGCCTCGCGCCGCCTTCGAGCACCTCGACGCGCTCTTCCGTCTCGCTCGCCGCCTGACCGGCGACGACGACGAGGCCGAGGACCTGGTGCAGGAAGCCTTCGCGCGCGCCATGGACAAGCGAGCGCAGTTCGTCCCGGGGACGAACCTTCGCGCTTGGCTGTTCCGCATTCTCCGCAACCTCTACATCGACGGGTGGAGACGTGCGAAGACGAGCCCCGTCCGCGAGCACCTCGACGACGAGGAACCCGCAACGGAAGGGATGGTGGCCGGGGAGCCACTCCGGGGCGACGAGGAGCTCGAGCTGCTGCGAGGCCTGGTGGCCACCGACATCGAGGTGGCCCTGCGGGAGCTATCCGTGGACGCGCGCACCATCGTCCTGCTCGACCTGGAGGGTTTCACCCAGGAGGAACTGGCCGAAGTGCTGGGGTGCAACGTGGGGACGGTGAAGTCGCGCCTGTCCCGCGCGCGGGCGAGGCTGCGCGAGCTCTTGCGCGAGTACGCGAGGTAATGCTGCCATGGACTGTCGCGAAGCACGCACTCACTTGATCGACCGGCGCCGCGGAGAGCTCGAGACCACGACGCGGACCGCGCTAGAGACACACCTCGCCGGGTGCAAGGCGTGCCGTCACGAGGATGCTGCCGACGCTCAGCTCTCCGCGATCCTCGACGCGCGCCTGCCTCGCCGCTCGGCGCCCGCCTCGCTACGGCGCAGCCTGGAGGCGCGGTGGGATCCGCCCAATGTGCCGCGGGCAGCGCGTCTCGCCCGCGGGCTCGCCACGATGGCCGCGGGGGCGGCGCTGGCTGTGCTCGTGCTGTTCGCATGGCGCTCGCGCACGACCGACGATCCGATGCTGACCGAGGCGGTAAACGACCACCTGCGCGTCCTCTACAGCGAGCATCCGGTCGAGGTGCAGAGCGGCGGCATCCACCAGGTGAAGCCGTGGTTCGAGGGCCGTGTCGATTTTGCGCCGGTGGTCCCCTTCGCAGGGGACGACGACTTCCCCCTGCAAGGCGGGTCGGTCGCGTACTTCCTCGATCGCAAAGCCGCCACCTTCGTCTTCAAGCGGCGCCTTCACCTCATCACGCTGTTCGTGTTCCGTGCGGAAGGCATGCCCTGGCCGGCGGTCGCGACTGTGCGGGTGGGCGATGTGCGCGGCACTCTCGAGAGTTCTCGCGGGTTTCATGCGCTCCTCTGG
Organism: Polyangiaceae bacterium; assembly: GCA_050013115.1. GTDB lineage: Bacteria > Myxococcota_A > Polyangia > Polyangiales > Polyangiaceae > Palsa-1150. Next base: position 26,750 of record JBEKFX010000077.1, read on the forward strand.
AGAAGCGGCGACCTGGGCTACGCGCTCGTATCCGATGCGGACCCGAAGGACCTTGAGACGCTCGCCGGCAGAGTGGCAGGAGGAGAGTGACGAGCGAACCATGGGAACCAATGACCGGGGCCGCCGTTGTCATGGGTATGAAGCAAATCCAGCGATTCCTCGACTTCCTGTTCAACCCTCCGCTCACGGCTCCTCGGTCCACCCTGGTTATGCGCCTCATGGTGGGAGGCGTCTTCCTCTCCGAGGGCATCCTGAAGTTCGTCTATCCGAACCAAGGAGTCGGACGTTTCACCAAGCTCGGAATTCCGATGCCCGAGCTCACGGCCACCTTCATCGGCGGTCTCGAGATCGTCGGCGGCATTCTTCTCATCGCGGGTCTCTTCACGCGCGTCATCGCGATTCCCTTCATCGTCGAGATGGTGGTCGCCATCCTCACAACGAAGATCGGGCTCTATCTCGGAACGTCCCCGTTGCCGCTCCCGCCGGCGCTGCCCAAGGTGGGCTTCTGGGCGGTGATGCACGAGACGCGCTCCGACTACGCCCAGATTCTCACGTCGATCTTCCTACTCGTCGTGGGTCCGGGCTCCTGGTCGCTCGACGCCATGCTGAGCCATCGCCGCAAGGCCCGGATCGCCACGCAGTGCTCCGAAGAGCGCCTTCTGCCTGGTCCTTCCAAAGGGCTGACCCATGACCTCCCGCAAGCCGACGCTGGCGTTTGATGCGCGTGGCGTAGTCGGCTCCGCAGCGACGTCGAAGCCGAGGCTACATATGGCGATCCGAATCCCACCCGTCCAAGCGCAGCGCACCACGGCGGGGCGCGCAGCGCCTTCACGTCGTCCCTCGTTCGGGGTCCCATCTGCCGACCTGCTCGTCGAATCCCTGGATGCCCCTCCACAGCGGCCAGACGACGAGGAGCGATATCTCGCCGAAGAAAAGCCAGAGCGTGACCTTCGAGATGGCCGCGCTTTGGTGGGGCAGGAGGACGTGCGCGAACGTGTCGGCGCAGTAGCTTCATCAGCACGTAGAAGCCCCATGCGACGACGACGTCTAGGATCGACACGGCGAGAAACGCGTAGAGCCCGAAGCGGACCCGCCGCCTCCACGCGCTCGACCGCGGCGCGTGTAGAGCCATGCGGAGGGGCACCTCCGTCGCGGGCGCGGCGCTCCAGCGGCCACCCGCCGTGAGCGCTCGACGCGCACGCGCCAGCCGCGATCTGGCTATCTCGGGCCGCTGGTGCATCGGTCACTCTTTCTGAGGAACGCCAATGCAACACGATCATAACCACGCCCATCATCACGGCCACGGGAACCCCGGGGCGCTCGACATTGCCCTGAACCTCACGCTGGCCTCCGATGAAAGTGTTTAGGTCACGCGGCTTGGCGGGGGCCATCTGCACGGTCGTTCTTCTCGCAGGCATGCCGGCGCGGTCGAGAGACGCCTTCGCCGAGGACGGGAAGGCGAGTGCGGAGGGCTCAGTGGAGGGCGTGGAGCACACTATCATCGTGGGTGTCGGCGGTGCGGCCGAGCTGGAACTCCGGGGCGGCGCAGTGCATCCGGGTGGCAACCTGATGCTCGAGTGGGATGCCATCGAAAATTGGCTGGAGCTCGAGGTCGGGGCGTCGGTGCTCTCGGCGGACGGGGGTGTCGAGGTGCCCATTGACCTGCTCGTGAAGAAGCCCTTCCGTCTCACACGGTGGGCGGAGTTCATGGTCGCGATCGGGCCCGAGGTCGTCGCCGTCTCGAATCCGACGACAAAGGCGACTTACTTCGGAGGCGAAGCTGCCCTCGACTTCATGTTCTGGCCCTGGGAACGCCACGTCGGGCTGTGGATCGAACCCGAGTACGACTTCATCTTCCGCGATGTCGTTTCCCACGGCCTGGGAAGCACCGGCGGACTTCTCTTCGGGTGGTAGCCGCTTCGAGCCCCGCAGAGCTTTCTGCGTGGTGCGTTATGTGACCATCCGCAGTCAAGCGAGTGCACGGAAACGCCGCCCGCGTGCCTATCGGCAGCATAACGGTATCGGGAACAGAAGGGGCACAACCACTCATCCAACGACCCCGCGCCGAGCCCCGAGGACATCGCGACGACCAAGCACATCATGCTCGCCGGGAAGATCCTTTGCGTCCCGGTCCTTGATCACCTGATCGTGACGCGCAACCCCCCACCGCTATCACTCAATGTTCGAGCAAGGGACGCTCCCCACCGTCCCGGATTGAGCGGCGCCACAATACGGCCGGGGAGGGCGCCGGCAGGTCCTCGGTCGTGATGGCGTCGTACTCCCGGTCCGTCGCCCCGGTAGTCGCCGACGCAGCGTGTCCCGTGCGCAGGCCGGGGGCCGCCGAAGGGATGTCCACGGGCGCCTCGCCCATGGGGGCTGAGGCATCGCTGGCAGCGAGCGTCGCCAGGTATTCGACGACGGCATGGCGTTCGACGTCGTCCGGGACCGCCACCGGCATCGTCGTCCCTACGACCAGCTGGCCCGGGGCAGCCAAGAAGTGATCGAGCGTCACGCGGTCCCAAGTGAGACCCGCCTCGCGCAAGGCGCGCGAGTACCCGAAAGGCATCGACGCCGCCCTCCGCCCGAGGACGCCGCCGAGCCCGGGACCCTCTGCGGCACGCTCTCCGGTCGTATTGCATAGGGCGCAGCGCTTCTCGAAGATCCGGCGGCCCGACTGCACGGTATCGTGCTCGGACCGCGACGGAAGACGAAAGAAGCTCGCGGACGCCAAAACTGTCGCACCGAGGACGGCGAAGCACACGAGCGGCGCGAGGCGGTGCCTCACGGCACCACTGCGGCACGAGCCTCGAGCGCACCGCTCTTGCCGCGCTCGGTTTGCGCTCCGGCGCCGCTCCTCTGCGCGTAGCGACGGATGACGGCCGAGATGTCGAGGTCCGCATCCACGGCAGCGGCTTCGTCGATCCATTCGCGGACGAGCGCCGTGATCGGGACGTGGGCGTCGACACCGTGGAAAGCGCTCAGCGCGAGGTCGAGATCTTTGCGAAGATCGCGCAGCGCGAACATCGTCGGCTCGTGCCGGTCCTCGATGTAACCGGCGCGCCGCATGGCGAGTGACGGCACGAATCGAGCGAGGACGTCGAACGTCACAACGGGATCGAGCCCGATGGCCTTGGCCGCCGTCTCGAGCTCCGCCGCGATGAGGCTCCCCGAGGCGCTCGAGAACCGGCCGAACGCGTTCCACGTCGGCACGCTCACCGCCCGCGATTACGAGCTCCACGCCCTTGAGCACATTGAGGGGAGCACCGATCACCGGGGCGTCCACCAGCGTAGAACCTGTCTTCGCGACGAGCGGCGCGAGCTCTTCGAGCACACCGGGTCCCGCCGTGCTCATCTCGACGAAGCTCTGACCATAGGCCCCGGCGAGCGCACCCGCTGGGCCACCGAACGTCGCCCGAAGCGCGTCGGCGCCCGTGAGGCTCGTGATGACGACGTCGACCTTCTCGACAGCGTCCGCAGGCGTGGCCGCAACGATGCCGGCACCGACCTCCTCGGCGCGCGAGCGCGTCCGGTTCCAAACCACCAGCTCGACGCCCGTGTCGGCGAGGCGCCGCGCGATGGCCGAACCCATGCGCCCCGTCCCCAGGACCGCGACGCGCGTGCTCATGCGGCACCCTTCCACGACCGTGCGAGGGGTCCCGAACCGGCACCCGTCAGCTGGACGGCGCTGGCGATTTGAGCAAGCTCGGAGGCGTCGAGCTCGAGCGCTCCGGCGGCGATCCACCCGTCGACTTGCTCGGGGCTGCGAGCGCCGACGATGGCGCCCGTCACGCCGGGGCACGCGAGGGTCCACGCGACCGCGACAGCCGACACAGTGACGCCATGGCGTTCTGCGATCGGTCGCAGCGCGTCCCGGAGCGCGATGTTGCGAGAGAGGTGCGGCTCCGTGAACTGCGCGGCGCGACGTCGCCAGTCGTCGTCCGCCATTGCGGCGAGGCGCTTCGCCGAGAATGTGTCCGTGAGCAGACCCGACTGCATCGGGCTGTACGCAATGACGCCCGTCCCATGTGCTGCAGCCCACGGAATCAAGTCTTCGGCGGCGTCACGCCGAATCAGCGAAAATGGCGGTTGAAGGCTGTCCACGTGGCGCACGGACTCCGCGCGCTCGAGCAGTGCAACGTCGAAGTTCGACACCCCGGCTGCGCGGATCTTTCCCTCATCGACGAGCCGCCCCATCTCACGCCACGAGTCCTCGATGGGCGTGCCGGTCCTGTCGGGCCAGTGAAATTGGTAGAGATCGATACGCTCGACGCCGAGACGCCGGAGCGAACCCTCGACCTCGCGCCGGATTGACTCCGGGCGCAGGTCGCGGGCGGGCTCGTCGTACGGCCTCGCGCGGTCCGGGATCATGCCGCATTTCGTGAAGACGAACGGCCGCTCGGAGGCCGGCATTTCGCGCAGCGCGCGCCCGACGACCTCTTCGGAGTGGCCGAGGCCATAGATGGCGGCCGTATCGATCCAATTCACGCCGCGGCGAACGGCATGACGGATAGCGGCGATTGAGCCCGCGTCGTCCTGGGGCCCCCAGCCGTAGACCCACCCCCCCCCGCCGATCGCCCACGCTCCGAATCCCACAGTCGTGATTTCGAGGTCTGTCGTCCCGAGTCGTCGTTTGTTGGGTGTCATGGCTTCTCCTCTTCGAATTCAACGTTCGATGCCCAAAGCTCGCAACGCCTATGCCCAGGGACTTCGTCTCGCCTTTCCGTCGTTGCGCCACCGCCAACGAAGTGGCGTTGCGCCCACTTCCTGAAGCGCACCGTCGTCGAAACCATGAGTCTGCGCCGGTTGAGCGGTGCCGAGTCGCTGCCGATGTCGCACGAACTCAGGTGCCAAAAGCGCATTCGTCGGAGCGTTCCTGCGTCATTCCAGCGGTGATCGACCCAACTTCGGCGCCGGTCCAGACCGTGCACAGGTCGAAGTTAGATGGTCGACCCATGGTCGACTTCTCTGGAGAAAGGAAAAAATCATGAGATTTCTAGGATTCGTGCTCCTCAGTGCGATGAGTGCTTGCGCTGCGACGACACCATCGAGGGTGCAGGTCCAAACCGAAAGTGTCTCTGGCGGGCCGTTCCAGGCTTACCGCACCTTCGGGTTCCGTCTCGCCGAGAGGCCGCCTGCGCCGTTCCAGGTATCCTCCCGATCTTTCGAAGTGGAGAGCCGGTTGCGATCGCTCGTCGCGGCGGAGCTCGTCCGCAAAGGTTACGTGGAACAACCGGATTCGACCAAACCCGATTTCGTCGTCCGTCTTGCGTCGGGATATGCCTCGGAGTTGTATTACACGGGGGACCCTGGGTACGACGCACTGGCGGCCAACCCGGTCGAAAAAGGCGCAATCGTCATCGATGCCTTCGACACCTCGAGCGCGGCTCAGGTCTGGCATGGAACCGCGGAAGCGGAGGTTGACCCGAAGCGGATCAACAGCCGCCTGTTGGAGACAAGCGTGCAGGGCGTCCTCGCTTCGTTCCCGGCGCGAAGCTCGGAGGACCGGCCCGGGGTCACCGCGAGCCAGCCTCGGTGAGACATAATTAACAGGGCGCCCTTCCTTCCGTTTTCACCCACGAGTCAAACGCTAACGTGCCTCGAACGGCGTCGCGTCCGTTTCCTCGCTTCTAGTGGAGGTCGTAGCGCTTCAGCTTTTCGTAGAGGGTGCGGAGCCCGATGCCGAGCTTGGCCGCGGCGAGTCGCCTGTTGCCGCCGACAGCCGTGAGGGTTCGCTCGATTGTGCGGCGCTCGAGCTCTGCGAGCGAGCCCTCCGAGACACCGGCAGCTGGTTCGTCCGGCTTGGTGTCCGAGTCGATCCAGAGATGCTCCGGTCGGATGACGGAGCCGTCGGCGAGGATCATCGCGCGTTCAAGCACGTTGCGGAGCTCGCGCACGTTCCCGGGCCAGTCCTCGTTCTCTAGCCGTTTCTTGGTGGCGTCGTCGAGCCGGGCGGGCGGGGATCGTCCCGCCGAGGTGGACAGCCCGGCGAGGAGAGACTCCGCAAGCGGCACGATGTCCTCGCGCCGTTCACGCAGAGGCGGGAGGCGAATCGGAAACACGGCGAGGCGGTGATAGAGATCCTCGCGCCACGCCGCGTCGCGCGCCATGGCCCGCAGGTCGCGGTTTGTCGCGGCCACCCACCTCACGTCCACGGTGATCGAGGCGGAGCCTCCGAGTCGTTCGAACTGACGCTCCTCGAGAACGCGGAGGAGTTTCGCCTGGAGCGCTGGCTTGAGTTCGCCGACCTCGTCGAGAAAGAACGTGCCGCCATCGGCCAGTTCGATGCGCCCACGCCGCTTGGCGTGGGCGCCCGTGAAAGAGCCCTTCTCGTGTCCGAACAGTTCGCTCTCGAGCAGCTCCTCGGTGAGGACGGCACAATTGATGGCGATGAACGGCTTCTTCGCGCGCGGGCTGGTCTCGTGGATCAGTCGCGCGGCCACCTCCTTTCCCGTCCCACTCTCGCCCTGGAGAAGGACGGTTGCCGCGGTCTTCGCGACGCGGGCCAGCGCTTCGACGACCGGAGCCATCGCCGGTGCGCCGAATGTGAGTCGTACCGACTTCGAGAGCTCCGACGGCGGTCCCGCCACGAGCTTTGCCCGGCGCGCGAGCGCGTGGGCGACGAGGTCCCGTACCGCCGCCGGACCGGAGACCGGCTTCTGGAGATAGTCGAAGGCGCCGAGCTTCATGGCCTCGACCGCGGTGGCGACGTCGCCGAAAGCCGTGAGGATGATGACCTCGACGTCGGGCTGCTCGGTGCGGACCGTACGCACCACGGTCATGCCGTCCGCTGCGGGCATGCGGAGATCGGTCACGACGACGTCGAAGGGTTCCTCGTGCGCTGCTCGCAGCGCCGCCTCGCCATCGGCCACCTGCGTGACTTCGTGGCCCGCGCGCTCGAGGGTCTCGGCGAGGAACGAACGGACGTCCTCCTCGTCATCAGCGACCAGGATCCGTCCTACCCGCTTCTCCGAAGTGCTCATGGTGACTCTGGCCTGGGCGCGGGGAGAACCAGACGGAAAAGCGCGCCCCCTCCGCAGTGCGTCTCGCCGGTAAGACTACCATGGTGCTGTTCGGCGATGCGCCGTGCGATGGAGAGGCCGAGCCCGATCCCGCGCGTCTTGGTTGTCATGAACGGGTGGAAGATCTGCGCTTCGGCTCCGGGTGCCAGGCCCGGCCCGTGATCCCGCACTTCGAAGACGAGGTTGTGCCCCTGCGTGGCAACGCGGACCTCGACTGGTTCAGCCTGGTCCGGCGTCGCCTGGACTGCGTTTTGTACGAGATTGCGGAGCGCGAGGGCCGTGCGCTCGGCGTCGACATGCGAGATCGCCGGTGCCAGAGACAGATCGACGTAGATCCGCTCGCGCGGAAGATCGGCGAGCGCGCGCGCTACGATCTCGGACGGCGCGGTGTCGCGCGCGTCGAGAGGACCGTCGCGCACGAAGTCGAGCAGTGTGCTCAAGAGACCCTCGAGACGTTCGGCGCCCATGACCACTCGTGCCGCCTTCGACCGTGAGGGCTCGGCAAGGTCTTCGACGAGGAGCTGAGCGTGTCCCTTGAGCCCCGCGAGCGGGTTCCGGAGCTCGTGCGCGATGACTGAAGATGCCCTCCCGAGAGCGACGAGCCGACGCTCGCTCTCCACCTGCCGCTGAACGGCCGACAGACGCGCCGTCGCACGCGACCAGGCCACGGCGAACGCCACGAGGACGAGAGCAGCCACGACCGCCACGACTGCGATGCGCAGAAGCACTCCGTGTAGGCGTTCAATCACGGGCGGATCGAACTCGACGACGAGGTACGGCCGCGGATACGGCTGGAGTAGCGTCGGTCCCTGGGGAGCGCCGGCAGCAGCCCGCGTCTCTGCTCGCGGCGGAATGAGCGCGACGAGGCGCACGCTCGGCCCCTGCCGGAGGGTCTCACCCGGCATGTACGAGGCAGTCGCGATGCTCGGCGTGCCTGCCTCCGCGAGCACGTGGTGGTCTTGTCGGTCGATGAGCCCCACGTAGCGGAGTCGCCGGGCTTCGTGCCTGCCGAGCACCGACACGAGCGTCTCGGAGCTGAGCGACTCGGATTGCCAGAGGTCGACTACGACGCCGGAGACGAGGGTATCGGCGTCGCCCCGTATCACGACATCGGCCGCGCTACTCAGCGCCTGCTGCGCAAAGAGCACGGTGACGGCCAGGGCCAGGGCGGCGAGCGCGCCCATCGCCAGAGCCCCCTTCCCGGCCCACCAGGACCACCGCCGGTATCGTCGGTCGCTCATCTCCGTCAGCCTGTCCGCGGAGAATACTGCGACCGCGCGCGACGGCTGCGACGTGGGTGCGCCGAGCAACGCCGGTCCGAGCCTCGAGGACCCCATCTTCGGGCCTCCTGCAAGCGCTCGACCACATGTTCCTGCCGACCGAGCATCGAGGACTCTCGCGTCTTCCGCCCGGACGTGCGGATTCCGCACGCCAGCACCTGCGAAACCTGCATCACACGGTCTTCCCCACTTCGGCGGCGAGGAATCCTCGCGACGTTTCCGCGGCACACGGCTTGCCCAGGCGAGCTACGGCTCCATGCACACGACAACTTGGATCGCTGGATCGTTCGGGTGGGCGACCTTTCTCGTGACCTCGCTCGCATGCGCGCAGCCGCGCGTGTCGGATTCGCCGGCGCGCTCGGACATGGCCACTCCGGCTATGCGCACGACTCTCGACGATGCGCTCGCGCGGGCTCTGGCAAGAAATCCCACCTACGCGACGGCCCTCCTCGAGGTCCGTCGTGCGGGCGCCGTCGTGCGCGAGACGAAAGCGGCCTGGCTGCCGACGATCTATGGGTACGGCGGCTTCACCCACTTGGATAGCAAGCGCGTCGAAGGCAACACAGTCCTTCTGGCGCAGAACGAGCTCGCGGCCAACGTCACCGTGACAGTTCCTCTGGTGATGACCCGGCAGTGGCTCACGACCCAGGAGTCGCGGATCGGCGCCGACGCGACCCGCGCAACGAGCGCTGACGTGCGACGCCTGGTGGCCTATTCGACGGCCCAAGCCTACCTGGCGGTCTATGCGCAGAAGCTGGTCATCGAAGTGAACGAGCGCGCGCGCGACACGGCGAGGAGTCATGCGGCCTATGCCCATCAGCGGTACGCCGGCGGCGTCGGCAACAGCATCGATGAAGTCCGCGCGACGCAAGAAGCGGCGACGGACGACGCTCTCGTCCAGCAGGCGTATGCGCTCCTCGCATCGGACGAGGAGGCGCTCGGCATCGTTGTAGGCGCCGAGGGGCCTCTCGACACCGCGGAGGAACCGACTCTGGCCGAGCCTCCGAGCCTTGGGGAGGCGCTGGACCGGGCAGGTCGTCGCCCGGATGTCGTCGCGCTCGACCTGCGGTCGCAGGCGGCCCGAAAGACTGTTGACGACGAGTGGTCCAACTACGCGCCTTCCGTGGTCGGTGTAGCGCAGCCGTTCTACCAGAACCCCGCAACGCCGACGGTGCCGCAAGCGGGCTACTCCCTCGACCTCCTCCTCACCGTGCCCCTCTACGACGGCGGCCTCCGGAACGGTCAGCACGATGAGCACGCAGCGCTCCGCGAGGAGGCGAGCGTGGCCTTTGACGCGGGTCTGAGGCAAGCTCGCTCCGACGTGCGCGCGGCGTTCGAAGCGCTGAGGCGCGCGGACGACGCGCTTCGCTCGTCTCGCGACGCCGCGCAACTCGCGAAGCGAACGCTCGAACTGGCGAACATAGCGTACCACGCGGGCGCCACGACCAACATCGAAGTCATCGACGCCGAACGTCAAGCGCGCGACGCCGCGACACAGGCTCAGATGGCCGCGGACGGCGCACGCCAGGCGCGCCTAACGATGCTCGTGGCGGCCGATCTCTTTCCAGACCGCAGAGGCAATTCGACCTGAACCCCGAACCATACGAGCCCCCCTATGTGGATCGTCCGCCTCGCGCTCCGGCGCCCCTACACATTTGTCGTCGTGGCGATGCTCATCGCCATCGCAGGAGTCTACGCAGTCCTCCAGATGCCGACCGACATCCTGCCCGAGATCGACATCCCAGTCATCGCGGTCGTGTGGCAGTACAACGGCCTGCCGCCCGACGAGATGGAGCAACGCTTCACCGGTAACTTCGAGCGTGCACTTACGACGACCGTCAACGGCATCGAACACATCGAGAGCCAGTCGCTCTACGGCGTTTCGGTGACCAAGGTCTTCTTCCATCCGGGTACGAAGATCGAGATGGCCAACGCCCAGGTGACCGCGATCTCCCAGACGCTGCTCAAGCAGTTCCCGGCGGGCGCAACGCCGCCGCTCATCGTCAACTACAGCGCTTCCAACGTTCCCATACTCCAGGGCTCGGTGCACTCCGACTCGATGTCTGAGCAGGAGCTCTTCGACCTGACGAGCAACTTCCTCCGCACGGGCCTCGCCACCGTACAGGGGGCGCAGATGCCGTGGCCATACGGCGGCAAGCAGAGGCAGGTGATGGTCGACATCGATCTGCCGAGGCTCTACGCGCTCGGGCTGTCGCCGAACGATGTCAGCAACGCGGTGCTGGCGCAAAACCTGGTGCTGCCATCAGGCACGGCGAAGATCGGCGACCAGGAGCTACTTTTCCGCCTGAACGGAAGCCCGGACGACGCGAAGACGATCGCGAGCCTCCCCGTCCGGAGCGCGAAGGGCGCGACGGTGACGATTGGAGACGTGGCGGCGGTCCGCGACGGCTTTGCCCCCCAGACGAGCCTCGTCCGGGCCGACGGACGACGGGGGATCCTCATGACGATGCTCAAGAGCGCCGGCGCCTCGACGCTCGACATCGTCAAGCGGGTCCGCAGCGCCTTGCCGGGCGTCCTGGCGACCCTTCCGACCGCGTACAAGATGGACCTCCTGTTCGATCAGTCGCTCTACGTCCGCGCCGCAGTCGATGGCGTCATCAAGGAGGCGGGGATCGCCGCGGGGCTCACTGCGCTCATGATCCTGCTTTTCTTAGGGAGCTGGCGCAGCACGCTCATCGTCGTCACGTCGATCCCGCTGTCGATCCTCGTGTCGCTGGTCGCCCTGGCTTGCCTTGGGCAGACGCTCAACCTGATGACCCTGGGGGGGCTCTCCCTGGCCGTCGGGATCCTCGTCGACGACGCCACCGTCGAGATCGAGAACGTGCACCGCAACATGGCGATGAGAAAGCCCATCGTCCAGGCAATCCTCGACGGCGCTCAGCAGATCGCCGTGCCGGCCTTCGTGGCGACGCTCTGCATATGCATCGTCTTCATCCCGGTCGTGTTCATCTCCGGTGCGGCGCGCTCGCTCTTCACTCCCCTCGGGATGGCGGTCGTCTTTGCGATGATGACCTCGTACTTGCTGTCGCGGACGCTCGTTCCCACGATGGTGCACTACCTCCTCGGGCCCGAGATCGACCTCTACACCGGCGGAGGACAAGGCCGCCGTGACGTCGTCTGGCGCGTGCACGCACAATTCAACCGCCACTTCGAGCGTCTGCGGCACGCATATGGGGGTCTGCTGGACTGGGCCCTCGATCACAAATTGGTCGTCACGGGCGCGTTCGGAGCTTTCGTCGTGGTGTCTCTCACCGCCCTCTCCCCCAACCTGGGCAGGGACTTCTTCCCGACGGTCGACGCCGGGCAGATTCGTTTCCACGTTCGGACCAACCCGGGCACGCGGATCGAGACGACCGAGGAGCTCTTCGAGCGCGTCGAGGACGAGATTCACGCTGTCATCCCGAAGGAAGAGATCGTGACGATCATCGACAATCTCGGCATGCCGGTCAGCGGCATCAATCTCGCGCTGGGGGATCCATCCATGATCTCGTCAGCCGACGGTGAAGTCCTCATTCAGCTGCGCGACGACCACCATCCCACGGCCGGGTATGTAGAGCAGCTCCGGGGCCGATTCGCGAAGGACCTCCCCGCGACGGAGTTCTTCTTCCTCGCTCCGGACATCACGACGCAAGTCCTCAACTTTGGCCTGACTGCACCCATCGACGTCCAGATCGCGGGACCCCTGATGAACAATCAGAACGACTACGAGATCGCACAGACGCTGCGGGGCCGGATCTCCCGCGTGAGGGGGGCTGTCGACGTGCACCTTTCGCAAGTGGTGAACCAGCCCGAGGTTCGCGTGGAGGTCGATCGCGCGGAGGCCAGCGAACAGGGGGTCACCCAGCGGGACGTGTCCAACGAGGCGCTCGTGTCCTTGAGCTCGAGCGGGCAAGTCTCGCCGAACTTCTGGCTCGATCGGCGAAAGGGCGTCCAGTACCTGGTCGCGGTCCAGACCCCTCAGTACAAGGTCGACTCGCTCGACGCGTTCCGCCAGACGCCGGTGCATCTGCCCCTCGCCCTTTCGCCGCAGATGCTCGGGAATCTCGCGACCCTCCACCGCGACGTCACCCCGGTGAACGTGACCCACTACAACGTTCTGTCCACCTTCGACGTTCAGGCCAACGTTCAGGGGATGGACCTCGGGTCCGTCTCCGACGCGGTCGACAGCCTCGTCGCCGCCGCGAGGAAAGACCTGCCGCGGGGGACGACCATCGTCGTACGCGGACAGGTCGAGAGCATGAACGCGAGCTTCCGAGGCCTCTCTTACGGGATCATCGCCGCAGTCGCTCTCGTCTACTTCCTCATGGTGATGAACTTCCAGTCGTGGCTGGACCCCGCGATCATCCTGTCGGCACTGCCCGGAGCGCTCGCGGGCATCGTTTGGATGCTCTTCGCCACGGGGACCACCCTGTCGGTGCCAGCGCTCATGGGGGCAATCATGAGCATTGGAGTGGCCACGTCGAACAGCATCCTTATGATCACGTTCGCAAATGACCAGCGAAAGATCGGAATGGACGAGCGACGGGCCGCCTGGACGGCGGGCGTCACGCGGCTGCGGCCCGTGATGATGACCGCGCTTGCGATGGTCCTCGGCATGCTGCCGATGTCGCTCGGGCTCGGCGACGGGGGTGAGCAGAACGCGCCGCTGGGTCGCGCCGTGATTGGCGGCCTCGTGGTCGCCACATTCGCGACGCTCTTTTTCGTTCCGGTCGTCTACAGCGCCTTGCGCAGGCGACCGCCCCGCGCGACCGAGCTGGAAGGAGTGGAGGCGCCATGAATAGGGACCCTGCGACGGAAGTGCATCGCGACATCGAGTCCGCGGGCGACCTCGAGGGAGAGGTGTTCGAGCCAGGCCCCTACCGTCCGACGGGCGCGCGTCTGGCCTGGTTCGCCGGGGCGGCCGCAGGCTTGCTCGCCTGCCTCCTGGCGGCGGGCGTCGTGCCGCGCGTCCTTCATCGATCGGCGATGGCCGCGGAGGCAAGTGCGCAAGACCAGGTGCCAGCGCGGGTGACCGTGGTGCGAGTCCAGCGATCCGCCGCGGCTTCGAGCGTCGTGCTGCCGGGCTCCGTGGAACCTCTCCAGGAGACGGGCGTGTACGCGCGGGCGAACGGGTACGTTCGCGAGTGGTTCTTCGACATCGGCGCTCACGTCAAGAAGGGCCAGGTGATGGCTCAGCTCGAGGTCCCCGACGTCGACCAGGAGCTGAGGCAAGCGCAGGCGACGGCCAACCAGGCGCGCGCACAGATACGACAGGCCGAGACGCAGCTCGAACTGGCCCGGATCACCAATGAACGCTACGCGTCGCTCGGCCCCTCGGGCGTGGTCACACAGCAGGAGGTCGACCAGTATCGGGCCGGGTACGCCGCACAGCAGGCGAACCTAGCGGCGGCCGAAGCTGCGCATGGGAGCGCGCTGGCCAACGTTGAGCGCCTTCGAGACCTCAAGAGCTTCGGCGTCATCGTGGCCCCCTTCGACGGATTCGTGACGGCGCGCACGGCCGAGGTCGGACAGCTCGTGACTGCGGGGACGGGCACGGCCACGCCCCTCTTCAAGGTGGCCGAGGTCGACACAGTGCGCGTGTTCGTCGCGGTACCCCAGCTCTACGCGGGCGGCATCACGGTGGGGATGGAGGCTCCGACGATCGTTCGCGAGATACCCGGGCGCGTCTTCGCCGGCAAGGTCGCGCGGACAGCTCACGAGCTGGATGTGGGCACACGCACCCTCCTCACCGAGGTCGACATCCCGAACGTCGACGACTCCCTTCTGGGAGGGATGTACGGCCAGGTTTCGTTCCACATGACGGGAAAGGCCGGTCTGCTCTTCGTGCCGGCAACGGCCGTCTTGATCGACGCTCGGGGTACGCGTGCGGCGGTCGTTCGCGACGCCACCCTCTCCTGGAGGCAGGTCGAGGTCGACAGTGACCTCGGCGACCGGCTCGGCGTGTCGACCGGCCTCGCGGACGGGGACGTGGTTGTCGCCGCACCGAGCGATCGCTTGATCGACGGGATGCATGTATCGGTGGCAGGCCTTGAGTCCGCGGACTCGGGCACATCGAGGCGGTGATCCCGTGGCACGTGCGGATTCGGCAACGACGCCGAGTGCTGAAGCGGCACTCGAGCGTCACCGTCGTACCAAGGCAAACCTCTCTGCGCGAACACATCGCGTCGAGAGGCCACGCGACGCCATCGCTCGCGTTGGCCTTGACCTTGCTCGTGGCGTGAGCATGCGGACACATCCCTTCCAACGCAAAGGAGGACCCGTGATCAAGATCGTGGTGGGGGTTGCAATCGCGCTCTGCATTGGCGCCAGCTGCCGCGTCTTTGGTCTCCCGGTTCCCGGGCCCCCTGCGATCCTGGGGGCATTTCTCGCCGTGGCCATGGCGACCGGATACACGGTGATGGACAGGGTCCTCACCGCCCGGGCACGCGCTTCGGGCGCGCCTCCGCCCCTCTTGACGTTCACCTACCCAGGCAACGAGAACGACATTCGTGCGTTCGGCCGATTTCTTCGTGCGCTCGACCGGCGACGCGATTCGCTCGAGCTGCCGCTGGACACCACTGTCGCGGCCGACGGCGGCAACGTCAGTCGGCAATTGCTGCTGCGGCTCGAGAAGGACCCACGCTACTACGTCATGCGTTTGCCCGCGCGGCACCTGCCCAGTCTCGAGCGGTGCAAGCGCGGCGA
>JBEKFX010000078.1:0-27183 GCA_050013115.1 Polyangiaceae bacterium
CCAAGGGGGTTGGTCTTGAGCTGTCCGGTCTTCGAATCGGTCATGCCCTTGCTGCACGAGTCCTTGTCGCGATCATGGCAAAAGAGGCAATAGTCGAGCTCCTGTTCGACTTCACGGGCCGACATGCGACGGTCGGTCAACGAAAAGCCCAGGCGCTGTCGCCGCTCGGATGGAGGACCGACGAAGAGCTCGGGTACTTCTGGATTCGGCCGCTCGAACTCGACGAGGTGCGCGTAATCGAGACTCTTCGGGACGTGCATCGTGGACCACCGGCCCAACGGATCGTGAGGGTCGCTTCGCCTCGAGGCCAGCCATGCTTCGAGCGCGTCCAAAGCCACCGATACACATTGACCGAGGGCCGCATCGTCGGCGCCGTCCGGAACCCCGACGAGCGGATGGAGTGCGGCGCGCACAGCGCGTGCGCGCGCGCGCAGCTCGTCGGTCCAATGCGCCCCTCCGGCTTTGGAGACCTTGCGAGCCACCTCGTCCACCTCAAGGAGAGGCAAAGCCGCTGCGGCAAGCGTCCTCTCTTCATCCGTGGTCCCCCCAAGAGGGACGATGGTCATGGCCTGGAGTGCCGCCTGGGCGACCTTCCGCGCCAGGTCGATGCCGAGCGTCCAGCCGCTGCCGCCTTTCAGTACGCGCTTCTTGACGAAGTCCTTCCTGAAGCGCCAAAGCGCGTCGTTTTGCCGAACCTGTCCGCGGAATGCCTCAAGCTCCCCCTCTACCGCGAACAACCCGCCGATGAAGCGGCCAACGTAAGGTGCCGCCGCCAGCAGGGCGTCACTCCGTTCGACTGCCGGCATGCCAAGGCCCTTGCTCGACCGGTACGCGGCGAATCGCTCGTGGTGAAGCGGGGCTTCAACCGAGAACCATCGGTCGAATGTTTCCAGGAGTTCCCGAAGCTTCGCCGGGTCGTAAAGATCGGGGTATGTGAATCCCACGACCCCAAGTCGCAAGGGTGCACCTCCGCCGGGTTCCCGGATGGCCGGAGGTCCGTCTTGAGGCCGTGCGAACCCGGCCCCGTTCGTCGAAACAGTCATGTCGTCTTCTTTAGCGATTCAGGCAAACTGAGCCACTCGCCAGGCACCCAACGAGCGCAAGAACCAGCATCAAAAAATAGTAGCAAACGCGCTGTTACTTATGCGTTTTTGGCTCTTCGACGGGTGGACTCCAAGCCGTTTGTGCAACTTCGCCCTCCTCATAGCCAAAGTAAATCGCACATTGCTTGAGCATGAACTTTTGTCCGTCGGGCGAGGCCAGATCAACGCGGTAGGTGTTAACAAAGCGCACGGAATCCTTGAGCCATTGCTGCCAACCTTCCTTCGAGACCTCCTCGAAAATACGTTGGCCGAGCTCGTTCTTGTATGGTGGACGCTCGAGGCCCGGTAGGTCTTTCTTCAAAAGTCGACAGTGGACGATTCGGTCGGACATCGCCGGCCTCCCATAGCCCCTGGGTGCAGCCGACGCCAGCCTCGATCGCGCGTGCGGCGAGGCGGGGGTCGCAGCGACCATCGAGGACGACTCCGGGCATCAGAAGCCGAAGCCGAGCTGTGTTGCGTAGGCCGAGGATGCATTCCGCTCGACGTCGAAAAGGCGGGGCTCACCATGGGGTAACACGTCGACGCGGAGCCTGCGTGCGCGCGAACCCACCACGTCGAGTGCCAGCTCCGGCGTGTTGTTTGTGCGTGACAAGTGCAAGAGCACGAGGCGCTGCACGCGGGTGTCCACGAGCCGAGATGCGACCTCTGCCGCCTGCTCGTTGCCGAGGTGACCCAGGGGGCCGCCGACCCGGCTCCGGAGGCGCATCGGATACGGGCCGCTGGCCAGCAGCCTGGGACAGTAATTCGACTCCAGCAGCACGAGGTCCGAGGCAGCGAGAAATGCCCGGAGGTCGGACGGCGCGTGTCCGAGGTCGGTTGCGATGGCGACGCCGCATCGTTCGACGGAAACGCGAACCGCAACCTGGGGTGCATCATGGGGTAGCGCCATGGTTTCGACGAGGAACGGACCGAGGTGAAGGGAGCGACCCGGCCGATACGGTCTCACCTCCAATCGCCTTCGGGCCCTGTCAGCTCGAATCCCGTCGTGAGCGAAGAGGGGGGCGCGAACGGCGCGCGCCAGCGGGAGCGCCTGCGCGGCATGGTCGCCATGGTCGTGCGTCACGAAAAGTCCGAGGGGAGGGCGCGTCGTCACGAGATCGGCGCCAAGCGACCGCATGCGATGGGCGGCGCGTACGGGCCCAATGCCTGCGTCAACGATGATTCGCTCGCCGTCCGATTCGACGATGAGCGAATTTCCGCTCGATCCGCTGCCTAGAACGAAGACGCGCACGTGGCACTCCGGTATGTATAGGGTCATCCAAGCGTTTCGGGTAACGATGGCGAACGATGGCGGGATCACCGAACCCTGCGCGCATTGCGGCCACTTGCTGCCGCAAACGGCGCGGTTTTGCTCAGAGTGCGGGGCCCCCATCGGTGGACCGGGAGCAACGCTCGTGCAGGCCCCTGCGGGCCGTCCACCCGGAGCGACCCCGCAGCAGCCATCGTCGAGGCCGACGACGCCGCTGGGATCGAAGACCCTTCTCCATTTCGGAACCGCGGCACCCGAGGCTCCCAAACCGAATGCCGGAGAAGGCGGGTCGAATTTCCGAGTGACGATGCTTGGACTCAACGCCACGAAGGACGCGCCGCAAGCAACCGCGCCGTCTCCGTACCCGGTCGCGGCGCACAACCCTCAGCATCGGCAGACGATTCTCGGCATTGCCGTGCCTGGCATCGCTCCGCTACAGGACGGTTCAACCCCCGGAAACGATGTCGCCCGCGGCATCGCCGGCGCTGGGCGTACGCTCGTAGGGTCGCCCGACGGCGTGCTGCCCCCTCCCGCGCCGCTCGTCGATCTCCCTCCGCCTCCGCCGCCCCAGATCGTGCGCGCCAAGGGGGTTCCGCTCTTGGGCGTCGCTCTGTCGGTGGGTGCCGTGGTCCTCGTCGGCGGAATCACAATCGCCTGGTGCGCGAGAACGACGTCCACGATCACGGCGCAAGCGCGCTCCGCCCCGGACGGACGCGATATTTTGCATATTCATTGCGACGTTCGCAGCTGCAAAGACGGAACGTCCGTTGAGATCGGCGGAGCGCGGGCGCTTCTCGTGGGCGGCGAGGCCGATCTGACGCTCGATACCCCGCTGCACGTCGGCCAAAATAGTCTTTCGGTGCGAATCGATCGCCCGGGAATCGGTCGAGACGAAATGGTCACGATGCCCGTGCCTGTTGCCTTTCGCATCGGGGCGGACGTTGCGCCGATGAGCGGCCCGCATCCGAGCATCGTCATTCGCGTTCAAGCGGCCCCCGGCAGCGACGTCACGATCGAGGGCAAACATGTCACGCTCGACGGGGACGGCACCGGCGCCTACGCGATTGACGAGAGCGCAGCGACCGACGGGCCGGCCGATGAGTCAAAAGTCATTTCAGTCGATGTGCCGTACAGCATCGTTTCTGGGGGATCGACGGTTCCAAACGTCGGGCGCGGCACGATCAGCGCGCGTGTTCCCATCGCTCCCCTTCGCGTTGATTCGCCCCGCGGGCGCACCATCGTCGAAGCCGACCACCTCGATGTCGCCGGTCGGGCGCCGAAAGGCGCTACGGTGACCGTCGACGGGGCCGCCGTCGGGGCCGGCCCTGAAGGCGCATTCGAGACCAGCGTGCCGCTTGCTGCGTTCGGCGAACGGGTCTTGGAAGTACGGGCTGGAACGCCCGCTCTCAGCGTCCGGACCGTTCGGCTTTCCGTCAAGCGGGTCCAGAGTCTCAAGGCCGAGGCGATAGCATTCGAGGAGCAAAGAAATGTCGGCTACGACGAAGCCATGGCCCACCTCGGTGCGAATGCTGGGTCGCCCATCATCGTTCAGGGGGAAGTCATCGAGACACGGGGCAGCGTCATGCTCGTCGACGACCGCCGTGGGTGCTCAAAGGGGCCATGCGCAACCCGCATCGTCCTGTCGCAAGAGGCGAGGATCCCACGAGGCAGCGAGGTACGCGCCTTCGGTCGCCTCGTCCGGCCATTCACCACGCCCGCGGGGCAAACAGTGCCCGAAGTCGAGGCTGACTTCGTCCTGACGAACGGTCGATGAACATCACCCGAGGCTTTGCGTCGGTTTTCACCGTCCTTGGCGGTGCCGGCCTCGTGGCCGGGGTGGGCCGCGGTCAGCCCTTCGACCCCTTGCGTCCGCAAACTGTCGTCGTCGGCCTCCCGTCGTCGGGGGCACGGGTCGACCGCATCGATGCGGCGCGAAGCGGCCTGTCACGGACGGCGCTGCCAACTTCGGAGCTACAAACCTCCTGGCGTCGGTCGCTTGGCTTTCCGATTGAGCTCGCACCGCTGGTCGACGGTGAAGGAGTCGTCTACATCACCGGTGCTCGTGGCGACGTGGTCGCCTTGAGCTCGACCGGGGAAGAGCGCTGGCGCTCGTTGACGTTTGCACAACGGCCGGGACCGGCGGCGCTTCTCTCGGACGGCGCGCTCGTCTTCGCGGACTCCACCGGCCAAGCCTGGGCCGTCGCCGGCGGGATCGTTCGCTGGCACACCTTTTTTGGGCGACCCGGGACGAGCCACCCCGCTCCCTTGGCTCTCGAGGACGGAGGCGTCATCGTGGCGACATCTCACGAGATCGCAATGCTCGACGCGAGCGGCCAACAGCGGGCACGGACGACATTGCCCGAGGCGGTGACCGGTCCGCTCCTCTCAGCCCTCGGCCGGGTCGTCTTCCTGACGGCGTCCGGCTCGGTTTGGACATGGGCTCCCGGCGCACCCGAGCCCGCACGGATCGGCCGTTTTGACGCGTCGGTCGACGGAGGGGCGGTGCTTGCCGATGATCACACGCTCGTCGGCCTCACTGCGGGACGGACGAAGCTCTCGGCGTTCGACTTGGTTCAGGGCGTCTGCTCAGTCCGGGCGACGGCGATGGGGGGCCACTGGCTCGGGCCGCCTGCGTTGCACGGCACCACGACGTACATGCGCTTCGTCTCCGCCGGCGCCGACTCAGCCGTGGCTCTCGACGAGTCCGGATCGGAGGTGGGGCGCGCGCTGATCGGGACGCACGCGCCTCAGCCGAATGACGGGGGCCCCAACGGCGGCGTTGGGATGACGTCGCCTTTGCTCGTGGACCCGTTCGGTACGATCGCCTTCGCAACCTCCACAGGGAGTGTGGGGGTCGTGGCCGACTTGACGCACCCGGAAGCCGTCGTCGACCTGGTGGCCAACGCATGCCCGACATCGCTCGAGGGCGTCGGCCAGGGAGAGGGCCCCGTGGCGGGTCTCGCTCCCCTCGTGTCGGACGCGCTCGTCGCAGCGTGCCGCTCAGGCACGGTTTTTGCCATTCAGCATCGAAAGGATCGACCCACCCTTCATGCTCCGCATGCGGCGGGGCACTGAAGCGGACGGTCTCCCTTGACCATACTGGCGAAAAGCAGCGATGTCCCTTACATTGGAGGGTGTTCCGAGGCCGCGAAAAGCGTGTGGCCCGAGGGCGCGAGGTGTCCCAGATGATCACGATCACCGAAAAGGCAGCCGTCAAGGTCCGTGAAATTGCCGAACTGGAGAATCTGCTCGGGCAGGGACTCCGCCTTCGGGTCGTCGGCGGCGGATGCTCTGGATTCAGTTACGATCTCTACTTCGAGGACAAGATTGGCGACATGGACGAGGCGTTCGAGTCGAACGGCGTCAAGCTCTACATCGATCCCATGAGCTACCAATATCTCGAGGGCACCGAGATCGACTATGTCGAGGGCCTGCACGGGGCGGGGTTCAAATTCAATAACCCCAACTCCAAGGGCTCGTGCGGCTGCGGCTCCTCTTTTTCCGCCTGAGTTGGTTGCGCTCCGGCCGGGACCGCTGAGGCTGCACCGGACTTGCGGGTGAGGGCCTGACCAGACGACGGACGGCTTGCGATCCGCGCGATGGTTCGTTGTCGCCTCGATGGCGACCGATCCAGTCGATGGCTCGGTGGTCGCCTTGTTTGGGTCAGTCGGCTCGGGGGGGTGGTCGCGTCCATGCCCTGGCTCGTGGGCGCCTCGATGGCTCGTTGTCGACTTTGGGGGGCGTGGCTCGTGGTCGCCTCGATGCCTGTGGTCGCGTCCGTGGCTCGTGGTCGCCTCGTGGCGACTCGTCGAAGACGGGCTTTCGGCCCATTCGGATGGTTGAGATCTGGCCTCGTGCAGCGATCGAGTCCGCGTCACCGACGAGTAGGTCTTCCCAGGCGGGGGTGCCGACACGGCCCTTTCGGGTGGTGGCGCTCGGCCAAAGGAAAGCGCGCGCACGGGGCGTGCAGCACAAGGCGAGGGCGGACGCCTCCGGGGCGTACCGCTCGATCCGCCATGAACCCCTTGCCGGTGCCTTCATCGTCCCGCCAGCGCCCCGCTGCCTTCAATGGTCCTCTCGAGGGTGCAGCCTCTTTGTCCCAGTACATCGCGCGCGTGCATGCGATTGCCCCCCTTTCGCGCGAGCAGGAGTACGAGCTCGCTTGCCGACTCCGCGACAGGGGGGACGATGAGGCTGCCCGCCGACTCGCAGAGGCCAATTTGCGCTACGTCGTGGCGATTGCGCTGAGCTATCGGCGCTACGGAATCCGGGTTGGCGATCTCATCTCCGAAGGGAACGTTGGGTTGATGATCGCGCTCAGAAAGTTCGACCCGGCCCGGGGCACCCGCTTCGTCACGTACGCGGCGCATTGGATTCGCGCGTACGTCCTCGACCACGTTATCCGCGCCTGGAGCATCGTTGGGGTCGGCGCGGGGCCCCTTCGCTCGAAAGTGTTCTTCCGCTTGCGCCGCGAGAAAGCGCGCATTCTCGCCTCGACGGGAGACATTCACGAAGCTAACGAGAGGCTCGCGGCGCGGTTTGGTACGACGCCGGAAAAGATCGTGCTGCTGGCCCAGCGGCTCGAATCGCGAGACGTGTCCCTCGACGCGAAAGTGCACGACGACGGAACGTCGACGATGCTCGACTCGTTGCCAGCCGACCATGGGACCCAGGAGGACGAATTTCTTGGACACGAACGGTCCCACTCGGTTTACGAAAGCGTGCGGGCCGCCGTCGAGAAGCTTGACCCACGCGAGCGGTTCATCGTCGAGGTAAGAATGATGGCCGACGTCGCAGAAGAGCTGTCGCTTGCAGAAATTGGTCGTCGGCTCGGTGTGTCGCGCGAACGCGCCCGGCAGCTCGAGGCGCGCGCAAAAGAAAAGCTCCGGCGGCACCTCGAGAGCGTTGCAGGAGAGCTGGCGGCCTGAATGGTCAATCAGCCGATCCGACCGACTCGATCGGCCCCTGCAGCGATTTGCGAGAACGACAAAAAGCCGCGCGCCCGGGCGAGTGCTCGGGCACGTGGGTCGACGCTGTCCTATAAGCCGAGTTCTGTCTCGCACGCCGGTCACCCGGGCGTGCGGAGGCGATCATTCCTCTGGACCGCCGGTCACCCGGCGACCTCAAGCGGCCTACCCGCAGGCTCGGGCGAGCCGCCCTCAAGCGCCTGCCTACGTGGCCTTGCTCCCGATGGGGTTTGCCTTGCCATTCGCGTTACCGCGAATGCGGTGGGCTCTTACCCCACCTTTTCACCCTTACCCTCGTTCGCTGGCGAGCGAAGGCGGTTTCTTTTCTGTGGCACTCTCCTCGGCGTTACCGCCACCGGGCGTTACCCGGCATCGTGCTCTGCGGAGCTCGGACTTTCCTTTCGCCCAGCAAGAAGCGGGGCGAACGACCGCCCGAACGGCGTCGACGCGGAGGAGCATAGCACGCCTTCTGTGCCCACGAAGCCAAGCGCCGTCACGAAGGGAACGACGAGCAGACCGTAACGCCCCGATCCGAAGAAGACGCCATGGATCGCAACCGTCGCGATGATGACAGCCGCTGAAGCCGAAACGATCAGCGGGGCCCGCACAAGCGCTCGCCACCCGAGGAGAACGGAGCACAAGACGACGGCAAGATAGCCCAGCGAGCCGTGTATCGTCAGGGCGGAAGCTGCACCCGCCAACGCCGTCGCCTTTCGGACCAACGGGCGGGCGCCATGGAGTCGGCCACACGCCACGAGCGCCGCGAGGAGAAAGAGTCGGCTGGCCGCGGTCTCGAACGCAGCACACGCGATCTTGGCGCGATCGTCGAAAGCGGCAGGGTTACTGGCATGCAAATACCACGGAGCGGCTCCGAAATAATCGAGTGTCACCGCGATCTTGGCCGGGACGAGGGCCAACCAGGCGAGTGGGGCCTTTTCAACATGACGCCAGGCGGCATGTTCGAAACAGCTATCTTTCGCGGCTTCGTCCCACACGCCGGAGCATTCGGGCGGAACCCGCACCGGCTGCCATCCGCCGCCGGTGCTCGTCGCGCCGATGAGCAGATTCCAGCCGCCATTGACGCTTACGAGCGCGCAACGACCCATCCGGGCGCAATTGCGAAGGGTCCACGGACTTACGCATGCGAGCGCGATGATCAATACAGCGAAAGCATTCGCCAAGCGCGCGCGTGTCGTGGCCTTTCCCAATTGGACGGCGAGAAATCCGAAAACCGGGGCGAGGACGAGCGATTGCGGTCGGATGAGGGTGGCGATCGCCATAACAACCCCGACACAGGTGACCCAAAGCCACGACTTTCCCGGCCTTTGCGCTCGGCCCACCAGCGCCGCGGCAATCACGAGGGCAGAAGCCGTCACGGACTCCGTCATCAACGCCGCCGTGTACGGCACGAGCGCCGGATGCAGGGCCACCGCGGTCGCCGCTGCAAGGGGTCGCCAGCGCGGTACCCCGACGCCGTCAACGAGCCGATGAATCGCGTATGCGGCCAGGGCGCCGGCGACTGCGTTCAGCGTCATCGCAACCGTCGTCGATGGGCCAAAGAGCCGGTACGCGGCGGCCAAGAGCGCGGGATACCCGACAGGATAATGCGCCACATACGTCACGGCACCGTCGGGCCAGAGCCAGGTATAACCATGGCCCGTCGCGAGTCGGCGGGCCAGGACGTCGTAATAGTGGCCATCCTCGACGGCCGGAAAGCGCGTTGCGGCCCAGGCTACGACGGCCATGCGCACGAAGAGCGCCAGACCGAAACCAAACCACGCGTCTCGGCGGTGTCCGATCATCGGTCGTCCAACCACCGCAGCGACCGCAAGGCCACGACGACTTCGGCGAGAGGGAGTCCGACGACGTTGGTGTAGCTTCCTTCGATTCGCTCGACGAAGCCCGCGGCGCTTCCTTGGATCGCGTAGCCGCCGGCCTTGTCGCGGCCCTCACCGCTCGCGACATAAGAAATCACATCGAGCATCGTGAGCGGACGCATGGTTACACGCGTCTTCACCGTTTGAGCGTGCACGGGCCTCTTGCGCGCGTCGGCCTCCGCCAGAACGAACCGCGTGATGACCTCATGCGTTTTCCCCGACAGAGACTCGAGCCCAGCGCGCGCTTCCACGTCGTTTTCGGGCTTTCCGACGATGCGTCTCCCATCCGTCACAACGACGGTGTCGGCCGCGAGAATGCCGGCGCACGAGCCCACCGCGGCGAGGTCCAAGGCATCGATCTTCGCCAAGGCCACGCGCTCGACGTACCCTTCTGGACTTTCGCCGGGCAAGAGCGACTCGTCTGCAGCGCCGGCGCAGACGACGAACGGAATCTGGGTCAACGTCAAGAGCGCGTGGCGACGAGGCGACGCGCTCCCTAGCACCAACGGACATGCTTCGGTGATTCGCACGGGCGCTGCTTATCACAACGGTGGTACGGTCCCGCCGATGCGCATTCGCGTCGCGCTTGCCATGCTCGCATCGGCATTCACAATGGCCGTGGCGCGCAGCGGCTCGGCGACCGACTGCTCGGGCTTCATCAGCTCTTGTGTCAACGACGATCCCTTGTGGCCTCACGCGGGGGCCGCAGAGTTCGAGGCGGTCGGCGGGACGGACGTCGTTTCCGCGCGTCAGCTCGGCTTCGGTCTCGTGACGAGCTATATCTCCCGCCCCATCGCCTTGGAGCTGCGCTCGCCGGGCGGGGGAAGCGAGCAGTATGCGGTCAATAACCAAGTCGATGGTACGTTTCTATGGGCGTACGGTGTGGGCAGGCGGCTCGAACTCGACTTGGCTCTCCCCGTCACCTTCGGCCAGGACGGCGCAGGGCTTTCGCCCGTGACGGGCGGTACGGGCCTACACGACACGGCCGTGCGCGATCTGCGTTTCGGGTTCACGTACGCGCTGGCTCGCCATTCTTGGCGGAGCAGCCGCTTGTCGACGCGACGCGGACCCTCGGCGAGGCTGGCGGTCCGACTTGAGATCAGCGCACCGACCGGGGATCGGGACCAGTTTGCGGGCGAGCGCTCTGGCGTTTTCGTTCCCGGGCTCTCCGCGGGCATTCGCGCCGACCGACTCTTTGCGGCCGCCGAGGTCGGGGCGCGGCTCCGACCGACAACAGAGCTTCTCGGCGCTCGTGTGGGAAGTCAGATGGTCGCGGCGCTGGGAGTGGGATTCGACGTGTTGCCTCGTGACCTCCTGAGCGCTGCGATCGAAGCCTGGGCGCTCCCGACCCTGGTCGGACAAGATGAAATCGTGCTCGCGGACAATGCCTATGCGAGCCGCCCGACCGGCGCGGCGTTGATTCCGGCCGAATGGCAGATCTCCTCGCGGAGTTCGCCGCTTCGCAGCGTCCCGCTCTGTATCCAGCTCGGAGGTGGGGGAGGACTGCCACTCACCGGTCACGAGTCAATCACGACACCTCGTTTTCGCTTCACACTTGGCATTCGCTGGACGCCCGTCGTCGACGGGACCGCTCGTCGAAACGACACAACCGCCCCATCGCTGGAGTCCCTGTGAGCCTACCTTTGCACCGCAGCGAGAGAATGCGCCATCTCATCATCCGCCTGTCCAAAGGAGAAGTTTTGCCGAACGCACTCGGCGCGGCCCTGAGCGCCGAGGCGGTGACGGCTGGGTGGCTGCGCGCGAGTGGTGTGCTGTCAGACATCGAACTGAGGGCATTCGACGCGGGTCTCGGCGCTCTCGGAGCTCCTCGACGCCTGACGGGGCCCATCCAAGTCCTTACGCTCGACGCCTCGGTCGGGCTGACGAACGGAAGCCCATCGTTTTCGCTCCGAGGGCTCCTTGTCCGCGAAACCGATCGCGGTCTCGAGACGCTGGCCGGTGAAATCATGAGCGCTACGACGATCGGACTTGAGGTTTTCGTTACCGTGCTCGACGACGTCGTCGTCGAGCGATCTTTCGACCCGGCCGCCGGGGTCTGGCTGCTCGATGCCCCAATCGCTCCGCCAGCTGCTGCACGGGGCGCCGCCGACCAGCCACATGAAGCACCGACCGCATGGGCCGCTGCGCTCGATGCCAGCGCTGCGGCGGAGCCCGAGCATGGCCCCACACAAGCGCGTGACCGGGGCCTCAAGGCTCCGGCTGGGGCGGCGGTTCCCCAGCGGCCGGCGAAGCCTGCACCCGACCTGGACGCATTGACTCCGGAGCCCGGCGACGCCGTCGAGCACTTTGCGTTTGGCGGCTGCGAGGTTCTGAAGAGTGACGGGGACCGCCTTCACCTCAGGCTTCACAAGGACGGTCGGATCCGCGAAATCGCCCTCGAGATGCTCCGGGTGGCGCGGCTGGAAGATTTGGGTGGAAGGCGCCGTTTCAGGCTCGAGCGGCGAATTTGAACGGGCGCTTGACGTTGCCTGCGGGGGACGACTAAGGCGTCCCGAGCCGTTGTCGATTAAGTCGGAGGAATTGGATGATGAGTCCGCAAACACGTCAAATGGCCCTCTTCGTCATCGGGGCCTCGCTCGCTTCGTTCGCCGGGTGCGGCAGTGACCAGCCGCCACCGAAGGCCCCACAAGCGGCCGTGGCCGCGCCTGCGCCTCCGCCCACGAACCACTTGCCCCCGACGGCTCCGGATTCCCCCACCGCAAGCGCCGTCCGCATTTCGGACGAAATTGCCAAAGCCTGCGGCATCAGCGAGCCCGACGCATATTTTGCTTTCGACTCGGCCCACCTGCGAGCGGACGATGCCAAAGTCATCGATCAGGTCGTCACCTGCTTTACGACGGGGCCGCTCAAGGGGCGGGTTCTAAAGCTCGTCGGTCACGCCGATCCACGCGGCGGGAGCGATTACAACATCACACTTGGGCAGTCTCGTGCCGACTCGGTCGCCGGCTACATGGTGGGCCACGGCATGAACAAGGCGAAGACGGAGTCGACCTCCCGCGGCGCGATGGATGCGACTGGGACCGACGAACCCACGTGGGCTCGCGACCGTCGTGTCGACATCATGCTCGGCCAATGACAAGGCGGGTGGCGTTGTGACGCTGCTTCAGGCGTCCGGCGACTCGGGGCCGGCGGCCAGCCCGGGAACGATGCGTCTCGACCTCGCCGGCCTCTTTGCGCATGCGGCCTGGCCCATCAAAATGACGATCGGGCTGCTCATCGGCTGCTCACTGCTCGTCTGGATCATCTCGGTGCTGAAGCTTCTCCAGATGGCGCGCCTGCGCGCGAGCGAGAACGACTTCGATCGGCGAATCCGACATGCCTCGTCGGTCAGCGAGCTTTTCGAAACCGCGCGCTCGCATCAAGCACCCGGTGCCCGGGTCCTGGGTTCGATCTTCGTCCGCGGAACGGGGGCACGGCTCGATCGTCTTCGAGCCATCGCGGAACGCGCTGTCGTGGCGGAGGCACAAGGCGCCCGCGCGCTCATGTGGCTGCTCGCCTTCATTGCAGCGGGCGCCCCGTTCATCGGGCTTTTCGGGACGGTCTACGGCATCATGGACGCGTTCATTCGCATCGGCGCGGCAAAGACGGCCAGCCTGCCGGTCGTCGCGCCCGCCATCGGCGAAGCCCTGATCACGACGGCCATCGGCCTGGCCGCGGCAATTCCCGCAGTTTTTTTCTATAACTGGATTGACAAACGCGTGGGGGACTTCATTACGGAGCTCGAGACCGCCGCGGGCGAATGGGTGGCGCTCATCGCGGAGCAGAATCCGCCGGGCGAGTCTGCGATTCCCCTCGCGACGGGCGGCCGCCCCGGCGGTCTTCGAACGCGATAGACGTGGAGGCAGACATGGCGCTCTCGATGGGCAATCGCGGCGGCAGTGGCTTTCGAGAGATCAACGTCACGCCGCTCGTCGACGTCATGCTCGTGCTGCTCATCGTCTTCATGGTCACCGCCCCGCTTCTGACCTCTGGTCTCCACATCGACTTACCCGAGGTCCAGGCGACGAACACACCCGTGAAAGACGCCAAACTCGTCATGTCCATCACGAAGCAGGAGCGCATTCTTTTCGGAGAAACGGACGTGACGAGTGACGTCGAGCGGGTTTTACTCGAAAACCGGCGGGTCCAAAAGGAGCACGAGCTTTACGTCCGTGCGGACAAGGATGCTCGGTACGGCGTCGTGGCCCGTGCCGTGGCAGCCGCACGGGCGGCCGGGGTCACGTCGCTGAACCTGCTCGTGGATCCCGAGGAGATAAAGCCTTGACGGGCTCCGCGCGCCGTGGATTCGACGCGCAGGACCTGACCATTGCGATTGGCGTGGCGCTTCTTGCGCAATTTGGTTTCGTAGCGGCGTTTTCGATGCCGACGCCGACCCTCGTCGAAGCAGACATCTCGAATGACAACGCCCAGCCGATCGCTGTGGCCATCACGCCCGTGCTCAAAATCGGTACGAAAACGCCGTCGAAGCTTCCCTCTCCGTGGCAACGAAAGAAACCGGTGGCCGCGAAGTCTGAATCTCACGCCGCTCTCCCGTCGAGCCAGGCCGACAAGACACCGGAGGCCATCCCGTCGACGAACGTGCCGGATGCCGCCGTCGCACCCCACGCCGCCGACGCTGGAAAGCCCGAGCAGCCGAACCTCACTTCTCCGGAAGACGCAGGGAGCGTTGCGACGGCTGCGTCGTTGGGCGTCGAACAGGGCGCGACGAACGGCACGGAGACCGACCCGCTCAAAGCGCGGGCCGCGGATATCTACCGCGCTCAGCTTCTTGCTTGGTTTTCAGCCCATTTCCGCATTCGAGGCAAAATACCGTTCGACCGATTGAAGACGCTTCATTCCGGCACGATGGTCAGCATCTCGTCCGATCGGAAGGTCGAGGGCTTCAGTGTCGTACGTCCGAGCGGCGATCCGACCTTCGATGCAGAAGTCCAAAATACGCTGTCTGAGATCCAGTCCAGCGGAATCGAGCTTCCAGCGCCACCGCCGATGTACCCCGAGATTCTGAAGAGCACCCTTTCGGTCCGTTTCGAATGTACGGTCCAGAAGAACTGCGAATGAAACTGCGCACACTCTCGCCCTTGCTCGTCGTGCCATTGGCCGCCTTGGTCGTATCGCTGGCCTTTCGGCCCTCGGCCGCTGCCGAGCCCGTTCCGGCCGCAGCATCGTCGGCGGCGGCGGACGAAGACCTGTTGGGTACGATCGACGTCAATGGATCGGCCGAGGGGCTTCCCCCTCTGCCCAAGATGGCCGTCGTCCCGATCGTGACGACTGGAACGGCCGACAGCATCGTCAACTTGGTTGTTCGACGAGACCTCGAGCTGAGCGGGCAATTCGAGGTCATCGACGAGAACAGGACCCCACAAGGTCCGTTCACGCACGGCACACCGCTCGACCTGGCCGCGTGGCGAGCAACCGGAGCGGAGTACGTGCTTCGCGTCTTCTCAGAGCCTGCACCCAATGACTCGGTCAAGACGGAGCTCGTCGGCGAGGCGTACCTCACGCCGAGCACCGCCCAAGCTTTGAACCAGACGACGCGTGCAGATGCCGCGAGCGAGCTCCACCCCGCCCGGGGGCAGCCTGCCTTTCGCGGCACGTTGTTTACGGCAACCACCGAGGTGCGATCCGCGTCCCATCGTTTGGTCGACCAGTTGCTCGGCGCCCTGACCGGGCGCCCCGGCGGCTTCGCCAGCCAGATGGCGTACGCGGAGAAGGTCGGACGCTGGCGTCGCATCTTCGCCATCGACTCGGACGGCTTCGACCTTCGGCCCGTTGGCCCGACGGACGCGACTGCGCTTTCTCCGTCATTTGGGCCAGGCGGGCAAATCTTCTATGCCCTATCGACCGACTACACCCCCTTTCGCGTGGTGTTCGGCGCAAGCGCCACCCCGGTGCCCATCGCCATTCCCGGTTCCGTTCTCGGGCTTGGGTTCAGCGCCGACCATTCTCGGATGGCGCTGACGGTGATGGACCAGGGCGAGAGCCAACTCTGGGTCGGGGAACGGGGACGACTCGCGCTCATGAACGCTCCACCCTTTGCAAACCACCCCGTCTTCGGGCCCACGGGAAAGATTGCTTACGTTGCCGGATCGCCCGTGCAGCGCGTGTATGTGGACGGCAAGCCCATTTCGCCTCCGGGCTTTATGGCCAGCGCCCCCGTGTTCTGCGATACGCCGCAGGGCTTACTCGTGATTTTCACCGTCGGCGTCGGCGCGGGAGCAGACATCATCGCGACCGACACGAGCGGCGGCAACCGGCGTCGCCTGACCCAGCACGAGGGCGCCAATACCTATGCAGCCTGTAGCCCTGACGGACGGCTCGTCTCGTTTTTCTCGACCGGCAAGCAAAGCCGCGGCGGGCCCGAGCGGGACGAGGGTGCCGGACTCTTCATTATGCCGATTCAGCGTCCCTGGTTGGCCAAGAAAATTTCGGCCGAGATTGGCGAGTCGCTCAAATGGGAGGCCCTCGCCGCAGCGACCCCCTAGCTAGGCCCTTCCCCCTGCCCTGACCTCGACTTGGACCCGCGCGGCCCCTTCTTTTCTCGAACGACAACAGGCCGTTTTTCGCGTGACCGGAGCGCTCCGGAGAGCGGGACCCACTCATTTTTCGGGCCGATCCAGTGCCACCGCTTTCGGAAGCTCGACCGGTTGAGACCGGTTACTTGCCGACCGAGCTCGAGAACAGCGCGATCTCGACCCGTCGATTGTTCGGGCGTCGCGCGGCGTCATCGCCGGGGAGAAGAGGGTCAAAGGATCCCGCGCCCGCTGCAGTCAGCGACGTCGCAGGAACTCCGAGCGAGACGAGGTACTCGACCACGGCCACGGCCCGCGCGACAGTCACCTCCCAGGAAGAACGGAAACGCTTCGATGGTCCGGACTCCGCGGCATCGACGTCCGCCGTGACGAGAAACCGGCGCCCCGTCGAGGCGGGTGACGTCGTCTCCAGTGCTCGGGCGATCTCCATGAGGGCTCCCTTGCCCGCGCTGCGAAGCTCCGTGCGACCTTCGTCGAACAGTAACTCTCCGTCGACCTCCAAGACGAGCTCTCCCCTGCGGGTGACGACGCGAACTTGCCCGGCCTCTTCCAACGGGCGGAAGCGCTGCGCGAAGCCACGAAAGAGCTGAGCCCGAACCTCGCCGGCCGCCTGCGCTTGGCGCAGCTCCTCGAGGCGCACCTTGGCGTCATCCAAGGCCTTCGAGAGCGAGCCACGTTCGGCGAGCACCTTGTCGACGTCCTTGCCGAGCCGCTGCAGCTCGTCGCGCAGTTGCTGATTGATGGCGGTCGCTTCGTCGATCTGCGCCTGGCGGTTGTGCAGCGTCGTCGAGAGGTCGCTTAGGCGCGCGTCCCGATCCTGAAGCGCACCCTGAGCCTGGACGAGTCTTTGCTGGATGTCCTGGATTCGCGTAGAAGCTGTCCTTCTTGCGGTTTCGCTTCGCTCACGCAGGGCCGCGTTATCAGCCATGCACTCATCGTAGTGCCGCGACGAAACGCAGGATGCCGACAGGCCCAGCAGTGCGAGCACGAGACCCAGGGACCGCACGGCCCCCTTCTTTACCGCCACACTGGGCGGTCGACCACTTTGGCGCGCGCCCCCGCAACGACAACGGCCTGGCCGGCCTCAGACTGGGCGCGTTTCAGCATCGCCAAGGCGACCGAATGGCCCAAGGTCGGCGACCAACCAGCGCTCGTGACCAGGCCGGCTTCGATGCCACTTTCGTCGACGACGCAGGCACCGGCCGATAAGGGCTCATCGCCGTCGGCGACCAGGGGCGCCAGGCGCCGTTTGACGCGACCGCGCATCTCGAGCATGCAGACAACTTCCTGTCCCAGATAACAGCCCTTGTCAAAGCTGACGGCCGTCCTTTCGAGTACGGCCTCCTGCGGATACGTCGTGTCGTCGAAGTCTGAGCCAAATTCGGGTACGGCGCGCTCCAAACGGAGCGCGTCCCATCCCTGCCGGTCCCCGGTGAGTCCTTGGACCGCCGAAACCGCGCGATCCATCATCTCGGCGTCGTCGCGGGTGGGGCCTGGAAAGAGGACCAGTCCGCCGCCCAGGCCGGTGCGGTCGAGGATACCGCCCACGGCCCCCGCTGCGCACGAACGGGCAACGACGTCGCTTGATCGCGGGCCGTGGACGCTCCACGCGCGAAACGCGTCGTCTGCGGACGCGATCTCGGCGTCCTCCATGACAACGTAATGCTCCAAATGTTGGCGCAGCCGATCGACCGTGGACGACGGAACGGAGACGAGCACTTCGTCTCGACCGACGGCAATCAGGGCGTCAGCGAGCACGCGACCGTTTCGTCCGACAAAAAGGCCGTATTTGCAGTCGCGGTCCGCCCATTTGAGCAAATCGCAGGTGACGAGCCCGTTCAACCACGTGGTTCGATCTCGCCCCTTGACGAGGAGCGTCGAGCGCCAGTCCAAAGGCACCGCGAGCGCCGACGTTC
Source organism: Polyangiaceae bacterium (assembly GCA_050013115.1). Taxonomy (GTDB): domain Bacteria; phylum Myxococcota_A; class Polyangia; order Polyangiales; family Polyangiaceae; genus Palsa-1150. The sequence continues at coordinate 17,664 of JBEKFX010000078.1, forward strand.
GTGCCGCTTGCACCTGCAGGTTCGCATTCATGAGCGCCAAACACTCTTGGCGCCATGCGCGATGTAACGCAAGCTCGGGTATTGCGCGGACACGTGGAACGACCCCGCAAGGTGCGAACGGCCATTTGCGGTTGCAAGTCGATTGACTGCGGTCGAGCCCGCAGACCATAGGGTGTGTGGCTGATGCCGGGCATCGGAGTCGTTTTCAACCCCAAGAGCAGGCAAAACCTCCGTGACCCGGGCGGGGCACTGCGGCTCGCCCGCCGCCTTGGCTCGTACGGTGCCGTTCGCGAAGCGCGATCGATGGAGGACCTTGCAGAAATTGCCGAGGACTTTCGGCGCGAGAACATCGATGTGCTCGCGATCAGCGGGGGGGACGGAACCAACACCGTGACGCTGAGTGGGTTTGCCTCGGCCTACGCAGCCGCGCCGCTGCCGCGGGTCGCGCTTCTGCGAGGCGGCACGATGAACACCGTCGCCAACTCGATTGGCGTCCGGCGGGCAAGCCCCGAACTATTGCTCGGACACCTCGTCGATACCTATGCGCGAGACGGGGCGGACGCGCTCCCGATCAAACGTCGCTACACGATGCGGGTGTCGAGCTCAGGCGCTTTGCCGACGCACGTCCAGGTCGGCTTTCTGTTCGGCACCGGCGTCGTACACGGCTTCCTGGCGGAATATTACGCGACCGGAGCGCCCTCGCCCGCCGCAGCGGCCAAGCTTCTCGTTCGCGGCAGCGCGAGCGCCTTCGTCGGTGGCTCGACGATCCGCCGGATCGCGGCTCCCTTCCGAGGCACCGTGACTCTCGAAAATGGAGCGCAATGGATCGAGCGTGACTACCTCGCCGTGGCAGCCGGCACCATCGCCCACATTGGCCTGGGCTTTCGCCCCTTCTACCGCTTCACGGAACGAGGCGACGCCGGCGGCGGTTTTCAGGTGCTCGGTATTCACGCGACCGCGGCCGGGTTCGTGGCGGAGCTTGGCCGGGTCTACCGTGGGCAGCCGATGCGTCCCGGTGTCGCGTACGATGCGGTCACGAGCCACATGGTCGTTCACGGGGTCGCCGGACCGATCGGCTACATGATCGATGGCGATCTGCACGCCAGCGCTGGACCGGTCGAGGTCCGCACCGGCCCTCGCGTGAGGTTGGTCGTTACGCCGTGACCTCGGCAAGCGCTTGCAAGAGCAAGTTGCGTTCTTAACCTGAAGCACGCGTTGCGACCATCATTCATCGGCACTGCCGTGCTCATCGCGGTCATGCTTTCCGGTTCGACAGCACGTCCCGACACGCTGTCCTACCGCGAGAGCGACCGTTTGTTGCATGGCGAAACGGTGGTCCGCCCGCAGTTGCTCCGGCGAGGCGAACGTCGATACGTTGGCGGGGTCGCTTACGCGATCGTCGACGCCTCGCCCGAAGACCTCGAGATGCTCTTGTCGAAGCCCGAGGTATGGCGGCGGCTGTTGCCGAGGACCCGATCGGCCCGGCGAGTGGGAGGTCGTGATGCCGATATGCTCCTCGAAATCACGCAGGGGACGGCCTTTTTGCGGACGACCTACACCATTCGCTTCCACCGCGATGGAGACTCTGTCCGCTTTTGGATCGACGGAAGCCGTCCCCACGACATCGAGGACGCCTGGGGCTTCGTCCGTGCAGAGCCTCTCGCTCCGGGGCGCGCTCTCGTCACCTACGGGGTTCTCATCGATCTCGGGCCCGGGCTGCTGCGGGCGCTCTTTGAGGACGGGATTCGCGATGCAGCGCTGTCTCTTCCGGACCGGATCCGCAATCTGGTCGTCGACCAAATTGCTGCGGGGCAGCGCGCTGCGGTGATACCGTAACGGCCACGGCCATGATAGGGCGAATCGTATCGATCGCGCTCAATTCTTATCGAGAGGCCGTTCGTGCCCGCGTCCTTATCGGCGTCTTTGCCTTGGGCCTCGCGACCTGCTTCTGGTCGGTCGTCGTCGGCAGTCTCTCGCTTCACAACGACGAGCGGGTCGTGGCCGACGTGGGCTCCGCGAGCATGTCCTTGTACGGGGTGGTCATCGCCATCGTCCTCGGCTCGTCTTCTCTCTACCACGAGCTCGAGCACAAGACGATCTATCCAATCTTGTCGCGGCCTATCCGACGGTGGGAATATCTGGTTGGAAAGTATCTCGGCACGGTTCTGACGGTCATCGTGTTCGTCGCGATCGAGACAGGGGTCCTTTTTGTCTTACTCTCGGCCGAGGCCGGTCAAGCCGTACTCAAAATCGTTGCGCCCTCCCTCCTCCTCGCCCTGGCCCTCTTCGCCGCACTCTTTCACTTTCGTCTCTCTCGGGTGTACGTGGCGATACCCTGGGCACTGGGATTCGCTGCCGTGGCCTATTTCATCGCCTCACCTTCGCCGGAGGATCGGCAGCTCGTCGCCGCCGCGTCGACTCTCGCCATCTGCGAAGTCGCAATCGTCGCCGCCGTCGCGACCCTCTTCGGATCGTTCTCCTCTCCATTCCTCAGCGCGACCTTCACCGCGATGGTGTTTGTCATCGGGCGCTCTTCCGACACGCTTGCGCACCTCCCGAAGCGATTGTTTGGTCCTGCGGTCGGCGCTCTCGGCAGGGCGCTCGCACGGATTTTTCCCAATCTTCACGTGTATGTGCCGGCGCGCTCGCTGCTCTTGGGCCAAGTGAGCGGGGTGCGCGTTTGGCCTTACGTCGGGTTGGCCGCGCTCCACGCAATCGCCTACTCGACCGTGCTCCTCGTGATTGGTGCCTTCGCCTTCCGACGACGCGACTTTTCTTGAACTTGAAGATGAGCCGCGCGAACGCTTGATGAAGAGATGCGCGCGTGAAATAAAGAGACAATGGCCTCCGTTCCGATGGATGCCGCGAAGGTCGCGCAATGTCGTGCTCTCGCGGGCGAGATCGCCGACGACGTACAAACCTACGTCGATCGCCACACGACGGTCGGAGTCGAGCGCAGCATCCTGCGCGCCTACGGGGCTGAAGGCGTCGATGCCGATGGCGTCCCTCTCGTCAACACAGCGGTCGAGCGCTATCGGGCCGCGGGCCTTCTTGGTCGCGGCATCGCGTACTTCCTCGGTCGCGCGCTGCTCCGGGGCGCTCAGACAACTCAAGCTGCCGCCGAGGACCTCGCGTTCCTCCCGGACGCCGACGACGGGGAGGACGGGCCGGGCGTCGATGAAGTCTCCGCGGCGCTCGCGCCCTTCACGCAAGAAGCCGTCGCGCGGATCGACCGGGCTCGCGAAGAGCGCGAATCGCTCAAGCGTCGAATTTCGACTGGGCCGGAGCCGCTCAAATACGTCATCGTGGCGACGGGGAACATCTATGATGATGCCGTTCAAGCCCAGGCCGCTGCGCACGGCGGGGCGGACGTCGTCGCGGTCATTCGAGCCACCGCACAGTCGCTGCTCGATTACGTTCCCCAAGGCGTGACGACGGAGGGCTATGGGGGAACCTTTGCGACCCAGGACAACTTTCGCGTTATCCGCACCGCACTCGACGAGGCGAGCGTGCGGCACGGCCGCTACGTCATGCAGACGAACTATTCGTCGGGTCTCTGCATGGCTGAAATCGCCTGGATGGCCGCGGTCGAGCGGTTGGACATGTTGCTGAACGATGCGATGTACGGGATCCTCTTTCGTGACATCAACATGTGTCGAACGTTCGTCGATCAATATGTGTCTCGGCGATTCATTGCCAGGGCGGGCATCATGATCAATACGGGGGAGGACAACTACCTGACGACCGCCAATGCTGTCGACAAGGCGCACACGGTACTTGCGAGTCAATTCATCAACGAGGCCTTTGCCTTGCGTGCGGGGATTGAACCCGCCCAAATGGGCCTCGGCCATGCGTACGAAATTGACCCGTGGATAGAGGATTCCTTTCTTCTCGAAATGGCTCAGGCCCAACTCATCCGACAGATTTTCGATCGACATCCCATCAAGTGGATGCCCCCCACGAAGCACAAGAGCGGCGACATTTTCTTTGCTCACGTGCACGATGCACTGTTCGACCTCGTCGGTATCACGACCAAGCAAAGTATCGAGCTTCTCGGCATGTTCAGCGAGGCGGTTCAAAATCCACTGCTCATGGATCGCTATCTTGCGCTGAAATCGACGCGGTACGTTTTCACCGCGTGCCGGCACTTGGGCGAGGAGATCGAGTTCAGGGCTGACGGGCGCATCGCGGCTCGCGCCCGACAGGTCTTGGATGAAGCTCAGCGGCTCTTGCTCGAAGTCCGAGACGAGACGATTTGGCGGGCCATCAGTCGCGGTGCCTTCGCGGACGTCAAGAGAGAAAGAGACGGTGGAAAGGGCTTTTCCGGCGTCGTCCAGCGGGCGCCTGGTTACGTCAATCCACTGCTCCGCGCGCTCGAAAGCCGACCGTAAGGCCCGGGGCGCGCGCAACGACGCGCCGGAAGCGATGCGGCCGCGATTTGGGCCGAGCGTCCAGAGGACGCGCCAAGGCGCGAGTTAGGCGGTTTTCTTTCGCAAAACCGGAGAGGCCATCCGGCGTGCGGGTGGCTCGACCCGACGCGCAGGAAAGACTCCCGACGCGCGCGCCCGGTTTCGCCCGTGCGTCGTCGGAAGCGGTTCCTCGTCGAGAAGGCGCGACTGACGCTCTTCGCGTCCCCTCTCAAGCTCCGCTTGGAACGTAAGCACGCAATGCGCCAGATCGAGGCCCGATCGTTCGTCCGCAGATGACGAAGCGTCGAGGCGACGAGCTGTCGCGACAATCTGTTCCCAGGTAGAACCTTTGTCCTCCAGCTCCGACATGGACTTCGCTCGTAACCTTGCGGGATGCGGAACACAAGACGGAATCTGAACAACCTGCGTGCCGCTTGTGGACATCCTGTGGATATTCGGGCGCGGCGTGCGCGCGGATCATGCGAAGGTGCCCAAATCCCGGGTGAGTCGACATCCTGACGTCGTGACCCGCAACTTTTCCCCAGGCCGAGCCCAACGGCCCGACGCGGCCGATCCCACGACGCGGCGTGGCTCGACGCGGTGCCGGCACGATGGTCGGGAGCGCACGCCTGCGGCCACACTCCGCCGAAACACGAGGGCCGCAGACTTCACAAGACCCTGCTGAGCTGCTCCTCCGGGAATCGTCTGCCGACGGCATGTGCTTCCCCTCGGTCGTCGCGATATGATTGGGGAGACGTCATGAACCGCACGCGCCCCGTTCGGCCCCTCCGTGCGTACGGCGACCGCGCCAATGACGGTATGGTACAAATATCGTTCGTTCTTGAGCTTCCCCCGAGCGCGCGCGCGCGCGAAGCGGCCAAGCGCTTCGCCGAGCTGCATGGGCTGCGGGACCCCATCGTCGCAACGATGGAGGAATGTGCGGCGGGATTTTCGTTTTTCGTCGTCTACGGCGAGTCAATGCACGCGGTAGATGCGTCGGCGATCGACGTCGCGGAGGTTCGTGCCGAGACGTTGACGCGGGCGGAGATCGAGAGTCGCGTTCTTTCGAGCATCGGACGGCGACTCGTCGTCATCGGAGCGTGCACGGGCAGCGACGCGCACACGGTGGGGATCGACGCCATCCTAAACTACAAGGGCTACGGCGGCGACAAGGGCCTCGAGAGCTACCCATCGTTCGAGGTCCATAACTTCGGGGCTCAAGTCGAAAACGAGCAGCTTGCGGCCCGTGCGCGTGCACTCAAGGCCGATGCGATCCTCGTCAGCCAGGTCATTACCCAGCGGAATTGTCACCGGGAGAATGGCAAAGCGCTCGTCGACCTACTCGAGCGCGAAGGATGGCGCAAGGACGTCGTCCTCCTCTTTGGCGGGCCCCGGATCGACCATAAGCTGGCGCTCGAGCTTGGATTCGATGCTGGATTTGGTCCAGGAACCAAGCCAACGGACGTTGCCTCCTACCTCGTAGAACGCCTTTGCCCGGCCGCCTCGCCGTCCTGAGCACCAGCCGGCGGCCAAATCAGATCGTTCGCTGCGGCCGCAAGGCACTTGGCCGCCGCCCGCGCCGCCTCGCCGTTTTGAGCACCAGCCGGCGGCCAAGTCAGATCGTTCGCTGCGGCGGCAAAGCACTTGGCCCGTCGCCCGCGCCGCCAGCGGCCATGGTCTTCGCTGGCCTGCACGCCGCTTTCTCTTTTCCGGACAGCTCGTCAACGGTACGCTCGCGCTATTGGAGCGGCATGCCACGGTGCCATGCGCGCGTGGCGCGCAGGCCCATCGGTCAAGCCCGCCGCACCGGGTTCAGGCGGCGCGCTCACCGGAGAAGCACATGGCCGGAGGGCCACCCGAGCGCTCGTCGATCATATCCTGGATGGCGACGCGGCAGGAACCGCAGTCTTCGCCGGCGCGGCAGGCACGCGCCACGTCTTCGACCGAGCCCGCCCCGCTTTCGATCACAGCCTTCACCCTCAATTCCGTAACGCCCCGACAGATGCATACGTACATCGCTTGCACACGATAAGGATAATGAACACCGCTTTCAAGTAGGTCGTCGAGCCGAACGTAACAGTTTGGAATGATATGTTTTTCGTATCGAGGACCGTGCAGGCGCCGACCGAGGTTTCCCGTCAGCAACGGCGCACACGCTGGTCACGCTGATCGGTTTCTGGCCCGCTCGACGCGCTGGCTTGTTTGCCGCCTGCCCTACGTGCCCTACAAACGCTGAGCGGTTTCCGGCTCGTTCGACGCGCTGGCCCGTTTGCCGCCCGCCCTCCAACGCTGGGCGGTTTCTGGCTCGCTCGACGACCCGTCTGTCCACCCGGTGATGGCCATCGGGCGCTCTGCCGGCGCGGTAACGGCGGTTGGCTCCGGCTGGAGCCCGCCCTGGATGATGGGGAGCGCCGCAGTGGAAACCATGCAGGAAGGCCAGCGAGCGCTGCAAAACCGCTCAGGGGGCCCGGTCGGGACCCCCGCGAAATCGAGCGTCGTCACGACCGAAATTGTTGCGACAAGTAGTTTTGCTCGCCGATTTGCCCGATGAGTTCGAGCTGGGATTCGAGCCAGTCGACGTGGCTTTCGGAGTCGACAAGGATTCGCACGAGGAGCGATTCACTGCCATTGTCGCCCGCGTCCCTGCACGCTTGGATTCCACGGTTCAAACGCGGGACGGTCTGGGTTTCGAAGGCCAAATCATTTTTCAGAATTTCGACCACAGTTTGACCGATGGCAAGCTTGCCGAGCCTCTGCAGATTGGGGAGTCCTTCGAGGAAAAGCACCCGCTCGATGAGGCGATCGGCGTGCTTCATTTCGTCAATCGATTCCTCGTAAATTTTCTTGCCGAGATGGGTGTAGCCCCAATTGAGGCAGATCTTGGCGTGCAAAAAGTATTGGTTTACGGCCGTCAGCTCGCCGGTCAGCACGTCGTTAAGGAGATCGATGATTTGCGGGTCGCCCTTCATTGATGGAACGAGAGCATCAGACTGGATTTCGACGCAAGGCTTTGGTTAGCGGGTACCGAACGGCAAGTCCACCGAGACCCAGACGTCCGTCCCCGGCCGGCCCACTCGGTGCGCAGCGGTCACCCGGAGGACAGCGCAACGACAGGGATCGTGGAACTCGACCGCGCCGACAACCGCGACGAGCTTGCGAGCGGCCAGGTCGACATCGGCCCCGCCTTTCGTTGTCACCCGGGATCCCCAAGGCAGGCCGACCCGCGCTCCTCCGGTCCATCCTGGTTCGACGAAAAAACCACTTGACGGCTCCAGCGGGGCGTCGACCAGCGCGCGCGCGAGGATGGGATCGACACCGTCGCGTTCGGCAACGTGGACCACCGCATCAAGACCATCGGCGCGGCCGAGCCGGGCCGATGCAAGGAACGCCCCCGATGGCGCGGACCCCGCGTGCGGCGAAACGATCCGAGCTGCGTCTGCATCGAGGGCCATCCACGGTCCAGACACGGCAGCGTGTCCTCGAAGAGCTGGAATGGTCCCGAGCGCGTCCCCTACGGCGCCTGCCGTGACCTGGACTTCTCCTGCGGCCCGTGACCCCCAACGCCCAAAGCCGTTGGTCCAGCCGACGGCAGCCACCCAGGCCTCGCCGGCAGGCGTCTCCATGCCTCTTCCTGGCGGAATCGGAAGAACGTCGCCCACATGGGTCGCCAAGGCCGCAAACTCGATACGCGGCTCGGTTCTGTGGATCCACGGGTCGCCCGGGTCGTCTGAGGCAAACGCCCGTTCGAACGGCAGCGAAAGGCCTGCGCGAACTTGCGCAGCTCCGTCCCATCCCGCCTGCGTTGCACTCTCCGCAGCGTCCGCCAACCCGCGGACGACCAGCGATCCGCCTACAGCGCCGAGGTGGGCGGCGAGGGCCAACCCTCCCTCAGCCCGTGCAAATACGGTCGCGCCCTCTTCGTTGACGCCGGCGGCATCGCCCCCTTCGAAGGTCACATCGTACGCCCCAGCGGAGCCGAAGGCCGCCGCGCGCCGCAGTCCGATGACGGGGCCGGCAGCGCCAAGCTGGTCCAGCGGGCCGCCCCGTACCGTGACGGTGCGTACCCCCGAAATCGCAGTCCATCCATCGGAACGCCATGTAAACTCTGCATTGACTCGATCGAATCCACGCGAGGCCGAATCGACGTCGGTCGTGGCTCGTACGGCTCTTGCGCCGCGAAGGAAGTCCACGTCCCAAACGATGCCCTCGTGCGGACTCACTGAGGGACCGACCGCGCCGTGCCCCTCGATCTCGAGGCCGTCGCCGTGAAGTTGGTCCCATCGAATGTGGGTGAGCGTCGACTCCGTGTGCAGGGTGCCGCCCAAAACGACGCCTCCGTCGACGTACCCGCCAGCGCGCAAGTCGAGGCCCCGCGTCGTGTCTCCCTGCGTCCAGGGCAGGTGAACGCCTGCGCCGGCAAAGAACCCATCGATTCCTCGCCATGCGACCTCGGGCGGGAGGAGCCCGATTCGCCCGGGCGAACGCAGCCAAAAGGCGGGCGCCCAGGCGACTGGCAAGCCAAAGACCTCGAGCACCGGATTTCGCAAAATGACGTCGTCGGGAGGCGCAAGCGTCGCACCTGAAAACTCGACCGCGAGCGGCGTTCCAAGGCAGGGGCAAAACGAGAGCTTCCCGCGCCCTTTCAAATCGACGCCCATCGGCACGCGATCGAGTTCGAGAGCCGGGCTGGCAAAGTGAAACGGGGGCTCGTCGACGCGAACGTGGCCGGCGACCGCGAGCGCCTTCGAGCGCACATCGAAGTGAACCTCATCGGCACTGAACACGATGGGCAGCCGCTCGGGCGCTTCGTCGTCCTCAGCCCTGGCTGGGACCGACAAGGCGCTCGGAGCGAATGCGAGCGCGACGGTGACGCTGAACCTCGTCGACTTCACGCCAGCGCAGGTCCCCGCGCCCCGACTTCAGCGAGCCGAAGGTGTCGCGTCCGGTGCAGGCGGCCCATCGCTGTGCGGGACTTTCGCCGAACTGACGCCCGTGAACGGCTGTGCAAAGGAATGTACTGGAAAAGAGGGTACGGAGTCACCCTTCGGGAAGTCGACCCGCAGGATCGCGCCACCATCCTCACGCGACGCCGGCGAAAGCGCGGGCTGAAC
>JBEKFX010000079.1:0-26979 GCA_050013115.1 Polyangiaceae bacterium
CTGTCGTGTGCCGCACACCCTTGTCTTTGAGGGCCGCCGCGCGCCACGCGAGAAGGCGCGCAGCGTCGATCTGGGTCGCCATGTCCGACAGCATGAACTGGACGGCCTGGTGTTGTGCGATGGGGACTCCGAAGCTCTTGCGCTCCTTTGCGTAGGCCACGCTCCGCTCGAAAGCGGCCCGTGCGATCCCGATCGCCTGGCAAGCGATGCCGATTCGGCCGCCGTCCAGCGAGGCCATCGCGACTTTGAAACCCGCGCCGACGTCGCCGATGACGTCGGCGTCGGACACTCTGCAATTTTCGAAAAACACGGTGCAGGACTGCGCCGCGTGGATCCCCAATTTGTGGTCGGGTGGATTGTGGGTGAACCCCGGCGTTCCGCGCTCGACCAAGAACGCCGTGTGCTTCACCTTGGCCCCGCGCTCGGTCACGGCAAAGACAATGATCCAGTCGGCATGAGGGCCGTTGGTGATCCAGTTCTTGGCGCCGTTGATGACCCAGCCGCTGCCGGATCGCTCGGCGCTCGTAGCCATCGTCTGGGCATCGGAGCCGCTCATCGGCTCGGTAAGTCCGAAGCACCCGAGCTTGCGCCCGCTCGCCGCCGGGACGAGCACCCGCTCGCGCTGTTCCGCGGTGCCGAACTTGTAGATCGGATCGCAAAAAAGCGAATTGTTGACGCTCATGATGACGCCGCAGCTTGCACACGCGAAACTGATCTCTTCCATCGCGAGCGCGTAGCTCAGGGCATCCATGCCGGAGCCCCCGTATTCGGTGGGGATGCTCACTCCCATCAGCCCGAGCTCGCCCATTTGCGCGAGGATTTCGGCCGGCCATCGACCGCTCTTGTCGAGTTCAGAAGCCTTGGGAGCGATTTCGCGAGCCGCGAAGTCGCGCGCGGTATCGCGCATCAGGGTCTGTTCTTCGGTGAGATCAAACTCCATGACGATGGGTCATCCTAGCGCGCCGCCGGGTGTGCGCGCACGACCTCCCTTTGCCGGGCTGTGCGCGGAGCAGGGCCGCTACAGGTCGCGTCGAGCGTCACACTGCGGGCGCCGGAAACGGGCAAGGGGCCCGCGGCATCGAGCTCAGTCTGCTGCCGGTCCGGGGGGAAGGCTCCCGGCGGCATCGACCGAAGGGGCCTGCGCCTCGCCTTTGAGGAGGTGAATGCGAAGGGGCTGACGACCGGGCCGCAGCGGGCCTTCACGCAACGAGCTCGACGAGTGCCGGGACGTCCTTCGCGTGGGCTCTGAGACGGGGCTTCGGTCGCACGGCCACCGGGATTTGCGCCATCATGAGCAGCGGGATGTCGAACGCGTTATCACCAAATGCGGCGTAGACAGGGAGGCCATCGCCCAGACGCTCCCGGAGTCGCGTAACCTTGCCGGTCGCGTACGGAATGGGGCGTTCGACTTCGGGCATCATCACCTCGCCGCAGTATCTTGCGCGTGCAGCAATGACGTCGTCTTCGCGAAAGCCGACGCGAGACGCGGCCTCGACAACCACCGCCGAGGGCGACGCACTGACGATCACGGTCCGGATGCCCACGGCTCGAGCGCGTTCAAGGACCTCGAGGACCTCGCCGTGCATCCGCTCGGACAGCCCGCCCTGGTCGACGACGCCTCGCGCGAAGGCTCGGACCGCGGCGCGGGTCCAGCCTGCAAAGCAGAACGTCATCGCCTCGTAGGCGCGTTCTTCGGGGAAACGGCCTTCGAGGTAGGCTGCGTACAGCCTACGCGCGATGTCCGACCCGGTCCCGGCATCGGAGATGGCGTAGTCGCGGGCGTCTCGCCCGAGCGCCTCCCGCGCGGCGTCTTCGACCCGCCCTCCTTCGACGAACGCATGGAAAAGGTCTTCCCCGACATCGCCGGTCCAGAGCGTCCCGTCGGCATCGGTCGCGATGACGCCTCCAGGCACCGCACGGGCGAGCGCCTCGATGCGGGTCCACACGACGTCGGCGCTTTGCGCGTGCACGAACAAAGCATATCGGATCGCTTCTCGGCTGGCTTGCCATTAGGCTGCGCCGGCCGAGTCTTGAAAGGACGGAGATCGATGGGGATTGTCGTGGCCTCGCGGGCCTGTGTCGTGGTCATGGGATTCGTCCTCGTGACGGGATCGTGGGTCGTCAGGCCCCGTAGCGCCCATGCGCAGGCGGTTCGGGCCCCGTCGCCTTCGGCGACCCCGGCCGCCCCGCCGGCTTCGTCGTCATCGGCACCGGCCCCCGCGGTTACGGAGGAAGCGCCCGCGAACGACGATACGGCTCCGTTGCCCGTACCGACGGACTTGACGCAGGCCCATGCTGGGGGAATCACGGCCGACCAGGTCAGCGTGCGTGCCGCGACGACGAGCTGGAACGCCAGGGCAAACGAAGAAACGTTGAGGGCCGCCGCGGCGCGGGTGGACGAGGCATGGGCCTCCTTTCTCCCGCGGCTCTCGGGCGTCGCCAAGTACACACGCCTGAGCAATTTTGCTCCACCCCAAATTCCCTTCGGTCCGCCCGGATCCGGCCTGGTCGTCGCCGAAGACCTTCCGATGGCGACGACCCCGGGACCCCTGCCGAAGGCGTGCGTGACGACGATGGGTACCTCGATGGCCCCGTCCCCTGCTGAGTGCTTCGGGTTGACCCAGGGGCTCAGCTTTCCGCTCGTGCTCGACAACTACTTGCTGCAGGCCACGATCACTGTCCCGATCAGCGATTACTTCCTGCGGATCGACCAGAACTACACATCAGCGACCCACTCGGCCGACGCAGCTCGATGGGACGTCGTCACCGCACGGGCGACGGCGGGTTCGAACGCGAAAGTGACCTACTATACGTGGCTTCGCTCGCGCGGCGCGATCATCGTTGCGGTTCAGGCCATCAATGACCAACGAACGCACCTCCGGGACGCGCGCAATCAATTTGCCGTAGGCAACGCGTCGAAGGCGGACGTTCTGCGCGCCGAGACCGCGGTGGCGTCGGCGGAGCTTGCGCTCATCCAAGCGAAAAATCTCGCCAGTTTGACGGAGAAGCAGCTTCGGGTGGCCGTCCACGTCGGAGACGAACGGACCGTCGAGCCTGGGGAAGACCTCGATGGGACCCTGCCCCCCGTGCAGGGAAACTTGCCCCAATTGATCAACGAAGCGTTGAGCGCCCGTCCGGAGGTCAAAAGCGCCGAGGCCAATGCCCAATCGGCGCGCGAATCCGCTTCTTCGTCGGCGGCCGGGCGTTACCCGAACCTCAGCGCGTTCGGCGACGGCATTTTGGGCAACCCGAACCCGCGTGTCTTTCCGAATTACCCCCCCAAGTGGTTCGGAACCTGGGACGTTGGCGCTCAGCTCACCTGGTCTCCGAACGACACCCTTGTCGCGAACGGGGCCGTTCGCGACGCCGAGGCGCGGGCCGCCTCCATCGAGGCGAATCGCAACAACGTGCGGGACGGCATCGAAGTCGAGGTGACGCAATATTGGCAGAACGTCCGACAAGCGGACTTTTCGATCGAGTCGAGCACACGCGAGCTGTCGAGCGCCACCGAGGCCTATCGCGTCGCGCGAGAGCTCTTCAACAACGGTCGCGGCACCTCGACCACGCTGACCGACGCAGAGACGGATCTCACGCGAGCGCGCCTCGACCTGCTCAATTCCAAGGCCGATGCCCACATCGCGCGGATCCAGCTTGAGCATGCTCTGGGGCGCGACGCGATAGCGCCAGCGCCGTAGCCTCGGCGCCTTCGTCTCGACCCTGCGCTGTGTGGGTCAATTCCCCTCGGCGTCGACGAGCAGCTGGGTCGTGCTCGAAAATCCGTACACGCGCGTGAAGATGCCGTCACCGTTGATATCGCCGACGGCCTCGACAACGTACCAGGGCTGGCTCATCAGCACCGTCAGGTTGGGCGGCGTTGTGCTTGGATCGGTGAGCGTGATGATTGGAGTTCCAGCCGCTTGCAAGGCATATCCAAAAGCCACGGGCGCTTGCGGTTGCACAGTCAGAGAAGTCCAAGGGTGGGTGCATAGCGCGCAGGGGCCCCCCCAAGCCGTTTTGAATGCGCCTGGAGGAGCGGCTGGGTAAAGGTGCTGATTGTCGAGGGCGCCCGATATGTCGAGGTAGACCCCGTTTTCAGCCTTGAACGATTCCTCGGCCGAGCGAATGTGGGCGATGAGGTCGTACGCTTCGGCCATATAGGACGTGCGTATCCAGGCCTTGTAACCAACGATGGCGAGGACGGCCAAAATCCCGATCACGACGACGACAATCATCGCTTCAACGAGCGTGAATCCGCGCGAGCGGCGAAGCAGCCCCATCGTTTCCAAGATAATACGCGCGCTCAGGCGTGGCCAGGTTGCGCTCGGCGGGCCGGCGCTCGGCGGGCCGGCGCTCGGCGGAGTGGAAAGAGCGAAAAACCGATCGGCCGAACTCCGCGATGGCTGCGCCGCAGCCCGATGACGGGGCCGGCGCCAAGGTGGAAAGTTTGCTGGCGCGGACGCGCGTGGGCCACAACGTGCAAGGCAGGAGGTCGGTCAGGCATGGCGACGTTCGAGGACGACGTCCGGCTGGTTCGACGGGATGGGTTTGCGGTCATGGCCGGGGCGCTCGGTCTGAGCGGGCTCGCTGCAACTTCATGGCTCCTGCTCGGGCGGCCGGGCTCGATCGCTCTCGACTTCGGCGTCTTCGCGTGGCTGGGGGCGGGCATGATGCACTACATCTGCGTCCGCGTGGCCAAGCCATCGCGAACACCCGTTCGCGTGCACCTCGACGCCAACGGCCTCTTCATCGATCGGGTGCGCTTTGCGGCTCCGGGAGAGATATGCGGCGGATGGGTGCAGCCTGGGACCCGGTCTTGCGTCGTTCATCTCCAGCGTTTGCACGGTCCGGTCGTCCGTCTGCTCATGGGCGGGTCCGAGCAGGGTCGGGCGCTTCTTCGTGCCGCCGGCGTCGACGCGAACCAGATGTCTGCTTGCTTCTGGGCGCTCGCAAGGCCGTTCGGCGAGCCTCGCTCCTACGCGCGTGCTGCGCTGATCGTGAGCTTCGCCGTCGCCTCTGGGGTGTGCGGCGCAGGGGGCGGCTCGGCGGCATTGGCCGCAGCCGTCCTTGCGCTGGTGGCATCGTTCGCAGCCCTCTCCATTCCGACGCGAGTCTGCGTCGGGGCGGACGGCTTTCTTCTGCGTTGGGTAGGGACCGTCCGGTTTGTGCCGTGGCGGCGCGTCGTCGCCATGGAACGATTCGACGGCGGCATTCTCACCGCGATCGAGGGCGGCGAGTGGCTCACCGTCAGGCTGCCGTTCGACCACGAGGGGCACCACCCGGAAGGCGAGAGCCTTTTTGAGCGCATGCGCGCGGCATGGCCTCGGTCGTCAGCGCCCGCGCTCGACGACCCGGCCATCGAGCGAGTGCGCCGCAGGGATCGTTCCATGGGCGATTGGGTGACGGCCATGCGTCTGGTCTTGGGCACGGGCGCCGAAGGCGAGAGGCGCGGTGGGTACCGGGCCCCCGCGCCCGTGCTATCGCGCGACGGCGCATGGCGTCTCGTCGAGGACGCGCGGCTCGACCGAGAAGCACGGGTCGGGGCGGCCCTCGTGCTGTCGCAGTCGCTCGACGCGCGAGGCCGGGCGAGGCTCGGCGCAATCATCGAGGGCTCAGTGGAGCCCGCGCTGCGCCTCGCCCTAATGGCGATTGCTGCAAGGCGGCCGCGCCGCACCGACCAGCAGATGGCTGCGGCGCTCCAGGACGTCGAGGCGGAGTCGGTCTCGACGTGCCCTCCACGTTGAAATTCTTGGACCGGGGCGCTGCGGCAGCAGAGAGTCCGGACGCCGTCAGCGGCGGTCCTTTTCGAGGAGGGCGGCGCGCGTGAGGGCGATCCGGTCGGGAAAGCGGTCGGCGATCTGAAGTGCGACTTCTTCCACGCGCCGATTTTTTTCGGTCCGGGCATCACCGACGAGGAGTCGGGGGGGTGGTCCCTCTATCAGGTCGCAAACGCTCACACCCGTGAGGCGCACGCGCCGCCCCTCCAGTGGAATCCGCGCGAGCAACTCGAGAGCGGTCCGGTGAATCGAGTCCGTGTCCTGCACAGGCTCGGTCAGGGTCATGCGTCGCGTGCGAATCGTGAAATCCGCGTACTTGACCTTGATGACGACAGTCCGAGCACAGAGCGATCCGGAGACGAGGCGTCTGGCGACCCGAGCGGCATGCGCCAAGAACGTGTGGCCGACTGCCGCGGGTCCGACCCGGTCGTCGTCGTAGGTGCGTTCCGCGCCGATGGAACGCGCAGACGCATGGGAGTCGACTTCGCGTGGGTCCTCACCTCGCGCGAGGAGCACGGCGTGCGCGCCCCACGCGCCGAAGGAGCGCTCAACGGCCAGGGGGTCGGCGCGGGCCAGATCGCCCAGTGTGGCGTAGCCGGCGGCTCGCATGCGGGGGGCCGTCTTCGGCCCCGCCCCCCACATTCGCTCGATAGGCAGCGGGGCGAGAAAGGCCGCCACGTCGGGTGGGACGACGAGCAGCGCGTTCGGCTTGGCGAGATCGCTCGCCACCTTGGCCGCGAACTTGGAAGAGGCCACGCCGGCGGATGCCGCCAATCCGAGCTCCTCGAACACGTCGCGCCGAACCGCCTGCCCGATGGTTGCCCCGTCACCAAAGAGCTCGCGGCTGGCCGAAACGTCGAGGAACGCCTCGTCGAGCGACAGAGGCTCGACCATCGGCGTATACCGCCGAAAGATGGCCAATGTCCGCTCGCTCACCTGCTCGTAGCGTTCGTGTCGCGGCGACACGACAATCGCACCCGGTGCACGGCGCAGCGCTTCAGCCATCGACATCGCGGATCGCACGCCGAAAGCTCGGACCTCGTAAGAGGCGGCGAGCACGACCCCACGCTTCGATGGGCCGCCGACGATGACGGGCTTGCCCTGGAGCTCGGGGGCATCGCGCTGCTCGACGGACGCGAAAAAGGCGTCCATGTCGACGTGCAAAATGGTCCTCAAACCGCCTCGTTCTCCGTAGGGCAGGCCAGACTGCCACTTTACCCCACTCGCTTCCGGCGCGTGAGAAGCGTAAAAAGGCCGCCCATGAGAGTCTTTACAGTCCCCGTCGTGGGGTTGACGATCGCGCTTGCCGCTTGCCAGGACGGCGCGGCGAGCAATGCGGAACGCCAAACGCACATGGATGACATCCGCGCGGCGGCGGATCCATGGGCGCCATTGCCGCCCGCCCCGAGCAACGCCACCGCCACGCCGTTGGTCGTGGCGCTGCCAGCCATCGCGCCCGCCGCCCCGGCGCCGCCGAGCCTTTCATTTTCAACGCCAAGTCCGGACCCCCCCGCTCCGCGGTCAGCGCCGGCCACAACGCATCCGAAGCCAGACGCCGTTCTCCGGCACTAGCCACAACGCATCCGAAGCCAGACGCCGTTCTCCCGCACTAAAGGTGACCGAGTGCGAAGCACGCATCCGAGGCGGCAGAGCGGCTGCCCAGGGCGTCCGGTGCGATCAGCCTTTCCGCGGAACCGAAGACATGGAGGGTGCCACAGCCCCCTTCCATGCATCGCGAAAAAGGCCGACCGCCACCGGCTCGACGACGTCCAGGCCAACGGCATCGACGGCAAAGGGCTTCCATGCGTCGCGAAAAAGGCCGACCGCCACCGGACCTTCTGGCCATCCCGTTCGGTCGTGGGCCTTACTTGTTCTGCTGCGGGGTGACGCGCGAGTACGGCTTGACGGCCTTATAGCCCTTCGGAACCCGCTCCCCGTTCGGTCGTGGGGCCTTACTTGTTCGGTTGCCGGGTGACGCGCAAGTACGGCTTGACGGCCTTGTAGCCCTCCGGAACCCGCTCCCCGTTCGGTCGTGGGCCTTACTTGTTCGGCTGCGGGGTGACGCGCAAGTACGGCTTGACGGCCTTGTAGCCCTTCGGAAACCGCTGCTTGATCGCGTCGGGGTCCTGGAGGGACGGTACGATGATGACGTCGTCGCCGTCTTTCCAGTTGGCCGGGGTGGCCACGGCGTGCGAGTCGGTCAGCTGCAGCGAGTCGATCACGCGCAAAATCTCATCGAAGTTTCTGCCCGTGCTGGCCGGGTAGGTCAACGTCAGCCGCACCTTCTTGTTGGGGTCGATGACGAAGACCGAGCGCACCGTCAGGGTGTCGCTCGCGTTCGGGTGGATCATTCCGTAGAGCGACGCGACCTTGCGGTCCGGGTCACCTAGAATCGGATAGTTTAGCTTTGCATGCTGGGTCTCTTCGATGTCCGCGGTCCACCTCGTATGGGACGGCACGTCGTCCACGCTGACGGCGATGACCTTGACGCCTCGTTTGTCGAAATCCGCCTTGAGTTTTGCAACCTGGCCGAGCTCCGTTGTGCAAACGGGGGTGAAATCTTTCGGGTGGGAGAAGAGAATCCCCCAAGACTTACCGAGCCACTCATGGAAGTGAATCGGCCCTTGTGTCGAATCTTGGGTGAAATCGGGGGCGATGTCGCCGAGCTGAATGGCCATGGGTATCTCCTCGCTTCGTCGGTCTGGCGGATCCTATGTTCGTAAAAGCAGACGTCAAGGGCGGTCGGGTGGCGCGGCGAATGGCGGTACACTCTGATTTCGTTGGAAGAAGACGTGGAGAATCGAGCGCGCGCGCGTGTCGGAAACGTGCTCGACGAAAAATGGACCCTCGAGCGGCTCCTCGGCGTCGGAGGTATGGCGGCCGTCTATGCGGCGCGTCACCGCAACGGTGCTCGCGCGGCCGTAAAGCTCCTTCACCCTGCGCTGGCGCGCCACAAGGAAGTGCGTGAGCGGTTCCGTCGCGAGGGATATGCGGCGAATCGCGTCGATCATCCGGGAGCCGTTCGTGTTTTGGACGATGACGTTGTGGCGAGCGGCGCGGACGCCGGCCTTGCGTACATCGTCATGGAATTGCTCGAAGGCCAGTCATTGCAGGAGCGGCTCGACAGGGGGCCGGTCGTCGGCGAAGTCGAGTTTTTGGAGATTGCCGATCGCGTGCTCGACGTGCTGAAGGGCGCTCATGCGCGTGGAGTCGTTCATCGCGACCTCAAGCCGGAAAACCTCTTTCTCGTCGATCCTCGCACAGTCGCGTCCGCCGGCGCGTCGGTCAAAGTGCTCGACTTCGGTCTCGCGCGACTGCTCGATGGGGAAACCATCACGAACTATGGCCTCGCGCTCGGCACGCCACCGTTTATGTCGCCCGAGCAAGCCGCAGGGCGCATCGACGAAATCGACGGCCGCACGGATCTCTTCGCCCTCGCCGCGACGGGGTTCCGGCTCCGGACCGGGCGTCGCATCCATCGAGGGGGCAATGCCATCGAACTCGTGCGAAAAATGGCAAACCTCGCCGCTCCACGAATCCATTCGGTCGCGATCGACGTGAGCACGCCGTATGCGCGTGTCGTCGACCGAGCGCTCGCGTTTCGTCGCGAGGACCGATACCCGAACGCCGAGGCCATGCAAAAGGACGTGCGTCGAGCCCTTCGCGAGCTCGACGCAGGGGCCGGGCCGACGCAACCTGCGCTCCCGGCGGCATGGTTGTCGCCCGTTCGTGCACGCGACGTCGACCACACGACGCTCGGGGTCAAAGCGAGCGACCGCGCGGGAGGGGGTGTCCAGGCAACCTGGAAGCGACCCTGGCGTCGCCGAGCCGCTGTGGCGTCGTTGGTGCTCATGGTCGTCACAGCCATCGGCGTCCGCTCATGGATCGGTCGTCGGGCCCGTTCGCCCGACAAACCGGAAGATGGCGGATTGACCGGGCCGTGGAATTCGGCGACGGGTTCGCCTTCGGCCGGTGCGGCGACAGAGAGGTTCCAAACAGCCGGGACCGCATCGGGGGAGTGGTTGGGCGGGCCCGCGCCGTCGGGGTCGGCGCACGAGATCGGGCCGACGGCCCCGTCGGCGGAAGCCGCGCCGTTTGCGGCGCCTGGGGCTACGGGGACGCTTTCGGCGGAATCGGCGGTTCCCGTCGCACCGCCATCATTCTCCGGCGAGGCCAATTCGGTGCGCGCTTCGGCGCCCGCGCCGTCGCCCAGTCGTGTACGTGGCCAGCCTCCGGGCCAGGCCGGCCCCGGCAGCGTGCACAAGATGAAGCCGCAGAAGCATCGCCCCCGGACGTGACGTCTGCAAAACCGTCGGGCCCATGTCCTGTGGGCGGCATCGGGGACGGCCCATGTCCTGTGGGCGGCATCGATCGGGCTATGGCCGGTGGCGGGCGTCAATCGGGCCATGGCCGCTGGCCGGCATCAGTGGAGCCGATCGCTTGCCTCGCGTACGGCCTGCCAGAGGGCCGGCAGTTCGTCGCGGTAGACGCCGGCCGCGATCGCCGCGGCCAACAGAGCTCCGAGGAGGAGCAGCCACCCGCGTCGTCGCTTGGGCAGGCGCGCGGGAGGCTCGGGCGGAAAGACGGGCCCCTCGGGTGACGAAGGCGTCGTCTTGCTGGCGACGAGATTCAAGGCCAGGCTCGGGTCGGTCGTCGTCTGGGTCTGTGGCCGGGTTTCGACCGGCTCTTCGGCCGCCACGAGGCGTCCGATCGCTGCCGCGACCGCATCCTCGATGTCGATGAGCTTGACGGCCATGCCGGCTGGGCGATCGGGATTCTCGGCGCTCGTGCGGATCCAGATGACGCGTCCGAGAGCCGACCATGGGGAGGCCTCGCCCGGCACGTGAAGATCGAGCGAGATCCGCTTGCCGACGGGCCAAGGCGAGTCGGTTCGCAGAAACAGTCCCCCGGCACCCAGGTCGAGGACGTCGGCTTCGCGGCGTTCTCCCGTCGCGCTTTCGTAGATGGCGCCCAGTCCTGCGGGTCGGGCGCGGCGTGCGGTGCGGCGGTCTTGGGCCATGAGGTTGGCAAGGATAAGGGGCCGGCGCCGTGCCGGCCAAACCAGTTTGGATTTTAGGGCGCGGCGCAGGCTGCGTTTCCTGCCGGCCCACCGTCGCCGGTCAAGACCTGGCAGCGGCCAAGACCCGCTGCATTGCAGTCGACGGAGAAGGAGGCTCCTCGGGCGCAGCCCGTCAAGACCGAGCCGTCGCACGAGTCCGGCAAGCAGGGCGACGAAAGCAAGCACGGGCTTGTCCAGTCGAACGGAGGATTGAGCACTCCAGGGCTGCACGCGCTCGGGTCATCGAGGAGCGCGGCACAATCGATCTGCTCGGGAACCGCAGCCGGACAGGTCTGGGCGACGCCGTCGGAGCAGTCGACCACCTCCGTTGGATCGCACGCCAGCCCCGCGTCTGTGGACGGAAGGCAGGCCACCCACGCGCTGGTCCCGGCCTCCGGGAAGCCTCCGCACGTTCCCGATCCGTTTCCGGTGCAGTCGATCCCGATGTCGACGCCACCGACGCTGCACCAATGAAGCTGGCTCGTGTTGAGGCACGCGGCCAAAAGGCCGCTGTCGGCGCACGCGATGGCGCCAACGGCGCCGCAATTCGCCGCTCCGCCGTCAAGGATGCACGTCTGCCCCCATAGCGCACAGTTTTCGGCGAACCCGCCAAGGGCGCCCCCGTCGACGCAAAAGAGGCGTACGTCGGCGTTCTCAGCGGCACCGCACTGCGTGGAGTTCCCTGCGCTCGCGCATTCGTCGAACTCCACTCCGCCAGGAAAGATGCAACGCGAAATGTCATTGCAGCTTTGTGCGCCCGAGAGGCATGCCCAGAGCGCATGCACTTTGCCGGCGGCGCGGTGGCTCGGATTGGCCGTGCAATCGTAGGCGAGCCGCGCCGCGAGGACGCAAGGGCCAAACGCGTTTTGGCCCATCGGGCCCTCGCACGATCCCAGCCAGGCGCACACCCTTGCCGCGCGCTCGTCGGCCTCCCGTTCCGTCCAGGAGCAAAAGTCGATTCCGGCGTCGGCGGACGCGCCGCCGCTGTCGTCAACGTTGGTGCAGCCGGTGTTCGAGGGGTCGATTTCGCATGCCGTTCGAATGTCGGCTGTCGAATGAAAAAGATCCGTGCAACCGCCCATCAGGCTGGCGAGGACCAGGGCCTCTGACGCGCAGCAAGCCGCCTGCGTAGAGCGCATTTCAGAAGGTTCCCATGATTGCGAGCCCCGTCGGCCGGAGGATGACGGCGGTTGCCCGCCTCGCGCCCATCCACAGACACGCGGCACCCGTGCCTGCGGCGGCGGTGCCGGCCCATGCCGTTGCAGCCACCCAATCCCAGGCTCGAACGGCGTTCTTTTGCGAGTCACAGGCGCCGGGTGCGCGGCTTGTAACGTTCGCGCACTCGTCGACAGCGCGGGCGTGAACCGCTCCGGCCGTTACGAAGGCCGCCACGCCCGCTCCGGCCAGGACGAGCGCGCCCGTGGCCAGCGCCAGCGAGGTCGCCCGAACGGCCGACAAAGACTCGCGTGAGCGCGCGGCCGTGGCCGGCGGCGTTGCAGCATCGGTCGTGGAGGGCTCGATCGGCACAGAAATCGCCATCGAAGCGTGCTCCACCACCGTGACTGACTCGTGGGTTGAACCGTGCTCGGGGGCCCATGCCGCCACTTCGTGCGGACCAGGATTCACCGGCAAAGGCGAGCCGAGCTCATCGCTCGACAAGACGCGTCCGTCGAGCGTCACCCGGACTTGCTGGACGTTTCGGGGGAGATGGATCGCCAAGCGCGGCACCCTCAGCCGCAGCTCATCGAGCTCTCGACCGACCAAGCGGAGCACGTCAGCCGCGTTTTCGGTTCGCGCGTCGGCCTCGGCGCGTGAGAAGTCGGCGAGCGCATCCGCCAGCAGGCCGAGATGCTTTTCGCATAAGGCAAGGTGGTAGCGCACCCCGGCGGTCGCCTTCATCCGAGCGACCGTTTGCAACTTGTCATAGGCGTCTCGCCAGCGTTCGTTGTCTTCGTCGCGTTCCGCTTGAACGAAGATGGCGCGGGCCTCCTTCAGGTCGGGGCGGCGTGAATCGTCGGGCGCGGCGCTGGCCTGTCCGGCGGAGAATGCGCCGGCCGTAAAGCCGAGGAATGCGAGGGTGCAGAGACGGTTCGGGCCGACGCGCCGTTTGCATCGCCCGAGCGCAGAGGCCGGTTCTCGCGGTGCGTCCACCTTCATCGGCTGAACCCGCGAATCAGTTACACTGTTTCGTGGGCGGCGTCGCGATTGCGATTATGGTCGATTGTATGGCGACCCCGATCCTTCGTATTCCCCAGGAGGTCTACGCTGCCTGCGAGGCTGCGCGCGAGGGCGGTCAGCGGGTGGGCTTCGTGCCGACGATGGGTGCTCTCCACGAGGGACATCTCGCTCTCGTTCAAGAGGCCAAGCGTCATGCAGCGTTCGTCATCGTTTCGATTTTCGTCAATCCGACGCAGTTCGGCCCTGGCGACGATCTGGCCCGCTACCCGCGCGATCTCGACGGGGACGTTCGTAAGCTCGCCGCGCTCGGCGTCGACGCGGCTTTTGCTCCCGATCCTGCAGCGCTTTATCCCGAAGGGGAGGGCACGCGCGTCCGAGTCGGCGCCGTAGCCGAACCCTTGTGTGGTCGTTTTCGGCCCGGCCATTTCGATGGGGTCGCCACGGTGGTGACCAAGTTTTTCTGCCTGGTCGGGCCGTGCGCAGCCGTGTTCGGGACGAAGGATTATCAGCAGTGGCTCGTCGTACGCCGCCTCGTTCGCGACCTTCTTTTGCCCGTCGAAGTGATTGGTCATCCCATCGTGCGAGAGCCGGACGGCTTGGCCATGAGCTCGCGTAACGCATATCTATCACCCGACGAACGCCGCGAGGCCGTGGCCCTCTGGCGCGGTTTGAGCCGCGCCAAGAGCGCCTTCGAGGCTGGAGAGCTCGACCCGCGTGTTCTCGAGGGCTTGGCCCGAGAACCGATCGCGGCCGTGGCGAGCTCCGTCGAGTACGTCGAGCTGCGCGACGCGGAAACGCTTGCCCCGATCGATGGCCGCGTGCAAAGACGTGCCGTCCTGGCCGTGGCCTGCCGTGTGGGAGGCACACGGCTCATCGACAACGCCGTCCTCGCGCCCGCGGCGGTGAAGCCCGAAGGTCGGTGAGTTACGCATCGCGCCGATGCTCGCGCGTCTTCCGGTCCCGGCCCAAGTGCGCTATCGCGTTCGCCCGATGACGTCGCGCGATGGCTACTTCGTGGTGCTCGAAGGGATCGATGGCGCTGGGACGACGACTCACGTCGCGAGGCTGGTCGATCGGCTTCGATCCGATGGTGAGCACGTGCGTGCGACCCGCGAACCGAGCGACGGTCCCATCGGCACGCTCATTCGGCAAATCCTGAGCGGTCGGATCATCGTACCAGGCGGACGGGCGCCGGAGTGGACCACGATGGCGTTGCTCTTTGCGGCGGACCGCATGGATCATGTGGAAAGCGAAATCGAACCGGTGCTGGCCGATGGAGGCGTCGTGATCTCGGATCGCTACGACGCTTCCAGTCTCGCCTACCAGAGCGTCTCGAGCGGAGCGGCGGCGTCGGTTGCGGTCGACTGGATACGATCGCTCAATCGGTACGCGCGCAGACCCGACCTCACGATCGTCCTCGATGTCCAGCCGGAGGTGGCTGCGGAGCGCCGGGCGCGCAGGGGGGAACCCGCACAGCTCTATGAACAAAGTGAAATCCAGCGGGCCCTTGCCCTCTTCTATCGGGATCTCGCGAGGCACTTGCCGAAGGATCGCATCGTTGTCGTCGATGCCAATGGGCCGATCGAACAGGTGCATTCCAGGGTGTCGCATGCGTACACGCAAGCGTTGAACACGACCGGTTCGGCCGGAGGACGAAGGGGTGGCGCAGGGTGATGTCGGTGCGAGCTTTGGTGCTGATTGGGATTGCCGCGGGGCTCGTCAGCTGCGGTGGGGCAAGAACGAAGACGGCATCGCCGGTTCCCCCGTCCGGCTCGAGTCTGGCGACCGACTCGACCGCAACGGCTGTCCCGCTGGACGAACACGTCATCGGCCGATCTGCGGTTCGAGCGGTGGTCGCACGAGGGTTGGGGATGTTTCTCCAGCACGTCGAACTCGATGATCATCCCGTGTTCATCGGCGGCCGATTTCACGGTTTCCGCATCATGGCGCTGCATGATTCGGCCTTCTGGCGGGGGGTGGACCTCAAGCCCGGGGATGTCGTGACCGCCGTCAACGGGTCTCCGATCGAGCGCCCCGAGCAAGCCCAATCGGTCTTCGATTCGCTCCCCACCGCCAGCGCGGTGCGCGTCGCGTACGACAGGAACGGTCAAACTCGAGAAATCGCGTACACAATCGCCGACGAACGTTGAGGCCCGAGTCGGCTCAGAGGCCGTTCGGCTCAGAGGCCGTTCGGCTCAGAGGCCGTCGAGGTCCAAGAGGTCTCGGTCGGGCGTCGCGTCCGTCTCGGCGTGTGCCGTGAACCGAAGGGTGACGAAGCCTTCGCCCGGTCCAACCAGGACGTGATCGGACCCCACGCGTCCGTGAACGACGCCAGCGGCATGAAGAAGGCGGAGGGCTTGGCCGAGCCGCGACCGTTCGGTCGGCGTCAGAGCACGGTGGAGCGGATGGCCGCCGAGCGCTGCGAGCCACAGCTCCCCACCGTCTCGGTCGATTCGGAGGACGGTCTGCAGGGCCGGGTGCCCCGCTGCCGCGAAGCCCCGAGCGCGGGTGCGCGCTTCGTCAGAAGCCGCCAGGCGTTCGATGGCTCGACCGGTCCATGAGTCGACCCAGGTGCCGCTCTTCCATTCGAGACGTCCGGACCCCTCACGAATCGCGCCCGGTGTCTCAATCGCGGCCCTATCGGAAGGACGCTCGACGGTCGACGGCCACGGCAGCCCGAGGATGAGCGACCGTGCCTCGAACGCACTGCCGGGGCGAACGGCGAGATCCGACGACATGAGTCGAGCGAGGACTGCATCGTGTCGGGTGTCGAGGGATGGACGCGTGTCGCTCGGCCGTGCAGTGCCGTCTGGCCGCCTTCCGGTGAGCATGTGGTGCAGCAGGGCGCCGACGGCAAATACATCCGTTGCGGGGGTCGTGCTTCGCCCTTCGCGCTGCTCCGGGCTCACGTAAGCAAGTGCGTCGAACAGGCCGGCTGTAGCCGTGGCCGTGGCGTCGCTCCAATGGGCCGCGCCGAAGTCCGACAATCGGGGCGCGCCGGCCGAGTCGAAGAGCACGTTCGACGGCTTCACGGCGCGGTGGATGATGCCGATCCGGTGCGCATCGCCGAGGGCCGACAAGACGGCGCACGCGATCTCGGCAGCTCGGGATGGCGCCACCGGGCCGTTCGAGAGCGCACCGTCGAGCGTGCCGCCGTCCATCCAAGCGTAGACGATTGCGGGCGCGTCCGGGATGAAGTCTCGCACCCCCACGATGTTCGAATGGGCCATCCGGCGAAGGCTGCGAACGTCGCGCTCGAACCGCCGCAACGCTTGGGCATCGACCGTCCGGGCCTGCTCCGCGAACAGTTTGACGGCCACCCGCTCCGAGTTTCGAGCATCGACGCACTCAAGGACGCGAGCCGTCGGGGTGGACGCAACCTCTCGGACCAGGTCGTACCGATCGAAGAGCCGTGCCGGCGGCGTTGTCGGGCCGGATTCGAGGGTCCCGCCGGACCGGGCGAGGTGCTGGAGCGGGGCGAGGTGGTGGAGTTCGGCGTGATGGTGGAGTTTGGCGTGCTCGACGGCCGGGTCGAATCCTTCGAGACGGGAACGCTCGCGCGCGGCCTCGCGCGCGGCGCTCGGAAAACCAAGCCGCCGCAGCGCGCCCTCGAGTACGTCGAGTGCTTCGCGCCGTTCGGGTGCATCGAAGGGGACTCGTTGCGTGGTCCGAACGGCTGCTTCGTCTCTTCCAAGACGGGTCAGCAGCGTTCCGAGGGCCACTGCCGCCGGAGCGTTCGCCCCATCCTTTCGCAACGCACCCTCGAGGACCCGAATCGCGCGCGCGAGCTTGCCTTGGCCTTCGAAGAGCCGTGCGGCTCGGAGCGGTTCGCCGCTTCGCTCCCATGCGCGCGCGGCGTCGTCCAGCCGTCCAGCCGTTTCGTGGAGGCGGGCGGCCCAGGCGTGATCGCCTCGAGCCTCGAGGCGCTGTGCGATGGCCCAGGCGCTGCTCGCGTTGCCGGAGATGACGGCGATCGCGGCCTCGGCCGTTGGCTTGTCGCGGCCGCGCGCGGCCATTTCCAGCGCGCGGCCAGCGTCGCCGCCGCGAAGGGCTTCGACCGCCGCGCGGGTCCAATCGCAGGCCCGTTCAAATAGACTGCTCGCGTCGTGCGTTTGACCGCGCTCGCTCGCCAGGCCCGCGGCCTCCAAGAGGCGCGCTTCGCGAACGAGCTTCAGCACGTCGTCGTCCACACCCCACTATGAATCGATATCGAAGCCTTCGCGAGCGGGAGCGCGGACGGTCAATGCTCGTCGTCTTCGTCGTCCTCCGCGGCCCGGCTGTCTTCGGAGCTGGCGAGGCCGCGAGCACCGATGGCAGCGTCCACGTCGGCCTCGACGAGAAATGGTTCGATCGGCCGCTCGCCCCGTTCGATCGCGGCGGCATCGCTCTTGGACGCAAGCTCGCCGAGGATGCCCCGTTCGCGGTTCTTTGTATGAGGGCCGCTGAAATCGACCCAAAAGTAGCTTCGGGGACGAATGTCGACGTGGACAAACTGGCTCGTCGGATAGATGCCGACGCCGACGAACCCGAGCGATCGCACAAACTGGGCGGCTTCCTCGTCGGGAATACCGGGAACGACGAGATCGATGGCTCTGCCCTTGCCATGGTTCGAGTTGGAGCCGGCCTTCGGATCGCGATAGCCGGAGACGACGCGAATCTCGGCGACGTCGAAATGACGCTCGATGCGGTAAACGAGCGACAGGGTACGCGGATCGATCGGGTGCTCGTCACCGCTCGCCGCGCGGAGCAAGTGCGCAACCCGGTCGAGGTCGAGGGAGCTGAAGCCGCCGTCGTCGCTCAGTGCAGCGACGGAAAGCGACTCGGCGCGATTGATCGTTTTCAGCGAGAGCATCGGCCGACCCGATGCGTCGCAGCGCGGGGGATCGCTCGAAGGCGCGTGCCAGCCGACGAGCGCTTGCTTCGCGTCCGGTTTGTAGGCGGGCAGGCGTTTGCTGGCTTGCGCGGTCGCTCCACCCGCGTCACGGCGATGGCGTGTCGGGCCTTGCGCGCGCGCCGTCCAGGCGGGCAACCAGGCGAAGAGACCAACAATGGCGATGGCAGATCGTGCTACGGACATTCAGCCGTGCGTCAATGGCGGACGTACGTGAGCGTACGTGCGAAGTCGAAGCGAATCTCTCCGGCCGTGAGGCCGAGCGCTTGCAAGGGCTCGCGGTGCAGACGGTGAACGACGAGCGTTCCCGCGTCATCGAAAAGCGAGGAAGAAAGTGAGGCGTGTCCCAGCGTGCCGCCCGCCGACGCGTCGCCGAGGGTACATCGGAGACCCGCGGGCTTGACGTCGACGTAGATTGATTCCGCGGCCGCCTCGGCCGGCCAACTGACCTCGATGCCGGATGTCGCGACGAGGACGCCTGGGGTCATCTCGCCAGAGAAGTGCACGTCGCTCGCGTCCGCCGGAGCCGTGGCCATGACGTCGATGGCGGGCAGGTCGCCGAGGCCGCCGACGTGCAGGACGTAGCGGGTCGCAGGCGGCAGGATGCCGGGATCGGCCGCCCGTGCGTACACGACGCCGCTCACGATGTCGGTCACGTCAGGGAGCCGTCTTGGAAGGAGGTGCGTTTCGGTTCCGTCGGCCTCGACCGACACGGTACCCACGTCCACGAGGTCGACAAACGGCGGTCGTTCATCGGAATTGACGTCGTCCGGCGCGGGCGTCGACGACGCGCAAGTGCCCCGTGCGGGCAAGTCGAGCGCCGCTCCAATCGAGCGCAGAGCCTCGTCGGTCGGCAATGACGAGGGCACCCGCAAAAAGCGGGCACTGGTCTGGGCGTGGCCCGTGCCGGTCGGATCGATGTTGCGTTCGACGACGATGATGGCGCTCGTCGTCGTCGTCTCCGCGTCCCCTCCGGGCGTCGTGGCCGACACGGTCCCCGCGCAGCCGACGAAGGCTGGTGCCAAAGCCAGTAGGGACAGCCGACTTCCACCCATCGCGAGCAGCTTTACGCTATCGGCAGGTCGAGGTCGAGGCAAGGAACGCGACCCCCGAGCGCGCGCCGGTTGGTTAGACTCCTCCCGTGGTCGGTATTCCTTCGAGTGACGTTCTCGTGGCCGCTGCGTTCCGCCCCGAACTCGAATTTCTTTTGCGCACCGAGTGCGGAGAGAATGCGATGGGGCGGCTCGGCCATCTTTCGTTCTGTGCGCGAGAGGTAGGTGTCGGTCTTCCTCTGGCGGCCATCGGAGCAAGTCGCCACATCGGCGAGCTGCGACCGCGTGCCGTCGTTCTCATCGGAACCTGCGGGGAATACGACGGGTCGGGGCTCGCCAAGGGCGACGTCATCGTCTCTCGACGCATCCATTTGGCCGATCTCGCGGCTTTGGAAGGTCGGGCGCAATTTCCCCCTCCCATGGCGACCGTGCTCGAAGCCGATGGTCGGCTTCTCGTCGGACTGTCGACAGCGGACGCCCGAGTCGCGGATGTGGCGACGACGCTGGCTATCACCGTGGAAGATGCCGCCGCTGCGACCGTGGCTCGGAGAACCGGAGCGGGCGTCGAGCATCTGGAAAGCTACGGTGTTGCTGTAGCGTGCTCGGCCCTTGGCATCCCTTTCATCGCTGTACTCGGGGTTGCCAACACGGTCGGATCACAAGGGCGGGCCCAGTGGCGTGCGAATCACGAGAGCGCGTCCGTCGCCGCGGGTGAGCACCTTCTCGGCTGGCTCCGACAGGGGGCTCCCGGGCTTCCGTTGTGAACTTGCGACGATGCGGTCCGGTCCTCCCGTGCGGTTTCGTTCTCGGGCTCTCATGCGGTGTCGTGCTCGGCTGCAGCCGAGGCGATTTCGAGAAGCCCCCCGCGAGCGCCGTGCCCGCGTCATCCCCCTCGGCGGATGCGACGCCGCCTCGCGACGGCGGCTCTGGCGCGTTGGAGGCCTCCGACGCCATGGCGGTCCGCGCGGTGAAGCTCGCTGAGGTCTCTCCCGGAGTCATGATGCCCGACGGTGGGGCCTCGGCCTGCCGGGTCGTCAAGGGGCCGCTTGCGCTGCCCGTGAAAGCCCCGGCTACGCTCTCCGATCACGGGGACGTCGTCGACGCCGTCCTCAACGAAGACGGACACCCGAGGGTCGTCTCGCTGCCGGCGGATCCCATCCCGCCGGGGCCACTCCCGGTCCGCGAGATCTTCGCCGACGCGGTTGCCACGGGCCTGTCGCTCAGATGCGCGATGGCCGGCGACATCATCTTTTGTCCCGATCGCGACGGAGCCGTTCACCGCGCACGCAGGACGGGAGGAGACGATCACGTCGTCGCGAGCAGCCGAAAGGGGTCTCGGATCTCCGCGTGCACGTTCGGCCCGGCTCACGCGGCCTTCGCCTATATGGCGAGCCGGGCCACGAGTGAAGGCTGGGTCAGCGAAGCTTGGCTGGGTGTCGATGACGAGCCGCCGGTTCGAATCTCGGAAGATGGCAGCGGCGCGACGGCCGTGACCCTTGCCCCGCGCGGCGAATCGATCATGGCCTTGATGATTGACGCCCGGGCTGCGCTCACCGCGATGCATGCGCGGCCGCTCACGTACGACGCGTCCCTTCATTTGGGCGAGGACGCCGTCATCTTCGTCGGCGGCCCAGGCGACCGAGGAACAGCCGGTGCCTTGGCGGCGCCCCGACGGGGACCCGCCTGGGCGCTTCTGCCCACATCGGAAGACGTCGGCCACTTCGGTGTCGCGATCGTTCAAATGCACGATCCGCCGCAAGTGGATGAGCCCGTGAGCTGGCTCCTCTACCCCAACGGGCTCGACCCGGCGCCGATTGCCACGGCATGGGGACGCGAGCGCATCTGGGTGGGCCTCATTCGTCCGTCCGCTCCCCAGCCCAAAGCTCCGCGGATTCTCGAGATAGGCGATCTCCGACAGGGGGCCTCCTTCCGGTCGATCGGCGTGATTTCGACCCATTCGTCGCCGAGCGATGTTTCGCTTGCGATCGATTCACACGCCGCCTTGTGGGTCGCCTGGGTCGACGCCGCCGGGAGCTGGGTGGAGCGGCTCGCTTGCAAGTAACGGCCGCGGGCGTCCGGCGAGCGTTGGGCCAGACCTCATGCTCGGCCGCGGAACGAGCGACGCAAGGAGGCCGACCTTCGGCGTGCTATTTCGCCCGACTCGCATGAGCGCCAGCCCTGAATCCCTCGACGCGACGCGGAGCTACTACGACGAGTTTTCCGGGCGTTACGACGCGGAGCGGCGTCCGAATCGGCCCCTCGGGTATCACGCTCTCATCGACGACCTCGAAGTCGAGCTCGTCGAACGACACGGTACAAGGGCCGATGTGCTCGAATGCGGCGTCGGCACGGGGCTCCTGCTCGAACGGGTCGCGGCGTTTGCGCGATCGGCGCGCGGTATCGACCTGTCGCCTCGCATGCTCACCAAGGCACGGAGCCGAGGGCTCGACGTCCAAGAGGCCAGCGTCACGTCAATTCCTTTCCCGGACGCGAGTTTCGACGTGACGTACGCGTTCAAAGTCCTAGCCCACGTACCGGAGATCGGTCGGGCCCTTGCCGAGATGGCCCGGGTTACCCGGCCCGGCGGCGTCGTGATTGCCGAGTTTTACAATCCGCTGAGCTTGCGCGGACTCATCAAGCGGTGGGGCCCCGCCCGGCACATCTCGGACGCCACGCGTGAAAGCGCCGTGTACACCCGTTTCGATGCGCCATGGGTCGTGCCGCGACTCCTTCCGTCGAGCTTGCGTCTCGAAGCGGCGCGCGGCGTGCGGATCATCACGCCGGCAGCGGGGATGCTCCGCATCCCGGTCGTGCGAACCATCATGCGGTCCGCCGAACGCCGTCTCGCCGATACGCCCGCCGCCGTCCTCGCTGGTTTCTACGTCGCCGTCCTGCGCCGGCGGCGGGGATCCTGAGAGCCCGACCGCGGCAAGGGGACGGGGCCGCGGCCCGGCGTTCGGGTGACGCCGCCCACTCAATTTGACGCCGCCACGCGCGCCGCCCGTCGCGCGAACGCGGCAGCCGTCTATACTCGCCGGGATGCCCATTTTCGACCGACTTGCGAAGGTGGGCGCCGTCGTCGGCGCCTTCGCGATCGCCGTTCTGCTCGCCTTCCGACTCGACGGCGGTGCGCTTTGGGAAGGGCTTGCCCCGGCCATTGCAGCCGGCAATGTCGTCGCGGTCGAGCATCAGCCCGAGCCCTACGACCTCACCCAAGTCAAGGTCGTCAACGAGGTGCTGCGGACGATTCGCGATCGCTACGTCGACCCGAAGCGCGTCAAGCCCAAGGATATGCTCCTTTCCGCGCTCGATTACGTTCAGAAGGACGTCGCCCAAGTCATCGTCACGCGTGAGGAGAGCAACCCGTCACAAGTTCGGGTTCGGGTGGACACCCGCGAGAAGGGCTTCCGCGTCGACGACGTCGTTGCACCCTGGGACGTGAGCTCCCACCTGCACGATGTCTTCGCGTTCCTCCAGGATGGCCTGCGGGGCACCGACGTCGACTTGCGCGACGTCGAGTACGCAGCGTGTAACGGAATGCTCCACACGCTCGATCCCCACTCGGTGCTCCTTTCGCCTGAGGCGTACAAGGAGATGAATCTGTCCACTCAGGGGCAGTTCGGCGGGTTGGGCATCGTCATCTCGATTCGAGATCAACAGCTGACCGTGATGAATCCGATGCCGGCAACCCCGGCCGGACGAGCGGGGCTCAAAAAGTACGATCGCATTGCCAAGATCAACAACGAGTCGACCCTCAACATGGGTCTCAACGAAGCGGTCAATCACTTGCGTGGTGCGCCCGGCACCAAGGTCACGGTCTGGATCCACCGAGATGGTCCGGAGGGGTGGCCGGCGGTCCGGCCGTTCGAACTCATGCGGGAAGTCATTCACGTCGCGTCGGTGGAGCACACGCTGCTCGACGGCAACGTCGGCTACGTACGTATAAAGCAGTTTCAGGCCAATACGACCGCCGATCTGCAGGCGGCTCTCGACGACATGAAGCGGACCGGAGAGCTCAAAGGGCTCGTCCTCGACCTGCGGGGCAATCCGGGTGGGCTACTCGATCAGGCCGCCAAAGTGGTCGACACATTTGTCAGCGAAGGGCCCATCGTGGCAACCGTGGGCAATCCGAGCGAAGGGCGCGACGAGAAGGTGGCCCACGGGCAAGGCACCGAGCCGAACTACCCCCTGGCGGTGCTCGTCAACGGTTCGAGCGCGAGTGCGAGCGAGATCGTGACCGGTGCGCTAAAAAACCATGACCGCGCCGTCATCATCGGCGAGACGACCTTCGGAAAGGGCAGCGTCCAGCTCGTCTTCACGGACCTGCCGGACAAGGCCGCTCTGAAACTCACGATCGCGCAGTATCTGACCGAGCCCGGTGATGTTTCGATTCAAGGCGTCGGGGTCACACCCGACATCGAGATCGATCCGATGACGGCCGACCCCCTCGAGATGAACCTCACGGCGGACTCCGGCGGCATCAAAGAACGTGACCTTTCGCGCGCTCTTTCGAACGTTCGCGCCAAGGACGGCGGACGCCCGCTCGAAGTGGTCAAGTACGATTTGCCGATTCGAGAGCGCCTCGAGCAGCGCGAGCGAGGCGGCGATCTCGACGACAACTTCCAGCTCGATTTCCCAATTCAGTTTGCCCACGGATTCGTGCAACACGTCGCCTCCGGAAAGCGCGCCGACGAGGTCCGCCAAGCCAAGGCGTTCATCAGCGACACGCGTCGCGCCGAAGTCGAGAAGGTGGTCGACGAGCTGAAAGGCCTCGGAATCGACTGGAGCGACGCGCCGGCCGACGTGCCGGCGGTCATGCCGCCGAGCCCTCCCACTGGCGTCGAGGTCAAGGTCGAGACCGACCGGGCCGACAACGAGGTGACCGCCGGCGAGACGATGAATCTCAAGCTCGCGGTCATCAACCACGGTCCGTCGACGCTCTACCGGCTCTTTGCCGTCACGAAGAGCGAGGACCCGCTGTTCGACGGCAAGCAACTGGCCATCGGCAAATTGGAGCCGGGCAAGTCCCGGAGCGTTACGGCGCCCGCCGGATGGTGTGACTTCAAGGACCACAAGGTGGGCTCTACCGTCCAATTGCCGAAGGACACGCCGAGGGTCTGCCCGATTCCGAAAGATGCGCTCATGCGCGCCGACGGCGTGAAATTCCACTTCGAGGAGGCACGGGGGCGCGCACCGGCCGACGCCGAGCTGCGGGCAACGGTCAAATCTCTCGACCGACCGGTCTTCGCCTATTCCTACGAAATCATCGACAATCGCCACGGCAACGGCGACGGACGCGCCCAAAAGGGCGAAGGCGTGACGATGTACTTGACGGTGAAGAACGTTGGAAAAGGTCTGGCGTTCGAGCCAATGGCCAACTTGCGCAACCTGTCCGGCGAGGGACTGCTCTTGCACGACGGTCGCTTCGACCTCTCTGCGATGAAGCCCGGCGACACGAGGCGCGTCGCGTTCACGTTCGACGTCGAGCCTCAGCTCGCCGATCCGGAGGCCAAAGTCGAACTTTCCATCCGCGACGACGATCTGCGTGAAGGCGTCGTCGAGAAGGTGAGGATCCCGATTGCGGATGCCTTGATCGTTGCGCCTTCGAGCGGAGCCTACCGAGCGAAGACCTCCGGCGCGGAGCTCGTCAACGAGCCGGATGCATCAGGCCGTGTTTTCGGTCGACTCTCCGCCGGCACGGCGGCACCAGCCCTCGGAACGGTGAACGGCTATGTCAAAATCTCGCTCGGCGGCGGGCGCTTTGCGTTCGCCAAGGCCGCGGAACTCGAGATGGGGGGCACGCCCTCCGTCCCCGTTGCAGTGGAAGACTCGATGGGGCACGCCCCCCCTGCAATCGAGCTGCCGCAGCCTCAACTCGCGACGCGGGACGCGCACACATTGGTTCACGGGATGGCCACGGACGATACGCGGCTTCTCGACGCTTACATTTTCGTCGGAGCACGAAAGGTCTTTTATCGCTCGAATCGCGAAGGCACCGACACGAAGAAGATGGCATTCGATGCCGATCTGCCGCTTCGGCCGGGCGTGAATGTGGTGACCGTGGTCGCGCGGGAAAACCCCGACACGCAAACGCGACGGACCTTCGTCGTCCGCCGCGACGCGCCCAACGGGGATCTGTTGGCTACGCCGAAGACCGACGACGAGCTGAGCGAAACGGCGTCCGCAGACGACGAGTAGCGGCGGCTTCAGTACTGCGCGGCCCAGGTCCGCTAACGTCGTTCCGCAGCGATCGGCGGGGCCCGATGAACAGGTTGGACGTTCGATATTTCAGCGCATCGCGCCGCGAGTGGACCTTTGCGGCCTTCGTCGTCCTCGCGTACGTCGCTGTCGCCACATGGGCGACGGTGACGCACGAAATGTGGCGCGACGAGCTGCATTGTTGGCTGGTTGCTCGCGACAGCCAAAGCCCGTGGCAGGTCATTCGCGAGCGTGCCTACGACGGGCAGCCCCCGCTCTGGTACCTCTTGCTTTGGGTCCTGACGCGATTCACCTGGCGTCCCGAGCTCATGCGCGTCGTCCATCTGTCGATCGCCGCCTCGGTGGTGGCGGTTTTCGCGCGCTACGCACCCTGGCCACGCCCGGCGCGCGTCCTCTTTTCCTTCGGCTACTTCGTTGCGTACGAGTATGCCGCATTGAGCCGCTGCTACGGCCTCGCGCTCCTCTTTGCTCTTCTCTTGTGCGTCGGGCATGCTCGTCGTCACGAACGGCCGTTCACCACGGGGATCTTGCTCGCGGCCCTCGGATTGACGACCACCGTCGCGACGCTGCTCGCGGCGGCGTATGCGCTCGCGATGGCGATCGACTGGCTCGCCGATCGGTCGTTGTCGCGCCCGCCGTGGCGCGTCGTGGCCATCCCCTTTGGTCTTGCCGCGGCCGGTGGGTTCGCAGCAGCGCTTTGCGCCTGGCCCCCGGAGGATTCGACGGTGGCGCACATCGGTGTCGCGCCCCAAATGCCATGGGATTTCGCGTGGACGCGGATCGTGGCGGCGCTCGTGCCGATCCCGCCGGCCGATTTCTTCTTCTGGAACTCGAACGCACTCCTCGACTTCTTGCCGGGTGAAGGGGCCCGTTTTGCGCTCGCTTCGGCGATCTTTGCGTGGGCAATCGTCGTCGTGTCATCCGATCGATTTGCATCGCTCCTTTTCGGGCTGGCCACGGTCCTTCTGGTCGCGCTCTTCAAGTGTGTCTACTCGGGGAGTGTTCGGCATCACGGGTTCATCTTCGTCGCGTTTCTCATGGCCACCTGGATCGCGCGTGAAGCATGCGCGGGGGACCGGCCGGCTGCCGGCTGGCGAGCGGTGCGAGGCGCAGCCCTCTTGCCCACGGTGGCCTTGGGGCTTGCGGTCCAGGTGCCGGGAGCGGCGATCGCGATCGCGTATGACACCCGGTATGTATTTTCCTCGGGCAAACGAGCAGCGGACGAGCTCCGATCGCGAGGCCTGCAGCGCGCGCTGCTGGTCGCGGAGTTCGACTACCCGGCGACGGCCATGCTCGGCCAACTTGGCCCCGACGCTCTCGCCTACAGCCCGCGCACCGGACGTCCATTCACGTTCGTCAAATGGACCCGCGACCGACTCTGGGAACCGACCGACGAGCAAGCGATCGACTTTGCCGTCCGGTTGGGAGTCGCGCGCGGCGAGAACCCCGTTCTCGTCATGAATCGGCCGCTTCGGCCGGCTCTCATCGACGGCGAACGGGTCGTTCCGCTCGCAGAGAAGTACGATTCGATGATCGAAGAGGAGAACTTTTACCTCTACCGCATCAAGTGCGGCCGGTGACGACGACTCGGATCTTGCGGGGAACGACCTCCTCGTCGAGACCGAAGAGAGCCTGCGCGGCGTGAGGCATTCCGCGCGGCGTGAGGCATTCCGCGCGGCGTGAGGCATTCCGCGCGGCGTGAGGCTTCCCCCGCGGCGTGAGGCTTCCCCCGCGGCGTGAGGCTTCCCCCGCGGCGTGAGGCTTCCCCCGCGGCGTGAGGCTTCCCCCGCGGCGTGAGGCTTCCCC
>JBEKFX010000080.1:0-38573 GCA_050013115.1 Polyangiaceae bacterium
TCATCCTGCCCGGCGTTTTGCCCTCACTCTGCGTGGGGATGGAGGTGAGCATCGGCATCACCTGGGAGGTGGTCGTTGCGGCGGAGATGATCTCCGGGGGCGGCTCGGGGGCCTCCGCAGCGTCCGGCGGCGGACTCGGCTTCTTCATCTGGAGCTCCTACGTCGGCGGGTCGTATCCGCAAATCATCGTGGGAATGCTTTCGATCGGCATCGCCGGCTACCTGTCGAGCGCGATCGTGCGCCGACTCGCGTCGGGCTTCACACCTTGGCTCGCCGTGCGCTGATGCTGAACCCGCCCCACGCGATGCGCCCGACGACTTCGGTCGCTCCCAACTTTGCGCCCGACATCGAGCTCCGAAACGTCGACAAGGCTTACGGCGTCGGTCGTGCGGCTCGAGAAGTCGTCAAAAACTGCTCGTTCTCGATCGAGCGAAATCGGTTCACGGTGATGATTGGCCCGTCGGGGGTCGGCAAGAGCACCCTCATCCGCTTGATCGCGGGCTTCGAGAAGCCGACGCAGGGCGAGATCCTCTGCCGCGGCAAGCCGGTCGAGGGCCCGGGTCACGATCGCCTCGTGATGTTCCAGGAAACGGCCTTGTTCCCCTGGATGACGACCGCGGACAACGTCCTCTATGGCCCTCAGGCCCGCGGGGAGTGCACGGCGCAGGTGAAACGCTTTGCCGGGCAGCTGCTCGATCGAGTCGGCTTGGGCGCGTTCGGCAAGAAGTACCCGTCCCAGCTCTCCGGTGGCATGCAGCGCCGTGCCGAGCTGGCCCGAGCGCTCGTCAATCGGCCGTCGGTCGTGATTCTCGACGAGCCCTTTCGCGGTTTGGACGCCATGACGAAAAAGCTGATGCTCGAATACCATGCAGGGCTTTGCGACGAATCGCCCTGCACCAACTTTTTTGTCACGACCGACATCGACGAGGCGATCTTTCTGGCCGATCGCCTGCTCATCATGAGTCACATCCCCACCCGGGTGCGCGCCGTCATCGAAGTCGACTTGCCACGCCCCCGATCCTTGAAGACGATCGTGTCCGATGATCGCGCGAACGCGATCAAGATGGAGGCCCTGTCGCTCTTGCACGAGGAGGCGAGCAAGGCCTTCGCCGGGGGAAGCAGGGCCGTCGCCGACTTCGTCGAAGCCTACAGCCGCCGGGTCGCGGCCGGCTGACTCGACTCACACGGTCGCCTCGATGCCCCTCGAGCTTGCGCGCTTCTCGAGCACATCGAAGAAGAGCATTCCCGCGAGCATGGCCAAGACGAAAGCCACGACCGGGGCCTCGCCGGTGACGACGGACACGATCGCGGGGCCGGGACAGAAGCCGCCCAAACCCCAGCCAACGCCAAAAAGGGACGCTCCCGCGAGGAGCGATGCGTCGACGGCGCGCGGCGTCGGCAAGGAGAACGACGACGCAAGGAGCGGAGCCCCCCGCCGCCGCGCAAGCGCGAAGAAGACGAAGTTCACGAGCAAGCCGCCGCCCATGACAAAGGCCAGGCTCGGGTCCCACACGCCCGTGACATCGAGGAACGCCTGCACCTTGGACGGATGTGTCATCCCCGAGACCCCGAGGCCGACGGCGAAGATCAAGCCGCTGACATAGGCGACGACCATGCGGATCACGACGCACCTCTCGCGAGATGAAGCAGGTGCTTCGTGACGAAGACGGTGAGGGCACCTGTCGCCATGAAGACGAACGTCGCCGTGATCGATCGCGTCGAAAGCCGCGCAATTCCGCACAGACCATGCCCGCTCGTGCACCCGTTGCCGAGGCGTGTTCCAAAACCGACGAGCAGCCCTGACGCGACGGCGATGGCCGCCGTCTGCTCCGAAGCAAGCGCGAGCGCGGATCGATCGACGAACCGGAGGGCCAGGCCCCCGGTGAGCAGGCCCGCGAGAAAGACGAGCCGCGAGGAGCGGTCGCCGGCCCCGGCGGTCGGAATCTGCCCGACGATCCCGCTGATGCCGAGGATGCGACCGTTGGCGACGAAAAGAAGGGAGCACGCGACGCCGAGCAGCAAGCCACCGAGCGACGATGCGACGGGGGTGAATTGATTCATGGGTTGATCGAGATCCTTTCGACTCGGGGGAGCGTCTTTGCATCGGCCGGTCGTTGTCCGGCGGCGGCGCGAATCGGACGACTCGCGGAGGTGATGGGCCGACTCAGCTGTCTTCTTCGATGCATGCCGACGCTTGGGTCATCAGGTCCACTATACTAGACAGCATGCTCCCGTGCCCGGGCGACGCGCAGTCCCCTTCTGGGTCGTGCCCGCGGCGTCAGGTTTTGCGAAGCAGCGTGCGCGGCCGGGTGCGTCCGACTCTGCATCGGGCGGGACACTCGACCGAAAGTGCCCAGACTGCAGTCCACGGCCAACGCAGCGCGGCGAGAGGCCGGGCCGCTCGGGATTGCGCTGGGCGGGATGTCTCGACTCAGAGGCGTGCCGGGATGGGTGGCGTGCCGGACGCCGATTCTTCTTTGTTTTGGACGATGTGTCTGTTAAACGGAACGCCTTCACTTCCGACTCCGCCGTCGAGCGGTTCATTCGTCTGAAAGATGTCGCCCGCGGGCCCTCGCTCTCCGACCGAGGCCACCCGGGCAATGGGGTATCTCATGGCACATTCTTTTTTGCCGTTCATGGCGTTCGCGCTCGTATCGGCCACCGTGGCGCAGGCGGGCGCTCAAGGCACGACGTCGTTGCCTCCGCCGTCTCCTCCGGCTCAAACCATTCCGAGTGCACAACCGCTTGCGCCGAACCCGGCGCCCGCGCCCCCCCCATCTGGCTCGGCGGCGACGTTCGAGAGCCCCGCGCCCCCGCCTCCCACCGGAAGCACGGACAGCCCAGCGTCTCCGCAGTCAGCCCCGGTCGTCGTATCGCCGGGTGCTGCGCCGCCCACGCCGCCCGGACCCGAGGGCATTCGCGAACTGCGTGCCACCCCCATCGCCAAAGGCGGTCCGGGCGATCCGGCGTCGGTCGCCGCCGGTCCGGGGGGCTTCGGCCTCGTCTCGCACGACAAGCAATGGCAAATACGCTTTCGCGCGCTCGTTCAAGCGGACGGGCGCTTCTGGTTCGACGATACGCAGCGGCCGCAGATCAATACGTTTCTCATTCGGCGGGCACAGCCCTATCTCGAAGGGCGCTTGCCCTACAACGTGTCGTTTCTCGTGAACCCCGATTTCGGAGGTGGAACGGTCGTCCTCCAGGACGCCTACC
Source organism: Polyangiaceae bacterium (assembly GCA_050013115.1). Classification (GTDB taxonomy): domain Bacteria; phylum Myxococcota_A; class Polyangia; order Polyangiales; family Polyangiaceae; genus Palsa-1150. Next base: position 3,214 of record JBEKFX010000080.1, read on the forward strand.
TCGGTCTCGATCTCGACGATGCACTGCGGTTTCGCTTCGGCAAGTTTCGTCCTCCCTTCGGCCTCGAGCGACTGCAGCCGACCTCGAACCTGTCGTTCGTCGAGTTCGGACTGCCGACGCTGCTCACGCCGAATCGCGATGTCGGCGCCATGGTTCACGGCGATCTGTTCAAAGGAGTCTTCGGCTACGCGGGCGGAGTCTTCAATGGCGTTCCCGACAACGGAAGCGCGGACTTCGACACGGACAACCAGAAGGAATTCGCAGGAAGGGCCTATTTTCGACCGTTTCGACTCCTCGACCCCGAAGTCCTTGGCCGCCTCTTCGTCGGCGTCGCCACGACGTTCGGACGGGTTTATGGAAACCCGACGAATACGGCGCTCACCAACCCGCAGTCGACGCCTGCGTACAAGACGCCCGGACAGATTACTGACTTTTCCTACATCACCGCCGCTTCGGGTGTGACGCCAACCTATGCGAACACCGTCGTCGCCAATGGCCCCCACAACCGCTACGGCGCATATCTCTACGAAGCGATTGGGCCGTTCAGCCTGCTCGGTGAGTATTATCTTTCGCAACAAGAGGTCGGGCGATCGGGGTATCCCAACACCTGGATACACAACAGCGCGTACCAGGCGCAGGCCACGATCCTCCTCTTCGGCGCCCAGGCATCGTACGATTTCGTTCACGTCGAGACGCCCGTCGAGCCGTCGGCGGGGCACTTCGGTGCGCTCGAGCTCGCGGCACGGGTGGGCCATCTTTCGATCGACCAGGACGCGTTCCCCAATTTCGCGACGACGAGCGGCTCGGTCCGGGGAGCGACCGAAGTCACGCTCGGCACGAACTGGTATTGGAGCGACAACGCCAAGTTCGCGGTCAACTGGGACCACACCGAGTTTCAAGGCGGAGCCAAAACGCCGTCCGAGATCGCGATCGGCCATCGTGAGGCGGAGAACATCATCTTCCTTCGCGCGCAGGTCGTCTATTGAGGTTCGCGATTCACCGCTCGCTCGCTGAGAAGGAGACTACGATGCCCTTAACTCATGTTCTGAGGCGAACCGTCGCATCGACGCTCGTCGCCGCTGCGCTCTCCGCCTGCCAGGGAGACGACAATGCCCTGCCCCCGCTCCCGCCCGACGCGAGCGCGGACGCCCACTCTGACGCGACGACGACGCACGACGGTGCGTCGGAGGCCGCCGCCGATGCGCAAACGTCGACGGACGCTGCGCACGACGGCGCCGGGGATGCCGCGATCGACGCGGGAACGACCGTGGACGCCTCGGATGCCACGGCCGACGCAGCGAGCGACGCCCCGGCGGAGGCGCAGCCGGATTCCAGCGACGCGACGGCTTCGCCGTCCGATTCTTCTCTCAATGACGCGACGAGCGACGCCGACGCCGCGGCCGCCCTCGTCGACGCCGGGGATGCCGCCGATTCCAGCGTTGACGAGGACGCGGGCGAATGAGCGTCACGGACTGACGGCGCGGCCCACGCGAGCAACCGGCTCTTGGTGGACGCTGGCCGTTCCGCTCGGGATCCGGTCAGCCGCGGGCGCCAGGCGGCGCGTCAACGACCTCCCCTTACTCGAGCAAGTGACCCCCCCGATGGGCGGCCACTTGTCATCGCCGAAAAGGTCGAGGGCGGGGCTCTTCACCAGCTTGGGGGACGATGTTCGGGGGCCGAGGCCGCCGACATCACGGGGTCGACCGTAGGCCGGGCGGTTGGGACACGCGCTCCGAGATGGCACGCAGGGCTCGCGAAGCCGCCTTCCGCACTTCGGCGTCGCTGTCGCCTGCGGCCATGCGTTCGAGGGCAGGGGCGAGGGCTGCGGCACGCAGCTCGCCCAGGGCGCCGGCGCCGGCCTTGCGCAAGTCCGGAACGTCGCTGTCGAGCAAGTCGCCGAGCAGCGGGATCGCGCCGGTCGCCCCCGCCTGTCCGAGGCCGACGGCGGCCTCCTTCTGGACTTGCCAGTAGGGGTCCGACAGCGCGCGGACCAGGGCGGGCAGCATCTCGGCCGACCGAAGACGACCGAGGACGATGACGGCTTCGCGGCGCACTTGCCAATCGGCATCGTCGAGCGATGCCGCGAAATCTGCATGAATCGCTGGATCGCTGAAGGGCGCCAGCGCGCCGATGGCGACCCGGCGCACGCTCGGCTCAGGATCTCGGAGGGAGGCCCGCAGAACTTCGATCGTCTCGGGTTGCCGCAGATACGCGAGTGAGATGACAGCTTCTCGCCGGACCCCCGGGGCCGGGTCGCGCGTTGCCGCAGCGAAAAGCGCCAATGCGCGCGCATCCTTGTGCTCGCGAAGCGCGATGAGGAGCGCGGCGCGCGCCGAGGGCCCCGCCTTGTCGAGCGCCGAGACGAGCAAGGACGCCACGTCCTCGCCTCTGAGATCGCGCAGCGCCGCTCCAGCGGCCCGGCGCACATCGTCCGCTGCGTCTTCGAGCGCACGAATCAGCGCGGGGACTCCCCTTGGATCGCTGATCTCCTCCAGCCGCGCAACCGCAAGAGCGCGGACGGTCGCGTCGGGATCATCGATTCGTTGGGCGATCGCATCGAGCAGCTCGTGCCCCTCGTCTTGCACGTTGAGCTCCTCGAGCTCGATGAGGACCAGCTGCCGGACGCTCGGATCCGGATCCCGCAGCCTTGCGATGATCGACTCGCGCGACGGTTGGGCAACCATGGCTATCGGAGGAGAAAGGGGATCTTGACGACGATGGCGTCCTTCGGACAATCGAGCTCACACGCCAGGCAGTACCAGCACTCGTCGTGCTGCATGTGCGCCTTCCGCGTTTCGGGATTCACCGCGAGGCAGTCGACCGGACAGGAATCGATGCAAATCCGACATCCCGTGATGCACTTGGCAAGATCGACCACGACCGGAACGTCGAAGCGCCCGGATGTCTGGGCGTTTCCGGCGTGTTTGGCCTGGGCGGCTTTCACCACCTCGCGATTTTCGATTTCGCTCATGCCTCGGCTCCTTGCGACTCGAGTGATTCGGGAGTTTCCGCGATCCGGAGCCGGTGGTAGCCCTTCATCTCGTCGTCGTTCAAGGGGACGACGTACCGCGCGACGGGCCTCGTGAAGACGCGCATGCCCCCATCTGCGCCCTTTGACACGTTGACGTGGACGAACCAGCGGCTGTCGTCCATCTCGGGGTAATCGAGGCGGTGATGATAAAGACCCCAGCGGCTCTCGGTGCGGAAAAGGGACGCACGCGCCGCCATCTCGGCGCAGTCGCGAATGAAATGGCACTCGATGACGCGCATGAGCTCATGAGGGTTTGCCGCCCCGAGTTCCTCGAGCTCCTCCTCGGCCCGCATGAAATGCGACAGACCGATGTCGAGCCGCGCCGCGGTCTTCGGCGGCTGGAGGTAATCGTTGACGAGCCGCCTCACTTTGTATTCGAACTGGTGATGTGGGATGCCCGACGCCCGCCCGAGGGGCTTTTGCACGCGCAAGCGCTCGCGGTCGATCTGATCGGTATCGAGCGCCGGCTCGGCGGCCAGCCGAACGTACGAGAGGGCGCTCTCGGCCGAGATTTCTCCGCAGGTGAGGGCGCCCAGAAGGTAGTTGTGCGGCACGCATGCCATGTCGCCCGCCGCGTAGAGCCCCGGCACGGTCGTCTCGCCGCGCTCGTTGACCCAGACGCCGGACGCGCTGTGGCCGCTGCAGAGCCCGATCTCCGAAATATGCATCTCGACGAGGTCTTCTCCGTATTTGTGTCTGCGGCCTTCGTGGAATCGACCGCGGCTCGGTCGCTCGGTTCGATGAAGCACGCGCTCGATCTCGGTCAGCGTCTCGGGGGCGAGGTGATTGAGCTTCAAGTACACGGGCCCGTTCGGCGAGTGAAGCTCCCGGTAAAATTCGAGCATCATCTGACCGCTCCAGTAGTCGCTCTGGATGAAGCGGTGGCCGTGGGCATTGACCGTGTGACCTCCGAGCGGTCCGGTCACGTACGCGCAGGCCGGACCATTGTAATCCTTGATGAGGGGATTGATCTGAAAGCACTCGATGCCCGTGAGCTCGGCCCCCGCGTGGTACGCGAGCGAGTACCCGTCCCCCGCATTCGCGGGGTTCTCGTAGGTGCCATAGAGATATCCGGAAGCAGGCAGACCCAGTCGGCCCGATGCGCCGCAGCACAAAATGACGGCCTTCGCGCGGATGACGGAAAGGCTCCCGTCTCGCACGTCGAAGCCGACGACGCCGGCGATGCGCTTGCCGTCGGTCAAGAGACGCGTCGCCATGACACGGTTCACGATGCGGACCCCTGCACGCTTGATGAGGCGCGTCAGAATCTTTTTCAGGTCGTAGCCCTCGGGCATGGGAAGGACATACGACCCGTTGTGGTGAACTTTCTTGACGTCGAAGTCGCCCGCTTCGGTCTTCTGGAATTTCACGCCCCAGCGATCGAGCTTCTGAATCATGTCGAAGCTTCTGTCCGCGTACGCGAGGACGGCGTGTTGGTCGACGATGCCGTCGTTGGCCATCGTGATCTCTTTCACGTACTGCTCGGGGGTCGCGTGACCCGGAATGATCGCGTTGTTCAGGCCGTCCATTCCGATTGCGATGGCGCCGCTTCGCTTAATGTGCGCCTTTTCGAGGAGTACGACCCGCCCGCGCGGCAAGATCTCTTGGGCGCGGATGGCGGCCGTACAGCCGGCGCTGCCCCCTCCGACGACGACGATGTCGGCGTCCGCGATGCTGTACTCCATCGGACGCTCGTCTATCATGCGGGACGCCGAAAGACCATCCGTGCCGGTGGGGTCCGGAGGCGCCCGCGGAAGAAAGTGCGGCCATCTCCCCGCGACGACGGTTCGACTGACCTTGCGGCAGCCGCCATGTCGACTTAGAAAACCGGTCACGTTCGTCATAGCGAACACATCGGGAGGTGAAAGATGCCTCGAAACGCCACCCAGTGGGCCGAGCGACCGAAGTTCCCCGGCACGCACTACGTCGACAGCCGCCTCTACACGGACGAAACGCTCTTTCGCGAGGAGCAGGAGAAGATCTTTGCGCACGCTTGGGTCCTCGCGTGTCATGAGAGCGAGGTCCCGCACGCCCATGACTACCGCACGTTCCAGCACCCGGGCGGCCAAAACATTCTCGTCGTCCGCGGCGACGACGGCGAGGTTCGCGCCTTCTACAACGTCTGCCCCCACCGCGGGAACGTGCTCGTCAACCGGCCGGCCGGCCACGCGAAGGGGCTGTCCTGCATCTTTCACGCATGGACCTTCGACGGCCGCGGAAACTGCACAGGTATCTCCCGACGTAAAGAGGGTTTTCAGGATCGGCTCGATCCCCGCGACGTCGGCTTGCGCGCGGTGCGCTCGGAGCGGGGTCTGGGCGGCTTCATCTGGGTGAACGTCAGCGACGAGGGACCCGGGTTATCCGATTTTCTCGGAGGCGCGCTCGGGGCGCTCGCTGCACACATCGATGAGCCCCTCGAAGTCTTCCACTACCAGAAGGTGATCGTTTCCACGAATTACAAATTGTGGCACGACACCAACAGTGAATTTTATCACGATTTTATTCATTATTTCAATCGAGTCACGGGCATGCAGCAGCCAGGGTACTTCGATCGCAAGTACGTGCCATTTCCGAACGGCCACGCATCGGTTGGGTCGATGCAAGTGAAGTACGACAAGTATGAAGGCGGCCAGGACCGCATCGGCTGGCCGGGCCTCGCGCCGGGCGGATGGATCCTGATCGACATTTTCCCCGGCATGACGTTCAACCTGCGCACGTCCGTGCTCCGCATCGACACGGCGATTCCACTCGGGCCCAACGAAGTCCTGATCGAGCTCCGAGGTCTCGGGCTTCTCCGTGACTCTGCGGACGAACGCGCCCTTCGCATCCGCGATCACAATGCGATATGGGGTCCCTTCGGCCGCAACCTCCACGAAGACTTCCTCGCGGTCACCGGTCAGGGCGTCGCCTTGCGCAGCGAGCGCACCGATGCCCGCTGGTTGCTTCACGCGCGCGAAGAGGGCATGACGATCCACGACGAAGTCGGGATGCGTCACTTTTACGCCGAGTGGAGCCGCCGCATGGGCCGGTCGGCGTCGGACCCGTTTGCCGAACGACGCGTTCCGTGAGGGCGGTCGTCGAAGAGGTCGTCTACCGATCGTGTCTCTTTCTCGACGCACTCGACTTTGAGGGCTTTCTCGGTCTGTGCGATGCCGATTTTCGCTACACGGTGCATGCCTTCGCCCCGGAGATCCGGCGGGACATGGTCTGGCTCGACCACGACCGCGCCGGTATGCAAACGCTCTTTCGCAACCTTCCGCGCCACCACAGCGACCCCTCGCCGCTGACGCGCCACACGACCGTCTACACCGTCGCATTCGACGAGCCGGGAACGCAGGCTAGCGTCGTTTCGGCGCTCCAGGTCTTTCGGACGGCCCTCGACGGCGGCGCGACATCGCTCTTCGCGGTCGGCAAATTGCACGACGTCGTGAAGATCGTCGGCAGCCGGGCGCTCCTTTCAAGGCGCATCGTACGGCTCGACACGCGGCAGCTCGGGATCGGCAGTCTCATTCCGTTCTGACCTTGCACTCGCGTTGTACGGCTTTTTCGGGGACCATTGCGCCATGGCCAAGCGCCCCTACCGCGCCCTGCTCTGGGACAACGACGGTGTCTTGGTCGACACCGAAGGGCTTTATTTCGAGGCCACGCGGGGCGTCTTGGCCGACGTCGGCGTGGAGTTCACCCAGGCCGAGTACGTGGAGCTCTTTCTCGTCGACAATCGAGGTCTCTCTCACTTCGCGGATCGGCTCGGGGGCACCATCGGAGTCGACCAACTGCGCGTAAAGCGAAACCGTCGTTACTCGGAGCTGCTTTTCGGTCAAGACGTCGTGATTCCGGGAGCCTCCGCCGCCCTGACCGCGGTCGCTCCCCACTACCGGATGGCGATGGTCACGAGCAGTTCACGCGAACACCTGGCGATCGCGCACGAGCGAAGCGGGTTTCTCCGCCACTTCGAACTCCTCTTGGCCGAGGGAGACTACCCAAGGTCCAAGCCACACCCGGACCCGTACTTGGAGGCCGTGCGTCGCCTTGGGGTTGCCGCCGACGAGTGCCTGGTCATCGAAGACTCTCGGCGCGGCCTTTTGTCGGCAAAGGCTGCCGGCCTCACGTGCTGGGTGGTCCCCGGAGCGCTTTCGGGTCACGCGTCACTCGCCGAGGCCGACCGTTTTCTCCGTGACTTGAGCGAGCTTCCGATCGCTCTCGGGCTGCCGTGACGTGTCACATGAGTTCGACCCCGGTGGCGTCGATCTCGAGTGTCGCATCGATCGCCGCGAGGTCGTCGCACTCGCGTCCGTCCTTCATGAGCACGACGGTCCCCTCCACACGGGCGCGTTTTCCCGTGGACGTCGTGGGGACGAAAAAGCCGTGCCCATGCATGCGGACCGTGGCGGACCCGGAATCATCCTGGATGGCCATCCAGCAGCCGCGCTCCTGGCAGACGCGCGTCACTGTCCCGTGGGTGGCCAAAAGCTTGCCGCGGTAGGCCGCGGGGCTCCTGGCGATGTCGCCGAGTGAGAGCGTCTCGCGCTCGGCAATGGGGCTCCCGAAGCTCGAAACGGACGTGGTCGGCGCGCTCGGGCCAGCCGCGCCGGCAGTCGGCTTGGCCGCCTCCGCATGGCATCCGAGAGCAAGCAGCGGAATGCAAAGGGCGCGAATCGCACGCATCGTGACACAAAGATAGCATCTTCGGCCCGTCCACGGCCAACGCGATCCCAGGTCTCTCCGGGGCTCTCCGGTGGCCGCCGCGCACCGAGCCTTCGGACGCCAATCAACGTAACCGCGGCGGCATCGGACGGTCGGCCGTTTGCAAGCCAACGTAACCGCGGCGGCATCGGACGGTCGGCCGTTTGCAAGCCAACGTAACCGCGGCGGCATCGGACGGTCGGCCGTTTGCAAGCTCCGCCCGTCGCCATTCGATTCCGTCAAAGAGCGTTTTGAAGGATGAAATGTCCATTGCGACTGGAATGGTGAGGCGCTTGCGGCCCCACCTTGTCCGCGCTCGGCGATTGGCCAAGAATTCGGCTGCACCGCCCGCGATCGCCGCCCGATTCGAGCTCCCGTCCAGCCGCCGTCGGCCGAACGTTCGGCTGGACTCCGTGGCAATCGAATCGCTTGCCCATGCCACCGAAGGGTGGAAGATGATTTGCCGATGCCGCTCCGCTCCCTTCGCCGCCACATGTGCGAGGTGCGGATTCGGCTCTCTTGGCTCACTTTGATCGCGGCTCTGGCGGTCACGACGGCGATCCCTCTCGGCGTCGGCTGTACGAGCGGGCGCGTGGTCGATGCCGAAACCTCGGAGTTCGGCGGAGGCCCGACGGATGGTGCGGGCGCCGAGGCCCAGAGCGGTGTCGATGCTGAAGGCGACGGAGGCCTAACGGGGGACGTCGATAGACCGGTTTGCGTTCCGGGTGGGCCTGTCACGTCGACTTATAGCGGAGGCGCTGACGCGGTGACCTGCTGGTTCGTTCAATATACCGCATATTGGGCCGATATTACAGGTTTGAGCCAGGGCCAGGAGCCTTATCGGCAGATCGTGATTTCAATTCATCAGCCGGACTCGCAATGTGCTCCACAGAGCGGATTGGTCATTCCCCTGACGTCTCCCTGCGTCGACATCGAAGGTCAGATCTGGCGGGAGCCCACCCCGCTGGGGACCTCCACCGAATACTCGATAACCAGCATGACCACGGCGGGGCTCTCCGCCACCGGAACATTGACCATCAACCGGTGGCCCGAAGACGCTGGTCAAGACTTATCCGTGACCTTCTCGGCCGACGCGGCCCTCGTGGCCGGCGGTAACGGCGGCGATTTGTCCGGGCTTGCCCCGATCTCGGGCTCCGTCAGCGTGGCCGGTCCTTAGTTCCGAACAGCCCGTCGACGCCGCCAGGCCCTGTGCGGAAGTGACCCCCATCGGCCCCCGTGCGCGCCGCGCCGCGCCGAGGTCCACGCCGAAGTGTGGTTGGGTGCGGTGGCGGAGTTCTAGAGGGCCTGCCGAGAGACAAAGCGTGAGCGCCTGCCTGCGTGTCGCCTTTCGTTGGTCGTTTGGCCTTGGTCGCCTTTCGTTGGTCGTTTGGACGGCGTTCCGCCCTTCCTCCATCCACGATGAACTCGACGCATGGCGACGTACGCGGCGGCCGTTTGCGTTCGGTCGCCGGCCGTCGCGGCCGCCCTTGATGAACTCGGCGCATGGCGACACACGCGGGACGGCCGTTGCGTCCGAGCGGAGGGACGCCGGGCCGTCGGGAGGGACGCCGGGCCGTCGCGGCCGCCCTTGATGAACTCGGCGCATGGCGACACACGCGGGACGGCCGTTGCGTCCGAGCGGAGGGACGCCGGGCCGTCGCGGCCGCCCTTGATGAACTCGGCGCTTGGCCATCCGCACCGGCCGGTGACGCCTGGGACCTGACCGGCCGCGCGCCGGTTGCCGGAACAAGACTCGTCCAGGAAGCCGTGACCAGCCGACAACCGCGCTTCGAGGTGAGCGACGGGGGCGTCCCGCGCCGCGTGGCGTGCTGGACGGTCCTTGCCGTTGGACGCAAGGCCACGAAGGCGAGGGCGCACGCTGCGTCGGGGTCGGCCCAATCCTTCCGACTTGCCTCAAGGCGAGGGCGCACGCTGCGTCGGAACGGCCCAATCCTTCCGACTTGCCTCGATGCATAATTCCAAACCAACGAGCGCCGTGGTATACGGTCGACGCTTCGTAGCTCCCAATCAAGCGGGTCCAGTCTTTGCACGTCGCATTGCACCAGAAGGCCCGGGGACCAAACGCGGCGCCATCTTAAACCACTCCATTCGTCCTTCATCTGCGGAGAACATAAAAAATGATGCATCGACGCATCTTGGGTCTGCTCTTTCTCGGCTCGCTCGCCTCGGTCGGGTGTTCGAGTTCCAACTCCACCACCACCACCACGCCGACAGGCGATGCCGCCGCGGACGCGATGAAGGACGCCCCCTCCGACGGAGAAACGGCGGATGCAAAGACGGACGCCTCTTCCGACGCAGCGGAGGAGGCCGCCGCGGATGCGGCGCCGGACGTGACGGCAGAAGCCGGCCCGGACGCGGGAGATGCGGCGCTCGACGTCGCGACCGAAGCCGGACTGGACGCAGGATCGGACGCGACGGCCGAGGCCGCCGCCGACGCCGCTCCCGAGGCAACGACCGACGCCACAACCTCCGACGTCGTGGGATCGGACGTCACGACCACCGACTCGGCGGCGAGCACCGGGGTTGACGGCGGGATATTGGTCGGCAACGCCGATTGTGTCTGTGACGAAGCCGCGGCGGCTTGCGTCCAGGGCACATTGCTTCAGTTCACCCCCGCGTCACCGACGAAAACGGCCACCGCAAGCATCACAGCCCCCGGGTCCGGCAACCAGGACTATGTCGACTACGATTTGGATGTTTCGGCGTTCCCCAATGGTGGGACGATTGCGGTCACGGGGACGGTCAACGCGTCGCTTGACGGCGGCCCCGTCTCGGCGGCTTCGTTCGACCTCTTCTTGGCGTGCTCCATCCTTCCGACGGCGGGTTCTCCAGATTCGGTGGCTTCTGACGACGATGTTCAACCCGGCAGTACGCTGACCGTCACGTACCCGTTCAGCGCAGGCGAGCAGCTCTTTCACTTCGGTGCGACGGGGAACTGGGGCAGCACGCAAGGGGAGACCAACACCGTGTCCCTCACGTTCACCGTGACCGACTAACCGCGTCCGAAGCATACGGAAAGCCTAAGGGGGGCGGCGGCGCCGGCCGGGAAGCGCGGGCCGACGGCGCCCCGGCTCGGGGTGGGCGGCGCGCTGGCTGCGCTCGCTCCGGCGAGGCTCGGCCGGGCGTCGAGGGCCAGCTCCGGCCAGGCTCGGCTGGGCGTCGAGGGCCAGCTCCGGCGAGGCTCGGCTGGGCGTCGAGGGCCAGCTCCGGCCAGGCTCGGCTGGGCGTCGAGGGCCAGCTCCGGCCAGGCTCGGCTGGGCGTCGAGGGCCAGCTCCGGCCAGGCTCGGCTGGGCGTCGAGGGCCAGCTCCGGCGAGGCTCGGCTGGGCGTCGAGGGCCAGCTTGCGGACGGGCCGGGCACCTCGGCGGCCGAGGTCTAGAAGTCCCCGAACCGACTCGTCGTCGCGGTGATCGCGTGGTTCGTCGATGTGTTGACGAGGAAGCGACGCAAGCTCGTTCGCCAGCCGGACGTTAAGACGGCGGCCCAAGTCGACCTACCGCGGCGATGGGGGGCGCGTCCGCGCCGTCCTGCGCTTCGGGAGCTCCTTGGGCCGGGCGGGCGCCTTCGTGGCGTGGCTCTCGGCGGCTTCACGCGGCGTTCGTGCGCTTGTCCGGCGTCGACAGCGCGAGGCCCGGCCCGGCCCAGGGTGCTGCGGGGCACGCCGGACAGGGGGATCGCCTTGCGCCGTGTTCGCGACAAACGATGACCTTGCGTGCCGATGTAAACTTTACGGAGTAAGGTTGAGTGTGCAGCCAACCAACGTCGACGTGAGCGTGGTCATTGCGACCTACCGCCGCGAGCACTTGCTCCTCGAGGCGATTTCGAGCGTGACCTCCCAGCGCGGCGTCGACGTCGAAGTCCTCGTCGTCGATGACAGCCCCGAAGGCGCCGCGGGCGACGGTGTCCGGGCTCTTCGCGATCCTCGGATCCGCTACGTCCATCGCGCGGAGCCCTCGGGGGGACGGCCCGGGGCCGTTCGCAACGACGGCGTCGCTCTCGCCCGAGGACCCCTCGTCCACTTTCTCGACGACGACGACCGTCTCGTCGACGGGTCCCTCGCTGCGCTGTCAGCGGCGATCCGCGAGACGGGCGTCGGGATGGGCTTTGGACGCGTCGTGCCTTTTGGCGACGACCCCGTCATTCGAGAGCAAGAGCGCGCCTATTTCGAAAAGGCGGCCGACATCTCGCGACACATCCGAGGTCGGCACTGGTTTGCCGCTCAGCTCATGTTTGGCAGTATGCCACTCATCAATTCTGCTTGTACCGTTCGCCGTGACGTGTTTGTCGCGTGTGGCGGGTATGACCCGTCGCTCCGCTGCTGCGAGGACGTCGACCTTTATTTGCGGATCGGCCGCGCGAGCGGTTTCACGTTCGTCGATCGCGACGTCCTCCATTACCGCGTGGGTGCTCCCTCCATCATGACCGATCTCCGGCGCAATCCGGCAACGGCCGACAAGACGAAGCTTCTCGAAGCCTATTTCAAGATGCAGGAGCGCTACAGGCGCCAGCACGGCGCCTTCGAGTACCGGACACTTCAGGTCTGGGCACGCGTGGCCAGTTTCTTGCCCTCCCGTACTTCAGCCGTCCCGACGACCCGAGCGTCGTGATGGCCTCGTTCTTCTCGCACACGCCGAGACGGATCGAGCCCCCGCATTCATTTCGCTGATTTCGCGCCACGACCGTCCCCGCAGGGGTCCTAACCCGCTCGCAACAGACAAAAGCCATGGATGTTGAACGGACCTACGATTGCATCGTCATCGGAAGCGGAGCGAGCGGAGGTACGCTGGCCTACGGGCTCGCGAAAAAAGGCTGCAGCGTTCTTCTCGTCGAGCGTGGGGACTTCGTCAAACCGCCGTCGTCGAGCGTCGAGGCCGACACGAGGATCGGATATGCGCAATCTGAATATGGCCCCTCGTCCTCCCTGCCATGCGTCGGTGGCCCGACGAAATTCTATGGGTCCGCCCTTTATCGGCTTCGCGAGGCAGACTTCGGATCGACTCGTTTGGAAACGGGTGAGTCGGCTGCTTGGCCGGTCACGTATGCCGATTTCGAACCGTATTACTCCCAGGCGGAAAAGGTGTACGCCGTTCACGGCTCGACGTCGGGCGATCCAACGGAGCCGCCCCGCTCCGCGCCATACCCCTACCCCCCGATCCCCCATCAGGGGGTGATTGCGTCGTTGGTCGAGCGCCTCCAGGCGGACGGCATGGCGGTGAGTCACATTCCGCGCGGCATCGACCGCAGGGAGGGGGGGCGCTGCGTCCTCTGCGCGACGTGCGACGGGTACTACTGCCGCCTCGATGCCAAAATGGATGCGGAAATCGCTTGCATTCGGCCCGCCCTGGCCACGGGCAACGTCACGCTCCTCACCAACACGGAATGTCTGCGTGTGCTCGTTTCACCGGGCAGCAACAAGGCGACGGGCGTGCAGCTGCGGCGTGGAACGGTCGAGTCGACGGTGTATGCCGGCAGCGTCGCCGTTTGCGCTGGGATCATGGAGACCGCCCCGCTGCTTCGTCGTTCGCGCACGAACTCCCACCCCGACGGAATCGGCAACAACCAGGGATGCCTCGGACGCTACATGTGTGGTCACACCGTGACGACGCTCCTGCTCGTCATGGGGTCGACGCCGCTGCCGCCGACTCACACCAAGACCTTTGCGATCAATTCATTCTACCGCCCTACCGAAGATTGGCCGTATCCGCAAGGCGTCATCCAAATGGCCGGGCAGCTCCCCACCTTCGATCGGCCCTCGCTCGTTCGCGCGCTCGTGTCGCGGAGTCTTGTCTGCTTTTGCATGACCGAAGAGCCATCGAGTAGGGAAGCCGGACTTGCGTTCGTTGGCGACGAGGTCAGCCCACACATCACCCGCGCCGCTGTTTGCGAAAAGACCGCGAAGCGGCTTTCCAAAGAGGCAAGTCGTATTTTCCGGCGTGCGGGTTGCAAGGCCGTGCTCGCGGTTCCCAAGAGGAATGTCGGGTGGCACAGCGTGGGGGCTGCCCGCATGGGCTCCGATCCGCGCTCGTCGGTGCTCGATTCCCATTGCAGGGTCCACGGCTTCGATAACCTTTACGTCGTCGATTCTTCTTCGCTGCCCTCGCCGGGCGCCGTGAACACGGGTCTCACTCTGATGGCTTTGGCCATCCGCGCCGCCGACGACATCGCCAGCCAAGGGGTTGCGGCCGTCACGCGAACGCAGGCGCCCAGGCACCGGTCGCTGGAAGTCTTCAATCATCAGTTGTCTCGCGACTGACCGCCCATGCATCGATATCGGCCGATGGTTCACCGCGTGGCCTCTCCCCGATGCGACCCGATTGCCCCTTCCCCTATGACGAGAACAACGAGGAACCCATGACGGTAGGCGCAGCGGGAGCCGGCGAAGTGTCCGAGCACCGCCTCGTGGCGGTTCTAGCGGAAGCCAACCAAACGACGGTGCAAACCCCGATTGGGCTGGTGCTCATCGAAGGCAAAATCCACGCAAAGTGGCGTGCACTGGAGCGAGAAAGGACGCCCGACGGCGACGACGTCAAGGCCCATCTCGGCTATCCGCTTGGAGCGCAAATCGCCGTGCCTGAGAGGGCCGGCATCGGTGCGGTTCAGCGATTTCAGAGAGGCATGATCGTCGAGAGAGCCGATGGTCGCACCTTCGCCGTGTATGGGGCGATTGGCGATCACTATCTCATCCGCGGCGGCGCCGCCGGCTCGTTCGGGCCGCCCACCTCCGACGAAGAAGATCGGTGGGGGGGGCGCGTTTCTCACTTTGAATACGGCGCGATCCATTGGCGCAAGGACTTGGGCGTGCGCGAGGTCCACGGTGCCAGTCTCCAGGGCCGCGCTTCGCCCCGCGATCCCTTTGCCGCATCGTGGCTCGATCGCGGAGCTTCATTCGGTCGACTCATTCGTCGCGTTCTCAGGCGGCGGCTCCCGGGGTGGCGCAAAAGCTAAACTTCGATTTCGAAGGTGAGTCTCGGTTCGAAGGACTGCCCGCCGCCGTTCATCGATTGCGTTCGGACGCGTAGTCTTGCACGCGTACTTTCGGACGCGTCTGGGCGGCACATGGAGGTTACCGCGTTGCGCACGCGCCCTCGCCGGCGAGCGGCACGCAAAGACCGGCCATCACCGCCGGCCGGAGAGGCCACGGCTGGAACACGGTTTCCGCGCCCTTCGGCGGCACGACAAGATCATAGCGGTGCGGCGCCCAGTCGTAATCGATATCCGCTGCGAGCGTGAGCCCCGCGCCCGACGGCAACGGAGCGCGCAGCATCGCTTGACCGGTCGCGACGATATCGGCCGTCGGTGTCAGGTGGCCGGCCACGTAGGGCGGGCCCCGTTGATCGCGGAGAACGGTCGACAGGAGATCGATGCCGGCGCCGAGGCCCAAGTCGAGGCGCAGCCAGCGGTGCTCGACGACCTCGATGCTCGGGACGACGCGCAGGCACGATACATTCGTCTCGAGGGTCAATTGCGCTGTTTTCACGTCGAATGGTGAATTGAAGCCGAAAGAAAGCCACAGATCGGGGTGGCCTCTGCCTCGGCCCAGGCCGATGTCCATGGCGGCGCCGCCGCCCGCGGCCGCTGGAGCCTGCGCTGCAATGGCGCGCCACGAGGCAAAGGCATGGGCGCTCACCGCGACGCCAGTCGCCCCCTTCCGCTCTCTCCCGGGCGTCGGCTCCCGAGCCGTGACCGGCCCCGCGGTCTCCGGCGGGCCCGGGGTCGGCGGCGGTGCACCGTCGCTCGCCAAGAGCGATTCGAGCGTGTCGTAGGCCACCTGCGCGGTCTGCTCGAGCAAGATCGCGTGGGAGTCGCCCCGCGAGATCCTGCGTTCAGCCGGTTGCTCGAGCAGGCCGTCGCGGACCGCGGCGACCCAAAGCACGATGTCGGGCTCCGATTGCATGTCGATCCAAATTCGTGCGCACTCGTGGACGTCGAGCGGCAGCGTTCGCGCCGCGCTCGTCAGTCCCACCGGGACGACTCGAACGCGAAGGGCCTGATGCCCGAGGAGATCGACGAGGGCCGCTTCGAGCTCACTGGCGTCCTCGTCTGTCGCAAGAACCGCGACGCGGGCGAAGGCTTCGGCCGGCTGCGCGCGCGTCGTTCGTCCCGCGGCGAGCGTCGCGACAACCGTGAGCGCCGCGCTGATGGCTCGAAGGCGCGGTCGTCCATCCCGGATCACTCAGCGCTCCTCGAGCGTTACCATGTGCGCCCGAGCTCGATCGGCATGCACCGAGCCCGGGTACGAGCGGAGCAGGGACGCCCATACCTCCTTGGCATCCCGATTTTGCCCGAGGCGTTCAAGAGCCAGCGCCTTGCCAACGAGAACGTCCTGCTCGAGCACCCCGCCCGAGCGCAGGTACCGTTCAAACATGTCGAGCGCCGCGCTGGCGTTCCCGTCGTCGAGGAGCATTCGGCCGAAGATGGCGAGCGCAGCGTGCGCTTCGGGTGATTCGGGATAGCGCCGGACGAGGTTTGCGTAGACATCGCTTGCTCGCGAATGATCTCCCAGGCGTCGCAGGGCCGTCGCCGTGTCGAAGAGCGATTGGGCGTTCGGTGATTCAGAAGGTGATGCGGGTGACGCGGAACGGGGCAAGCGGATGTCATCGTGCTCGCGCCTCGCCAGGATCGCGCGTCCTTCGGCCATGCCGCCCGGACGGGAACGCACGTCGACGTCGGCCGTCATGGTCTGCAATGTTGGACGCGCCGTCGTGGCCGATAGGGTAGCTCCGGATGCGTGGCGATCGTTCGAGGGCGCGACGGCGTTGCTCTCATCGACGGGAGGATCGCGGCGCGGACCGGTCGACCACTGGACCGATGCGGCCGCTAGACCGGCCAGGAGCGTGAGCGAGGCCGGTGCGAAATACCGGCCAAGGCGACGACCACGGGAGGTTAGGGACGCGGGTTCGGCGGCAGGAAGAAGGAGCTGGCCGATGAGCTGGTCGATGGGAATCTGAGCCGCCATCCGCTTCGCCTCGCGCTCGAAGTCGGCGCGGGCCACCCGCGTAAGACGGCAAGCCACGCATTGGCTCACGTGAGCATCCAGGCGTGCTCGCTCGCCCTGATCGAGCAGTCCGCGCTCGTCGCGCTCGATGAGGTCTTCGGGATGCAGATCGGGCGCCATTTATGGATCCTCCGGAAGATCCATCGCTTCGGCCATGTCCGGGTCGCTGGCAATCCGTCGCCGGAGAGCTTCTTTGGCCAAGCGCAGCCGACTGCGAACCGTGTTGATCGGAACGTCCGTGGCCGCGGCGATCTCCTTCAGGGTCCATCCGAGCACGACCCGGAGAGCGAGTGATTCACACTGCTCTTCGGGCAAGCCGTCGAGAAGCGAGCGGACGAGAGCGCGACGGCGCGCGGATGCGATGCCGTCGGGGGCAATCTGGACCTCGTCGGGTCTCGCCGAATCGTCGGTCCGAGCGCCTCGCGCGTGCGCCCGCCTGCGCGCCGCCGTCGCGATGCGCACGCCGATCCGCGCCGCAAATTGTGACGGAGCGCATTCACCCCGAAACTGGCGCAAAGCCTGGACGAAACCGATGAGGGCCAGCTGACAGGCATCATCGACGTCGGCATGCCCGGGTCCCATGACGGCGCGGACCGCTCCGATGACGCGCGGCGCAACGACTTCGAGCAATTGCCGGGTCGCCTGGACGTCACCGCGTGCGGCCTCGCGGGCGAGCGCGAGGTGCTCGTCGTTCGGCGCCGGTAGCGCCTCTGTCGAGCTGGAGGCCGGTTGATGTTCGCCCATCGGTTGCCTGCACGGTGTTGAGGAAGTGGCTGACCGGATGACTCCACAAGAGAGCGGATGACGAAGCCATGGCAGGCCCGGCCTCGGCCTCGGCCTCGGCAGAGTTTACTGCACCTCCAATTGTAACTTGGTCGCAGCGGACACCGAAGGCGGCAGCCGCCGACGGAGCCCCACCGTCCCGGCGAGCAGCGCGTCGCGTACCGCCTGGAATCGATCGGCGGCGACGGGAACTTCGAGGCCTCGGCCGTCGGAGCCGGCCAGATCGCCCACGAAGAGAACGGAGCGGTCCGGATACCGCCGCCATTCTCGAACGTGGGCTGAAGGCACCAACCAGTTCCGGTGCGGCCGCATCATCGTCGAACCAAGGACCGCTTCGAGTTCCTTCAGCGAGACGTCGAGATCGAACCGACCGCTCGCGCAATGCACAAACGTCAAGCGGTTCGCGGCCTCGAACGCCCAGACCTCGGTCGCATCGATGAAGACGAGACTTCCGCGACGCCGGCCGACAACGCGCACCCCGGAGCTGATTGGCTGCTGGTGGGGGTGCGTCTGCGACTGCGGAGGCGCCGGGTCCAAGAAATCTCGTTCCCAGGAATGTTGTTCCGCCATACGCCCCCTAGTGGATCGTGGAAGGGCAAACGGATCATTTGGACGCGCGCTTTTTTTTTTAGCGGACCTTTTCGGCCCATCCGACGAGCGTGGCCGTCCGTCCGACGACCGGCCGGGGCGGCCAACAAAGTTTCGTGCTTCCTTAGGGTATGCCGATTGGAAGCTTCGGATTAGAAAGGCTCGATCGATCGTGCAGCACGCCCAGCGGGTCGTTTTGAGGGGATTGGCCGCAGCTTTGACCTTGCTTTGTGGCGCGTGCAGCTCGCCGGGGGATCCCGGTGCGCGGGGTGCGATCACCGGATCTCGGTTGCTCTTGCCGCAGGTCGTCTACCAGGGCGGTCCCGTGCTCGCGGCACCCGCCGTCGTCACGGTCACGTTCGCCGGAGACGCACTGGCCGGGCAGCTCGCGTCGTTCGGCCAGTCGGTGGCGTCATCCTCGTGGTGGGACGCGGTGAGGGTCGGCTATTGCGGGACCGGTGCTACGGCGTGCGTCGGCGACGGACCGCCCGGGACATCGATTGAACTCACGACGGCGCCTGCCCCGACGTACACCGATTCGGCGGTGGGGGGTCCTTCGTCGCTGAAGGCTTGGCTTTCGGGCGCCATCATGAACGGCACCCTTCCGGCGCCAGCAGCCAATTCGCCTTCGAACACAGTCTATGTCGTCTACTTTCCAGACACGACGGCGATCGATTTCGACGGGATCGAAAGCTGTGCCAACGACGGGTTTGACGGCTATCACGACTGGTTGTCCGTCGGGGATCAGATGGTCACGTACATCGTCGCGATGGAGTGTGCGGCGCTCCCGCCCGTCTTCCCGACGGTGGCCCCCACGAGCGTCCTGCAGAGTGCGACGATCACGGCGAGCCATGAGCTCGTCGAAGCCTCCACCGATCCGGTGCCTCCCGGCACGAGCCAGACGTCGCCGGGAGGGTTCGCGCTCGACTCGTCTGTTCTCGACAACTGGGCTTGGATCGACCTGACGGGCGGAGGTGAGGCCGCAGACATGTGCGTCGATCTCTTTGGGCTGAATCAGGATCAGACGAGCGACGGCACGTTCACGGTACAGCGAATCTGGTCGAATGCCCAGGCGGCCTCGGGGGTCGATCCGTGCAACCCCATGTCGGGCGAGGTGTACTTCAACGCTGCGCCCGAGAAGACGGCATTCTTCGTCGTCGGCGTCGGCGACAGCGTGACCTTCGATGTCGATGCGTTTTCAGACGGGCCGGTGCCTCCCTGGACGCTGTCGGCGCAGGATTGGAGCGACTCTTCGGCCCCGTATTTGAGCTTTTCGATCTCTGGAGGCGCATCGACCGATGGCGGACCCGTCATCAAGGTATCCAATGGATCGAAGGTGCAGGTGACCATGACGCTCCTCATGGATCCTGGGGAGTTACCCACCGGTGAGGCCGATGGATCCATCATTTCCGTGAGTGGGGACATCGATCAGCCGACGGCTGCGCACTTTTGGCCCGTCGCGGTGATGTCACCGGCCGACGCGGCCGACGCGGGTGTCAACGTGGCCGAGGGCGCGCGGCGCGACGCCGTTTTTTCCCGGCGAAACGGCATTCGAAAGAAGGCCCCGAGGCCCAGACCAGGAACGACGCGGGCGCGATTCTGATGGGGGGTTCGGCGCCTTGCGCGCGTAGAGACCGTGGAAAACACGGGCGGACAGGGGCCGGCGCGATTCGGACTGGTTTTATGGGTTCGCGTTCCGCGCGTCCGGTCAGGCCCCAAGCGCCCTGCCGCGCGCTAGAACGAACCACAACGGCATGAAGACCCTGCGTGTGCTGTCCCCGGTGTCGGGTTTCTTGGTTCTTGCTGCGATGGCCTGTGGTCCGTCCTCCCCCGCGGGCGCGACGCCTGGCACCGATTCGGACGGCGCCTCCGCCCTCGACTCCGGAGAAGCCTCCGATGGCCTCGTGAACGGCGACAGTGGACTCTCCGAAGCGTCCGTGTCGTGCCCGCGTGACCTGCCGACGGCGTGCCCCAATCCCGTGCCGAGTTACGCCTCGACGATCGCCCCCATTGTCATGGCCCGCTGCTCGCCTTGCCATTTCCCCGGCGGTGTCGAGGCAGCGCAGTTCGACTTCTCCGTGTATGCCAACATCGCCAACGCCGACACGGCGGTCGTCAACCAGATCTATTCGTGCATGATGCCGCCAACCGCCGGCGTCCCGAGTCTCAACATCGGGCCCGCGCCGGCGTTGACCCTCGACGAACGCGCGGACCTCCTCGGTTGGCTGGTCTGTGGTGCGCCGAACAATTGAGCCACTTGATGGCTCGCTCGATGCGCCGCTCGGCGGCCGCAGCATGTCGTCCGTTCGTCAAAATCTCGACGGCAAGCGCTCGAACGATCTTGGTGGGGCGGCGGGGCCATGGGCGGCCCTTGGGAAGCTCGTCGGCAAGGGCCCGAAGGATTCTGAAGGGGGCGGCGGGGCCCATGGCCGGGGCCTTGGGAAGCTCGTCGGCAAGGGCCCGAAGGATTCTGAAGGGGGCGGCGGGGCCCATGGCCGGGGCCTTAGGAAGCTCGTCGGCAAGGGCTCGAAAGATTCTGAAGGGGGCGGCGGGGCCCATGGCCGGGGCCGTTTAAATGGCTATGCTTTCGTTTCGAGGCAGCGACCATGAGGACCCTTGTTGCGCTGAGTTGTTGCTCGGTGGCCATGCTGACGGCGGCCCGCGGGCTTGCCCAAAACGAGCCCTGGTGGAACGGCGCCCCGGGAGCCGCTCCGCCGCAGACAGCGCCCGCACAGGGGACACCGGCGCCCGCGTCGCCGACGATGCAGGCGCCCGCGTCACCTCAGCCGAGCCCGCCCGCGGAGCCGCCGCCGTATCCGGTTGCGCCGCCGGTTCAGCCGAATGCGCAGGCCGATCTATCGCAAGCCCCTGTGGGCCCTCCGACGGAAGCGAACCCGCAGACGGAAGCGCCGCAATATCCGGCCGCTCCGCAAGTCACCACGCAAATGAGTTCGTACGGTGAGTGGGTCTACACGGCGCAGTACGGCTGGATATGGGTCCCGTACGGTTCCACCACGACCAACGTCGGCGTGGATCCCTATGTTTACCTCTACGCACCATCCTACGGCTGGAGGTGGTTCGCTTCGCCGTGGGGTCTGGGTCCGTTCCATTACGGGTCGTGGGGTTGGGGGCCTCGGTGGGGGAATCGTTACTCGCCTCGGGGTTGGGCAGGCGTACGCGGGGTACCGCGCGGCTACTACGGAGCGCGGCTTTTGGCTCCGCGCGGTTTTGTTGGCATTCCGCACGGCGGTGCGGTGCACGGGTTTGGCGGCGCACCGGGGGGCCCTGGGCACTTCGGGGGCGGTGTCGGCCACTTTGGGGGCGGCGGTGCGCACTTTGGCGGTGGCGGGGGCGCTCACTTCGGCGGCGGCCACTTTGGCGGTGGCGGCGGACACTCCGGCGGCGGTCACCGTTAGCGACGGCGCGAACCCTCGGCGCCGGGCAAGGCCGAACCCCATGGCCCCGCCAAACCTTGGCTGATCCGCCCCGTCTCGGCTGCGCCGCGGCGAGGGGTGGCAACTGACCCGTCAGGGACGTTGACGTTCGGAGGCGGGTCGATCGCCGCCTCTCGCGCACGCCGGCGGGCGGCGGGCAGCACCCGCGACGCCCCGTCCTGCATCCGGCTCGACGCGCAAGAAGGCCGGTCAGCCGGGGCCAGGAGCAGCGGCGGGCGGGGCCGCCCGGTTCCTGAGCATGCCGTCGGTTCGACGTGTACGAAGGCAAGGTCGGTCGGCCCGTGGCCGCGAGCACCAGGCGGCGGGGCCGTACCGGTGCTTGCCCGTGTCATTGGTTTGACGCGCAACAACGCGGGTCGGCCCGTGGCCGCGAGCACCACAGGTTGAGGCGCGGTCCACCACAGGACGCTGCTGCGGCGCGCGTTCGTCGACCCGGGTCGAGGGGCCGCCGCTTCGAGAAGGTCAGCGCATTCGACGCGTTATGCCGATACCACAAAATTCTTGTGTAGGTGCTCTTGCAGAAGACCGGCGAGGTCAAGCGGTGGCGCGCGCCTTGCGATGGTCTTCCGGTCGCGGCCGACGAATTCCGAGGCGTATCGCCACCCGTCGAGCGGCAAAACCGGATGTACCCGACGTCCGCATGACCAACCCTTTTCCAACAAGTGAGAATTCTCATGAAACATCGAATGATGATGTTGCCCACGGTGATCTGTATGGCGACACTCTCCGCTTGCGCATCCGAGGTGTCGACGCCCGAAGAAGTCGGGCAAATATCGCAAGCTGTCGTCGCGTGTCCTGTCATCTCGTCGAGCGAAACGTATACGCTCGGCGGCACGGACAATAACGAGGCCTTGGCTGCCGCGACGGCCGCCTTCAATCTGATGAAAGAGGCGGCGATCCAGGCGCAGTCCGACGGCAATCTCCTCGCCGCTCGATCGATCCTTGCGCCGCAGCGATATACGTACCTTTCTGGCACGACGTGCGCCTCCTGGGGCTGCAACGGCCCCGGCATCGAGTTCGACCCGAGCGATCCACTGTACTCCCATGTCACGAACGCCATGAAAGCGGAGCTTGCCTTCGCCCAGCAAAACGCAAACGTAGCCCAGTACATCGTGAATGGATTGTGGCGCGCCCAGGTCTTCACCAACGGGACAGTGTATCCGTCCATTTTCGCGATTCCTGCTCTCGCCAGTTACAACGGCAAGACGACGACCGTTCACCTCAACGACCCGACCAGCGAGAACAACAGTCACTACGCCACGCTGACGAATACCTCGTGGTGCAACGATACGGCCGTGACGATTTCTGAGACGGTCAACGAGAGCTGGGCCTATGCCCCGATCGCGTTCAACGCCATCACCGACTGGCGAAGCGGCCCTCCGTCGGCCTACGTGGGCGTGACCGGCGGCAAAGCCAACGGCCAGACGATTGCGAACGCGAACCAGTCTTTCACGCCGTTCATGGGCACAGACGGCTCCAACCCCTTTCTTCTCGTCTCGATCAATGGGACGGCGCAAAACTGGGCATTCGAGAACTTCACGCCAATCAATTGCTGGGACAATCCGTATCCGACCTACACGTGCAGTTCTTCGATGGTGATTGACCCCGTTGCGTACGCGGTGGCAGGAACCCAATACGACACGAACGGAAATGTGCTTGGCCCCCAAGTCAACCCGTTCACGTTGAACCCCGCCTCACTCTATGCCGACCCGACCCACGCCGGACAGTGGGCCATGCGCGTCTCGAACGGCACGGAACAATGGGGAACCTTCTCGCAGGAGGTCACGCTCTTCGGAGTGACGAAGTATGAATTTGTCGTCCAGTAGACGGACCCACGAACGACGGCTAGCCGCTCGTTCGCGACGTGCCTGCGGCCCGTTCGCGAACGAGCGGTCGAATGCGCACGCGGACTGTGGTACCCGCCCCCTCCGCCGTCTCGACGTGGACCGATCCGCCGAGTTCGTCGCACACCGCACGGAGCGCGGCCATCCCGACGCCGCGCCCCGACGTCGAGGAGACTTCGGTCCTCGTCGATAGCTCGTCGGCGAAAAGCGCGTCGAGCAGTTCTTGGCGGGTTGCGCACGGTAGCCCTCGACGTCGGGCTACCTGCCGGAGGGCGTCGAGGTCGACCCCTGCGCCGTCGTCCGCAATCTCAATCGTGATCGTGCCGTCCCCGCTCTCCTTCGCCGAAAGGCTGATGCATCCGTGCGCTGATTTGCCACGGGCCAATCGCGCCGAGGCGGTCTCGAGGCCGTGGTCGACCGCATTCGACACCGCGTGCGAAAGGCCACCCCAAAGGCGCTCGAACGAGTCTGCGTCGACACGGACGTCGCCGCCGCTGACGCGGACTTCGACCTCTTTGCCGAGGGCTCGGGCCAGCCTTCGCGCTCGCGCCGCCATTTTGTTCAGCTGGCGCTCGACGGGCTCGAGTGTCCACCGCCTGAGAAGGGCCAGCACCTGGTCGGAGTCGCCCCCGCGCTCGATCCGCTCGATCGCCAAGTTGAGGTCGCCGATTGGGACCTCGACCCGCTCGAACGCATCGCCGCCTGCAAGGTCGCGGACCCGCTCGACCACGCGGGCGATTTCCTCGTCGACCGCGCGGGTGTCCGCAACACACGCAGAGCCGCTGGCGCATGCCTCGGCAACTTGGTCTTCTAACTCGTGGCACTTCTCCTGCAGCGTTGCGAGGCCGAGGACCGCTGCGTTGCCTTTGAGTGTGTGAAGGGCTCGACGCGCGTCCGAAGACGACGCCGCATCCCGGGCGGCCAACGCGAGCCGCGCGAATTCGGAAAGCGTGCGGCCAAAGCCCCGGGCGTCCCGTAGCACCAAGGCGAGGATGACCTGGGCTTCGGCCGCGTCACGCGCGGCTCGCCGCGCCTCCAAGCGTTCGGTCACGTCTTCGATCGCAACGAGTATCCCGCAAAGCGTGTCGCTGTCGCGGACCTCCTTGTATCCAATTTGAAAGCTCCGGCCGTCGCGCGAAAACTCCGCCGGCAATTGATCGACGCAGACATCGAAGGGAAGCAAGTCGGCCGCGAGCTGCTGCCACATGGCTTGAAACGCAAGACGGGTGTCGTCGTTTCCTTGGAACAACACGTCCCAGATGAATGCCCCATCGGATGCTCCCGCGAACCACTGCTCGACGGCGCGCGAGCGCTCGACCAGCAGTCTGCCGTCGAGGCCGACCGAGATGAGCCCCTCGCCCGTCGCGTCGAGGACGAGCTGGAGCGAAGACTCCCGCTGCCGAAGCTGCTCGGTCCGCGCGGCGAGCGCACGCCCCACCCGCTCGTTCTCTTCGATCTGTTGGACGAGCTCGCGATTGGATGCGTCCAGAAGGAGCGACTGCCTTTTGACCAGGCGACTCGCCTCGATCTCGAGGATGACGTCGACAAGAGCGACGGCCAAAGACTTCGCGGCGGCGATCTCCGCCGATTGGAAGGGAATCGCCTTGAGTTGAACGTCTTCCTTCCAACGCTCGAAGGATGTGCGCGGATGCAGCCGATCGCTGCTGCCCTTCGCGGTCGGCTTGTTCGGGTCGCCTCCCCAGGACACGGTCTGGATGACCTCGGGCCGAAACCATACAAGCCAGTTTTTCTTGCTCACGACGCTGCTGTCGCTGAACGAGATGGACGTGGCCATGAGCCCGCAGCCGACGTTTTTCCATGCGACCGCGGGCGTGTAGCGCTCCGGCAGCGAATCGAAAATCAAAGTCTCGGCCTTCTGTTGTTCAATCCAGGACAGTAGCTTTTCCACCTCCGCGGACGGCGGGGTACGGCCGATGCAGTAGAGCCGATCGTTATAGAGCAGGGCGGCGCCCGGTGAATGGGTTACGTCCAAAATCGATGGCGTATGCTCCGTGAGACCCCGAACGATGTCGTGTTCCTGGACGATGAATTGGGTGATCTTGGCCTGGGTGTCCAGAAACGAAGCCCTCTCTCCGGCGACGTCGACCCCTTGCTTTTGGCCGATGAGTGAAGACACGACTTCTCCGACCAAGCTGCATGCGACGCGCGCTTCGTACGGAATGAAACGGGGGCCGGACTCGTGGTTGCACGTGATGAGTCCCCAGAGCCGGTCCTCGTACATGAGAGAGATTCCGAGGGAGGCCGTAACCCCCATGTTGCTCATGTACTCGAGATGCACCGGCGAAATGCTGCGGAGCGTTGCGTGCGTCAAGTCGATCGGCCGTCCGTCCTCGAGGCCGACGAGCCGAGCCGGCGTATACTTCGACGTTGGGACCAGGCGCAGGCGGCACGAGGCATAAAGCGCCCGGGCTTGAGTCGGAATATCGGAAGCGGGAAACCGCAGTCCCTCGTACCGCGCGGGTCCGTCGACGCAGTCCTCCGCGACGACCTCTCCGCTCCAGTCCGACTTGAACTTGTAGATGAGCACGCGGTCGAAGCCCGTCAATCGACGCACTTCGCGCGCCGTGCCTTCACACAAGTCGCGCAGGTTCGCGGACGAGCGAAGTCGGACGAGACTCCCCCGGACGCGGTTGTAGGCCGAAGACGGCGCGAACTCCGGTTCGCGATCCTCCGGCTCGCACTCGACGATGATGCGGCCGTCGTGCCGATGCGCAACGACTTGGAATCGGCCGCCGTTCGGCATGGTTATCGTGAACGGGTTGTGCTCTTCGGCGTGCTCTCGGCCGAGCGCGCGCACGAGCAGGTCGCCTTCTTCCGCGCAGGCGATCGATGCGATGCTTCGCCCGAGCAGTTGGTCTGCGGCTCGGCCGAGCAGGACTCCGACGTTGCTACTCACGGCGACGATTCGCAATCCGAAAGGGTCGACGGCGAGCAACGCGCCGTGAGGCTGGATCGCCCCCGGAATGTGGACAAGCTCCTTGTCGCAATCGGAGATGTCGAGCCGTTCTTCGGGCATGGTCGTGGCAATCAAGGAGGTCATGGCGTTCGTCGTCCGACGCGTTCGGAAAAAAGGTCAAATGTGGCGATCGCGCCCTCCGAAGCGCTTTCGCGCGCGGCGTCGTCGGGCAAAGCGCGTTCCAGGACATCGCAGAATTCTGTCCAAAATGCGGTGACGGCTGTCCCGTAACTACCAAAGAATGCCGCGCCGCTTTCGGGTCCAATATGAAAAAGTGTTTCGACGTGTCGTCCGATCAAGCGGCCTCCGAGGGTCGACCCCTCGAGCACGTAAAGACAGCCCATCACGTGTGAAAACGTTCTCGTGCACCGGGGCGCGTCGAGCGGTACGTTCCTGCCAGAAGGGAGCGGGCTTCCGAGCGCATCGAGGTCGCGTCGGATGAGCGAGACCTTGCGGCGCGCCGGCCAGTCGAAGCCTAGCTCGGACAACATGCCCTCGTGCAAGTCGATGGCGCGTTCCAGCGTGACGTAAATGGGCAAGTAAAGTTCGAGGGTTTCCGCGTACTCACGCAAGGTCAGGTCCGGAGCAACGAGCGGCAGCGCCCTTTCTAACCGCATGTGCGCGGGGCGAGTGTTCCGACGAAGCACGGACCGAGCGGTTTCCGATTGCGGCGCCTCGCCCTCGCTCGACCTCTGCAGGGTGGTCTCTCTCTCGTGTCCTCGCGCGCCCGAGAGAGCGTTTCCGACCGAAAGGCAGTGAGGAACCGTCGCTTGACGTTCAGGCGGCGACGACGAGGATGGCATGGGCCGGACTCAACAGTTTCGTGAGACGAGCAGTCGATGATTCCGTAATCCGCACGCCAGCTGGGAGGAGCACGGCTCCGTCGTCGTTGCATACGTTGCGCGCAATCACCATTCCAGGGCGCAAATCCTTGGGCATGACACTCTCGACCTCTCGCGACTCAATCCGTATGCGAATCGAAATCTCCAGAGGTGTTCCGGTGATTTCGAGAAGAAACTCCCGCGCGATTCCCGTGACCGGACCCCAAGGGTGTTGCGGATCTCCGTTGGTCGGCAGCCCGGTCGTCGCCGAGGTGCGGTCCGCCTCGGCCACGCTGACGAACGCCCCTCCCGCGACGTTTGCGAGTTCGCGCAGCATGTCGGCCACGGCCTCAGTGGACTGGTCGGACCCGAGCAGGATCGTGGCGGCCTGGCTCAAGGAGCTCTGATCGATTCCGATCTGCAAGCGGCACGACGAGCTCCTCGCGCAGAAATGGCCGCCGCAGAAGGTCGTCGGCTCCCGCGGCGAATGCGGCCGAAACGCTCGACGCCGTGGGCTGGGTCATCATGACGATTGCATGGATGTGCGTGGGGCCCTCCGCCGAGCGAAGTCGAACGAGCAGGTCGCTCGCAGACGGCTGGCTGGTCACCCATTCCATCACGACGACATCGAACAGTCCGGCCTGCACACGGACGAGACCGGTTTCGAGATCGAGCGTTGACGCAAGGTCGAAGCGAAGCTCCCCCAAAGAGAAGGAGACTACGGACGCTTCGCCGTGCTGCTTTAGGTCCGCCACGACGGTTTTGGCCGTGGACGGCCGGCCAAGTCAAGTGGGCGGCCCGTTCCCCAGAAGCGTACATTCAGGCCGCCCGTGTCCCGCGCTGCCCGTCTGCTCGATCTTTTGCAGGTGCTCCGCCGTCGCCGGGCGCCGGTGACGGGTCGTCAGCTCGCCGAGGAGCTCGAAATCTCTCGCCGCTCGCTCTATCGCGACATTCAGACCCTGCGCGGCCAGGGAGCCCTCATCGAGGGCGAAGCCGGCGTGGGATACGTCTTGCGTCCGGGCTTTTTGCTGCCCCCGCTCATGTTCGACGAGGACGAGCTCGAGGCGATCGTCCTCGGTTTACGACTCGCGCACGAGCATGGCGATGCGGCGCTCGGGCGGGCCGCCGTCGGGGCTTCGACCAAAATCCAAGCCGTCTTGCCGAAGAGGCTGCTCCTCGAAGACGCCCCGCTCCTTGCGGGCCCGCGTCCCGATCGGCCTGCCGACACCATCGACCTGGCGGAGGTCCGACGCGCCATGCGCGACCAACGAAAGGCTTCGATCGAATACGTCGATCCGAGCGGCCGCGTGACCTCGCGCATCATCTGGCCGCTGGCCCTCGCGTTCTTCGACCGTGCCCGGCTGGTCGTCGCCTGGTGTGAGATGAGGACCGATTTTCGGTCCTTCCGCTCCGACCGCATCCGAAAGTGGGCGGTGCAAGAGACCCCGATGCCGCGCTCGCGCGCCGCCCTGCTGAAGGAGTGGCGCAGGCAGACGGGCGTCCCGGAGCCCGAACTTCCTTGATGGTCATGACGTCCGACTGCTGACAGAAACTGACACGGCGACGGAGCACCTTCACCGGCGTAACCCACCGCAAAGGAGCCCCGTCATGAAGCACGCACTGAACTGGTTTGAAATTCCCGTTGTCGATCTCGATCGCGCGGTCGCTTGTTACGAGATGCTGCTCGGGCAAGAACTGCGGCGCGAAAACTTTGGCGGCTTGCCCTACGCGGTCTTTCCGCACGAGGAGCCGGGCGTCGGCGGCGCGCTCGTGCAAGATCCGAGGCGGGCGCCGGGCGCCGGTACGCTCGTCTACTTGAACGCGGACGGTCGACTCGACGCGATTCTGGCGCGCGCCGCCAAGGCGCAGGTTTCCGTCGTCTTGCCGAAGACGCCGATCGGGCCCGACGGATCGATTGCCATCCTGGTCGACACCGAGGGCAACCGCGTCGGCTTCAATAGCTCGAAGTGACGCCTCGTCGCCGCCGTGGAGCCGGCAGCCGGCCTGGGTCGTCACCCAAACCTGGATGGACGCTCGACAGGCGTCCAAAAACCGGTCAAGCAGACGCAGCCGTCGTTCGGTCCGATCGAACCGGGATCGCGGCTTGCCAACCCCGTCGCCCAAACCTAACTTGTCGACGGCTTGGACAACCTTCGCCCTGTTCGCGCCTTATTCTCACTCGGAATCCTCTCGGCCGCACTCTCTGCAGGCGGGCTTCTCTGCCCTGAAGAGGCGTATGCGCAATACGATGCGCACCCGCCTCCGCCGCCTCCACCCCCGCCTCCGGGCTACGGCTACGGCTACCCGTACGGGTATGGGCCGCCTCCACCCCCGCCCCCGCGGCGTCGTTACTATTATATCGATCGAGAGCCTCTGTACGCGCTCGACCTCGGGTTCGACGTCGAAGGAGCCGTCCCAGTCGGCGTGAATGTCCCGGGCGCGTCGGACGGCAGTGGGGTGAGGGGCGGCGGCGGCTTCAAGCTCCGCGCGGGGGAGCAATTTCGCTTTGCGCACATTCGCTTCACCCCCGAAGTCGGCTACGGCTATGACCACCTGTGGGCGACGGACGATTCCGGTAACGAGCGCGGCTGGGACATGAATCGCTTGTTCGTCGGTGCAAGGATATCGTTCGGGAGGTTCATCGTCCCCGTCTTTTACGCGCACGTCGGCTACGGCTGGCGGCAGGACTCGAACCCCAGCGTCGACGGCACCGGGGGCGTTGCCTACGACGTCGGTGGCGCCCTCGATTTCCGCATCATCCCGCGCGTCGGTTTCGGCGTGCACCTCGAGTACGCTGCCATCGACATCCCAACCCAGCCGCAGTGGGTCGCGATCGGTGGCCATGCGGATTTTCTCTTCTGAGCCGCGCGTTCGAGGCATGGGCGAGCCGCGCGTTCGGGGCGGCGCCGGGGCAGTGCTATCCCTCGGGCTCCGATGCAGGCCGTGCTCGAAGCGATCCGAAAAGTTTGCCTCCCCGCCACATGGTCTCAAGGGGTCAAGCTCGCGCGTGAGGGCGCGGTGTCGTGGGGCGTTGCGACGGCCGATGAAGTGACGGTCCGGGTGCGCGGGCCGGGGCGCGCGATCGCCCTCACCGTCACCCTCTACTTCGAGGGACCCGAGTGGACGTGCGACTGCGACGGAAAGACCGATCCGTGCGCTCACGTTGCGGCGGCCGTCATTGCGTCGGCGAAGGCTGCCGAGCGGGGCGAGTTGCTCGCCGCGGCCCCCGTCCTCTTGACCGCGCGGCTCGTCTATCGCCTGTCGACGAAGGACCGCCTCCTCACCGTCGTCCGCGTCGTCGTGCACGCCGACGGACGCGAGGAGCGGTTGACCGACTCGCTGTCTTCCGGCGCGGCCCGGGGCCGTACGCCGACCGGGTGGATTCCCACCCACGACGATTTACAGGCCGAACGCATCCTCGGAGTGCCGGCGCGGCAAGTCGTGCAACCGGGACGAATCCGCGATCTCTTCGCCGTTCTGTCGAACGGCGCCGAGGTCACGTTCGATGGCCTCGCGGTCCGCGTTTCGGCCGAGCCGGTCTTGCCGCATGCGCGTGTCGAAGACGGACCCTCCGGCGCGTTCGTCCTGCGCCTCGAGCGCGCCCCGGCCATTTCCGGAGTCGTCGCGAAGGGCGTCGTTCGTTGCGCCGACGTGCTCCATCCCATCGGAGAGGCCTCGACGACGGGTGAGTGCCTCGAACGGCTGCCGCTCGAGCGCACGTTCAAGGAATCGAACGTCGCCGAGCTCGTCACGACCGTCCTGCCCGAGCTCGAGCGCAAGATCGACGTCGTCATTAAAACGAGCCGCCTCCCGCGCTCCTCCGTCGACGCCCGTCCGCGGATCGCCATGGACCTCTCTCATCAGGGGCACACCTTGTCTATCTTGCCGACGCTCGTATACGGCGACCCGCCGGTCGCGCGCGTCGATGGCGATGTTCTCGTTGCCCTCGGCGATTCGATACCGGCGCGCCGCCCGGGAGAAGAGCGCGAGGCCCTGCGCCGTCTGCGCGACGAGCTGAACCTCGTGCCCGGGCGCCGAGTGGACCTCGACGGGACCGAGGCCATACGCTTTGCGGCAAAGCTGCGGGTGTGGGAAAAGCGCACAGGCGCCGCCTCCCACGCGGAGGCGTTTTCCGAGCGGCTGCTCCGGCCCACGATGGCCATCGAAGGGGACTCGTACGATGTCGTCTTCGAGTGCGATGGCGACGACGGCGAGTCCGCCCCGAAGCGAGCCGAGGGCGCGGCAGTCGTTCGGGCATGGCAGGACGGCCTCGACTTGGTGCCCTTGGAGGGGGGAGGGTGGGCGCCGCTCCCGGTCGACTGGCTCGCCCGACACGGACATCTGGTGGCTGATTTGCTCGCGGCCCGCGGCGCGGACAAAAAGCTCTCGCCTGCGGCGCTCGTGACCCTCGGGCCTCTGTGCGATGCGCTCGAGGCACCGCGGCCCCCGATGCTCGCCCGTCTGGCGCCTCTTTTCGGACACTTCGAAGGCGTCCCGCGGTCGCCTCTGCCGGCGGGCCTGAATGCGTCCCTCCGGCCTTATCAGCAGCAGGGTGTCGACTGGCTCGCTTTTCTGCGCGATGCGGAGCTCGGTGCCGTCCTTGCCGACGACATGGGCCTCGGCAAGACGCTCCAGACGATCTGCGTCATTCGCGGGCGCGTGCTCGTCGTGTGTCCGAAGAGCGTCGTCTACAACTGGGTCGACGAAATCAACCGCTTTCGTCCCGGCCTCCGCACGGCGATTTATCAGGGGCCCAGGCGGCAGATCGATCGCGCCGCCGACGTGACGCTGATGACCTACGCGGTGCTCCGCCTCGATTCGGATCTCCTCGGCCAAGAAGCGTGGGACGCCATCGTTCTCGACGAGGGCCAGGCCATCAAGAATCTCGGGAGCCAGACGGCGCGCGCCGCGTTCGATCTGCGGGGGAAATTTCGCCTCCTTCTCAGCGGCACCCCGGTCGAGAATCGACTCGAAGAGCTCTGGAGTGCGATGCACTTCGCCAACCCGGGTCTGCTGGGCGGCGTCAGCGACTTCCAGGAGCGGTACGCAAACCCCATCGCGGCCGGCAATCCGGAGGCCGCCTCGCGCCTCCGAGCCAAGATTCGGCCATTTTTGCTTCGCCGCACGAAGCGCGAGGTGCTGCCGGAACTGCCCTCGCGCACCGACACGGTCCTGCACGTCGAGCTCGACGAGACCGAACGCACCGTTTACGACGCGGTTCGGGTGGCGACCAAGAAGAGCGTCGTCGAGAAGCTCGCCCAGGGCGGGGGAGTCCTCGCCGCGCTCGAAGCACTGCTTCGCCTTCGTCAGGCCGCATGCCATACGGGGCTGGTTCCCGGTCAGCACGCGCAAACGTCGTCGAAAGTCGAGCGCTTGCTCGAGGCGCTCGCGGACGCGGTCGCCGAGGGCCACAAGGCGCTGGTCTTTTCACAGTGGACCTCGCTGCTCGATCGCATCGAGCCGCACCTCCGAGCGGCGTCCATCCGCTTCACGCGGCTCGACGGCTCGACGCGCGACCGCGGGTCGGTCGTCCGGGAGTTTCAGGACGAGGCGGGACCGCCCGTGCTCCTCGCGTCGCTGAAAGCGGGAGGAACAGGCCTGAATCTCACCGCCGCCGATCACGTGTTTTTGCTCGACCCATGGTGGAACCCCGCCGTGGAAGAGCAGGCGGCCGACCGAGCCCACCGGTTCGGACAAGAGCGGCCCGTGATGGTCTATCGGATGGTCACCAAAGATACGGTCGAGGAGCGGATCCTCGGATTGCAGGACCGCAAACGTCGCATGGCTGAAGTCGCGCTCGGCGAGGCCGGGCAGGCTGGAGGCATCACGCGCGAAGAGCTGCTGGCTCTCCTCGAGTGAACCGGGCATCCAGCCGGCCGACCGGGTTCAATATCGTTCGCTGTCGTTTTTCGGCGCGTTGGGAAACGGGGGATATTCGTTGCCGCGGATGTTCGTCCCGCCGTACCCGAAGGAGCCGATGAAGTTGAGAAAGTCAGCCGGAAAATTGAGCGCGGGTCGGCTGACCTCGTCGAGCTTCGCGACGGCTCGGGGCGGAAGTTTCACCTCGAGCGCCTCGAGGTTGTCGTCGAGCTGCCCCACCGTGCGCGCCCCGATGATCGTCGAGGCCACTCCCGGACGCCCCTGCACCCAAGCGAGGGCGACGCGCGCTGTCGTCGTCCCGAGCTCCTTCGCGATGGACTCGACGGCTTCGACGACGTCGTAGGTGCGGTCCTCGCCCAGCGTCCCAAGCACGAACCCGGCTCGGTCCGGCTTGTGCTGGCCCTTGTCGGCGCGCCGGTATTTGCCCGAGAGGGCGCCGCCCTTGAGGGGCGACCACGGGGTCACGCCCAGGCCGAGCTCCTGCGCCATGGGGACGAGCTCCCCTTCCACGGTGCGCTGGAGCAGGGAGTACTCGATCTGCAACGCCGCGAGAGGCGTCCAGCCGCGAAGCTGCGCGATGGTTTGCGCTTGCGCGGCCTTCCACGCAGGTGTGTCGGAAAAGCCGATATAGCGGACCTTCCCCGCGGCGACCAAATCGTCGAGGGCGCGCATCGTCTCCTCGACAGGTGTGAACCGATCCCAGGCGTGCATCCAGTAGAGGTCGACGTAGTCGGTCTGCAGTCGCCGGAGTGATTCGTGAAGCTGCGCGTGAATTGCCTTGCGGTTGGCGCCGCCGCCATTCGGGTCGCCGACGTAGAGACTCGAGAAGAACTTGGTGGCGATGACGAGCCGCTCGCGCTTTCGCGGGTCGCGACCGAGGTGGTCTCCGATGATTTTCTCGGAATGGCCTCGGGTGTAGGCGTTGGCCGTATCAATGAAGTTGCCTCCCCGCTCGATGAAGCGGTCCATGATGCGGGTCGACTCGGCGACCGAAGACCCCCAGCCGAGGTCTTCGCCGAATGTCATGGCACCGAGGCAGAAGGGACTGACGCGCAGTCCGGAGTGGCCGAGCGTGACGTAATGGTTGAGGGGCATCGGGTCATCCTCCGTAGCAAGGTGGGATGCCCGTAAGCGATGGCGCCCTTCGCGTCAACGATCCGACTGTCCGGATGACCTCGGCGCGAGCGGCGTTTGCTTTCCGGCATGCGCGAGCAGAACTTGGTGGCGCGCGCGTGTCACGGCGACGTAAAGCGCGCGGCGCGAAGCGGGCGTATCGGGGTAGTCCGTGGCGGTCGCGTCGGGGACGATGACAACGTCGAACTCGAGGCCCTTCGTCTCCTCGACCGTCGTGACCTGCACGGGACCTCGTGCGAGAAACGACCCGTCGAAGACGAGGCGCGCGAGGACTTGCTCGCGCTGCAGCGCACCGGTCAGGAAGCGCGCAAAGAGCGGCGATCGACAGACAACAGCAATCGATGCACGCGGATCGCGCCGCCAAAGGGTCCGGATCTCGGCCGCCAACCGCATGGCGAGAGCCTGCGGACCCTCGAAGGCCGCGACTGCGACGCGGCCCTCCGTGTCCCTTGGGGGCTGCGATGGTGCGGCATCGACGAGAGAGCGCGCGAACGCTGCAACTTCCGGAGGGCAGCGGTAGCCGACGTCGAGCCGCGCGACGGTGTAGTGTTCGCGTCCGAGCCCCCGCATCACGGCCTCCCAGCCGATGAATCTCGTCGTTGCGTCGGTCTGTTGATCGCCGTCGCCCGCGACGACGATCGTCCCACCCTCTGCGATGCTCCGACCGATCATCGCGAGCTCGAACGTCGCGAGCTCCTGGGCCTCGTCGACGAGCAGGAGGTCGTAGGCGCGCGGGGCCGTCGGCGTGCGGCCGAGGTGCTCGGCGCGCATCCTATCGATCTCGAACATGACGGCGTAGTCTTCGACGTCGACCGAACCAGCGTCGGCGGCCGCCGTCCCGTCGTCGAGGGCGCGTCGGTCGACGGCCACGAGGCGCCCTTTGTCTTTCACGTGAGACCACTCGCGCTCGGCAGGAAGCGAGAACTGGAGGCGAGTGTGGTCGAGCGTGTCCTCGATCATCCGGGGCGTAATCGCACCCGATGCGCGCGCGACCCCCTCCAGCAGTTTGCGATCGCCGAACAAATGCTGCAAGTCGGCCCATCGCGCGAGGGCTGACGAACGGGCCGGCCGAAGGTCTGGATCGTCGTCCTGACGACCCGGCGGGCGGCGCGCGATCTCCGCGAGTGCGTCCTTGAGCGCCGGATCGC
>JBEKFX010000081.1:0-29854 GCA_050013115.1 Polyangiaceae bacterium
CGTAGCCTCTTCGACATTATCGAGTATGTACTGCGAAAAGTTGAATAGGGTGCCGGGAAATGCCTCGGTGAGCTCCGCGTTGAGCTCGTCGGTCAACTTGTCCTTCGTCATGCCGCGGGGCCACTTGTCGAACGGTTCGAGCGGCGCGAAGAATTCGATATTAAAAAACCCCGTGACGTCGGTGCCGTCGTCCGGCCGCCCGAGCTGCGAAATGACCGTGACGACCTCCGT
Organism: Polyangiaceae bacterium; assembly: GCA_050013115.1. Lineage (GTDB taxonomy): Bacteria > Myxococcota_A > Polyangia > Polyangiales > Polyangiaceae > Palsa-1150. The sequence continues at coordinate 232 of JBEKFX010000081.1, forward strand.
GTGTTTGCGGTTCGCGTCGGTGCACGCGACGTTCGTGTCCTCCGGGCAGCCGCGCAAAATGCGTCGCATGCGCGTCGTGTACTCGGCCGACTTCTCGAGCGAAATCGACATCGGCATGGTCGCGCGGATCCAGAGATTGCCTTCCTCGAGCTTGGGCATGAAGTCGCGCCCGAGAAGCGGAAAGAGGACGATGCACGCAAAGATCGGAATCGTGCGGACGAGGAGCGCCGTCTTCGGCCTGCGGAGCGCCGCGTCGAAAAAAGGGTTATAGACCTTGTGAAGAAAGTGCATGATGAAGTTTTCCTTTTCTTCGTGCTGCGCGGAGACGAACCTCGCTGCGAGGACGGGCGTCAGTGTCAGCGCGAAGAGAATGGCGCCCGCGATCGCGGTCGCGTAAGTCCGGGCCATGGGGCCGAAGATGGCACCCGGAACGCCCACGAGCGTGAAGAGCGGCAAGAACGCGAGGCCGATGATGAGCGTCGAATACATCATCGGCGTGCCAACCTCCCGCGCGCCGGCGAGAACGCGCTCGCTCATCGACCCGGTTCCGCTTGGCCCGAGACGCCGAAAGATGTTTTCCATCATGATGATCGTGGAGTCGACCACGATGCCGAAGTCGACGGCGCCGAGCGACAGCAGGTTCGCTGATTGCCCCGTGACGACGAGCGCAATGATCGCGACCGTCAACGCCAACGGGATGTTCAGTGCGGTGATGATGGCCGCGCGGATGTCGCTGAGAAAGACCACGAGCACGAGGACGACGAGACCCATGCCGATGAGTACATTCTCGAGCACCGTGTGAATGGTCAGCTTCGTGAGCTCGCCTCGGTCGTAGTAGGGGACGAGCTTCATCCCGGGCGGAAGCAGGTTATTTTCTTCGATGAACTTGACCTTCTCCTTGATGCCGGCGAGGGTCGGGTTGGCCTGGCCCGCGTACCGCATCAGCACGATGCCCTGTACGACGTCGTCGTCGTCGTCGTGGCCGACCATGCCGAGGCGCGGCGCGTACCCGACGCTCACATCGGCGACGTCGTGAACGCGCACCGGTGTTCCCATGTTGAGGCCGTTCGCTTGGGGCCCTTGTGAAATGACGACGTCGTTGATGTCCGTCAGCGGAGTATCGAAATAGCCGAGCAGGCCAATGCCTCGGATGTCGTAGGACTGCTCCCCGATCGAAAGGCGCTGGCCGCCGACGTTCTCGTTGGCATTCTGCAGTGCATTGATTGTCTGGGTGAGGGTCACGCCGTGCCCCCGCAGCCGGTAAGGGTCGACGTCGACGTGGTACTGTTTGGTCGTCCCCCCGTAGCTCGTTACGTCGATGACGCCTTGGACTTGGCGCCACTGGCGCTCCATGATCCAGTCCTCGGCGGTCTTGAGATCGGTGAGCGTGTATCCCTTTCCCTGGAGCGTGTAACGAAACACTTCGCCGATCGCGTTCCACGGTGAAATCTGGGACGACAGGCCGTTCGGCAGCTGGATCCACGTCGTCATTCGGTTGATGACTTCTTGACGGTCGGCCCAATAGTCGGTTCCCCACGCGAAGTAACACTTGATGTCGCTCAGGCTAAAAAGCGATTGCGATCGGATGTAGGTGAGGCCGCGCATCCCCGAGAGGCCGACCTCCATCGGGATCGTGACGTACCGCTCGACCTCCTCGGCGCTCCAGCCCATGGGTTGGACCAGCGTTTCGACGAGGGGAGGACAAGGGTTCGGGTACGCCTCGATGTCGAGCTCCGAGTAGGCGATGGCGCCGCCAAAGACGACGAGCAACGTGCTCGCGAGGATGATCACGCGGAATTTCAGAGCGAAGGCGACGACTCGTTGAATCATGGCGGCGCCACTCTCGCCTGAGCGCGCACCGCCATACCTTACGGCAACATTAAATTTGCTTTAGAATTCACGACGGGTAGCGGCCGTGGAACATGTCGGTTTTGTAATATAGGGTTCGCTCCTCATATCATGACGATTTCTTAACGACTCGCCAAGTCGCCCATTCGAACCTGGCGCGCGAAGTGCTGCTCGGGGCGCTCGGTGGACTCAGGCGGCCGAAGTTCCGACAGCGAGGCTACTTCCGAGAGGCAGAGCGCCCCATCTCGGCGGGATGGGCGCTCCCTTCTGTCGCGTCGGGTCGAGCGCGGAGCAGTCGAGTCCCGGCGTGGGATCGGCGGCTGGCCCGAGCTCGTCGCTGAGTGGCATCCGACACGCAACGCGGGCCTCGACCCCACAGACGTCTCTCATGGCTCGGGACGCATGGTTTGGTGGAAGTGCCCGAACGGTCCCGACCACGAATGGCGCGCTTCTCCCAACAACCGGACGACGGGCGCGACCGGCTGCCCCTTTTGTGCAGGGCGCAGGGTATCGGTCACCAATAACATGGCAAACGCTCGCCCCGACCTGGCCGCTCAATGGCACCCCACCCGCAACGGAGGGCTCAGACCGACGCAGATAACGGCCGGGACGACCCGCAAAGTCTGGTGGAGGTGCAGCGCCGTTCCCAAACACGAGTGGCAAGGCTCGCCGGCCGTGCGTTCGCGCTTGACCGGGGGCTGCCCGTTTTGTCTCGGCCTAAGGACGTGCTCCCGCAATGCGTTGGCGGCCACCAATCCGGGCGTTGCGGCCGAGTGGCATCCGACGAAGAACAAGGGCCTGACGCCGCACGACGTCGTCGAAGGATCGGGCCGCCGCGTTTGGTGGCAATGCGGTCGTCACCCCGACCACGAGTGGCAAGCGCTCGTCTACAACCGAACGCTCCGCCGCTCGGGATGCCCGTTCTGTGCGGGCAGGAAGGCATCGGGCACGCATTCGCTGGCGACGGCCTATCCGGCGATCGCCCGTGAGTGGCACCCGGTTCGGAACGGCGACGTCACGCCGGCCTCCGTGACCCCGCGCGCAAGGCGAACGGCGTGGTGGTTATGCCCGAAGGGTCACGAGTGGCCTGCGCCGGTCGCGACCCGGACCCGGCGGGGCACGGTCTGTCCCGCTTGTTCTGGGGCCCGTCAACCGCCCGCTCCCCACGCCCCCGCCGCACGGGGGACGTTGAACGCGCCGGCGCCGATTGCGCGAATGAGCGTCATCCAACGTCTTCGCGAAGAGCACGGGCGCATCGAGCAGATCCTGTTGCTCCTCACTTCCGACCCGGAGTATCGCGGGGTGTCCCGATTCGCGGGCGAGCTGACGGCGCACCTCGAGGCCGAAACGCTCGTCCTTTACCCAGTCGTGGAGCGTGCGCTCAATCGCCACCTCAGCGGCCAGCGCGAGCTTCAGTCCCGATTGCGACGCATGCTCTCGGGGTTGGGAGCTCCCGATCACGATCGAAGGCTCCGCAGCGAGCGCCTGCGTGAGCTACACACGACATTTCACGAGGTCTCCCGTTTCGAAGAGCAGGTGGCGTTCCCCGTACTCGAGGAGCTCATGCCGCCCCGGGCGCTGGAGGAGCTTGTCCGTACGATGATCCTTGCGGCGCGCTCACGTTCTCGGCCGACTGCAAAGCAGCGGACAGATGCGCCTCTGGCCGAGGCATTCGTAAAAGAATAGAGCCCAACCACGAAGTCGCTCCCGCGATTTCGCGAGTGCAGCCCGATGCGGATCCTTTGATCCCATCTCGACGGCGGTGCACTCGTTGGGATAAGATTCCTTCCTCGCAAGGATGTCACGGGCTCGCCCAAGTCAGTATTAAAAAAACGTGTAATTATAAAATGAGGGCGCGACGTCCCGGCCCGTCACCCAGACGGGGCACTTGATCCCCCCTTCAGCACCATCGGGACACGTCCGTGCGCCGCGCTCAGCGGTTGGTGCGACACTTGTATGCGGCGCGCGGTCCGTGCGCGTGTTGCTCTCCGATTACGGCGGCGCCGAGTCCACTCTCTTGGTCCCGCTCCTCGAACAGCCCGGGTTGCAAGTTGCCCTTGCCGGGTCCCTCGCAGCGCAAACGAACGAGCCGATCGAAGCCTTTGACGCCGTTGCCATCGGTGCCCGAGGCCCCCTCTAGGAGCGGGTCGAGCAGTGCAGGCGGCTGCGAAAAGAGGGATACGCCGGCACGATTTTGGTCGTCTGCGCCGATCTCGCCGAATGGCGGCCCCTGCTCGACGCCGGTGCGGACGACTTTGTCGCAATGCCGTTCGATGCGCTCGAGCTGGCCACCCGGCTCGGCGCCTCGGCGCGGTCCGCGGCTGCCCACCCCCATCTTCGGTGGGGACCGCTCGATCTCGATCGTCTTCACCGCATTGTGCAGCTTCACGGCAACACGATCGCCCTCACGGCGCGCGAGTACGACCTGCTCGTGCTTCTCGTCGAGGCCGGGGGCCGAGTCGTCTCCCGGGCGGCGCTGCGCGAACGACTTCGCCGACGAAAGCAGGACCGCGGCTCGAACCTCGTCGAGGTTCACCTTTGCCGGCTACGGGATAAGCTCGGCGCGGACGCAGGGTTGATCGAGACGGTGCGGCGCTCCGGCTACCGGTTAAGGCGGTGAAACACCCGCATCGGCGGCGCGACGCGGCCCTCAAGGAGCCGCCCCGCTGACGATCTGCGACGGGTTATCGTAGCGCCAGACCCGAGCAATCTTGCCATTGTCGGTGATCTCGCAGATGTCGACGACCTCGACGCGGAACACCTTGTCGCGCTGCGCTGCAATCCAGCCGATCGGCCCGAGCTGTTCGCCGTCAATCGAATACTCGATGACCGCAAACTGCGCGACGCCCCAGCCGTTGTCGACCGTCGTATCGAGCTGGCCGATCGCCCCGTGCATGGCCCTGTAATAGGCTTGCATCGAAGCCTTGCCTCGGGCGGGTTGCGGCCGCTCCAAGGTGTAGAGTTCGACGTCGTCGGTCGTCGCGGCGACGTACTCGGCTTCGCGGTTTTTTTCGAGCGCGTCAAGCCATGCCTTGGCGACGGCCAGGCTCTGCTCGCCCTCGGAGCCCGTGCTTGTCGGCTCGAAAACCTGCGCGGTACCAGTTGGAGGCACGGCCGGCGGCAGCGTCAGAAGCTCCTTCGGCCCGACGCCCAGCTGCGCCTTGACGAGCGCGACGTCGACGTAGACGTGAACGTCGGTGATGCTCCCGTCGTCCTTCGTCCACAGAAGCGTGAGACCCTTGAAAGCGACCGGCTTGTGCGACGGCGCTACGCCGAGAAAGTCACGTTCCTGCGTCGCGGTCATGGTCCATTCGACCGTCTGTTCGTTGGGCGTGCGCCACACCCGACTCGTCGTGACCCTGCGGCTGTCGAAGGGCCCGAACAAGAGCTCGTGCGCACGCACGACCGGGCCGCGCCCGTGCGTGTCCTCCATGCCGGGCGAGGCGAAGTGCGCCTCGTCGTCGAGCAAGGGTCCGAGAAGGGTGAAGCCCGGTGAGGCCAGCGCAGCGGCGTACGACTCGGGCAGACTGCGCTCCTTGGCCGTGATCGTGTTGGCTCCGGCATCCACGACGGGGTGCGCTCGGAGCGACTGCCAGTTCACAGGCGCCGGGGGTGGGGGCCCGACGGTCTCGCTCGAGCAGCCGGTCAGCCAAAGGACGACCGCGGCCACAATAATTTGGAACGTTCGCATCGCTCGTGGGTCCTTTATCGGTCGAGGCCGCAGCCTGTGTTCACTCGCGAAAAAGCCTGGTCAACCTTCGTCCGTCAAGAGCCGCTCCCGCCGCGCCGACTCGGCAAAAGCTTCGCCCGCGTCATCTATCAAGAAACGCCCTGGCCATCCGTCCCGTGAAGAGTCCGCGCCAACAATCATCGTCAAGAGTCGCGCCAACAATCATCGTCAAGAGTTCGCACCAACATTCATCGTCAAGAGTCCGCGCCAACATTCATCGTCAAGAGTTCGCGCCAACAATCATCGTCAAGAGTCGCGTCAACAATCATCGTCAAAAGCCGCGCCAACAATCATCGTCAAGAGCCCGCGCCAACAATCATCGTCAAGAGTCGCGTCAACAATCATCGTCAAGAGTCGCGTCAACATGCGTCTGCCCATGCTGGGGCTGGTCCTCGGCCGCCAAAAGTCCGTCCTCGACGTTCATCGATCAAAAGCCGTAGCCGAGGGAGAGAAGAAGCCGCGGACGCAAGGCGTTGTTCGCATAGATGGAGGCGGGCAACTGCTGCTCCGGAATGCTCTTGCTCGTCAAGACGTACTGGGCGCCTGCGCCGACGCTGATCGCGATCGTGTCGGCGATGAGGGCCTCGTAGCCCGCGTCGGCCGCGAAACCGACGTCGGAGAACGACGTCTGCGTTCCGTTGCCCGCGGTCGCCGTGATGCCAGCGAGTAAGAGCGACGGCCCGAGAAAAAAACCGCGTGGTCCGCCCTTGTCGAAGTAATACCGGTAGCCGAGCTCGCCGCCAAAGCCATGGAAGGTCTGGGCGAGGACGTTTAGCGTATACGGGTTTCCGTTCGCGTCCATGAGTGGATTGCCGTTGGCGTCGATGCCGGTCGCGTACGCGTTGGTCTTCGCCCAGGTGTAAAAGGGGCTGAGGACCAGAGCATGGTGGTCGCCCGGTACGACGACCACGTTGAAGCTGATCTTGTCGATGAACAAGGTCAGGGGATTCCACTCGACACTGAACGCCCTGTGCGGTGACGGAGCTCCGTGCAATGCAACGTCGACGGGAGGCGCAGGGTCGGCACGGGCAACGCGCGACACGGTCGTCGCCGTCGCGGGCAGAGAAGCGCTGGCGACCAGAAGGAGGGGAAGCCGATTCATGGCGGCGCTCCCGTGGCAAGCTCTGTGCTAGCCCGCGGCCTATGCACTTGCGGCTCGTGCTCATGGTCCCTCTGACAGTCTTTCTCCTGACCCCATCCCTCGCGTTTGCCGACGACGCAGGCGACAGCGAGACGAGTGGCGACGCCAGTCCCGTGGACTCGGACGGAGGCGACGGAGCGCCGGCGTCAGGCGAGTCGGAAGCCAGTGCACCCATTTTTATCGCTTGCGATGGGGACCTCTGCGACACGTTACAGGGACGTCCGACGTGCGCCGTGGCCGAACGATCGATCGGGCACGCGCCCATGGGTCCGACCTGGCTGATCGCGTCGGCTGCGGCGCTTGCCGTGTGCATGAAGCGGCGCGCGCGCCGTGGGGCGTCGTGCCCGATCGGACTCCATCCAAGCGCGATAAGGTGCCCCGCCTCGCTCGCTCGCGACGAAACCGGAGCATGGGACCATTCGACCATTTCATTGTCTTAATGTTGCTGCTTACGATTTCGTAATCAATGAATCGAGCAAGCCGTGTTTCGACCCAAGCTCTTTTTTTGGAACAGCGTGCCCAGCGCTCGCTGTTCGGACGCCTCTCCGGATGCAGCCGTTCAGACGGAAGAGCACCGGCCTGTCGATTCGGTCCGACGACCGGCCGGCTGGTGCGACAGTTGCTTGGGCGGAGCCGCGATGTCGGCTCGATCGATCTTACTCATCGTCTTATGGCTGGCCGCTCTAACGGCGGTCGGTGGCGCGGCGTGGGCGGAAGGCCCCGTCCCACCGTCCACGGAGCTCCCCCAAGTGCTCTCGCTCGACGACGCGCTCCACATCTTTCGAACGCGCGGGCTCGAGCTCTTGATGGCCGAGGCGGCCGTGAGAAGTGCCGAAGGCGCAGTGAAGATGGCCGGTGCCGTTCCGAATCCCGTCTTCAGCGCGAGCTTGGGCGACGCCTTCACCTACACGACCAAGGACCCGAGCTGCCAGTTCACGGGCCCGTCCACGACACCTACGAACTACGTTAGCTGCACCAATCAGGTCTGGAACGTCGGTATTGCCGATTCCGCAGCGATCGAAGACACCGTGTCGGGCAAACGCGACTTGCGGTTCAAGGTCGCTCGGAACGCCCTCGCCGCAGCCAAGATGACGCGCGTCGACGCCGAACGCACCCTAACGTTTCAGGTTGCATCGGCATACCTGCAGGTGGCGCAAGCTGTGCTTGGTTACAAGTTCGCGAAGGACGTGGCCGACTCCAACACGACGATCCTGGATAAGTTCAAAGTCAAATACAGTTCCGGCGCCATCAACGACGGCGACCTGGCCCGCATGGAGACGCAGAAGGCCGAGTCGGACCAGGCTCTCGACACGGCGAATCAAGCGCTGCGGCAGGCGCGCGTCGCGCTCGCGTTTCTCCTCGGCGTTCGCGGCGAAGTCTCCGATTTCGACGTCGACACCAAGGTGCTCGACTATGCGGTGCCTTCAGCCCTGAGCGGCGCGACCGAAGTCGGGCTGTTGCGCATGGCGTTCGACCATCGGCCCGATCTCGTTTCCGCCGGCTACAACATCGCATCCGCCGCCGCCCAGCTCGAGCTGGTCAACCGGCAGAAGTTCCCCGACATCACCCTCTCGCTCAACTACGCGCAGGGCGGCTACGGCGGGAGCGGGACGAACGCGGCGCTCCAGACCCCGATGCTCACGTTCGGCGTGTCGGCCCCACTCCCCGTCTTTTATCAACTCCAGGGCGAGCAGAGGCAAGCCGAGGCGCAGCTCGACACCAATGCCCTTCAGCACGCTCAGACGGCCAAGCAAGTGGCGAGCGACGTCAGCACCGCGTACGCGGCATTCATGATGACGCAAAAGCTCGTCCTTCGCATGGAGAAGGGCGAGCCCGAAGCCAAAGTGCGCCCCATTCTCGAGAGCGCCAAGGTCGCGCTCGACATCACCCGCATGCAATACGAAAAAGGGGCCGCGAGCTTGTCCGACTTTCTTCTTGCACTTCAGACATACATTGCAACCAAAGTCGAATACTTCGGGGACCTCACCAATTACTGGACGGCCGTCTACCAGCTCGAGGAAGCGGTCGCGATGGAGCTGCGCCCATGACATGCATCACGAAACACCTGAGCAACCTTTTGCTCGTCGTCGCCGCCGCGAGCGCGGTGTCCTGTCACCCGTCTCAAGCCGCGCAGGCGGCCAGCGAATCGGCGGCTGGCGAGCTCTGGTTGACGCCGGCCCAAGTGGCCGAGGCCAAGATCGAAGTGGCCGCGGCCGGCGAGCAGGTCGTCGACGACACGATTCTGACGAGCGGGACCATCACGCTCGACGACCTGCGAAGCGGCCACGTCTTCTCGCCCGTCACGGGGCGTGTGACGAGGATCTTCGCGCAGCTCGGCCAGCGGGTGAAGAAGGGAGACCCGCTTGCAACGATCGAGTCACCCGACATCGGCAACGCGGTGAGCGACGTGCACAAGGGAGAGGCTGACCTCATTGCCGCCGAGCACGATCTCCGGCGCAAGAAAGCGCTCTATGCCCAGAAAGCCGCGTCGGCGGCCGACGTCGAGGCCTCCGAAGACGCAGACCGGAATGCGAAGGCCGAAGTCGAGCGCGCCCGTCAAAAGGAGTTCCTCTTGCGCGTGGGCAACGTCGACACCGTCACCCAAACGTACACGCTCCCCGCACCCATCGACGGCGAAGTCTTGCTGCGCAACATCAACCCGGGCGTCGAGGTGCAGGGGCAGTACAGCGGCGGCGCTGGAAACAACTGCCTGCCCGGACTCACGACCAACGCCGTCTGCGGAGAGCTCTTCACCATCGGAGAGCTCGACAAGGTGTGGGCGCTCGGCGACGTGTACGAGATCGACCTTGGACGCGTCCACGTCGGTGCACCCGCCAAAGTCACGACCGTCGCCTACCCGGGTCAAGTCTTCACGGGCGTGGTCGATTGGGTGAGCGGTAGTTTGGATGCGAATACCCGCACGGCAAAGGTGCGCTGTACCTTCGACAATCCCGACGGCAAGCTTCGACCGATGATGTACGCCAGCGTGCAAATCTCGGTCGACGCGCGAAAGGCGCTCGCCATTCCACGGAGCGCCGTCGTGCGCCTCGGCGATTACAAGGTCGTCTTTGCGGAAGTCGGGCAAGCGGATGGTCGCGTGCACTTCGAGCGTCTTCCAATCGCGGTGGATGAGAGCACGCTGACTCCGTACGTGGCCGTGAAGCACGGCGTCGAAGCGGGACAGCGAATCGTGGTGAGCGGCGCATCGAACTTGTCGCAGAGGCTTTGAATATGTCGGCCGTCGTCTTGGGGACTCGCATCGGCGCGGTGGCCGCTCGGCCTTTGCGCGTCGGGCTTGCTGCGGTCGTCCTGTGCAGTGCGGCCTGCCACCGGCCCGAATCTCCGGCGCCGGAGCCGGAGGGCCAGCCGCCCGCAGGGGAGGTCTGGCTTACGCCTCGGCAAGTCCGGGATGCCAAAATCGGGGTGCAAACCCTAAAGAATCGAGACGTCGACGACACGATCCTGACGAGCGGCACCATATCCTTGGACGACTTGCGTACCGGTCACGTGTTCTCGCCGGTGACGGGCCGAGTCATCACGATCGTCGGGCAGCTCGGACAGCGCGTGCACAAGGGCGACCCGCTCGCCGTGATCGAGTCGCCGGATGTCGGCACTGCCGTGAGCGACGTGCACAAGGCCGAAGCCGACCTCATCGCCGCCGAGCACGACCTGAAGCGAAAGAAGGAGCTCTACGAGCAGAAGGCGGGTTCGTCGGCGGACATGGAGGCGTCGAACGACAACTACCGGAGGGCGAAGGCTGAAGTGGAGCGTGCCCGGCAAAAGGCATTTTTGCTTCGCAACGGAAATGCCGACGCCGTCACGCAACAGTACACCCTGACATCACCGATCGACGGCGAGGTGCTCGTTCGCAACATCAACCCGGGCGTCGAGGTCCAGGGCCAATACAGTGGGGGCGCGACCGTCGAGCTCTTCACGATCGGCGAGATCGACAAGGTCTGGTTGCTCGGCGACCTCTACGAGATGGATTTTCCACGCGTGCACGTGGGGGCGCCGGCGTCCATCACGGTCGTCTCCTATCCAGGCAAGGCATTCACCGGAGCGGTCGACTGGGTCAGCGGGTCGCTCGACCCGAATACGAGGACGGCCAAGGTCCGATGCACCTTCGACAACCCCGATAAGCTCTTGCGGCCGATGATGTACGCCACCGTGCAGATTTCTGTCGACCGGCAGTCCGCGCTCGCCATCCCGCGCAATTCGCTGCTCCGCCTCGGTGAAGACAAGGTGGTCTTCCTCGAGATCGGTGAAACCGAGCGTCAGGTCCGGTTTCAGAGGGTCGTCGTGGACGTCGACGAGGGTGAGTCGAGCCCCTGGCTCGTCGTGAGAAAGGGGCTCGAAGCCGGTCAAAAGATCGTCGTGAACGGCGCCGTCCTCCTGTCGCAGAATCTCTGAGCTGTGTCTTCATTCGCGGGCGCTTACGCCATGAAATGTAAGAATTGCGGTATGCCGAAAGAGGCGCATATGGGCCGGACGGCGGTTCGCGGTGGTCGCCGACGAGATCCGCAAACTGGCCGACCGCGTCGCGGGGTCCACCAAGGAGATGTAGAGGCCATCGAAGGTGGTCGAACGAGCCGGCGGTGTCCGGATGGCTCGGGCGAGAGCTTTCCTGCGTCCATCGACGTGAAGGTCGAGCTTCACTACCGCGCCGGCGAGACGAATCCCTGGATCGCGAAGTGCACAAGCCCCACAGCCGGTGCCTGGGAGGTTGCTTCAAGGCAGCCCGGCGACGCTCTGGACCTTGCGGGACGCGAGATTGAGAAGCATCTCGAGGAGAAGTCCGCCGAGGAGAAGAGCATCGATAAGGCCATCGAAGAGCCACGTCGCCACGGTTCTCATTGACCGCGCGTCGTCGATCATTTCATGATGGGTTGAGGTGACGCTTCACCGGAGGCCACTGTGCGTGCAGCATGGGCATCGTTGTGAGGTGGATGAACCCACTCTTCAGCGCAGGCTACGAGCGCGCCGGTTGGGTGACGGGGCGTGGGCTCCAACAAGGTGGCTTGCTGCAAAGGACGGAGCGCAGCCTGACGCACCAGCATGACCTTCGCTTCTCGTCGAGAAACGGCCAACGATCGCACGTTGGGTGACGTGACGCGCTCAACCTACTGCAGTCGGTGCGGACACCGGCAAGCGCACGACGAACCGCGCTCCGCGTGAGCAATCGTCGACCCAAACATCACCGCCGTGCGCGCGTGCGATGCTCCGCCCGATGGCAAGCCCCAGACCGGCACCCCCGTGAACCGCGCGCGGACCAGCTAGCCGGAAGAATGGCTCAAAAATGCGCTCGCGAACATCGGGGGGCACGCCTGGCCCGTCGTCGCTCACGAGAAGGTGAACATGGTTGGCCTCATGCTGTGCTGCGATCCGCACCCGCCCTCCGCGCGGCGAATGGCGGATCGCGTTCTCGACGAGATTGCGCAGCAGGCGTTCCAGATCGCCCGCGTGGCCTTGCACCGCAGCCTGATCGCCCGTGATCTCCAGAGCAACTCCGTGCGCCGCGGCCTCCGCCTCTGTCGATTCAACCGCCGCGCGGGTCACCGCGGAGAGAGAGACGCTTTCGTGCGCCGGAGGCCACGTGGCGCCGATCCGGGCCAAGCCGAGCAAGTCCTCGGTAATGGCCCTGAGGCTCCGGGCGGACTCGAGCGCCTCCTCGAGGGATTCCCGATACGTGGCGGGGTCCCGCTCGCGACGCAAAGCAAATGAAAGTTCGCCGAGCAGTGTCGTGACGGGGGAGCGTAGCTCGTGCGATGCGTTCGCGATGAATCGCCGCTGCGTTTCCACGAGCACAGCGAGTCGCGATATCATTTCGTCGAGGTCGCGACTGAGGCGGGCTACTTCAGAATCGCCTTTGGTGATTCCAATGCGAGCGGACAGATCCCCGGCGGCTACCGAGCGCGCGACCGCGGCGATCCGCTCATGGTCTCGCGTCAGCAAACGCGCGAGCCACGACGTCGATGCCGCCGAGGCGGCCACAGCCACGAGGAGGGCCATCATCATCTGTCTAAACAGATCGCGCGCCTCTTTATCGAGGAGCGAACGGGGTGTTGCGAGCCAGAGCGACTGCCCGCGATCCCCAGGGACAGGCACCCACACGGCACGCAAGTGCTCGTTGTTCCACCACATGTCGAACGGCACTCCGAAAGGGTGGCGGATGAATTCCATCCGCGGACGAGCCGGCTGCAGGTTGGGGGTCCAGACGACGGGCTGCCCCAGGGAGTCGAAGAGGGACGCGTACTTCGTGACCGGCCCAAGCTGACCCCGACGCAAGGTAGAGCGATCACGGGCGAAAGGTCCCTGGGAATAGCAAGCGTCGAACGCGTCTTCCGTCGCTTCGGCAAGGAGAGCCGCATCGAGCTGGCGCTGCTGGGCCGCGCCGTACGCCAGCCACACGGCAGAGAAAGCGCCGCTCACGGCAACGAGAGCCACGACCGACACGGCGGCTACAATGCGGCTGCGCAGGCTCATGTTGCAGGCTGGTGGCGGAGCCTATAGCCCAAACCGCGCACGGTCTCGATCATCCATGCGTGTCGTCCGAGCTTGTCGCGCAGGCGGCTGACGTGGACCTCGACGAGATTCGAACCAGGGTCAAAGCTCGTTCCCCAGACGTGGGCGAGGAGGTCGGACCGCTTCACGACGCGATCTCCACGACAGACGAGGTGAAGGAGCAATGCGTACTCGCGGTTGGTCAACGTGAGCGGGGTTCGGGCAAGCGTGGCCCGACGGGTCGCGCGGTCGATCTCGAGGTCCCCGCAACGGAGCGCCGAGAAGCCAGAGGTGCGACGGATGAGAGCGCGAACGCGTGCAATGAACTCGTCGACCTCGAACGGCTTGACCAGGTAGTCGTCGGCCCCGACCTCGAGCCCAAGCACCCGCTCCCGCGTCTCGCCACGGGCTGTCAGCATGAGGATGGGCGTGGTGTTGCCGGCCCGCCGGATCTCCCGGCACGCCGTCACCCCGTCGGTCTCCGGTACCATCCAGTCCAAAATGATGAGAGCGTAGGGGCTTCCCTCCGCCTGGGCGATGGCATCCGAACCTCGCACGCACGCATCGACGGCGAGCCCTTCTTCCGAGAGTACGCGGGCGAGAAAGCGCGCGAGTCTCTGGTCGTCCTCGAGGATGAGCGCCCTCACGTTGCACCTCCGGAATGAGCCCACCGCGGCAGGAGGGGACGTGGACGTCCACCGGCCGGGGCGCTCTGCCCCTGCGAACAAATAGGGATATTGGAACTTCGGTCCTTTAGAGACACAGGCGTGTGCGGAACAGCAGGAGGCGCGCCAAAGGAGGAAAACGATCGAAAGAGATCTTTTTTCGTTAAGAAAACGTCATCTGACAGGCTTCCTTGTGACGAAGACCGGCACAGCTCGGATCGCAAGGGCGAGAGAGCAGCGCACTCGATCCAAGATCGAGAGGGTCGCGTCGGTCGTCGTCGTCGCGGCGATCCGGATATCCAGTCGTCGCCCCCGGCGCCAACACCTTCACCGTTGACACCGGTTGCCGGGTGCGCCGATACTTCGCATCGAGGGTAGGCGAGCGAGAGACTTCCCGTGGCGCAGGCTAGCCAAGTCGGGCCGTATTGCTTGCTCGAAACCCTCGGGCAAGGCGGGATGGGCGTCGTTTTCCGAGCGCGCCACTCGAATTCTGAAAAGATCGTTGCTCTGAAGACCGTGAGCGTGGAAGCGCCCGCGTGGATCGACTGCATCCGGCGAGAAATCCGCGCCCTCACGTACATCCGCCACCCAGGCGTCGTCCGCATACTCGACGACGGTACGCACGAGGGGCGCCCGTGGTATGCGATGGAGCTGCTCGAAGGCGAGACGCTACGCAATTACTTGCAGCGCACGTGGAGCCCCTATCGCGTCGCGCCGTCTCGGCCGCCGCCGAGCGGACGCCTGAGCCACACCGAACCCGAACCTGGTGTAGCCATCGCCCATCTGCGCAGCGAGCGGCAATCGGTTCTCCCGCACGCGAGCCTGAGCATACCAGCGGCCGGTGGCCATCTGACGACGACGCTACGGATATGCCGACGCATTTGCGCGACACTCGCCTTCCTGCACGGAGAAGGGTTTATCAATTGCGATCTAAAGCCGGAAAATATCTTGCTCGTAAACGGAGATCCCATCCTCATTGATTTCGGATTGATCGCACAGAATATGCCGCGAGAGACTCTGGACTACGGGCGGATGATGGCGGGAACGCTCCCTTACATGTCGCCCGAGCAGCTTCGCGGCGAGTTCGTCGACGCGCGCTCCGACCTGTATTCGCTCGGATGCATGCTCTACGAGCTACTCGTCGGCACGCCGCCCTTCACGGGTCCCCCCGCTGCGGTGCGAGCCCAGCATCTGATAAGCTTGCCCGCTGTCCCTTCGGCGCGCGTGAGCGGCGTGCCTCCCGCACTCGACCAACTGACGCTGGCGCTCATCGAGAAGGACCTCTCACGTCGTGCGGGCTTCGCCGACGAGGTGGCTGCGAGGCTCGCCGGGCTCAGCGGCGAGGAACCGGAGTTGCCTGACTTTCCGGCGACGAGGCCTTACCTGTACCGACCTCGATTTGTCGGCCGCGAGGAAGTCGTCGCTCGCCTTTGCGCCGCTCGCGATCGAGCGGCGAACGGCGATGGCGCTTTTGTCGTTCTTCTCGGGGAGAGCGGCGTCGGCAAAACGCGCGTTGCCATGGAAATGACACGACTGACGCCGTCCTCGATGATGCAAACGATTACGAGCGACACGTCTCCGCTCTCGGCCGCCGCGGCCACTTCGATCTCCCGTGCGCCGCTACACTCGCTCCGCCCAGTTCTTCGCGCTGTAGCCCACCGTTGTCAGCTTGGCGGGCCGGAAGTGACCGAGCGCCTCCTCGGCTTGGGCCTGCCGGTGCTTTCGCGGTACGAGCCCCTTCTCGCCGCGGTGCCTGCTTACGATTCACCAGGGTCAGTGATCCCGCTCTCGCCGGCCGCTGCGCGGCGCCAGCTCTTCGAGTGCCTCGAGTCGACGCTGGCGGCCCTGGCGGCAGAGCTTCCTCTGCTATGGATCATTGACGATGTGGGGTGGGCCGACGAGCTGTCGCTCGCGTTCCTCGAGTCGTTGGCGCCCGCATTTTTTCGACGAACGCCTATCCTCGTCCTTTGCACGAATCGCAGCGAGGAGGGGTCCGAGCAGCTCGCTTCGCTGATGCGTCTGCCCCACGTCGAGCAACATCGCCTATCGCGCCTAACGCCCGAGGCAGTGCAGTCCATGGTCGGCGACATGCTGGCACTGAGCGACCCGCTGAAGCCGCTCGTCAACTTCGTGACCGCGCAGGCCGAGGGCAATCCGTTCTTCGTCGCCGAGTACCTGCGCGCCGCGGTCGGTGAGGGCTTGCTTGACCGCGGCGACGGGGACCGGTGGCGGCTCACCCCCGAGCCTTCCTGGCGAGACGACGGGCTTCAACGGCTCGAGCTACCCGTGTCCCTGCGCGCCCTCATTGATCAGCGCTTTAGGCGGCTCAGTCCCAAGGCGCTGCTGACCGCCATCGCCGCCGCGGCCATTGGTCGCGAGACGGATACCGACACGTTGAGCGCAACCGCCGCTCTCGACGACGATTCGCTGCTGCGCACGGTCGACGAACTCCTCAAGCACGAAGTGCTTGAACTCTCCGAGGCCGGCAGGGTGCGCTTCGCACACGACAAGCTGCGCGAAATCGCCTACGGCCTTGCCGAGCGTCCGCATCGAACGGCGCTGCACGCCCGGGCGGCTTCGGCCATCGAGTCACGCTACCGGGGTCACGCGAACCCGGAGCGGATCTGGCCCACTCTCGGTCACCATTTCGGGGCGGCGGAGCTCCACGAGCCCGGTGCGAAGTACCTCAAGCTCGCCGCCGATCACGCCCGCAGCACCTATGCCAACGAACAGGCCATTCGCCTTTATCGAGATGCCATCAGCGAGGCTCTTGCGGCCCGCTCCATGAGCCAAGGAGACCGCTGGGACGGCATTCTCGCCGAGCTCCACGAGGGCCTGGCCGACGTGCTGACATTGACGGGCGAACGCGGCTCCGCGCGCACCGCGTACGCGTTGGCACTTGAGAGCTCGTCTCGAGCCATGGTGAGAGCGCGCGTGCTCCGCAAGATAGGCAAGACCTGGGAGATCGAGCACCAGCACGAGAGGGCCCTCGCCCACTACAGGCAAGCCCGCGCCGGGCTGGCAGGACCGCTCGAGTCGATGGACGCCGAAGAGCGTAACGAATTCGTCCAGGCACACATCGAGGAGCTCTGGGTCTATTACTGGCTTGCGCGGGTCGGCGACATGGACGCGACGGCAAGCGCCATCGAATCGGTCATCCGTGAACACGGTTCGAGCTCCCAACGATCGCGTTTTTTTCAGATGCGCGCGCTCGCGCACATGCGGCGCGATCGCTACGTGATTCGCGATGAGACGCTCGACCTGGCGCGCTCCGCTGTCGAGGCGTGCAGCGAGCACGGAGGGCTGGCAGAGCTCCCGATGGCACAGCACATACTCGGTTTCGCGCTGCTGTTTGCGTCTCGGCTCGACGCGGCGCATTCCGAGCTCTCGCGCGCTGAGGCACTCGCACGGCGATGCGGTGACGCGGGGCACCTGGCGCGGGTGTTGACGTACCTGACCGCCGTCGCCCGCCTGCGCGGGCGCGTTGTCGAGACGGAGGCGCACGCATCGGAGGGCGAGCGCGTGGCGCGATCGGCGAACATCCGCGAGTACGTTGCAGCGGCCATTGCGAACAAGGCGTGGCTCGCGCAGCGGCGCGGAAGCCCGGAGGATGGCGAAGCCCTCGCGCGCGAAGCGCTTGCGATCTGGGCGGACCTCGAGCTCGTCTTTCCTTTTCAATCGCTGGCCCTCATCCCATTGCTCCGCGCCGCCCTCGCGCGCCGAGACCTGCACGAAGCTGTGAGCTTCGCGCGAGCCATCATGGCGCCGAGCCAGCAGCTCCCATGCAGGGAGGTCGCTGACGCCCTCAAGCGCGCTGAGACGCTTTGCCAGCAGAATCAAACCACCGAGGCAGAAATCGCGTTACGGGCGGCACTAAAGGACCTGGATCCCGGATGGGAGGCAGCGTGAAGATTCGTAGTCGCCCTTTTTGCCGATCGACCGATGGCCGACCTTTCCCGTCGGCGACTCCCAACTGCCAGAGAAGACGATGGCCATCCTAAGAAACACGGACACGGGCCGAACGAAGCGACTCGAAGCCGAACACGTTATCGGCCGGGGGTCACACTCCGCCCTGCGCCTCGTCGAACGCTTTGTCTCATCCCAGCACGCAAGCCTGCGGTGGACGGGAGAGCGCTGGGAGCTCAAAGACCTGAGCAGCACCAACGGAACGTTTGTCAACGGATCGCGGATTGAACCGGCTACGCATCAGCTTGTGGCCATCGGCGACCGGATCGCGTTCGGGAGACGCAAGCCGGAGTGGGAGCTCATCGACGTGAGCCCTCCGGTGACCATGGCCGTGCCGTTCGACGACGCAGAGGCCGTCTTGGCCGACCAGGACCTCATCGCGATTCCCTCGTCCGCGGAGCCGATTGCGACAATCTACCGTTGTGGCGAAGGGGGGTGGATTCTCGAGCAATCCATGTCGGCCACGCCGATCGTAGACCAGCAGATATTCTCCGTCGACAGCCGGCGCTGGAAGTTCTGTCGCCCGGCGCCCTTGTACAAGACATCACTCACGTCGTTCCCGTCGCCCGAGCTTGTCGACCTCGCGCTCACCTTCTACGTGTCGCGCGACGAGGAATACACTCGGGTACGGGCGATGGGCGCCGGCCGCGAGTTTGAGCTCGGCGCCCACTCGTACCACTATCTCCTCTTGACGCTCGCACGGCGAAGGCTCGCCGACCTCGCGGAGGGGGTCGTCGATTCATCTTCAGGCTGGGTCTACCAGGAGGATCTCTCACGCGATCCCAGCATGGCTCCACCTCAGCTCAATCTCGACGTCTTCCGTGCGCGCAAGCAGTTCGCGGCGCTCGGCATCGTCAACGCGGCCAATGTGATTGAGCGGCGTCCGAGGACGCGCCAGCTGCGAATCGGCACTTCGCGGGTGCGCATCGTCACCTTGTAGATCGGCAGGCGCGACGCTTGCGCCTGCCAGGCTAAGGCTAACGCTAACCCCTCGCGCCAGGGTACCCGTACATCACGGCCAGGTACTCGAGATCGGGGGGCTGGGGCGCAAGATACCGGTTGAACAAGGGCACGCGCGCGGGGACGAGCAGCGCGCTTTGGAGCGGGTGCGTCATCGCGGAATCAAGGGGATTCCGATCGGAGTCGACCGTTTTGCCAACCGCCGGCTCGGGCCAATCGGCAAACATGATCCCAGCCCGGTCAGGCCACCCGCCGCTGCCCGAGCTCGGAAATGGCAGGGTAATTTGCGTTTTGACGAAGTCTGAGTTGAGGCTCACGCCCATCCCAGTTTGGAAAATTCGGATGAGATCTTGATCGTCTTTCCAGCGCGGAAACAGTCGCGGCGACTGGTGCAGATGCGGAATACCGAGGACGTGACCGAATTCGTGGACGATCGCCGCTTCGAATTCGCGCGTTTGCGATAGGGCCACACGAAGACCGAAGTAGTCGTTCGCGGTTTCCTGCAGAGTCGGCAGCGGAAGGGTGGGGAGCCTGGGGCCTATGACTCCCGCGGGCACACGCGCGATCTCCTCGAGCACACCGGAGGAGGTCTGGGCGTCACGCTTCGGCTGGCCGAGATAAATCGTCGGTACTCCGTAGTCGCACCGGAGCGCAAATCGGCCGAGTTGCGCCGTCGGCAAGACGATCTGCAGCGCGCTCCCGTCGGCCGCCCGGCTCACGGTCCTCGTCGAGAAGAGAGCCGCCGGGGGCCCGCCCTCGGGCGGCGGTACGATGACGTCGTATGAGACGCCGATCGGGAGCGGCGCGAAGCTCACAAGCTCGTCGTATGCTACGTATGGGTCGGCGGGTTTCACCGGCGACTGGCCTCGATTCGCAGATGGGGAAGGCGCCGGAAGGAAGGCGTCTTCGATGAATTCAAACCTCGGGGCGTCAGGCACATGATCGTGCCATGTGGTCGCGAACCGCTTGACCTTGGCGATGAGGTCGCTGAGGGCACTCGATCGGTCGCCTGAGAAGTTTTCTGGCAACTTCTGAAATGCGACGCGAATTTTCTTGCGCGACGGCCATTTGAAGTCCCATGTGCCGAAAATGTTGTCGCTGTCCGTTGTTGGCAACGCCAAGAGGCGTAGGCTGCTGAACCCGCAGTTCATTTGGAACCTCGACGCGCCGCGTTGACGCTGGTCAAATTGAAAATCGGCATTACCTCATTGCGATATGTGGTTGTTCCGACGATCAGACCTTCTCGCAATTGGCTCCAGACAGGCGTCTCCGTCCGGAGGCTCGGAACCTCTTCGACGCTTCGTTTCTGAAGGTCGACGAGAAATACTTTGCCGTGTGGACCCGCCACGAGAAAGGGAATCGCTTCCTCCGGCCAGCTTGGGTTGACGCTGGCCTCGCTGGGCGGTTGCACTTGGTCCGGGCCGGGGGCACCGGCGACGTCGAAGGCATCCCAGTCCGCGCCCGTCCAGGGGTTCGGTATAAAGAGGTTCTCCGTGTTGATGAGAAAGCAGGTATCCGACTGGGACCCTGGGTCAGGGCGGATGGGAAGCACCGCGAACCCTGGTCCGTAATTGTCTCCGGGACGAGCGATCGCGTACACCTTCCGGCCGCCGGGGTCGGTGACGTCCACCGGGACAGACTTATCGAACAGCCCGTCGGGCTGCACCGCCATCTTTTGCATGCCCGTTGGCCCGTTCGGGGGGATTACGGAGGTGGGCTTGAGTATGGGGATCACCAAGACGTCGTGGGCTTCGGGCGGTAGTGAGGCCGTGGTGTCCGCAGGTGTCCGAGGCATGGTTGTTCTCCGGCGTTCAGTGACAGCGAAAAATCGCTGCACTTCATTTCGACCGAGCGCGCGCCGGAGCCGATATCACAGCCCGTCCATGAACTCGATTGCAGCCGATTTCAAGCGAGCCGCCGCAGAGTGCGCGGCTCGCATCAGGCCTTCCATGTGCGTTTCGGCAGCTGAGCGACCACACCCTCAAAAACAGTGCTGGGACGCCCGAACGCCCCGCACCCGCGCCAGTGACAATAGCGACCTTGCCATCGAGGGCGCTCAAGAGCCGGCGCTGGGCACGGTGCTACAAGGCAACTGCATGGTGCGAGGCTCCGTACGGTTGCGAGAGACTTTCCCGACCCCCGGGGACCTTCGTCCATTGGCTCGCACCGCAAAGCGCGAACGAGAATCATGCGGATGATTTAGACTGGCCCGCGTGGAGCACACGTCGCGGGCAGATGGCAGAAAGCGTTATTTTTGCGGTACGCATCGCATCCGGACGCCCGCCGAGACGCTTGCTCGGGTGAAACCTCACTTGCGACAGCTCGGAATCACCCGCGTAGCGAATGTCACCGGACTCGACGTCATCGGCATACCCGTCACGATGGTGACTCGCCCCAATGGCCGATCGCTCAGCCTTCATCAGGGCAAAGGACCAGAGCTCGACGCCGCCAAGGCTTCGGGCATCCTCGAGGCGGCCGAACACCATGTCGCCGAGCACCTCGCGGGCCCTGACAGGACGGCGACACTGAACGATCTCGAACGGGAGGCCCGTGTCGTCGACGTCGGGCGACTTCCTCGTTCGGTGCGGGTGCGCGATCCTGGCGCCTCGATGGGGTGGGCCCAAGGCCAGGACCTCGCGGCGGGGCAACCGGTGTGGGTTCCCTACGAAATGGTGCATGTCGACTTGCGCCTGCCGCTGCCCGCGGGCAGCGGCTTCTTTCCCCTGGGCTCGAATGGGCTCGCCTCCGGCAACGACTTCGCCGAGGCGGCTGTTCACGCGCTCGGTGAGCTCGTCGAACGCGACGCGCTGGCTCTATTTTACCAAGAATCGGTCGAGGAGCAGCTGCGCCGGCGCCTCGACCTCGGCACCGTGGATGACGACGTTTGCCTTGACCTCATCGCACGCTTCGAGGCCGCGGGTGTAGAGCTCGCCGTCTGGGACATGACGAGCGATCTCGGAATCGCGTCGGTGTTCTGCATGGCGGTTGACCGTGTTTTCGATCCGTTCCGGCCCGTGGGCGTCGCGCGAGGGAGCGGAGCTCATCTCGACCGAGGCGTCGCGCTCTCGCGCGCGTTATGCGAAGCCGCTCAGAGTCGCCTGACCCGAATCGTGGGAGCGCGCGACGACCTCCAGGCGAACGATTTCGAACGGCTCCGATCCCGTGAAGCCACCGAACGTGCCCATGGGCAGATGCGCGCAGAGCGCGGCTCTCGCGCCTTTTGCGCGATCCCCTCGACGTCGACGAATTCGGTACCCTGCGACCTCGACGAAATACGCACGCGTCTCGCCGCGCGAGGGATGACCGAGGTTGTGGTGGTCGAGCTGTCGCGATCCGCAGACCTGCCATTCGCCGTGCTTCGCGCGATCGTTCCCGGCCTCGAGGGCGTAATCGCCAGCCCATCGTATCGGCCCGGCCTCCGAGCGGCCCGCCGACCGGAAGGCGCGCCGTGAGCTGCGTCGTGTTCAGCGGCCCAACGATCCAGCCCGGCCACGCGCGCTCTCTGTTCGCCGGGGCGACCTGCGTCGGTCCCGCCGCTTGCGGCGACGTTTTACGGGCGCAGATGGCGAACGCGACCGCCATCGTTCTCATTGACGGGTACTTCGAGCACACCCGACCGGTATGGCACAAAGAGATTCTCTGGGCGTTGACTCACGGCGTGCACGTGTACGGCGCCTCGAGCCTGGGAGCGCTGCGCGCCGTCGAGCTCGAGCCGTTCGGAATGGTGGGTGTCGGTCGCGTATTCGAGTGGTTTCGTGACGGCGTTCTCGAAGACGAAGATGAAGTCACCGTCGTCCACGAGTCGCCTGAGCGGGGCTACCGGCCGATCTCGGACGCGCTTGTGAATATCCGCGCGACGATGGCGCAGGCGGTTGGGGCGGGCGTCATCGATCCGCAGACGGCGAGTGCGCTCGTGCGCTCGCAGAAAGAGCGCTTCTACCCGTCGCGCAAACTCGCGTTCGCGGTCACCGAGATGCGCGCGCGAGGGTTTGACGTCGACTGGGACGCGACGGGCCGCTGGCTTGAGTGCGGCCTCGTGGACCAGAAGCGAGCAGATGCCGTCGAGGCACTGATGCGCGTAAGGGACGACGCGGCCGCTGGCTTCGCCGGCTTGCCGCCGCCGTCCTTCGAATTTTCGTACACCGAAGCCTGGCACGAGTTCATGAGAGCGTTCGGTCAGGTCCGCCCTCGCTTCTGAGTCGCGCACGACGCCACGACAGCCCATCATCGCCGGGGGGTCCCGCGACAAATCCCGTTCAGCTGCGACGCAAGCGATTGTAGGCTCTCGCCATGAGCAAGATCGGCGTTATCGGGTCAGGAACGGTCGGGGAAACGCTCGCGAACGGATTTGCCAAGCACGGCTACGAAGTGATGCGCGGGTCGCGCGATCCTTCGAAGCTCGCCGAGTGGAAGCGTCGAGCCGGCGGGACGGCCAAGTCAGGGACCATGGAAGAGACGGCTCGGTTCGGCGACGTCGTCGTTCTCTCGGTCAAGGGGACAGCGGCGGAAGATGCGGTCGCCTTGTGCGGACAGGAGCTCGACGGCAAGGTCGTCATCGATACGACGAACCCGATCGCGGACACGCCGCCCGTGCACGGCGTCCTCGCGTTCTTCACCGGCCCGAATGATTCACTCCTCGAGCGCCTCCAGAAGCGCGCCCCCAAGGCGCGCTTCGTCAAGGCCTTCACCTCGGTCGGTACCGCGCTCATGGTCAACCCCCAGTTCGCCACCGTGCCGACCATGTTCATCTGCGGAAACGACAGCGGCGCCAAAGAGCAAGTCCGCACGATCCTCGCTCAGTTCGGCTGGGAGACGGAGGACGCTGGGGCCGTCGAGGCGGCGCGAGCGATCGAGCCGCTCTGCATGTTGTGGTGCATCCCTGGGTTTCTGAAAAACGACTGGGCCCACGCGTTCAAGGTCCTGCGCTGAAGTGCTTCACTTTCCCCTCGGCGATGAGGCCCTTCACCGTCCCCGCCACATCCTCTATCGGGACGTTGGGGTCGACGCGGTGCTGGTCGTGGAGGTCGATCGCCTCCACACGCAGGAGTTTGAGGGACCCCTCAGTGAGCTTCCGAATGAGCTCAGGCCGGCTGTTCACACCGCCGAGGTGCGCGCCCGTCTCCGGGTCGATGTTCCAACCGAACTTCGTCGCGATGACAACCCGCCCGCGGAACGGCGCGAGCGCTTCCCCCAGGAGCTCTTCGTTCTTGAAGGGGCCATACACCTGGGCGGTGCCGAAGAAGGTTACGCCGCGCTCGACCGCGGCTCGGATGACCGCGCCTGCTGCTTGTCGGTGGGCGGCCCGTAGCCAAACGACAGCCCCATCGCACCGTAGCCGATGGCCGAGACCTTCAAACCTTGTCCGAGTGATCGCATGGGAATCACGTTTCCTCCTTGCTCTCGAAGAGCGCTTTGCAGCGCCGCCTGCGCGCTCACCGCGGGTGGCCGGGCCGCACCGGTGACGTGAAGTGATCGGACGAAAACTCACCGACGATCAGTACGAGGAGAAGAGGCCATGAGCAATGAGAAGCCCCGGAGCCCGGTGCGCAAGTCCCTCGGCAATTTCGCGCCCCGAAGCCCGCCGTCACTTGCGAGTGTGCCAGTCGCTGCGCGCGCAAGGCTCGAACGTCACGTACGCGCCACCGACGCGCCCGGGCGCCGTCGCCTGGAACAGTGGGTCGAGGCGAACGGTGCCGGTGAAATGCTCGGCAGGCGCCTTCTGGGACGGCTGCGAGCCGCTTCGCTTGATGTCCATGTTCGTGCCTGCTCCTTTCGTCCGACTACTTCGAGCTACGGGCGGTGATGGCCTCGTCGAACGCGAGCGAGCAGGATAAGCCGCGGTACGCATCGATCTGCTGCCGAAGCGTGGTGACCGTCTGCTCGGCCGTCCCGATCGCATCGGCCCCCGCGATGAAGCGCAGCGGGGGGCGCTCCTGGTCGGTGAGGGTGATGAGGGCCTTCGCGAGCTTGGCGGGGTCACCTCCCTGCTTGCCGTTCTGGGCTCTCCAGAACTCGAGCTGCTTCGCTCTGTGCTCGCTGTAGTCGCTGATCGACGGCTCGGCGTAGCTCGTCGATTGCTCCGTCAGGAGCTCCGTACGGAAGAACCCGGGGTTGACGATAGTGGTAGCGATGCCGAATGGCTCGACCTCGGGCGCGAGCGACTCCATCCACCCCTCGAGGCCGAACTTCGACGCCGCATAGGCGCTGCAGAACTCGAAGCCCGTGAGGCCCGCCGAGGAGGAGATCGCGAGGACGTGTCCCGAGCGCTGCTTGCGCATCACCGGCAGGACGGCGCGGGTGACGTTCATGGGCCCAGTGAGGCTCGCCGCCAGTTGCCGATCCATCTGCTCCGCCGACAGCTCCTCGAAGTAACCGGCGTAGAAGCTGGCCGCGTTGTTGACCAGCACGTCGATGCGCCCGAACCGATCGACGCCGGCGCGCACCGCCGCCTCGGCGTCGGCGCGGCTCGTGACGTCCAGCTTGACGGCGAGCAAGTCGTTCAACTGTCCCAAGGCCTTGGACACCCGGTTGGGGTCCCGGCCCGTGGCCACGACGGCGTGGCCAGCCGCCAGCGCCGCTCTTGCGAAGTCGACGCCCATGCCGCGACCCGCGCCCGTGATGAACCAGACCTTTTTGCTCATGGTATCTCCTCCACGCGCCTTCGGGCACGAACCGGACCGACGCGAAGAAGATGCGCCCGTTGCCGGCGGCGGACTAGACGCCATCGAGGCGACGGCCTGTTTAGCTCTGCTTGACAATCGGCCCCAGTTCGAGCGCTCTTCGCTTCATGAGCGCCGCGCCTTTCCCACAGCTTCAGGCATTCCTCGCGGTGGCACGCTTGCGCAGCTTCAGCAGTGCGGCGCGCGAGCTCGGTGTCACCCGGTCCGCGGTCAGCCAGGCGGTCCGACAGCTCGAGGAGCAGCTTCGCGTGGTGCTTCTGGCCCGCACGGCTCGCGCTCGCTGCGCTGAGCGAGGCGTCCGCTCAACCTGGGGAAGTCGTCGGTCGCGTGCGGCTGTCGGTACCTCGTGTGGCCGTCCCCTTCGTCATCGACCCCGTGGTTCCCACGTTTCGCACCCGCTATCCGCGCGTCGAGGTCGAAGTCGCGGTCGACGATCGCTTCGTGGACATCGTGGCGGAGGGGTACGACGCAGGGGTGCGGCTCAGCGAGGCGATCGAGCGCGACATGGTGCAGGTGCGGCTCACGGAGCCATTCCGCTTCGTGGTGGTGGGGTCGCCCGACTACCTCGCGCGCCACGGGATTCCCGAACGCCCGGAGGACCTGCT
The DNA here is from genome assembly GCA_050013115.1 of Polyangiaceae bacterium. Lineage (GTDB taxonomy): Bacteria > Myxococcota_A > Polyangia > Polyangiales > Polyangiaceae > Palsa-1150. The sequence goes on from JBEKFX010000081.1 coordinate 26,328, forward strand.
GCGCCACGAGTGCATCACCTTCCGTTCGCGGACGACCGGGGCGCGAGGGAGGCGTTCAACGAGGAGTCGTCGCTGCGAAAGACGATGGCCCTGCTCCGCGCGACTGCAGCGTGGTTGCATGAAGTCCAGTCCATCTGTCGCGCGGTGCGGTCCTCGGGCGAGGCGGCACATCGTGAACAGACGGACGACGTAGCGTGCCGCCTCCCCCTGCGGTCCGCTCTCTCATTGAATCACGTGGTCGCGCCTCAAACACGACGTCTCCTTCGAGCCAGATCCGTATGACTCGGTTGAGCAGGTCTCGCTCCAACCGGAGTGCCGCGACCGCGCGTCGGATCACGATGAGCTGCTCGGCGCGTACCAGACCGCCGTCTTCGAGTAGAACGATTCCCGGGTGAAGGTCGCGCGCGCGGGCCAGCTTCACAAAGTCACCAACGTTGCAGGTCACGACGACGCGGTCTTCAGCGTAAGCCCGTTCAAGCACCTCGTGGTCCGTCGCCTCGAGCAGGCCGCGGTCGCGTACGTGGCAGGCATCGATAGCGTCCTCCCGGCAAAGGGTCTCGGCGACCCTCGGCGACAGGTTCTCATCCAGGAGAAGCTTGACGTCCACGCGGCCGCCCCAGACGAGGGTAGGCCCCCCACGTCGGAACACGTGCGCGCGTCAGCCGCGATCCCGGTCTTCTTTCCGCCCGTCTCCATCATGACGCCACCGCCAGCGCCGCTCGCCTAATCAATGCCCTACTGTAATGCCGAATTGAAAAGGAACCATTTGCCGATTGGTGAACGGCGCGAGAGCGGCAGCGACGCGCCGCCTACGGGAGGGCAGTCGCCGAACTCCGAGCGTAATCCGTTCACTAACGCAGTGCGGCCCGGCCCAGTCGGCTGCCGAACGTCCGTCGTGAACGGTGGCCCATGAGACTTCGTCGCCGTTCGCGCCGTAAGCGTCCGACGTGCCCCGCTGTTGACCTGAGTCTAGGAATGGTTCAGGGGGCGGGTCCAATGGGCTGCCATCGATCCGGAAGCAGGGCATCCAGCTGCTCATCGGTTGTCGCCTCGCGTACTCGCGCAAGCACGTCGGAGAGGTACTCGGTCGGCTCGGTGTCGTTGGCGATGCAGGAGCCGACGAGCGAGTAGAGACCGGCAAAGTTTTTACCCGCGCGCGGGTGTCCGAAGAAGAGATAGGTATGGCGCGCAAGTGCAATAATTCGTAAGCGTGATTCTGATCCGTTGTTGTGGATCGGAATTCGCGGGTCGGACAGGAACAGCTCAAGCCGAGAGCGCTGGTTGGTCGCGTAACCAAGCGCCTCGCCGAGCGGTCCCTTCGGAAGGATCTCGGCTTTCTTGTGTTCGGCCCACTGAAAGAATTGTTCGACGAGCGGAGCGCTGCGCGCCTTGCGCAGCTCGAGGTGCGCTTGCGTTCGTACGATCTTCTGCTCGGTGGCGTCGTGCTCGACACGGAAGATCTCGCGGATGATGCCGAGGGCATCGTCGATGTCCTTGGCCGAGCTCGTGGAGCGTGCCTCAAACACCTTTCTCCGCATATGGCTCCAACATCCGGCGCGCGCACGTCCTTCCGGATCCGTCACATTGTTATACCCAGTATAGCCATCCACGACGAGTGTTCCGCGTGTGCCCCCCAGGACCTTCGCCGGCGTATCGCCGCTTCGATCAACAGCGAAGGCGTACAGGACAAGCTTTGCGCCACTGACTTCGTCGTAGCCGTGAAAGACCCAGACAAAGCCCCGCTTACGACGGTCCTGCAAGCGCATCGACGTCTCGTCCGCAAGGACGACATCGAGACCGGCGATTCGCTTCTGAAGACGAGCGACCAGGGGCCGAAGGATCTCGGCGGCCGTGTGGACGAGGTCGTTCATCGTGCTTCGCGAGATCGGGATCCCGAGCCGGCCGAATCGTTTCTCAATGCGATGAATGGGAATCGAGTCGGCGCACTTCTCGACGATGAGAAACGCGGCGAAGCCAAAGCCGTACTGTCCACCCACGACGAGCTTCGGCGGGGCAGGCGCTGTCACGATCGACTGGCCGCAGCTGCACGCGAGCTTTTGCCGCTTGTGCACACGACGGACAAAGTGACCCGGCTCGTACTCATAGGTCGTGCTCTGCTCGGGCTCGAGCGCTCGCTCATGAACACCGCCACAGTGAGCGCACGGCTTCATCGATTCGGGTACGGGGTACTCGACCTCCTGCGTTGCCATCGCCGCATTCTTCGCGAGTGCGCGTTCGCGTCGCTTGCGTGCGATCTCTTCGCGACGTCGCGCGCGCTCCTCGTCGGTCATCGTCGTGGTGTTGCGCAGCTCGGCGTCGATCGGGGGGACGTTGACCCGCTCGGTCTTGGGGCCCAACAGCTGCCGCTCCAGGCGTGCGATCTCCGCGTTCATCGCCTCTGCGCGGGCTTTCTGTTCCGCGTCTTGCTCGGATAGCCGACGTTGCAGCTCGGCGATGAGTTGCTGCTGCGCAGCGATCAGCGTTTGCTGCTGCGCAATGATCTCGCCGAATTGCCGCTCGCGATCTTCGGCGCGCTTGAGCAGCTCTTGAAGCTTGGCGATGCGGACGTCTCGCGCGTCAGCCACGACCTCTTCGTGCACCCATGCAGTGCGAATTAAAAGAGCTTAGTGAGGGGCGCAGGACGATTTCGGCGACAAAGTGCCCAATGGACACACAGCCCTGGCAGGATTCAGCGTGCCAGACCCGGAGGCTGCCACAGCGCGGGGCGCTTGACGTGTTGAACGTCGATGCCGTCGAGCAACATGGCCAGCTCCGTCGCATCGAGCATTGCCGTCCGCGTGCCGGGCTCAAAGGCGGGGATTCGAAATTTTCCTTTCTCGAGACGCTTATAGACCAGAAGAAATCCCCCGCGGTGCCACACTAAAATCTTTGCCCTGTCCCCCCGTTTGCCGATAAAGGCAAAAAGGTCGCCGCTAAACGGATTCATGTCCCAGCTCCTGACGATCGCGAATAGGCCATCGTGCCCCGCGCGCATGTCGACCCGTTGCGAGGCCAGGTACACGCGAACGTGAGGCGACAAGCCGAACACGGGCGTCACCGACCCGCGATCGCTCGCACGAGCGCTGCCACGTACGCAACGTCGACACCCGGCTCGCAGTGGATGGTCGCGTCGCCGACCACGACCTCCACCCAACCTCGGCTTCGCCGCTCGCCGCCGACGGTGATCTCGATCGGTTCGATCGCTGCCCCGTGCTCCGCACGGCTACCACGACCCAACTCGCTCGACCACCAGCGGAGCGAGAAAAGCGACAGCCCTTCACGTTCCGCATATTCCCGCGCCGTGAGCCCACTTCGTCGCCAACCCGACACTCTGCTCGACCACCAGACTCGCGACCGACGTTCGCGTCCCATGCCCCCGATCGCAAGGCCCTTTCCGTCCGGAAATCAACCGCGGGCCCGGTCGGACGGTTACTTCGCGCCGAATGCACTCTTCGGGAATCTCCGAGCCGTTGATTGCTCGTGGGACAACGGGAGGCTGCCAGGTGCGCGCGCCGACCCCCATCGCT
>JBEKFX010000082.1:0-25570 GCA_050013115.1 Polyangiaceae bacterium
CGCCCAACCCCGCCTCGCCTGCGCCCAACCCCGCCTCGCCTGCGCCCAACCCCGCCTCGCCTTCGCCCAACCCCGCCTCGCAAGTCGATAGCTCGTCAAGAGCCGGAGCGAAGGACGCGAAGCCCACGGAGTCCAATCCCGCGCATGCCGATAACCCGGGCTTCGACTATTTCAAGCGTCGCTACGAGCCCGCGGGATTTCCCCTCATCGGCGGCAACAGCGACATCGGGTTCGAACTCGGCGCCGTGGGAACACTCTCGTATTTTGCGGACGGCGTAAAGCCTTACGCCTGGAACCAGGATCTCTTGGCGTCCTGGAGTTTCAAGGGCGGCCCGACCGGCGGCATCGAGCTGGCGCAGCAATCTTATCAGTGGAATATCGATTGGCTCGACGTCCTCGGTCAATCGATCCGACTCGTCCCGCAAGCCGCGTACACGCGAACGATCAATGTCGGCTACTTCGGGTTGGGCGATGCCTCGAGCGACACGGTGCCGGGGCCCCCGGCGAATCGAGAGCGCTACTTTGAATTCGTCGAAAACCTGCTTTACGCCCGCACGATCGCGCGGATCCACCTCGGGCACGCGTGCGACATTCTGGCCGCAGGCACCTACCGCTATGTCGTGCCGGAGGCGTACGCCGACAGCAAACTCGCTGCGGACGAACGAGCTCCCCGAGGCGCGGACGGATCGCCGCTCATTCGGGGAACTCGCCCGTTGAGCCTTCTTTCGGTCGCCGGGGGGTTCGGCTACGACTCGCGCGACAACGAAGTCTTCACGACACGCGGCATGTATCATCAGGTCGGATTGCGGCTGGAGCAGGGGATTCCGCTGGGCGACGACGTCCGCTACGGCGAGGCCGGCGCGATCCTCACGGACTTCCAACCGATCACGGGGCCGGTAATGCTCGCGACCCGTATCGTCGCGAGCTTCCAATTCGGCCGCGTCCCGTTTTATGACCTCTTGCAGGCAGGCCCATTTCAGCTGAAGGAGCTCCCGGGCGGGTCCTCCGGCGTCCGGGGGGTCCCGATCGGCAGGTATCTAGGGCCCATCAAAGTGGTCGGCAACGCGGAGCTCCGGGCCCTTCCCATCCACTTCGAGCTGTTCAAACAAAAATTCCACGTAGGGGGCGATCTATTCGTCGATACGGGTCGAGTGTGGAGCGATTACAGCTTTCGATCGCCACTCGACGGACGCGGCATCGGGCTGAAGTACGGAGTGGGGACAGGCCTTTACTTCTTGTGGGGACAGGCGGCCATCTTCCGCGTCGAAGCGGCCTATTCGCCCGACGCGATTTCGAACGGAGGCCCAATCGGACTCTACGTCGAAGACGGGACCATGTTTTGACCCGCAGGACGTTCAAGTCTGCGACCCCGTTGCGTTGTCGGGAGGCGCGGATGGTCGTCGTCGAGCGCTCGGCGCCTCCGCGGCTCACGGCGTCCGCTCGATCTCTGGACGTCCGTGAAATTCATAAGAACCGATGTGGCGGAGTGCGGTCCGTGTGTCGAGCCAGACTTTCCCCCCAATTTTTCGCCAACGCTGACAAAAGGAGAAGTCTTCGCTCAAATAAGTCCCCGTCTCGGCCACGATCGTACAGTCGAAAAGGTTATAGAGATTGTCGCTCTGGCGCGACGGCGCCGGATACGTTTGCGTCTTCAGGTACTTTGTCTCCGGGTAGGCCGACGCGAGACGTTCCGCCGCCGACCGTCGGATCAGCATGAATCCCGCGCCCGCATACTCCCCGGTCACGAAGCCGTCGCGCTCTTCGCGCTCGCTCCCCGAGCAGGGAACACCGACGAAATGCAGCGCCGACTCTTGAAGCTCCTCCGTCGTTCTCCTCCCGTTTGCAAGGCGGTTTGCCTTCGCCCAGTCGAGATTCTTGACCGGGTACATCCCGGCGACGACGCCGTCGTCGAACCGGAGGAGACGGTGCACGTGCTCGGGTTCGAACCCGATGTCTGCGTCGATGAACATCAAGTGCGTCGCGTCGGCCGCGTCCAGAAATCCGGCGAAGATGCTGTTTCTGCTGCGGGTGATGAGCGAGTCGTGCGCGGCCGTCCAAAGACCAATCCCGAAATCGTGGACCGCCGCATAGGCCATCAACTTCAGGAGCGAGTGGACGTAGACGTGCGTAACGAGGCCGCCGTAGCATGGCGTGCCCACGATGATGTTGGGTCGGCTCGATGGCATGAGAGGGCTCCTCGGGGCCCCCCGACGGGCCCCTTCGGCTCGCGAGCGTACCCCGATTGGCCTGAGGTCACGAGGCATTCACTCGATCCGAACGTGCAGTAGCCGGCGGGGCCGCGCGCTGCCAACCTACCGGGAAGATCATGCGGCTTCATGTCGTCGACGGAACATACGAGCTCTTTCGAGCCCACTTTTCTCGGAGTCCGGACCACCCTCACGAAGGGCGTGACCTGAAGGCCACGGTCGGCCTCGCGGGCTCGATGCTGGCCCTCTTGCACGACGAGGAAGAGGCCGTGTCGCACGTTGCCATCGCATTCGACAACCCGATCCGATCGATCCGAAACGAGTGGTTCGACGGCTACAAGACGGACGAGGGCGTGCCGCCCGAACTTCTCGCGCAGTTCGATCTGGCCGAGGATGCCGCGCGATCGCTCGGCATGGTCGTCTGGTCGATGGATCGGCACGAGGCCGATGATGCCATGGCAACGGCTGCCGCCCGATGGAGTGATGGGGTCGATCAAGTGCGCCTGCTCACCCCCGACAAAGATCTCGGTCAGGCCCTTCGCGGGGGGCGGGTCGTCCTCGTCGATCGCGCTCGTCATCGGGTAATCGACGAACGGGCCCTATGGCAGAAGCGAGGCATTCGCCCTCCGAGCGTACCCGATTGGCTGGCCCTGGTCGGAGACGCAGCAGACGGGATCCCGGGCCTTGCGGGCTTCGGCGAGAAGACAGCATCCGCGCTGCTCGGCCAGTTCGACCACCTGGAGACCATCCCTCGCGACGCGAGACTCTGGCCCGCCACCGTCCGACAGGCCGATCGGCTTGCTTCGACGCTCTCGGAGCATATGTCGCATGCGTTGCTCTACCGTAAGCTCGCGACGCTGATTGACGACGTTCCGCTCCCGGAGCGCCTCGAGGACCTGGCCTGGTCCGGCGTCCCGCGTCGGCTGTTCGAAGCGTGGTGCGACCGCGTCGGGGCGCCGCGCCTGCGGGAACGGCCAACGCGCTGGCGAGGAGCTTGATCAAGCCGGTGGACGGAAGGGCGCGGTTTTCTTCGCGAGAGCCCAGGCGAGCAGGCGGTCCGCCGACCAGGCGTTCGCGACTCTGTCGGGCGGAATCCACGCGCGCTCGGCGTTGAGGGCCGCGAAGCGCACGCGGTCGAGCTCGGCGGCCTCGTGGGCGTCGCTTGTCAGGACGAAAGTGACGCCCCTCTTCTCGCGCGCGCGGCGGAGCGCCTCGACCGACAGATCGAGACGGGGCAACGCTCCGTTGACCTCCAGCGCCGTTCCCGTCTCTTCTGCAGCGGCGAAGATCGCGTCGAGGTCCAGGTCGATGGGCGGCCGCGCGCCGATCATGCGCGCAGACAAATGACCGATCATGCGCACGCAGGGGTCCTGCATCGCGCGCAGGATGCGCCTTGTCTGGGCCGGTCGATCCAGATCGAAATGATCGTGAACGGAAGCGAGGCACCAGTCGAATCCACGTCGGAACTCCGGATCGTAATCGAGCTCGCCACCCGGGCCAATGTTCAGTTCGACGCCATGCAACAGGCGCATCGAATCGCCGAGCGCCGCTTGAAGCGCACGCATCTTCTCGCGTTGCGCGAGCAGGGCCTCGCGACCGACGCCGGACACCGTTCCCTCGGCGTGATCGGTGATGGCCAAGACACGGTGGCCACGCGCCTTGGCGGCAGCGACCATTTCTTCGAGGGTCGATCGCCCGTCACCGGAAAGCGATGAATGCAGGTGAAAGTCGCCGGCGACATCGCCGATGGGGCACGGGAGCCCGCCCGACTCGGCGGCCTCGATTTCGCCGGCGTCTTCTCGAAGAACAGGCGGAATCCAGGGAATTTCCAAGGCTCGATAGATGTCCTGCTCGGTCTCGCTCGCAACCACGCGACCGCCCTCGACCTCGGACAGGGCGTACTCGTTGAGCGTGAGCCCGCGGGCAAGGGCCCGCTGCCGGAGCTTGATGTTGTGCCCTTTGGACCCCGTGAAGTAGACCTGCGCGGCGCCGAGCTGGCTTTGGGCGACGACTCGTACGTCGACCTGAGTTCCTCTGCGCGTGACGACGCTCGTCTTCGCATCGCCTCGCACGATCACACGCTCGACAACGCTCATGGCGACGACCGCGTCCATCACCGGTTCGGCGCGCGACGCTGCGACGACGATGTCGATGTCGCCGACCGTCTCTGCGAAGCGGCGAAGTGAGCCGCAGTACGAGGCGTGCGTGACGCCAGGCACTTCGAGCAAACGCGCGACGATCCGCGCCGCCAGCGGAAGGGCAACGGATATCGGCGTTCTTCCCTGCGCGCCCTGCGCGTCGAGCCGCGCCAGCGCCTGCGCCAGTTTTTCTTCGGATTTCTCGCCGAACCCCTTGAGCTCGCGCAGCTTTCGGTCTGTCAAGACTTTGCGCAAATCGTCGATCGACTGCACCTCGAGCTCTGTACGAAGCCGCTTGACGGCCTTCGGACCGAGCCCTGGAATCCCCAGAAGGGCAACCACACCGGGGGGGTGCTTTTTGCGCAGGTCTTCAAGCCGCTCGACTCGTCCCGTCTCGAGGAGCTCACGAATTTTCTCGGCCGTGCTCTTCCCGATCCCATCGATGGCCTGAAGCTCTTTCGCGCTGAGCCGAGCAAGATCCCCGGCTTGAGCCGCGACGGCTTGCGCCGCGCTCTCATAGGCACGGACCCGAAATGACTGCGGATCACCCTCGTCGAGCATCGTCAGCTCGGCGAGGTCGCGAAGCATGTCGAGGATGTCTTGCTTCGTATCCGGCATAAACCTTGGTGTAGCCTTGCTCGGGTGGCCAAGGAAGGGCCTGCGGAGCAGCTCGTGATCGAAGGTCGGCAAGTGCGGATCAGCCATCCGGACAAGCCGTACTTTTCGCAGCAGACCAAGCTATCGAAGCTTGATGTCGTTCGGTATTACCTCGCCGTCGCCGACGGCGCGCTCCGAGGCATTCGTGACCGCCCGCTCGTCCTCAAGCGATTCGTGGACGGCGCTGAAGGGCAAGCTTTTTATCAGAAGCGGGCGCCGCAAAAGCGGCCGCCGTGGATCCGCACGGTGACCTTGTCGTTTCCGTCCGGGCGAACGGCCGAAGAAGTCGTCGTCGATGACGCAGCCGGGCTAGCGTGGATCGTGAATCTCGGCTGCCTGGAGCTGCATCCGCACCCCGTGCGATCGAGGTCGATTGAATACCCCGACGAGCTCCGCGTGGACCTCGATCCGGGTCCCGGCGTTTCGTGGTCGGACGTTCGACGCGTCTCTCTCGAGGTAAAGGCTTTGCTCGAAGAGGTCGGGCTCACGGGATGGCCGAAGACGAGCGGATCGCGCGGGATGCACGTCAATGTCCGCATCGAACCGCGCTGGACATTCACGGAGGTGCGAAGGGCAGCGCTGGCCATCTCCCGCGAGATCGAGCGGCGTGCGCCGACGCTCGCGACGGCGAAGTGGTGGAAGGAAGAGCGACGAGGCGTCTTTCTCGACTACAACCAGAACGCGAAGGACAGAACGACCTGCTCGGCGTACTCGGTGCGACCTCTTCCGGACGCGCGGGTGTCGACGCCGCTTCGATGGCACGAGGTCGCCGAGTGCAATCCCGCCGACTTCACGGTTCTGACCGTCCCGAAGCGCCTGACCGAAATGGGAGATCCGCACTCGGAGATCGACGAGAGCCGAGGATCGCTCGACCTTGTGCTCGAGATCGCCGCACGCCAGGAGGCTTCCGGGGAAGCCGACGCCCCGTGGCCGCCTCACTTCCCGAAGGCCGAGGGCGAGGCGAGAAGGGTGGCTCCGTCGCGCGCCAAAACCGCGCCACCGAGGCGCTCGAAGATGCCGCTCGTCGTCGTGGCCAACTCCCCGGATAGAGAGGCAGCCTTGTCTGGGCTCGAGCGGTGGAAGAGCCGTCATCCAGACGCAGCCGCGCACCTCGCCGACGACGATGTCCTCGTCGACGCCATGCGCGGCCGGTCCTCGACGTGGACACGCATCCGGGTGAACCTTCGGCACGTTCCGGAGGGCGCTCGCCCGGACCAAGAAACACCCGATCCGGACGATGACCCCACGCGCGCGTGGAGGTCGGGTCGACGCAGGCCCCCAGGCACGGGGGAGTGACGGGCCGGATCAGCAGCCAGCGGCAAAGATGGCCGCAATCTCCTGCGGGGCCGCGACGTCGAGCTGGTCGTAGCGGCAGTCGGCCGGCGTCTTGTCCGAACGCCAGCGCCGAAACTGCGCCGTATGTCGGAAGCGCGTTCCCTGCATGTGGTCGTAGGCAACTTGCACGACGAGTTCCGGCCGCAGCGGTTCCCACGACAGGTCCTTGCCTTGGCTCCAGCGACTCTTGCCGCCGGGCATCCGCTGCTCGCTCCGTGCAGGATCGGACTGTTCGACCCAATGGCTCCAGGGGTGCCGCGCGAGCGCGTCGTGACGATAGGGGTCGAGCCGATCGACGAGCTCACGCCGCTTGCTGTCGGTGAAGCTCGCGCACACGCCGACGTGTTGGAGCGCTCCGCTCCGATCGTAGAGGCCCAGCAAGAGCGAGCCGACCGCCGTCTTCGAACCGCCCTTGTGCCATCGAAAGCCTGCCACGACGCAGTCGCATTCGCGCTCGTGCTTGATCTTCAGCATCACACGCTTGTTCGGCTCGTAGGCGCCAGACGGCGACTTGGCGATGACGCCATCGAGGCCGGCGCCCTCGAAACGCGCAAACCAATCCAGAGCGACGGCCCGATCGGTAGTCGACGGGGTTACGTGGATAGGCGCCCGAGCCTTTGCCAACAGCCGCTCGAGCTCGATGCGTCGATCCCGAAAGGGGACTGCACGCCAGTCCCGCGTGTCTTCGCAGAGTAGATCCCAGAAGACCATCGAAGCGGGCACCTCTCGAGCGAGGAGCGCCACACGCGATGCGGCGGGGTGGATGCGAGACTGCAGCGCCTCGAAATCGAGCGCCCCGCTCCTGGCGACCACGATCTCGCCGTCGAGCACGCAGCGTGCCGGAAGCTCTTTGCAGAGGGCGTCGAGAAGCTCTGGAAAATAGCGATTCAATGGCTTTTCGTCGCGACTCTGCAGCACGAGATCGTCCCGATCGCGGAACACGATCGCGCGAAACCCGTCCCACTTCGGCTCGAACATCCATCCCTCCCCCTCCGGAAGGAGGCCGACCCGCTTGGCGAGCATCGGTAGGAGGGGCGGTGATACCGGCAGGTCCATGGGAGATCGTATCTTACGGCCGCGCGCGCAGGTGCGGGGGACACGAGATGCGGTTGCAGAAGGTGTGATCTCGCAGGCTCGGGTGCGGGTGAGGGCTGCGAAGCGAGCTCGGGGGCGGCAGCAGCTGTTTGGTCTCGGCGCAGGCCCTTCGTAGGCCGAGTCGGGCGAGAGAGGACATCTCACTCGAACATGACGTACTCGGGTTGGGGCGACAGGGAGAGGACTTCTTTTGCCGTCATCAGCCTACTGCCGTTCCGGGTGTCTTCGTCGAAGAAGAGTTTGAATCCCGGGTGAACGCCAACAGTCATCGTTTCCATCAAGTTGCCGTACGTCGCGATTTTGGCGTTGACGGGCCCGAGGCCGTCGACGCTCTTGATGAGGACGACGCCGGGATGAGACTTGAGGGAGGATTCGTCCTTCAGAACGTACCGATTGACTTCGTGAAAGACGAGCGCCTTCTCTGGGAGGTTGTCGCGCGCGACGATCGCGGCCAGGTACGCGCCAACGTCGTTGATGGTATCTCCCGTCACCTGACCATAATAGACGCCCGGCTTCTGCTTTGGCTTCATGGCCCACTCGGGATCCAGCGCGACGCCGACGTCCGGCTGGAGCAGATACGACTCGAAATACTTCACCTCGGTCAGAAAGTCCGACTGTCCGGGCTGGATGTTGAGGACGAGCAGCGCCTTCGAAGCGCGCGCCGCGCGCAGATAGTCGTCCACCACCGAGGCGTCGACGCGGTGCCGGTATTTCCCGTCCGGGCCAGGACTGGCTTGAACGACGACGGCGATGAGCTCGAATACCGGTAGGGTATCGCGGCCTTGGGCGAACCGAGCCGCCTGGACCTCCAGCTGCTTGGCTTTGACGGTCAGATTCCCCTGAAGCTCCCCGAGCGCGGGAGCGCCACGGGTGCCGCAGAATCCGACGAGCCGAAACGCCGGAAAGATCGAACGCCCGCCGCGAGGGAGCTCTTGGCCCGGCAAAAGGGGCTCCTTGTCCCGAGAAGGCTCCTTGTCCCGAGAAGGCTCCTTGTCCCGAGAAGGCTCCTTGTCCCGAGAAGGCTCCTTGTCCCGAGAAGGCTCCTTGTCCCGAGAAGGCTCCTTTTCAACCAGAGCCACGGCAGGCGGGCCAAACGCCGCAGCAGGCGGAGGGGCACCGAAGCATGCTCCTAGAATTCGAGCACCGAGAACGAATCCGAACGTCGATTGAAATCGCACGAGCGCCAAGGTTCATGAGACAGGAGAGATTCACCCATGACAAGTTTTCGCAATGGGTCACTCTCCGCGCTCGATCCAAATAAGTACGCCGTCAGGTTCGTCTGAGGGTTCGACGTGGACGACGCGCGGACGACAGCACACAGAGCAATCCTCGGTGTACATTTGACGCCGTCCACCACCCGGATCGACAAAAAGTTCTTCCTTTTCGCCACAGAACGGGCAGGCGATGCGCATTGAGTCCTTCGCCCTTCCGCGCTTCTTGCGTTTCATGGCGATGCCCCCCGCTTGCCGTACGATTTCGAGCCGTCGCCTCGCATGAAGACACAAACCTACCCACGAAGTGCGCTCCGGTCGTCTTTCGACGGCGTGCGCTCCGTCCGGGGCCTTTCCCAACCGGCCATTTTGAGGATTTTTGAGGGAAATCGCTCGCCCGGAAAGCGGCGAGGGGTGAGGTCCGTCCGATCTTGAATGCGGGCCTGGGGTCGACCTAGCCTGCGCGCATGACGACTTCGGCTGAGCTCCTCGCCGACATCCCGCTCTTCGCGCTCCTCGACGAACAGGAGCGCGCAGCCCTCGCAGAGCGACTCGACATCGTCACCTTCCCGAAGGGAACGTTGATTTTCCGCGCCGGCGAACCGGGCGACTCGCTCTACATTTTGCGTTCGGGCGAAGTCGAGATGTATTTCAACAACGACACGGGCGAACGAATCCTCGTCGAAACGGCCCGGGCCGGCGACTTCTTCGGCGAGCTCTCACTCCTCGACGGGGGACCGCGCACGACCGCCGCGAAAGCCACGGCAGATGTCGAAGCCGTCGTTGTGGACCGAGAGGACTTGGACGAGTTTCTCGGCAAACGTCCGGCGGCCGCACTCGATCTCCTCGCTGCAACCGGACGCCGATTGCGCGAAACCTCGCGCCTTTTGCGGCACACCGCGTCGCGCGATGTAAACGAGGAGACCGTGGACCAGCGCACGGCCGTGATGAAGGTCGCTGACTGGATCAGCGAGTTCTCCGGCAGCATTCCCTTCTTGCTGATCCACGCCGTCCTGTTCTTCCTATGGATCATCGCGAACGTCGGGCCCATCGCGCGGACGCCCATCGGAGGATGGGACCCTTACCCTTTCGGTCTCCTCACGATGTCGGTCTCCCTGGAGGCGATCTTCCTCTCCGTATTCGTCCTTTTATCGCAAAATAGGCAGGTCGCGCGCGACCGCATTCGCAATGATGTCGAGTACCACGTCAACCTGAAAGCCGAGCTCGAAGTGGCCGAACTTCATCGAAAGATGGATGAAATGGAGGAGGGGCTCTTGATGCGTCTCGAACACATCGAAAGGTGTGTCGCGCCGCACCGCGTCGTCCGCTGATCCCACTTGTTTTGGGTTGCCAGCCCGCTCGTCGAGGCCGCCGTTCCGTATCGGTCTGGCTGCTTCACCGGCCGATTGCGATCGAGGCTGCGCGCCGCCTCATTGGCAATAACAGTCGGCGCCCGGTGGTCTCTTGCCGTATCCGGCGCAACATCCGGCAGTCCGGGACGCGCAGGCTCGCTGGCAGTCGCTTCGAGGCGGGCCGGCGGGTCGGCTGCCGCAGGTGCCCACACAATCATTGCATGCGTTGGCGCAGTCCCACTCCGATGCGGGCACACCGCTCGCCGGCCGCGATGCTCCCGAGTCGAAGGCGCTCGCGCCGCGCGTGGCCGACGCGAGCAGCGCGACGCCCGCGATCCCCACGACCCCGAACGTCGCCCGCAGCCTCTTCAATGCTCTCGCCGACGACATCGCTTGCACGTCCTCTCGCAGGAACGGCGCCCGGAGACGTCCGACGGCGACGCGAGCCGCCACCCTCTCGTGAGACGGCCAGAGTCGACGAATCCTAAAGTGCACGGCAAGCTCGCGCTCACGTATCCACAGTGTCACGAAATCAGCGGGCCCGGCACGCAATCTCCGCTGATTCGGCGCTAGCCTGAAGTCGTGTGGGCGGGCGGCCGAAGGGCCGAGCCGCTTGCGCATACCTCTTCACCGCGCTACGAACCGCCAGTCACGAATCGTCGCCAGCACGCTGGTCATGGAGCGTGATGACGCGGCCGCAAGGCGGTTCCGTCACGCCAATTCGACCCCGCGGCATCGATGATGGCACTTCCGAAGCGCCCTCGCGGGGCGCGGCCGCGAGAGAGCCTGAACTATCGTGTCATCGTCGAGCTTCCGTCCTCAATCTTCTGCCCGTCGTCCTTACCAGCGCCCCCAGCGGGACCCTGCAGGTCATTCGCCCCGCGCCACGGCCCCGAACGGCACCGCTCCCGCTGTGCCGCGCCCTTCGTACCCGGAGCCCGAACCCTCAGCGATCGATGGGTCGCCGTTCACCCCACTCGGCTTGTCCAAGCTGCTCGTGCGCGCGGTGCTGGATGAGAAATACGTCACGCCCTCGCCGGTGCAGACCGAGGTCGTTCCACACGCCCTCGCGGGACGCGATGTGCTCGTTTGCGCCCAGACCGGCACCGGAAAGACCGCCGCTTTTCTTTTGCCCCTCCTCCATCGGCTGGCGGAAGCGAGCGCACCGACCCCGGGCATCCGAGCGCTCATCCTCACGCCGACCCGCGAACTCGCGTCGCAGATTGCGGAACGCATTTCGGCCTACGGGCGGCACCTCCGGCTCCGCCATGCGCTCGTCTATGGTGGCGTCAGCCAGCGAGGGCAGGAGCTCGCGCTTCGGGCGGCCCCCGACCTCCTCGTCGCCACGCCTGGGCGGCTGCTCGACCTGATGCAGCAACGAATCGTCCGCCTCGACGCCGTAAAGCACCTCGTGCTCGACGAAGCCGACCGCATGCTCGACATGGGCTTCGTCAACGACGTCCGCCGGATTTGCGCCGCACTCGGATCGCCGCGGCAAACGCTCCTCTTCTCGGCCACGATGGCGCCCGCAATCGAAACACTGGCGAGCCGGATGCTCATCGAGCCGGTGCGCGTATCCATTGCGCCGACGATCACGACGGCGGAAACGGTGGAGCAGTCGGTCGTATTCGTCGCCCGTGCCGACAAGCCGGCGCTTCTCGAGCGCGTCCTCCGTGACGGCTCGGCGGGACGCACGCTCGTGTTCACACGGACCAAGCACGGCGCGAACCGCCTGTCGGAACGCCTCGATCGCGCTGGGTTCAGCGCTGCGGCGATCCACGGAAACAAGACCCAGTCGGCGAGAGAGCGGGCGCTCGAGTCGTTTCGCCGCGGCACAACGCATGTCTTGGTGGCGACGGACGTCGCGGCGCGCGGCATCGACGTCGACGGTATCTCCCTCGTGGTCAACTTCGACATCCCCAACGTCGCGGAGAGCTACGTCCACCGGATCGGCCGGACTGGACGCGCCGGCGCTTCGGGACGTGCCATCTCGTTTTGCGACCAGGACGAGCGCGGCCTCCTTCGCGACGTCGAGCGCTTCATCCGGCGACGTCTTCCGACGGACGCCGACCGCCCATAAGGGTCGGCATCGGACCGCATATGCGGTAGTCATTCAGGGAGCATGGCCTCGGTCCGCAAACCATCCAGGCGCCCCACGACTCGCCGCGCTCGGGCGCCGCTCACCCTCGTCATCGACATTGGCGGCTCCGGCATCAAGGCTCTCGTCCTCGATTTTCGCGGAGAGGCCGTGACGGAGCGGGTGCGACTCGACACACCGCGGCCGGCGACGCCGAAGGCGCTGCTCGACGCCATCCGGCGACTCATCGAACCCCTCGGCCCCTTCGACCGCGTTTCCGTCGGCTTCCCCGGCGTCGTCTCAAACGGCATCACGCGGACCGCTCCCAACCTCGACCCATCGTGGCAGGGCATCAATCTCGCGCGGCGGATCGAGCGCGTCCTCGGGCGGCCGGCTCGCGTCGTCAACGACGCAGGCGTTCAAGGGTTCGGCACGATTCGGGGCCAGGGGCTCGAGATGGTGCTCACGCTCGGTACTGGCCTGGGCTGCGCGCTCTTTTATCGTGGCACGTATATCCCGAATCTCGAGCTTGCTCACCACCCCTTCCGCAAAGGGCTCACCTACGAGGACTACTTGGGAGACGCTGCGCTTCGACGTGACGGCAAGCGGAAGTGGAATGGGCATCTGACGCGCGCCCTCGTCCAAATCCAGGCGACGTGGAACCCCGATCGGATCTACGTCGGCGGCGGTAACGCGCGGCTCGTGACCGGACCGCTTCCCGCAAACGCCCGCATCACTTCGAATATCGCGGGCCTTCTGGGTGGAATTGCACTTTGGCAGAATCCGCTGAGCGAAGGGTTCGTCGAGAGCCTGAGCGGCGCAACGCGCAAACGAAAGTGACACAACGGCCGCTCGCGTGCGAAAAGGATCGGATCGTCGTTCGCTTGCGCGCTCGGCGGGGGTCGTTCGCGTTCGACGTCGACGTGAATGTCCCCGGGCGCGGTGTTACCGCATTCATGGGGCCTTCGGGGGCGGGCAAATCAACGTGCTTTCGGCTGCTCGCCGGCCTCGATGTGGGCCACGGTCGGATCGAAGTCTGCGGTGCTGTCTGGCAAGACGACGAGCGGAGCGTCTTCGTTCCCGTTCACCGGCGATCGGTTGGCTACGTCTTCCAGGACCACGTGCTTTTTCCTCACCTCTCGGTGGGAGGTAATCTTGAATACGCGAGCCGACGAGCCCGGAGCAGCCCTCGCATCGAGCGCGAGACCCTCTTGTCCATTCTCGGGATTGCCCACCTCTTGGAGCGGCGGCCGCAGGGACTGTCCGGGGGCGAACGACAGAGAGTCGCGATCGCCCAGGCGCTCCTGGCCCAGCCGACGTTGCTGCTCCTGGACGAGCCGCTGGCGGCGCTCGACGGGCCGCGCAAGACCGAAATCCTGCTCTACCTCGATCGACTCCGCACCCGGCTTTCAGTTCCGATTTTTTACGTCAGCCATGCGCTCGACGAGATCGCTCGGCTCGCCGATTACATCGTTCTCTTGGCCGACGGCCGCTCGCTCGCGAGCGGCCCGGCTCGCGAAATCCTGGCGCGACTCGATCTGCCAACGACCCAGGGGGACGACGCGGGGGTCACGATCGAAGCGACGGTCGACCGGCACGACGACGTCCACCAGCTCTCGCAAATCGCGTTCGACGGCGAACATTTGTGGGTCGCTCGTCTCGAGCAGCCCGTCGGCTCACCGGTGCGGGCACGGGCGCTCGCGCGCGACGTGAGCCTCGCGCTCGAGCCACCCGGCGCCTCGAGCATTCTCAACGTGCTGCCCGCAACGGTGCTCGAACTCCGCGACCAGGGACCGGACGGCGTCATTGTGCGCTTATCGGTCGGCACGAGCCAGACGCCGCTCTTGTCGCGCGTGACGCATCGATCGCGCGCGGCCCTCGCGCTCGCCTGCGGGCTGCGCCTATATGCCCAGATCAAGAGCGTGGCCCTGTTTGCCTAGGGCGCCATGCACACTGGCGGACGATGGCTTCAGGGCTTTCGGCTCTGTAGCGAGGCGCGACGACGGTTCACAGACTAAAACGGATGGATCCAGATCGCGCGGCAGCAAGCGACAATTCGCCCACCAGGCCCTCGCCTGCAGCGAGTGGCGTAGCGAGAGCGCCGAAAGCCGCAGAATGCCGGCGGGAGTTACCCGCTCGGCGCTCAGGGCTGAGCGACGCTCTTGCCGTTCATTTGATGAAAAGGATGTCTTCGTAGATCGGCACGGGCCACCGATCCCGAGCGACGAGCCCTTCCAGTGCGTCCGCGATGTCTCGAACCTCCTTCATCGCAGGGAGCACGGTGTCGCAGAAATATTTCGCCTCGGCGACCGCATCTCCAGCCGCCTTGTGAGACAAAATTCCGTCGAAGTGCTCCACCTTCTTTTCGAGAGACGTGCCCAGTCCGCTCACTTTTTCGAGGAGCGCCGTATCCGGACGGATCCCAAGCGCTTTGACCGACGAAAGGCTTTCGGCGAGCTCTCGCTGATACCGAATGACTGCGGGCAAAAACATGGTGCGTGCCATATTCAGCACGAGCTTGGCCTCGACATTCACGCTCTTGGAGTACTGCTCGAAGTAAATCTCGTAACGGCTGTGGAGCTCGCGAGGCGTAAGAACCTTGTATTTGTCGAACAGCTCGATGACTTCACGTCGTTGGAGCGCGGGTAGGGCTTGCACTGTGGTCTTGAGATTCGGAAGACCTCGGGCCTCGGCCTCTTTGTGCCATTCGTGAGAATAGCCATCGCCGTTGAAGATGACGGCGCCGTGTTCCTTGACGATCCCCGCCAAGAGCTCCGTGACGGCGGCGTTGAGCGATTTACCGGAACCCACTGCGGTTTCGAGCGCCGAGGCGGCGAAGTCCAGGGACTCCGCGACGATGGTGTTCAAGACGACCATCGGACCGGCGATCGACATGCTCGACCCCACGGCGCGAAACTCGAACCGGTTTCCGGTGAACGCGAAAGGGCTCGTACGGTTTCGATCGCCCGGGTCCCTCGGCAGCTTTGGAAGGGTGTCGACCCCAATCTCCAGGGTACCCTTGCCCTTGGACGACTTCGCCCCGCCTTCACGAATCTGGTTGAACACGTCGTTGAGCTGTTCGCCGAGGAATACCGAGATGATGGCGGGCGGTGCTTCGTTCGCGCCGAGGCGATGGTCGTTGCTCGCGGATGCCACCGAGGCGCGCAGCACATCGCCATATTTGTGAACTGCGCGGATCACCGCTCCGCAGAAGACGAGAAACTGGGCGTTGTCGTGGGGCGTCTCGCCGGGATCGAGCAGGTTGCCTTGCGTCGCATTGCCGAACGAAAAATTGACGTGTTTGCCGGACCCATTGACGCCTGCGAACGGCTTCTCGTGGAGGAGACAGACCAGCCCGTGCCGTTCCGCCATCCGCTTCAGCGTCACCATCACGAGCTGCTGATGGTCGGTCGCGATGTTGGCGGTCTCGAACATCGGCGCGAGCTCGAATTGACCCGGGGCAACCTCGTTGTGCCGCGTTTTGGCGGGAATGCCCAACTTGAAGAGCTCCTGCTCGACGGCGATCATGAACGCCAAAATGCGCTCGGGAATGGCGCCAAGGTAGTGATCCTCGAACTCTTGCCCTTTGGCTGGCTTCGCGCCGAAGAGGGTGCGGCCGGCGCTCATCAAGTCCGGTCGCGCAAAATAGAGGCTGCGGTCGATGAGAAAGTACTCTTGCTCGGCGCCGGCATAGGAGACGACCATGGCCGGACTGGCGTGACCGAAGAGTTTGAGAACCCGCTGCGCGTGCGTGTTCAGCGCTTGGTTCGCGCGAAGGAGTGGCGTCTTCTTATCGAGGGCTTCCCCGGTCCACGAGACGAACGCCGTCGGAACGCAAAGCGTGGCACCGTTCGGCGTCTCGTAAATGTACGCGGGACTCGTGACGTCCCACGCCGTGTAACCGCGCGCTTCGAACGTCGCCCGAATGCCGCCGTTTGGGAAGCTCGACGCGTCGGGCTCGCCCTGCACCAGGGTTTTGCCGGCAAACTCGGTGATTGCCCCGCCCTCTCCGTCCGGGCTGAAGAAGCTGTCGTGCTTTTCGGCCGTCAAGCCCGTGAGCGGATAAAAGACGTGCGCGTAGTGCGTCGCACCCTTCGCGAGCGCCCATGCCTTCATCGCGGAGGCAACGACGTCGGCAATCTTGGCGTCCAGGGCGTGGCCGCTTTCGATTGTCCGCTTCACGCTGCGAAAGACGTCCTTGGGCAGATGGGCCTTCATTGCCGCAAGCCCGAAAACGTTCGCGCCGAAGTGAGGGTCCGCGGTTTTCTCCTCTCTCGGCGCACTGCTCAGCAACGAAGAAGTGTAACCGATCGCAGCAGCGACGGCTTCGGGCCTGGCAACGCTGGAAGTCATTTGAATCATCGTCCTTTCGTCGCCTGCGACGAGAAGATCGCGGGCGCGGCGGTAGCCTGCGGCGCCTACCGTTTCCGGTGTAAGGCCAAAGCGTTTCCGCATGGAGAGAAAGCAACCGAGACGAATCGACCACCCGCATGCCTGCGCGCGCGGCCGACGACGGCCTATCGCATTCCGGGCCTTGGCGCGTGCCACCCGGACGACGCGCGGTCGAAACGCAGCCGCAACGCGGTCCGTCGGCGACCGGCCGCTGCGGATACAAGCTGCACGACAGCCCGCCGGGTTTCGCGCGCAGGGGTTGAAGCGTCCCGAAGCCGCCCCGCAACCCGGTCGCCGGAATATTGGCGGACGGGCGCGCTCAGATCGCGTCGCCCAACGATCCGAACGCCCCGTAGCAACGGTCGAGCCAGAGTCGCGCGCGTTGCCTTTGCAACGGCGGCAGCGCCGCGTCCCCCTCCCCGTTGTGCGACGCGGCCCAGAAGCTCACACCGGATCGGTCGATGCGACCCATGGTGGCCGCATCGAGCTCGGGAATGTCGACGATTCGGCCGCCCACCTCGTCGACCCGCCGCCGAACGTCGCTCTCGTCGAAGGCCGTGAAGTCGCGCCCCCGTCCATGGTTCTTGGCGACGACGGTCGAGACAGGCTCTCCCCATCCCTCGAGCGTACGCTCCAGATCGCGAACGGAATCCACGGTGCCATCGGTGACATGCCAAAAAGTCAGCCGGATGCCCACCTCGCGCGCGAACCGCAAAACATCGGCACTCTCGAGCCACCGGGCGAGCGGGCGATTGCTCTGGGCCGGAAGATCGACGACGACCGCTCGCTCGGCGGCGAGCGCGCGGTTCACGATCTCGTCGGCGCTCGCGAACGCATCGAGATCGACGGCCTGAGCGTAGCCGCCGTAGGTTCGCAACATGGTCGCGTGCGAGAGGTCCGCGTCGAGCGCCGCAAACGGGGTCGTGCGATCGATGAACCACTGCGCGAGCAAGCGTGCGACGACGCTCTTGCCCACGCCGCCTTTCTCCCCACCGACGAAATGAATGTGACTCACGCGGCGCAACCAATACGACCGGGGTTTCGCCGTCAAGTGATTCCTGCTTGCCTTGCAGGTCATCGCCCGCGCCCCTAGAGAAACCCGGCCGATGGCATTTCCGAGTCCCGTCCAGATCGAAGCGCTGAAGACCGTCAGCCCAAGGCGCGCCGTATTCGCGATCCTGGCAGCCAGTGTGGCCGCGCTTGGGCTGCTTTTCGTCGTCATCTTCGGACACGGTCGGGCGACTCAGATTCCGCGATGGATCTCGTACCTTCCCGCGCTCAACGCTGGCTTCAACGCCACGAGTGCGGTCTTTCTTCTTCTCGCCTACCGGCTGCGCCACGTGAATCCGGCTTCGCATGCCCGGCACATGATTGCTGCGCTCGCCGCCTCCACCCTCTTTCTAGTCTGCTATATCGTCTATCACTCGGTCCACGGCGACACGAGGTTTCAAGGGCAGGGCGCGATCCGACCGCTCTACTTTTTTATATTGATTTCACACGTCACCCTGTCCGGCGTCGCACTTCCGCTCATTTTCTCGAGCTTCTACTTCGCCTTGTCAGGTCGCATCGGGCAGCACCGAAAGGTCGCCCGCTACACCTTTCCGGTGTGGCTTTACGTTTCGACCACGGGTGTGCTCGTCTTTCTGCTTCTACGCGCCTACGGACCGTGACGACCAACCGGCCGCGGAACGCCTGCCCGGTCCGCGCCATCTTCGGCCTGCCGCCCGGTCCCGTCACCTGCGGCCCCTCGGCCCGTCCCGCCTCCGGTCGGCGTCTCGTCATAGCCTCCGGGCACAAGCGGATTCGGTAAGCCTGAAGTTCCCATCGACGGCGGCTGCCGCCGATGCGCGATATGGGCACTCGTCTGTCGGCCGACTCAGGTCCGCCTATTTTCCGGTCAAAGACACTCGAGCTTCCAGCGCTTTTTGCCTGTGGCGGGATCGAGGACGTACGGGGGGGTGCATTCCGGCTTCGCCTCGGCGGTCGCAGTCGGAAGCGTCCTCGGCGCAATCGGCTGCGCCGTCGGGGCGGAGTGCGCGAGGGGAAGATCGGTGGCCGCCATTTCTGGTGGAGGGGGCGGCAGGCGCTCGGGCGGGGGTACCGGTGACGATGGCGCCAACGTCGGGGTCAGCTTGGAAGGAGGCATCGATGCCGCGGTAGCGGAAACGGAGGAGCGCGCTGGTCCGCGCGAGCTCGAGCTCGACATGACGGCGGTCGCCACGACCCCGCACACCAAGAGCGCGATGACGATGGCGGTGAGCCGCAGTCCCGATGAGGACGCGAGCGTACGCCGTCGGCCCGGAAGCTCGAGGGGCCGGTCCGTCGTCAAATTTTCAGGTGTCCGTGGAGTTCCGACGCGCAGTCGCACGAACGTGCGATCGGGAGCTGCACCTTCCACCGTGAGGAGCGGTGCTTCGTTGATCGCCACACCGGCCAACTGAAGGTACGCGCGACCGATGGCATAACGCATGGTCTGCGCGTCCGGCCACCGTTGGCTCTTGTCGAAGGCGAGTGCGCGGTCGACGATGTCTGCGACGGCCAAGGCGGTCTCGGGTGCAATCGCGGTCACGCGGGACGCTGGCTTCGTCATGGCCTCGAGAAGCTGCTCGTTGATCGTGCGTCCGTCGTGGACGACGGAGCCCGAAAGCAGGTGATACATCGACGCGCCGCATGCCCAGAGATCGCTTCGTTCGTCCACTTCGTCCCAGAGGCCGCGTGCATGCTCGGGCGCCATGTACGCGGGCGTCCCCATCGAATCTCCGATTTGCGTCAGTCGGCTCGCATTCGACGGCTCACGAAGACGAGCGATACCGAAGTCGAGAACCTTGATCTGACCTGCGCGCGTCAAAAATAGATTTTCGGGCTTCAGATCACGGTGCACGATGCCGTGCGCATGGGCTGCGGCCAGTACGTCGAGAACCTGATCGAACGCGAGAAGCACCTCCTCCTGCCGCATGCGGCCGCCCATTCGCAGTCGACGCTCCTCAAGCGTTTCACCTTCGAGAAGCTCCGTGACAAGAAATAATGACCCGTCCTCCGCGACGTCATCGTCAAGGATGTGAACGGCCCCCGGGTGACCCACCGCATTGGCGACATGGCCCTCCCAGAGAAAACGCTGACGCGCGGGGGCGTTGAGCGAAAGCTCGGAATGAAGGATCTTGACGGCGGCGCGCGTGCCGTTGCGGTGCGTCGCGGCGTAGACGGCCGCCATTCCGCCGAGTCCGAGCAGGGCGTCGAGGCGCCACTTTTCGCGCAGTGTCTTGCCGACACGTGCCTTGGCGAGCTCGAACGTCGGGTCATCAGTGGATGATTCCGCTGACGAGTCGCTCTCTGGCGCATGGACATCCCCAGATTCAGCCATCGTACTGCCTCTGCCGTCAAAAGAGGCCCGTGTGAGCTCGGGCAACATCAAACAATACAGCCAGCCCTCTCGCAGGGCTAGCTAGAACGCGACATCCGAGCCGTCTCTTTTCGGAACTCTTGCCTTTCTACTGCCTCTCCCCAGAACTTCTGCCGACAAGGAACCGACCGCCCGAGATGGCCTAATCGATTCTTCCTCGTCTTTGTCGAGGACAGCCAATGCTCGCCCCGACACGCCGTGGATCAGCCCCCCCTCGCATCAGCGTCCCCCGGCCCAAAAAGCACCGGCGGTTAAACCACCAAACTATCTCGCTTATTTCCTCTTTGAGCGAGCCAGAAGTGTCCGGCCGCGGGCCTCGTAAACTCGAAACCTGGGCGGATCGACGGCCAGACGCGTCATTGGATTTCAACCCAGGAAGAAAAGCCGACGGCAGACCGCGCCCCGTCGGCCATGGAACGCAGGAAACGCAGATCGGTCGCCCTGGAAAGCGGGAACGAAAAAGCGTGAACGCGCGCGCAGACGACCTTCGAGCCAGTCAGGTCGGTGACGGGCTCGACCGAAACTCGGAGGCGTTCCGCCCGGACGAAAAGGCAGTCCATGCCGCGGCCAAGGCGGCCTCTCGGGCGCGGAGCGGGCACTTTCTCGCCCGACCAGGTGCGGTGGCCCACGCGCGATACCGGAGACCGGAGGCGATAAGCTGGCCCCATGAAAAAAGGCGCGCGCCAGCGAACGGCGCTACACGGTGTGGCGATGGGCGGCGCTCCCTGCACGGGTCCGATTGACCCGTTCCCGATGAGCCTCATGCGAGAGATGAGCCTCATGCGAGAGATGAGCCTCATGCGAGAGATCGACCTCAAGAGCCGCCTTGTCCGTCCGCCCGAACGGCGATCGCGAGGACTACACCAATGACGGCAATCCGGATGTTATTGGCCGACGTCGATGGCACCCTGCTCACGCCTGAGAAGGTACTGACTGAACAGGCCCGTGCGGCAGTGCGACGGCTGCACGAGGCGGGGATCGCTTTTGCAATCACGAGCGGACGCCCTCCGCGAGGGATGAGCATGCTCATCCGCCCGCTCGGATTGCGCGCTCCGCTGGCGGCATTCAACGGCGGCGCGATCGTGACGCCCGAGCTCGAAGAGCTCGAGGAGCGGACGATCCCGCCGGGCCTCATCCCAGCCGTCGTCGATGCCATGGTTCGACGCGACCTCGATGTGTGGGTTTATGCCGGGTCCGACTGGCTCGTACGCAACACAAGGGCACCGCACGTCGAGCGCGAACAGCACACCGTGCAATTTCCCCCGACTGTGGTCGCGGATTTTGAAGGTCGCAAGGACGTCGTCAAAATCGTCGGCGTGAGCGACGACCTCGATGCGATCGCTCGTTGCGAAGCCGACGGGCGCTCCCTGTTCGGAGATCACGTGTCCGTTGCACGGTCGCAGCCTTATTACCTCGACGTGACGCACCCGTCGGCGAACAAGGGCGAGGTCGTGCGCTGGATGTCAGCGCGAATGGCCATTCCCACGGAGCAGATCGCGACGATTGGAGACATGCCCAACGACGTGTTGATGTTTGCCGTCGGCGGATTGAGCATCGCGATGGGCAACGCGAGCCCTGAGGTCCGGCGCTGTGCGCGTCGCGTAACGACGTCGAATTCGGACGAGGGCTTCGCGAACGCCGTCGAGCGTTACGTCCTATCAGGGTAACGACACCCTGCGTCCCCGACCCCCGAACGCGGCGACATCGACCGGGCTCGTGGCTATGCTGACGGCTCTCATGCGCGTGACCATGGTGAAGAAGCGCCTGGCGAACGGCGAGCCCTGCGGCAAGTGCGCCCAAGCCGAAGAGCTCCTGAAGAATCGCGGGCTGTGGAGCCACATCAGTGAAGTTATTTGGGCGGACGAGCGCGACCCGTCCTCGCCCGGCATGCAGCTCGGCAAAGCCTACGGTGTCGATCTTGCGCCATTTTTTTTGGTCCGCGACGGGGAGGGCCGGGTCACGGTCTACGAGAGCGTGATGAAGCTCGTAAAGGAATTGGCGCCCACCGCGGCGTCCGCCTCCGGCGAGGCCGATGTCGACGCCGCGGCACGCGATCTCGCTGACAAGCATCCGACGGACGTCCTGCGCTGGGGACTCGAGCGGTGGGGCACCTCGCTTGGGATTGCCTTCAGCGGCGCGGAAGATGTCGTACTCATCCACATGGCGAGTGAACTGGGCTTGCCGTTTTCGGTGTTTTGTCTCGACACGGGCCGCCTTCACCCCGAGACCTACCGTTTCATCGAAGTCGTCCGTAAGCGCTACGGACTGCAGATCGCCCTCACGACCCCGGACCCGACGACGCTCGAGGCATTCGTTACGCGCAAGGGGCTTTTCAGCTTCTACGACGACGGTCACGAAGAATGCTGCGGGATTCGAAAGGTCGAGCCGCTTCGCCGCCTTCTCGGGGGCCTCCTGGCTTGGGCAACGGGTCAGCGGCGCGACCAGAGTCCGGCGACGAGATCCGCCGTCGCCGTGGTCGAACAGGACCGAACCTTTTCGGGCCGCACGGGAAAGCTCGTGAAGCTGAATCCGCTCGCCTCATGGTCTTCCGCGCAGACCTGGCAGTACCTGCGCGAAAACAACGTCCCGTACAATGCACTCCACGAACGGGGCTTTATTTCGATCGGTTGCGAGCCTTGCACGCGGGCGACTTTGCCCGGTGAGCACGAACGCGCGGGCCGCTGGTCCTGGGAAGACAGGACGAAACGGGAATGCGGACTCCACGTCGGCAACACGTCGGCAGTCCGACCCCGCTGATAGCCGCCTTCCGTGGGCATGACCGCGCATGCCCTCGGCGCGCGCATCCGGTCGGCGAGTCCGTCGCCTTGGGGGCAGGGCCACCTCGGGTCTCCGCGCCGCTGAACAGCAGCGCTGCCCCGCGACCGGCAGCGAGTGGAGCTCGGGCGTCCGGCCGGCAGACGTCACATCGGCAGAGGCGCGCTCGTGGCGCCGAGCACGGGCAGACCGGCGCCATCGCCGGCCGACTGCACGTACGCCACCACCTCACCGAGCGCTCCGTGCAGTGACGCCGGCACGAGGAGCGTTGCCGATCCTCGCGAGCCAGCGAGCGGAACGACTCGAAGAGCACGAACGACGTTCGTGTGGTAGAGCATGCGCCCGGAGTTTTCACCGGCCTGAACGGCGCTCGAGGCCGAGTGCTCGATCGCCACGAGCGTGAGGGTCGCACCCGAAGGTGCCCCCACGATGTCGTACGCGATGGCGATGGCACCAGGGCCCGAGGCGCTCGTTCGCACCGAGACGCGGGCGCGGGGAGGCCGACCCAGCGCCTGAGTGATGCTGGTCCTCGCCCGATTTGCGTTGGAACCGGCGAATGCGTCCGCGCCGTCGACGATCATTTGGGGGGTGTAGAGCTCGGAAACGCCGAAACTTCTTGCATACGAACGCTGGCGGGCCGTGTAGTCGGGAGACGAAAAGCGGTCCGGCCAGCCCAGCGCGTCCCAGTAGTCTATGTGAAATTCGAGCGTTTCGATCGCCGGGTTCGACCGGGCGAGGTCCGCCAGCAGGGCATCGGCGGGTGGGCAACTGCTGCAACCCTCGGACGTGAAAAGCTCGACGATGACGGGCGAGGATGAACGCGCCAGAGCGGAAGGCTCATCCGCGTGGGCCTCGCTCGAGTTGGGCGGCCCGGAAGGACAGGCGACCGCGCAGACGAACAGCCAAGGAAGCCCGCGAGGCATCATGAATGCGGTACGGACGGCCTGCTCGGCGGTTTCCGCCCGACCGCGGCTTTCCTTCGGCGCGCCACGGCCCGCCACCGGGGTCTCCGAGCCCGGGGGGATGTCTCCGTTCCTTCAAACGGGAGCCTCCGTCGAACCTGGCGCACCCAGCACGGACGCGAGTGACTCGGGCGGCCGCCTCTCGTACGCTTCGACCCCCAAGAGCAGGTCGAGCCGGACGAACTGGAGGCCGCGCGCTCGAATGCCGTCAATCACGCGGGGCAAGGCGTCGAGCGTGGCTCGCCGGCTCTTCACGCCGAAGAGGGCGGCACCGTCGTGCATCTGAACGACACCCCCGGCTCTCACGTTCGAGACGATTCGTTGGACGATCTTGTCCGCGTCATTTTCGATCGCATCGAGACCGCGCACCTGCCATCCGATGGCGAGAAGACCCATCTGACGCAAGACGTCGCCGAGCGCTGGATTTTTAAAACCCTGGGGCGAGCGAAAAAGAAGGGGCTGCTTGCCTATGGCAGCGCTGATTGCAGCGTTGCAAGCGAAAATCTCCCGACGGAGCCCAGTCCACAGGCGAAAGTGAAACCAGAGACCGTGGTGATCGCTATGGTTGCCGACGAGGTGGCCCGCCCTATCGATCGCAGACACGAGCTCAGGGTGGAGTCGGGTTTGACGACCGACGACGAAGAAGGCGGCGGGAACGTTCTTGGCGGCAAGGACATCGAGGACGAGCGGTGTGAACTCGGGGTCGGGACCGTCGTCGAACGTAAGCGCAACACGCGGTGAGGGGTCGCCCTCGGCCCGCCACAATGTAGTCGCCCAGAAGCTCGAATTCACGTTGAAAACGAGCCAGGCGAGAAGGCCGACGCCAACGGCCAGAACTCCGAATGCCGCGAGCCACGCCACGCTCCCGCGGCCGAGCCCGAGGATCGCGATCACAAATAGGGCAGCGGGCACCTTGATGAGCATGGACCTCAGCATGGTAGATTCAGACGCATGCAAGGATGCCGCGCGCGAGCCCGTAGCGCGAACAGAAATCGGCTTGGTTACGCGGCTCGCCTCACTCGATCATTTCAGCTCCTCCGCGGGTGGGCAAGCGGCAGGCGGAAAGAAGCGGGCGAGCCGCCTATCATTCGACGCTTCGTTCGGCCCCCGAGCGGGCTCGACGAGACGGAGACGTGGCTGCTGAGAGGTGCCGTGAGGGCTGCCCGAATCGAGAGGCCGGCCTAGAGCTGCTCAAAGCCCTTTTCGCTTGAGCATCTCGACGAGCGTCGTTCGGTTCAGGCCGAGGAGCTGCGCCGCTCGGTTCTTGTTCCGCCCCGTGCGCTCCAAAGCTTGAGCGATGAGACCGTTCTCGTATTGTTCGACGGCCGCGCGGAGATCGATGCCAGACTCTGGCAGCGCTTTGGCCATGGTACCCGACTTCGGTTCCGCCGCGGCTTCGCGAATGCGCTCCGGTAAGTCTTCTACCGTCACGAGCGGGCCCGCGCTGAGGAGCACGGCTCGTTCGATCGTGTTCTCGAGGGACCGAACGTTGCCCGGCCACGAGTGCGCACGAAGCGCCGCCAACGCGTCGGGCGCAAAGGCCACGATGTCCGTACGTCCCGCTCTCGCCGAACAGACCTTCAAGAAGTGAAACGCAAGCACTTCGATGTCCTCGGACCGCGCACGAAGGGCCGGCAAGTCGATGTGGATGACGTTGAGCCGATAGTACAGGTCCTCGCGAAACCGGCGACCTACGACCTCGGCCTCGAGGTCCCGATTCGTCGCCGCGACAATCCGCACATCGCACTTGATGACGCGAGAATCGCCGACTGCGGAGTACTCGCGTTGCTGGAGTAACCGCAAAAGCTTCACCTGGACTTGGAGCGGAAGCTCCCCAACCTCGTCGAGAAAGAGCGTTCCTCCCTCGGCAGCGGCGACGAACCCTTGCCGGGTGGCATGGGCTCCAGTGAAAGCGCCCTTCGCGTGACCAAAGAGCTTGCTCTCGATGAGGTTTTCTGGAATGGCACCG
>JBEKFX010000083.1:0-25493 GCA_050013115.1 Polyangiaceae bacterium
GCGCCCGCCGATGTACCCGCGGCGCCCGCCGATGTACCCGCGGCGCCCGCCGATGTACCCGCGGCGCCCGCCGATGTACCCGCGGCGCCCGCCGATGTACCCGCGGCGCCCGCCGATGTACCTGGAGCGCCCTGCGATGACAGGGCCGTGCTCGCGGAACCGGGTGCAGCGTTCGGCAACCCGGCCGGCTGCGGGTCCGGAATCGGACCGGGGCGCGAGCGTCCCGACGGGGACGGCCCGGCGGGCTCCGCGGCCAGAATCGATGGACTTTGAAATAAGACGGCAAGCAAAAATGAAATCGTCCCGAAAGATACAGAATGGGTGAGACATCCACGCATGGACCGCTATACGGTTTGCGCATCCGGCCATTTAATGCAATGTCGCCAATATATCGCTTTCGTCGAAATTCCATCCCTCGAAACTCCGAACGAGACGCCCGCTCGAGTCGAAGACGGCAATTTTTGCATCGTGGTCCATGTGGCCTGAATCGCGCGCGATGTTCAGATGAAGCCAGCGGCCAAAGTCGTAGGTGTCTTCGCGGCTTCCGTGGAGCAAATGCCACGACGACGGTAGATCCCGCGATGCTTTCAGACGGCGCAGGCGGTCCACGGTGTCGTTGTCTGGATCGATCGTTACGAGGACGAATTCGGCGGAACGCCCATGGGCTCGAAGAGCCTCGTCGATCTCGCGCAGCTTCGCGATGGTCATCGGGCAACGCACCGTGCACGACGCGTAGAACCCGGTCGTCACGACGACGGACCCCCGCCAGCGCGCAAATGTCGCTTTGACTCCATTTTCGTCGGTCCACATCCAAGGGGAAGCAAACATCGGCCTCGTCTCGGCGCCACGGCCAAACGGCACATCTCGGGTGACGCACGCGGAAGAGAGCGCGGTGAGGGCCAGGAGGGCGGCTGCGACGTAAGTCAAAAAAGCTCCACGACGCCCGCGGTCATGTGTCTATCCGAGGAGTTGAGTTCGCTCTCCTCACTGATTCGAATGACCGAAGCTCCCGCGCGTTCGCGCGCTTCACGTAACGCTGCACTCACGTCACCGCCGTCCCCGTCGTCGCGTGTGTCCATGAGGTCGGACGTGATCGCGCCAGTACGGGAAACGACCACGTCCACTTCACGCAGCGTTTGGGCCATGCGGTCCTGAAATTGGAGGTTCGTGAGCATCCCGGTCGAGAGGGCGACCATGCGGTGCGCTCGCTCGGTCCCGACGGCGACGGCGCGGGCGGTCGAGCTCCGCGTGTCTTCGTACGCCCGACGCAGTTCGCCCATTCGCTCGGCCACGTCTTGCGCGAGCCGCTGGGCAAGATCCTGCATGGATTGCTCATTTTCCACGATTCGAGAGGCTTGCGAAGAGAGCGTCGCGGCGAGGTCGCCGACCCGTTCGTTGACGCGCTGCACCTCGGTCGTCAGGTCACGCATGCCCGCAGCGACGGTGGCGAACGCCGCCCCTTGGGTTCCCCACCGCGCCGCCTCGAGTTTTGCGTTGAGCGTCAGCATGCGGAGGTCGAGGGCGACGACCTCGATCCCGGCAACGAACCCTTGGATCTTGCGCGCGACATCGACGATGCCGGCCGTTGCTTCTCGTTGACGGCCGAGCGCATCGTCGAGCGCCGAGGTGAAGGCGTCGAGCACGCCGGTCTGTCCCCTGACGGCCGCTTCGAGCGATGCCCGCCCTTGAACTTGGCCGGACTGAAACTCGCTCGAAAGACCCGTGAGCGCGTCGAGATTGCCGGCCGCCTCACGGTTCATCTCCGCGATGCGCGTTCCGATGGTCACGATCTCGCGTTCGCTCAGCGTCGTGGCCGCATCGATGAGCGCCCGTACCCGCTCTTCACAGGCGCGAAGCTCGGCCGCTATCGCGGATCGCACGTCCTCTCGAAACGACACGTCATCCTCCTGCGAGCTGTTTCACGGCCGCGACCAGGAGGTCGGGGACGAAAGGCTTGATGATCCAACCGCGAGCGCCGAGGGCCTTGGCGCGCTTCTTCAGTTCCGGCTGCCCTTCCGTCGTCAACATGACGACCGGGACCGCGCGACCGATCTTCTCGAGAAGCTCGAGGCCGGTCATCCTCGGCATGTTGACGTCGCAGAGGACCATGGCGATGGGACCGGTCGTCGCAAACTTCTCGACGCCGTCCTGGCCGTCGACTGCAAACACCACATCGTATCCCGCTTGCGACAGCGCGAGACCAACCTGTTGGCGGACGGGAGCAGAATCGTCGACCACCATGACTTTGACAGACGGAGCCATGCTATTTTTTCCCTTTCACCCTGCCGTGGCCGAGGACACATGCGGCGGCCGTACGCTCTCCGGAGGTCGCAAGCTCTGGCCACGTTCGGGGATCGGCATGTGGAAGCGGAAGGTCGTGCCCCGGTTCGCCTGCGTGTCGACCGAAACGTAACCGCCGAGTCGCTCGCAGGCTTGCTTTGCCGCGCCGAGCCCGACGCCACGACCACTGACGTCCGAAACCGTGTCTTTGGTGGAGATCCCGTCGGCGAAGAGGGCCGCGACGAGATCATCTTGACTCGAACAGGCCAGCCCTGCGCGACGCGCGCGATCGGCGACGCGTGCCCAGTCTATCCCCCGCCCATCGTCGGACAGCTCGATCTGGACCGACCGGCCGATTCGCGCCGCACTCAGCCCGATCCGGCCGTCGCTGTCCTTGCCAGCTTTGCGACGCTCCTCGGGCGACTCGAGCCCGTGATCGACAGCGTTACGGACGACGTGCGTGAACGAAGCCCAGAAGGCTGACCACTCCTCGCGCGGAAGGCGAAGCCCGGCTCCGTCGACACGAACCTCGACGTCCCCTTTTTGCAGGCGTTTCGCAAGATCTCGCGCCTGGCCGGCGAAGCGCTCGAGGCGCTCGCTCGCCCGCTCCATCTTCCAGTCGCGCACGACGCGGATGACCTCGCCTCTCGGGGTGCCATCGAGCAGCGAGCGCAGAATGTACGCGTACTCGTTGTCATCGATGGTGACGCCGAGATCCTTGTCGTCCAAAAAGCTCGATAGCCGTGCGGCCGTCCGCGTCCAGGTCTCGGCCAGAACGTTGCGGTCGCTTTCGGAGAGGTCTCCTTGGGACTCGCTCATCCGCGTCTCGATCTCGTGGCAGAGTCTCGCTACGCCGAGCATCCCGTACACGCCCGCGTTGCCTTTGAGGGTGTGGAGCTTGCGCTTCGTTTCGACCAGCGCCGGCCGGCTCGTGGCGGTCAGCTCTCGAACGAGCATCTCAGCGTCCATCAGGAAGTCGAGGACGCCCGACTTGTCGCGCATGATGCGCTCGAACATCGTAGCGACTTCCCTCTGCTCGGCCTCCGCCCGCTCGGCGGCCAATCGCGATGTGATGTCGCTGATGACGACCAGCAGTTTGGCCAGACGATCATCGGCCTCGACGATGGGGATGTACGAAAGCTGATACGTGCTGTCGCCGGCCCTGAATTGTTTTGGAAGTTGATGCAGGAGCAGAGCGCGGGGGAGCCACCCCTCGAGGAGCTCCTCCCACTGGACCTCGAACATTTCCGCCGCGGCGGCGTCCTTGCGCTTGAGGCAATCGACGAATCGTTCCCCGAGAGACGGGGGCCCGAACCATTTGGCCACGACCGCCGAACGCTCCATCGACATGGCTCCCGTGCGGTCGATGGTCAAGAGGCCCTGGTCGACGTTGTCGAGCACGAGACGCATGTCCCGGTTGCGACCGTCGAGCTGCGCAATCGTCGCCCGCAAGCTCGCGGTCATGTCGTTGAACGCCCGCGCAAGCTCGCCGATCTCGTCGCTTGTCGAGACATCGATCACGTGCTCGAAGTCGCCGGCACCCACGCGACGCGCGCCGCGCGAAAGGGCCCGGATGGGCCGGACGAGGGCCGAGGAAAACAGCAGGCCGAGCACGACGGCGAACAGCAAGGCCAACGCGGAACCCGCTGCCATGCGCGCGCGAAGGGCAGCCAGTTGGGCCGTCACCTCGCTCATGGGCACAGAGCTGCGGGCAAAGCCGAGCGTCCCTCCGTCGCGGACGATCGCGGCGGCCACGAACATGCGCCCGTCGCGCAGCGCCGACCCCTTACCAGTGGCTCGCGCCGCCGCGATTTCCGGTGCATCCACCTGGGAGCCGAGGGCGCGGCTGTCGTCGGTGTCCGAGTCGGCCACGACGGTCCCGTCCTTCGCAATCACCGAGAGCTGCGTGTGAACCGCCGCGCCGAGAGCGTGAACCGAATCCTTGAGGCTCGTGTCGGTTGGGTCGATGTCGCCGAAAAGCGCGCTTGCCGTCATCTGACCGAGCATCGTCGTCTCGTACGACAGTCGGTCCTCGAAGCTCGCCAGGGTCGTACGCCCGACATTCCGATCGACGAGCACCCCGGCGATGAGGCTGCCGCTCACGGTGACCGCCACAAAACCCGCCGACAACTTTGCTTTGAGGGAAATGACCATGGTTCGTCCGTCGCGGTCCTGCCGGTAACGGGGGCCAAATTGCTTGAACCCGGACTCGCGATTCTGCAGACGGTACGCTGCCCATTTCTCGATAGGTCCATCGCAGCGGCCGGGCGTCCGGCGTCCCGACCATCCGGAAGGCCTAAGGTGGCACCTGCGATTGCCCGGGGGACAAGCGACTCAACGCGGCCAGGCTGATCCGGCGCATGGCCGCGCAGTACCCCTCTCGCCGTTCGGGCGCGGCTCGCAAGCCCCGCAAGTCGGAATCATCGCGGAGTACCGCGTCGAAGAGGTCGCGTTCGAGGTACCCGGCCGACGTACCGCCCGTCGTAAAGTTCGATGCATTTGGCTCGAGGGCGAGCCCCCAGCCCTGGGTTGGCAGATGCAACCCTTCCTCGGCGATGTAACGAAACGAAACGAGTGTTTCGACCGTCACGGGAGCAGCGCGATCGGCTTTGGACAACCGTCGTCCGATGGCCGCATCCTGTTCGGAATTGGCGAGCGCGGTCTCGCCCTTGAACTGCCCCAAGCTTCGCGAAAAGCGAGACCGGACCGGCTCGGGCACGAATGAATCGATATCGGGGCACTGTGGGTCAAGAGCAGCGAGAAGAGCATATCGAAAAGACGAAAAACCGGGGGATGCAGTCACACGGCGTGCGATGACGCGGTATTCGAGGCGCTGCAACTTGTCGCCGAAATCCGCGTTGCGCGAACGCCGCTCAGCCCCCTCGTAGGCGGCGGCCGACGCAGACCGTGGGCTTTCCGCGAACGACTCCGGATGGAGCAGCGGGCCGTAACGTGGGTTCGACCGGCGCGCCGCCAAAAACGCGTGAATACCAGTTTTTTCCGTCCCCTGAAGCGCGCCATGGTCCACCTCTCCGTAGGCCCCCGGCCATTCCGGATAGGCGTCCCAAATCGGCCGAGGCGCATCGCCGTGGCAGACCAGGCACCGCGGGGGGTTTATCTCCGAGAACACCACGTTCGCCCGGGCGTCCCCCGCCGCCGGAAAGGCGACTTCGCGCAGCTGGAAGACGGCGTTCTTTTGATCGAACTCCAGCGTCTCGAGCGCGAGATAGCCGTTTTCCGTGGGCCCACCGTTGAACGCGACGACGAACGACGCGTCCGCGGTGAAGAGGAGCGCGCGCGGTGCGCTGTAGGTCGCCTCTTGCAAGCTGCGGCTCTCGTGCATGAGGACGTAGCGCGACCGCAGGGCGGCCGGCAGGCGGCCGACGAGGTCGTCGATCGACGTCAGCCCTTCGGCCTCGATCAACCGCCGAAGCGACTCGAACCCGAGCTCGCCGTTTTTTTCAGCCGTCGGAGCGCCGAACGACAGCGCCGCACCCCGTTCTCCGTAGACGTGCCCGACCGGCGCAGCCTCCACGCAGCCGACGGCAGCGGTCAACGCCAGGGCCACCATCGTGCCGTCGAACCGGAGACCTCCGATGGATCCTGCTGCACCCGATGCCCTCATCGGAACGCGAACGGGGTCTACGGTCCCGCACGCAGAGCCGGATGGATTGCGATCAAGCAGGCCCGGCGATCTTTCGAACCGTCTCGACGAGCAATTCGTCGCGGAAGGGTTTGACGATCCACGCCTTGGCACCCGCGCGCTTGGCCTGCGTCATGAGCTCGACGTTTCCCTCGGTCGTCAGCATGATGACTGGGAGGGCGGCATTCTTTCCGCCGGCCTTCATCTGGACGAGCATTTCGATTCCGCTCATCTGCGGCATGTTGATGTCCGAGAGAACCATGGCCGCATCGGCGTGCTCTTCGATCCGTTTCAAACCTTCGTTGCCGTTTGCCGCTTCGACGATGCGGTAGCCGGCTCCGGCAAGCACATTGGCGACCTGGCTCCGAATGACGCTCGAGTCGTCTACGACGATGATCTTCCTACCCATTGTAATTGGACCTCTCCGTTCAGTTTTCGGACGGGCCGTCGCCCATTTCGATCCATGCGAGTTCTCCGGCGTGGCCGATTCGATTTAGGCGATCGGTTTCACCGATTCGATCTCGACGGGCCTATTCGAAGACGACCACCTTGCCTTCGGCAATGCTCGCATCGGGCGACCCGGCCGTCAGCGCTCGAGCATTGTCGAAAAATGCGTCCAGACACAGCCAAACCGTGCCGCCGTCCACCGTGAATGCAAAATGCTGGACGGCCGGGCTCTTCGGGAGCGCGAACGTGAGCGCGCAGCCGGAGAAGGCCGCCGGTGGACTCACGTCGAAAGCGACGCCGAATCGACTGACTTTATTCTTCATTCGACCGATCGTCTGGTTCGACAATTCGCCGACCCAGTCTCGAATGAAGATCCAGTCCACCGCAGAATTCGTCGACAGGGGCTTCTTGCGCAAATTGGCGGGTCGCGCCATCGCCGCGAGCTCGAATGTCGTTGCCAGAAGTACCGTTCCCCTGAGCTCGCTGCCGTTGAAGCCAACCACACCGGCTACGATGGCCGCCCCCCCCGCGGCCTCTTGGACCAGCGCCGGTGTGGGGGGAGGATTCGGGCGCTCCTTCAATCGGACCCCGTATGACTCGAACACGTCGACGACGGCGCGTGGCGCGGCATCTTTGAGTAGGTCGGAGAGCACCGTTTTCATCGCATGGCCTTCTGCGGATTCGGTTTTCGCTGGAAAGCGATGCGTCGCCCTCCGCCACCGGTCTCCGCAAGGGCAAGAGCGGTCATCTTTCCGATCTCCTTAATGCGGCGAATCATTTGACGGTGAGGCCGAGCCTTGATTTGCCAGCCGTCCGACTTCAAGGGCGATGGCTTGCCGAACGCGCGCGAGCTCCGCAACGATCCGCTCGACAGGCTCGTCACACGAAGGGGCACTCTTCTCCAGTGCGGCGCACATGTCGCTGAGCCGCAAGGCCCCCACGGCGCGCGCCGTCGATTTGAGCGTGTGCGCTCCGCGGCCGATCTCCGTGACCGACCCGGCCCTGTGGGCGCGCCCGATTGAGGCGACGAGACTGACCGAGTCCGCCATGAAACGCTCGAGTACGTCGCGGGTGACCTCCGGCCCTAGGTCGTCATACAGCCTCCCGATCTCCGCGTGGTCGAGGGGCGCAGCTTCGGTCACGACGCCCGCGATACGCTCCGCGGCTTCGCCGGCGTTTTCGTTGGAGACGGCATCGACTGCTTCGTCGTACACGACCGGTCGAGCCGGCGCGTTCTCTTCACCCGCACGCCTGCGAACGAGCATCCGGTCCGCAGCCAGGTCGAGGACGCGTCCGAGCTGCACCATATTGAATGGCTTCGAGACGTAATCGTCCATTCCCGCTTCGAGACAGGAGGCGCGATCGCCGACCATGGCATTGGCCGTCAGTGCCACCACCATCGGCCGCTCCGTCGAGGGCCACTCGGCCCGGATGACTCGTGCCGCCTCGAGCCCGTCCATCCCCGGCATCTGGACGTCGAGGAGGACGAGGTCGTACCGTTTGGCTCGCATGCACGCGAGCGCCGATTCCCCATCGCTTGCAAGGTCCGGTGCCTGGCCCACGCGCCGCAACAGCTCGGCCCCGAGCGTTCGCATCACGTCGTTGTCGTCGACGAGAAGGATCGCGAGCGGACCTCGAGCGGAGACTGCGACGGCGGCGATCCGCGTCTCGCTTGCTGCCGGCCCCTCATCAGGGTTTGCGACTTTCGCTTGGACGAAGCCGGCAAAGGTCGAACCGTGGGCTTGCTGGCTTTCGACCGTCAGGTCACCACCCATCAGGCGGGCCAGATCGCGGCTAATCACGAGCCCGAGCCCGGTGCCGCCGAAGCGGCGTGACGTCGACGCATCCAATTGACTGAACGGTTGGAAAAGACGATCCAACCGATCGGGCGGGATGCCTATCCCAGTATCACGGACCGCAAACGTGAGCCGCGATGGCTCGCCCCGCTCGAAACCGAGCCTCACCGAGACCTCGCCGGCGCTGGTGAATTTGATCGCATTGCCCGTCAAGTTGATGAGGATTTG
The DNA here is from genome assembly GCA_050013115.1 of Polyangiaceae bacterium. Lineage (GTDB taxonomy): Bacteria > Myxococcota_A > Polyangia > Polyangiales > Polyangiaceae > Palsa-1150. Next base: position 8,395 of record JBEKFX010000083.1, read on the forward strand.
GCGGAGGCGGAGCGAGTCGCAGCGGACGAGCGCAGGCAGCCCCTCGTCGATGATCACCCGAAGCATGAGGCCTTTCGCCGTGGCCCTCGGCCCCAGCAAGGCGGCGACATTGGCGACGGCGACGCGAACGTCGAAGGCCGTCCACTCGAGGTCGAAGCCGCCGGCCTCGAGCTTCGAGAAGTCCAAGATGTCGTTCACGATCGACAGGAGCGCCTCGCCGCTGTCGCGGATCGTCCGCGCGAAGCCGCGCTCTCGCGGACCGATGTCTCCGTCGAGAATCAGCTCCGTCAGCCCGAGCACAGCGCTGATCGGCGTGCGCACTTCGTGACTCATGGTCGCCAGAAATTGGGCCCGGGCGACTGCGGCGGCCTCGGCAGCGCGTTTGGCCCCGAGCAGTTCCTGGTTTGTGCCCTCGAGTTCATTTGTGCGGGCCAGAACGAGGCGATCGAGGCGCTCTGTCTCGCGCGCGTTGGACTCGGAAATCTGTCGCAGGAGCGCGCGCAGATTGGCGAACATCGCGTTGAACGACCCGGCGAGCTGCCCGACTTCATCCGCCGATCGATCGTCGATGGGTCGTCCGGTCAAATCCCCCGCTGCAACGGCCCTCGTGGCGCGCGCGATGGCGCTCAAGCGGCGTCCTACCGAACGGCCGATGGTCCAGGCTGCCACGAAACCCGCGAGGAGAGCGATGACGCCGACGCAAAGGGCCGTACGTTCGATGGCTCGGCGCTCGGTTTCGAGACGGCTGCAGCTTATTTCGATCGCCACCGTTCCCGTGCGGCCCTCACGAGACACGACCGGCGCCATCGCGAGAACGAACGTGCGAGCATCCTCGATCCGCACCCCCCGGAGCCGAGCCGCCGAAGGGGGATCGTACCGCGTGAAGTCGCCGCGCTCCAAGACGAGGCGACCGCCCGCATCGTAGAGAGCCATCGCGCTCACGTCTTGGTCTTCGGCGGCAGCGGCAAAGACCTCCCGCACCGTCTCCTTGTCGTCGAAGGCGACGCTCGGCTCGACCTCTTTCGCCATGAGACGTGCGTAGGTCGCCGCCTTGTCGTGCAGGGCCGACCGAACAGATTCGATTTGGCGCACGCAAAAGTACGTCGAAAGGAAGGCGACGATGACGACGCTGAGCGCGAAGACGACACCCGCCAACTTGCGGTGGATGGACGACATCACCCTGGTGCGACGCCCACCGTAGCTCGCTCCCCCATGTCTTCGATCAACGGATCATCGCGCGACCGGGTAAAGGGATTCGCATGTTGGTCGTAATCCTCGACGCATGACGAGGCGGCGAGTTCTGGCGTGCGCGGCAGCGCTCGGGCTGCTCGGCTGCACGCAGCATTCGGCGGCGGAGACACTGGCCGCCTCGACGGACGGTCCGTCGCTCGCCCCCGCAGCGGCGCATATCGAGCCGCTGGGGGACATCAACCCGCGCCTGCTTCGCCGATTTCAGCCTCTCCCGATCGCTCTCGAAGACGGAATGGGCCCGCGCAGTGCAAAACAGGTGGACCTCGGCCGGATGCTCTATTTCGATTCCCGGCTCTCAAAGGGTCGGGGCATCTCGTGTAACAGCTGTCATGATCTAGCCGATTACGGGGTCGATCATCGCCGCTTCTCACTCGGCGACGGCGCGCAGCTCGGCCATCGCAACGCGCCAACCGTGTATCACGCGGCGGGCTTTTTTGCACTGTTCTGGGACGGGCGTTCAACGACGGTCGAGCAGCAGGCCAAGGTACCCATCGTCAGCGAGACCGAAATGGGAATGCAGGACGGCGCGGAGGTCGTCGCACGGCTGAGCGCCATTCCCGGTTACGTTGAGGCATTTCGCGACGCGTTTCCCACCGAGTCGGAGCCTCTCACCTTCGAGCATGTGGGGTACGCGATCGGTGCCTTCGAACGAGGTCTGTTGACCCCCGGGCGCTGGGACGAGTTTTTGCGCGGTCGGACATCCGCACTTTCGAGCGCGGAGCGCGAAGGACTGAAGACCTTTCTGAACGCTGGTTGCATGGTCTGCCACACCGGCCCCTTTCTCGGCGGGTCGATGTTCGAACGCGTCGGCGTGGTCGAAGCGTGGCCGAACCAGAACGACCGCGGACGCGAGGAGGTCACCCACGCAGCCGCCGATGCCATGATGTTCAAAGTCCCGAGCTTGCGCAATGTCGCGCGTACGGCGCCGTACTTTCACGACGGATCGGCCGCGACGCTCGATGAAGCCGTCCGGCTCATGGCACGCCATCAGCTGGGACTCGAAATGTCCGACGTGGAAGTGTCGTCGATCGTCGCTTGGCTCGGATCGCTGACCGGGCAGCTGCCTCTCGCCTACATAGCCAGACCCGTGCTCCCGACTGATCGGCCATAAGCGGTGCCCAATCCGAGAACGAGCGGGCCGCGCTCGATTGCGGTGGCCTTGGGAGCTGCAATGACGTTGGCGCCCGCGGCCGCTTGCTCTCGCACCGCCGAGGACAAGGCCGACCCGTCCGACGAGCGTCGTGCGGCGGCATTCGCCGCACCGGGCGCTGCGTGCGGCCAGTCCGGGCTGGCCGATTGCCCGCTCCAGGCTTGGATGAAAGCCAACATGACTCCGAGCATCCTCGCGGAGGATGCGCCCCGTCTCGTACGGGCCTTTGCACGATTGGCGGAACTGAGCCCGCCTGCGTATACGAGCTGGAGAGCGATTGCGCTCCGAGGCGCTGAATCGGCTTCGCTCGGTGACATGGAGGGCGCCAGGCGCGCGTGCAAAACGTGCCATGACGAGCACAGGGCTCGTTATCGATCGGGTGAACGCCCTCTTTTGGGACAATGAAGGTCATCCACGTCTCTGTACGACACCGAGCCTTGCCCGAGCGCGCACGACAGGCCAGGAAGTCCAAGCACGTCAGGAATGTCGGGCCGGCGCAAAAGCGCGAAGCGCAAACCATGCGCTTTCGTGCCGTTCGTGCACGAAGCGTCGCTCACAAACTCGCCGATGAAGAGCAGGCGTCGCAGAAATGGCGCATGGCCCACTTGCTGCACTTCGACGTGGGATGGATTTCGAGGGGGATGAGCATGAGAGTTCGGTCGTCTGCATTCAATCGATGCCTCATGATCCGACTGGCCAGACGGAGAGTGCCTGCCGTCAAATCATCGACGCTGCGTCGGCGCTGACCGTCGACCTCGAGTTCATCGCCAGCGCTCCTCCGGGGGACGCACGAGAAGCATCCCTCGAAGATGCCCGCCGAAGCGTCGAACGCATCGTGAAGTTGGTGCAGGTGATCAAACACACACCGATCCGCCGAGCAAGGACGGCGTAGCCATACGCACCTGCGTCGTTTCGCGCCGGCCGAGGCTGCCCTCTCGGGCGTCTTGGCCCGACCCGCATTTCATCGTCGTCTATCGTCAATGCCCGCTATTGGATCTTCGCGGGAATTGGTCCTCTCGTGCGGCGACCTCCGTGCCCGTCAACGGGTGCTCGAGACCCGCGGAGACGCTGCCCCCGAGCGGGCTTATCGTTTCGCGGGACCCGAGCCTGGAAGACTGGGAGGATCTTCCCGGCCGCTGGCACCTCGAACCCGATGGCCCCCGCGAGCGAGAAAAGGTCGGCGAGAGAGAGTGCGAGCGCGATGGACGGCGGCGCTCTTCCCTTGTGCATCTGAGCATCGCACGCACCGATCGGGCGCGAAGCGATCGACCGAGGTCGAGTACGCTACGAATTTGCGGCAGCCCGGCGTGACAGGCGTCTCGGCGCCGATTATGCCTCAACATCCTGACGTCGAGGGATTTGACCCAATGGGTTTGAAGCCGTCGGACGACGCAATCGAATCGCTGCCGGACTCTCCCGCGGGCGAGGAGTGCCGTAACGGCAAATACGATATCGATATCGAATCGCTGAGGCCGCACGACGCGCCGCTCATTCTCGCATTTGCTAGCGAGTGGACGCTCGGAGACGAGAGCGCGGCCGACCTCGCCGCCATCCGGGCAGAGCTGCGAGGGCTCGGTGCGGTGCTTGTCGTGGTCTCGAAGGCCGGCCTGTGGTCCTTCCAGCCCGATGACGAGTTCGAGCGTTTCGAGCGAGGCGGGGACGCGCAGCGTCTCGCGGGCCGGTTTGGCGTCGACATGACGAGCCACGGCGCCATGGCGCCGGCCGTGTTCGTGCTCGACGGCGACCAGGTCCGCCTTGCCCTTCGATGGCCGCCGGGGTCTGACCCGATGCGGGGCCGCCTCGCTGGCGCACTTCGGGCAGCCGGCACCGAGCTTGTCGTGGAAGGCGTCAGGCCCGGCAGGCTCTCTCCCGGCACGCTCTCTCGTCGCGAATGGGTGTTGGGCGTGCTCGTCGCTGGCTTCGCAGCGGCGCTCGCAGAGGGTTGCGGACCGTCGCGGCCGCCGGTCGCGCCGGCGACGAAGAGCGCTCCGGATTCCGCAGCGGCTGAGGCCGGGACCGTCGAGCTCGACGTCATTCTCAATGTCAATGGTGCCGACCTGCCGCTGCGCATCGACCCTCGGGTCTCACTCCTCGATGCATTGAGGGAGCGCTTGGGACTCACGGGAACCAAGAAGGGTTGCGATCACGGCCAGTGCGGAGCTTGCACCGTGCTCATGGACCAACGCCGCATTTGCTCTTGCCTGACGCTCGCCGCGATGGCACAGGGGTCGCGGGTCACGACGATCGAGGGCCTCTCGCACGGCGACGATCTCCACCCGATACAGGCAGCCTTCCTCGGGGAGGATGCGCTGCAGTGCGGTTACTGCACGCCGGGGCAGATCATGAGCGCGGTCGGCCTCGTGGCCGAGGGCCATGCGCATACCGACGACGAGGTTCGAGAACAAATGAGCGGCAACATCTGCCGCTGCGGTGCGTATTCGAACATCGTCGCAGCCATTCAGCTCGCGCGTCGAGGAGCCTAGGGGATGCGCCCGTTCACGTACGTGCGCGCCACGGACGAAGATCACGCTCTAGCCGGAGCCAAGGATGCCGATGCGGCCTATGTCGCCGGCGGAACCACACTCATCGACCTCATGCGACTCGATGTGGTGCGCCCGGGCACGCTCGTGGACCTCACGGCCTTGCCCCTCGCCGGCATCGAAGCGCACGGCGACGGGGTGCGGATCGGTGCCATGGCCCGCAATACCGACGTCGCTTACGCGCCCATCGTCGTTCGCCGCTACCCCGTCCTTGCAGAAGCGCTGCTGTCGGGAGCCTCTCCGCAGCTCCGCAACATGGCCACGGTGGGTGGCAACGTCTTGCAGCGGACCCGTTGCCCATACTTTCGCGACACGGTCTGGCCCTGCAACAAGAGGCAAGGCGGGGCCGGATGCTCGGCGCGCGACGGCTACGCGCGAATGCATGCGGTGCTCGGGACGAGTGACCAGTGCATTGCCGTCCATCCATCGGATATGTGCGTGGCCCTGCTCGCGCTCGACGCCGTCGTACAGACGGCCCGAGTCGGCGGCCGTTCGCGGTCCATCCCGTTCGCCGAATTTCACACGCTTCCCGGTCAGCATCCCGAAGTCGAGAACGTCCTCGAGCGCGGCGAACTCATCACCGCAGTCGATCTGCCCGCGGCGCCGTTCGCAGAGCGTTCGCACTACGTGAAGGTACGAGACCGGACATCGTACGCATTTGCGCTCGCATCCGCGGCCGTGGCTCTCGACTTGAGCGGGACGACGGTTCGCGCGGCTCGCATCGTGCTCGGGGGCGTCGCGACGCGACCCTGGCGAAGCCTCGACGCCGAGGCGGAGCTCGTTGGCAGGATGGCAACGACCGAATCGTTCCGTCGAGCCGGCGCCGCCGCCGTTCATGGCGCACGGCCGCTTCGTGACAATGCCTTCAAGGTCGAACTCGCACAACGAACCGTCGTTCGAGCCCTTCAGGAGCTCATGGGTGCGGCATGAATCAGCCGATAACGGGCCGCGCCATCGACCGAGTCGACGGAAAGCTCAAAGTCACCGGACGAGCAACGTACGCTGCAGAGGTGGCTGTCGCGAACGTCTGTTACGGCGTCGTCGTCGGCAGTGCAATCGCCAAAGGGACCATCGCGTCCGTCGACTCGCGCGCAGCCGAGACTGCCTCCGGGGTTCTTGCCGTCGTCACACACGAGAATGCGCCGAGGCTTCCCGGCGCGGCTCAGAAGGCGTCGCCCGCCGATCGGGTCCTCCAGATCCTTCAGGACGATCGGGTCCTCTATGCGGATCAGCCGGTCGCCCTGGTCGTCGCCGACACCCTCGAACGGGCGCAACATGCCGCCAACCTCGTGACGATTCGATACGACCCGGCCCCGCCGCTTGGCGACCTGCGAAGCAACCGGGACGCCGCCTACCCTCCGAAGGCAGCGGGACCCGGCGGTCAGCCGGACTCGAGCCGCGGCGACGTGGAGGCCGCATGGGCTGCCGCGAAGGTCAAAATCGAAGAAACGTACAGTACGCCAGTCGAGAACCACAATCCGATGGAGCCTCACGCCACCATTGCGGTTTGGCAGGGCAGCAATCACCTCACCCTGTATGACGCGACGCAGGGTATCTTCGGCGTTCGAAGGCGGATCGCCACGATCTTCGGCCTCCCACCTGAAAACATTCGGGTCATAAACCACTACGTCGGCGGTGGATTCGGATGCAAGGGGTCGACTTGGTCACACGTCGCGCTCGCGGTCATGGCGGCACGACTCCTCGGACGCGCCGTCAAGGTCGTCCTCACCCGGCAGCAGATGTTCGGCTTCGTTGGACATCGGCCGCAGACGCTGCAGACGCTGGCGCTCGGGGCCAGCGCCGACGGCAAGCTCCTCGCCATCCGGCATGAGGTCGTTTCCGAAACATCGACATTCGACGAATTCGTCGAGCCGAGCGCCGTGCAAACTCGAATGCTGTACGCGTGTCCGAACGTGCAGACCCGACATCGCGTCGTACCGGTCGACATCGGAACGCCGACCTTTCAGCGCGCGCCAGGCGAGTCGACGGGAACGTTCGCTCTCGAATCTGCGATGGACGAGCTCGCCATCGCGCTGAAGATGGACCCCGTCGAACTCCGTCTCCGCAACTACGCCGACGTCGATCCTGAGGATGGTCGGCCTTGGTCGAGCAAGTCCCTGCGCGAGTGTTACCGCAGAGGCAGCGATCGCTTCGGTTGGTCACGGCGCGACCCTAGCCCCCGTTCGATGCGCGATGGGCGATGGCTGGTCGGTTGGGGTATGGCCACCGCGACCTATCCGGCGCGCCAGTCGCCGTCCTCGGCGATCGCCCGCTTGCAGGCAGACGGCACGGCGCGGGTGCAGGCCGGATCCCAAGACATCGGAACGGGGACCTACACGATCATGTCGCAAATCGCCGCGGACGCGCTGGCGTTCCCCGTCGAACAGATTCGTTTCGAGCTCGGAGACACCGCGTTGCCGGAGACCCCGGGCTCGGGCGGTTCGCAAACTGCGTCGAGCACCGGGTCCGCTGTAAAGCTCGCATGCATCGCCCTTTGTCAAAAGCTCGCGCGATCCGCCGTGGCCGATGCGAAGTCGCCCCTCTACCGCCTCCAGCCGGAGGCCGTCGATTTCGCCGACGGCGCGGTCGTGGCCAAGTCGGATCGCCGAAGGAGAGACTCCTACGCAGCCATCGTGCAGCGCAGCGGACGCTCCGAGATCGCGGCGGACGCGCATGCCGAGCAAATGGCCGAACGCAAGCGCTTCTCGACGCACTCGTTCGGAGCAGACTTCGTCGAAGTGAAGGTCGACGAGGATTTGGGTGTCGTCCGCGTCACCCGATTCGTCGCAGCATTCGCGGCCGGCAAGATCCTCAATGCGAAGACCGCGCGGAGCCAGTTCATCGGGGGAATCGTGTGGGCGATCGGTATGGCGCTCGAGGAGGAGACGCGCCGCGACCCTCGCACCGCGCGCGTCGTCACGCGCGATCTCGCCGACTATCTTGTGCCGGTCAACGCGGATGTACCCGCCATCGACGTCTTCGTCGTGCCCGAGGAGGACCCGTACGTCAACCAGATCGGCGCGAAGGGAATCGGAGAAATCGGTATCACGGGAGCGAGTGCAGCGATTGCAAACGCGGTGGCACACGCGACGGGCAAGCGGGTTCGCGACTTGCCCATCACGCTCGACAAGTTGCTGTGAGGAGGTAGTGCCCATGTGCGACGTCATGGCTCTCCTCGGCGCCGTCGAGCGCCTGCACAGAGCGGGAGAGCCCTTCTTGGTTGCGACCGTCGTCCAGGTCACCGGGTCGTCTTATCGGAGGCCGGGCGCCCGCATGCTGCTGAGCCGCGACAGGTGGGTGGCCGGATCGGTGAGCGGCGGCTGCCTCGAAGCCGACGTCATGAAGAGAGGTTGGTGGCGCACCCGCGACGGCGCTGCCCTGGTCAAGTACGACGCCACGGCGCAAGACGCAGCGCAAGAGGAGGTCCGGTGGGGGTTGGGCCTCGGCTGCGACGGCGTCGTGAACGTGCTTCTCGAGCGTGCGCAAGACGGGGGCGTCGACCCCTTCGCGTTCTTCGAGCGCTGTTTTCGCGAGCAAAAGCGCGGGGCGCTCGCCACGGTGTTCCGGAGCGACGCGACCGGCGTCGCGGTCGGAGCACGCGTCGCTTGGTCGCGCGACGGCGTCGAGGCCGACCCGATCGACCCCTGGGCTCGCGATGAGCTCGCCAGGGCATGCGCAGTCACTTTTGGGTCGGGCAAGGTGACGACCGTCATGCTCGGGAGACCCGACGGATCATTCGAGGCCCTCGTCGAGCCCGTGCGCCCTCCGCCCCGGCTGTTCGTCTGCGGAGCGGGGCACGACGCCGTGCCGGTTGCCCAAATGGCGTCAACGATCGGCTGGGAGGTCATCGTGTGCGAGCCGACCGCACGTTTCGCAACCCGGGAGCGCTTCCGACACGCCAACTCGGTTCTCGGCATCACCCCTTCGGCCCTGGTCGGGCAGATCGACGCAGCAGACTGCGCCCTGGCCGTGCTGATGGGCCACGACTACGAAGCCGACCGCACGTACCTCGACGCCTTGCTCAGGAGCGGCGCCCGCTACATCGGCGTCCTCGGACCACGCCGGCGGACCGCGCGTATGCTCGACGAAATCGGCGGGGTTCGCAGCGATCCAAGGGTCCACGCTCCCGTGGGCTTGGCGCTCGGAGCGGAGACGCCCCAAGAGATCGCCCTGGCGATCGTGGCCGAGGCGCAGTCCGTGATGGCGGGCGCGCCGGCAACGAGCCTTCGCGAGCTGCCCGGACCCATCCACACGCCGGACCGAGTCCTTTGACGATCGGCGCCGTCCTGCTCGCAGCGGGCGCCTCCCGACGCCTGGGGATCCCGAAGCAGCTCGTCGAGCTGCGGGGCCGCCCACTCCTCCGCGCTGTGGTCGACGAAGCACGCTCGGTTTGCGATCGCGTTCTCGTCGTTCTCGGCGCGCAAGCACACGCCATCGCGCCTGCGCTCGAAGGCGCCGACGCCGAGGTGTGCGTCAACGACGATTGGTCCGAGGGCATGGCGTCGTCCGTGCGTCAGGGCATCGCCTGGGCGGATCGCCAGCTCTCTAGCGCCGCCTTGCTGCTCGTTTGCGATCAGCCCGCGCTCAATGCAAGACACCTGCAGCGATTGGTCGACGTTCACCGCCGGGGAGCGCCGCTTGTGGCCTCTCGCTACGCAGGGACGCTCGGTGTCCCAGCGCTGTTCGGACGCACATCGTTTTCAGAGTTGCGAGCTCTCCGGGGCGACGAGGGCGCGCGGGGCATTCTCCGTAGGTCGACTGGCGTAGCCGCAGTCGACTGGGAACCCGGGGCATCCGACGTCGACACCCGGGACGACATTCGGCGCCTCGACCTGCTGAGAAATGGATCGGTTTAATCCTGTTCGTTCGAGGAGGCGTCTTTTTCCCGCGTGCTAAACTCGCCCAGCAATGGTCCTTCGGGAAACTTGGCTCCTCTGTGCGCTGTCGGCCGTCATGGCTCTCGGCTGCGGCAAGACGAGCGCGAACAGCAGCCCGGCCAAAACGAGCGCCCCAGCGGCTTCGGCGCCGGCCGAAGGGTGCAGCCAGCACGCGGTTTGCGGCAATCACTTTTTCCTCGACATTCTCTCCCCGGGCCACTGCCCGGCAGGCATGGAGTGCACGATTTCGATCAAGCTCGGCGCGACCGACGGCTTTCACGTCAATGACGAGTACCCTTACAAGTTCAAGGCCGATTTGACGGACGGTGTTCAGTTTGTCGGGACGGACCCAGCGGGCCAGAACGTCTTTTCAAAACCCGCGGGAAATTGGCACAAGGTGGACGAAAAAAGCGGTCTCTTGGCGGTCAAGTTCTTCGTAGGCACGCCGGGGCAAGCGACGATCACGGGCACGTTCAAGTTGAGCGTGTGCTCCGCCGAGAACTGTCTTCTCGAGCAGCGAGACCTCCGGACGGAGGTCATCGCGCTGTAAGACCGCGCGATCCGGCGCGCCGGCAGTGCCGCCGTCGACTGGCGATCCCAATCGACACGGCCCGGCGCGAGGCCGACGCTGCACGGGCTCCGGGCGATGCGGTCCTCAGCGTTCTCACCCGATTCGTGGGTGGCGACGTGGGTCCCGCCGCAATACGTCAATATACCCGCGCCGCCGCTTCCGCCGAACGCACGGAAGCGTCAATACCGGCTCCGTGGAAGGCCGAGCCGGCGATCTGGACGCCCGTTCCGGCCAGCGCGGCGGTCACCCGCTGCACCCGCGAGACGTGGGCTGGGTCGAAGACGGGCAATGCCGAAGACCACCGGGACACCCAGCTGCAGAGCGGACGGCCGCGCACGAGGAGCACGCGCGAAAGGGACGCCTCAGCCCGCGCCGTCCAAGCGGCGTCGCTCATCACGGTCAGATCCTCGTCCGATGGGCGAAAGAAAAGTCGCAGCGAAACCCCGCCGGCAGGCGCTCGATCGGGGAACTTGGAGGTAATGAACGTGCTTGCGCGGAACCCATTCTCTTGGTGGGCCTCCGCCACGACGAAGCCGGTTGCGTCGAGCGGGTGATCGATGGCGGGGCGCGGGTAGGCCAGCGTCACGGTGCAACTCGAAAGGGTCGGCGCCTCGGCGAGTGCGCGGGCGGCCTCGCCGAAGGTGGCGCCCAGGATCGACGCAGCCACGGCAGCCGGCGTTGCGACGACCACCGCGTCGAACTCTTCGTCCGGTTGGCCCTCGACCGTCATACGCCAGCGGCGGCCGCTCGGTGCGATGGTCGTCACCCGGCTGGATGGCCGGAGTGCGACGCGGTTCGTCGCGAGCGGGCCAGTGTGACCACGCCGGTCAACCACGGTGAGGGCTTGGACGAGCGCCTCCGCGAGTTGGCCCATGCCTCGTCGGAACGTGCGGATCCCCTTGCCCAAGTCATCCCGGGCCACCTGAAAACCGAGAAATGCGGCGGCTTCTCCCGGCGCGAGCGATTGAAGACGACGGCCGTCGAACCCGTACGACCGGTTCTCCGATTGGACGATGAGGTCGCTGTCGATGCCCAGAGATGCGGCCAGCCCCGGCACGGCCTGGCTCCGGGCGACGAACCCTTCCGCTCCGTGCTCGACGACAAAGCCGTCGGCGTGCTCGGTCCAAAGCTGCCCCCCGAAACGCGTGGACGACTCGAAGACCGAGACGGAGTCGCCTGCGACGCCTCTGCGAAACGCGATCGCGAGCCCCGTCAGACCGCCTCCGACGACGCCAATCCTTCGCACACCCGGTTCGTACCACAGCGGCGCCGCGCCGGAAGACCCGACCTACGCGGCAACGTTCGAGTGCTCGCGACGGAGCCGCTATGCTGGCGCCCCGGCTCGGATCCGGCGGCGCCTGCACGCGGAGCCATTCGTGACCATCGACGCCGCCTTTCCCGGCATCGTGGTGGGTGAATCCGAAACGAGAGACCGTCCTCTCCCACGTGGGAGGCAGGGTGCGACCCAGCGTGTGTCGGCCTGACCCCATGCAATCACGCCCGCGTGGCGCGCGTGCCATAAAGGGCCTGGCGTGGCGCGGGAGCGGTTGATCCTTTTCGCCGGGTGCTCGTCCCCTTCACCGGCCGCTTGCATCCTCCCAAGATCGAACAAACGCACCGCCGACCGGAGAGAGTGGGGCCGCCTGCTGACTCGACTGAAGAGAAGCGGCGCGACTTGCTTCTTCGCGCGTATCGGCCATGCTTGACAAGCACCCAAGCCTTCGCCGCTCGGTTTCATCGCGCGCTACCAAAGCAGGACGTCGTCCCCCGACGATCGGGGGAAGTGGCTCGGGCGAAAGCAGTCACCACGACGCTTGGGCAGGTCGAGTCGGCGCGACGGCCCGATAGGCCAGCACCTTTTCATTGCGACGTACGACAGTTTGTGAGCGGCTGCGCGACGCGCGCGTGGCCTGGCAAGTCACTTTGTGGACGCCCACGCGACAAAAGGCGGCCGGACAGGCTTTCTCCCACCTTACTGGCCAATGATAACGGCAAAGCAATGCCTCGGTCACACGACGGGAAAGTGGAATCGTCACACGCGGCACGGTGCTTGCGCAGACGCGCCTCGAACATGGGTAGACCCAAACGCCTTCCCCCCTGCGCCGCCCATCGTGTTTCAAGGCGTGGACATCGTGGCCGGCGGCCATGTGTGTGCGGGACACCCATGAGTGCCGCGATCGATGCCATCGTGTCGGCCGCGGCCATAAAAGAAGAGGACAACACGCAGCGTCCAATGCCCACGATGCCGCATTCAGATCCCTCGTACCGCAGACCATGCGACTGCACACGACTCGCCATTCGAAATGAGTTTCCGCGGACGACCCGAATGCGCGCGACGTGCGGTTGAAATGTAGGAATGCAGATGCCGCGCCCGTGCGCGGCATCACATGTTTTCAAGAGACAAAACGGAACGCGCAGAGGAGCAGTCGATGATTCAATTCAGATCTCGTCGAAGCGTCTGGGTCAGTTGTGCGGTGATGGGGGCGGGTCCCGCAGTGGCCGCATGCAGTGCCCAGGTGCCGTCGATTTCGGTCACGGACAGCGCAACGTCTTATTCGAGCGATACCTTCATGGCGGCCCCGGGGTCGGGCAGTACGAGCGGCGCGGGCAGCGGGGGGACGAACACCGTAGTCGTCGGCGCCACGAGCGGACTGGGAAGCTCGAACGGCAGCGCGAACCGAGCCGGCAGCAGTTCGGGAACTCTCGGGGGCGGCGGCGCAAACAGCGCTTCGTCGGGTTTTCCGTCGGGCTTCGGCGGCGCGAGCAGCTTTTTCGCGGGGTTGAGTTCGAGCTTCTTTTCCGGCTTCGGGTCGGGCTTCGGCGGCGCGAGCAGCGGGTTTGCAGGCTTCGGCGGCGCGAGCAGCGGGTTTGTAAGCCTCGGGTCGGGCGTTGGCAGCGCAAGCGGCGGGTTTACAGGCTTCGGGTCGGGCGTTGGCAGCGCAAGCAGCGGGTCTGGGAGCGCATCGGGCAGCGCGTCGAGCGGCGCGGGTGCGGCGCAGTCTTCCGCGTCGAGCGCTCCCGCGACGGGCCCCACCCCCAACATGCTGCCCGCCGTCGCAGGCACGTGCCCCACACTCGCAAGCGGCACGGTCACCGTGAATGCGGGCGCAGCTTCGATTCAGGCGCAAATTTGGTCTGGAACGAACGCCGCACAGGACGGTCCGCTCATCCTCTATTGGCACGGCACCGGCAGCAGCCCCGCAAGTGAAGTTCCCATCGCCTTCGACGTGGCGGCCGTCACCAATGCGGGGGGGGCCATTGCGGGGTTCATTTCGAGCAGCCGGACCGGCGCGACGAGCGGAAACACGGGCGACGATGTGTGGTACGAAAGCGACGCGGCGTTCGCCGACCAGGTCGTGGCTTGTGCAATCGAGCAGCTCCACATTAGCCCACGCCGCATCCACACGGCGGGCTACAGCGCGGGCGCCCTGCAGACAGTCTATATGTGGTATGCTCGCTCTGGGTATATCGCCAGTGCGATCAGCTACTCCGGTGGTATCGATGGGTTGAATCAGGCGCCCATGCAAGATCCCTCGAACGTGCCTCCAGTTATCGCTGCCCACGGTGCACAAGGGTCGGATGCGCTCGGCATCGACTTCGCCGAGGCGAGCACGCAATGGGAGACCAACATCAAACAAGCGGGAGGCTTTTCGGTGGACTGCAACGACGGCGGCAATCACCTCGCGTTTTTCACGACGCGCGGTCCAAACCTCAAGCCGGCCGCGGTCCAGTTCTTCTTGGACCATCCGTTCAAAGTGACGCCCGAGCCGTATACGAGTTTGCCGGCCGCGTTTCCAAGTTACTGCAAGATTGATTGAACACGAAAAGCGCGCGGGTCGGGACCGCAGCCCCATCGCAGACGGAATCGTCGTACGGGCCCGGCCGCCGGCGGGATCGCGGGACCATCCGTCCGTCGCCACCGCCGGCCGCGACGGGGCGACGGGGGGGGCGGTGGGGCGGGGGGGCGGGGGGGGCGGGGGTTCGGCACACGCCCGTGGCTTCCGGCACGATTCTGCCTTTCGGGCCCGACTGTTCATCGATTGGCGAGATGGGGTCGCCTGAACTTGGCCGCGAGCCCCAGGATCGCAGCGGCCAAAACGAAGGCGGCCGCCACCATGAGAATGGAACGCCGCGCGGGCGTCGGACCCGGACGCCACTCGAAGGCGCCCACATCGTAAGCGGGTCCGTAGGGCGTGCAACGGAACCTCTGATCCCGGGTCGATGTGGCGGAAAAATCGCGCGACGCATCGACCGCCGGACTCGATTTCGTCAGCACGGCGCACGTCTCCGTGGGGCCCCCATGGTTCGCGAGACCGCTCAACATCGGGTCCCCGATGATGTCGACCATACCCCTGCCCCCGGTGACCCCCGCCGCGCTGCCCAGGATGTCCCGATCGTAGATTCTCGTAAGTGGGTCTCTGAGGAGACCCGAGTAGTCCGGAGCCTTCGACGACGCGGTGTTGTTCGCGACAATCGACGAGTTCACGTGGACGTTGATGGCGATGGCGGGATCGATGTAGATGCCGCCGCCGAGTCCGCTCGCCGTCGCGCTGTTGAAGGCGATCGTGCAGTGCGCCGTCTCCAGGTAATCCTGCCCGAGGTAGATCCCGCCTCCTTTTCCGCCCGTCGCCGTATTCCCGGCGATCGTCGAATACATGAGGTTAACGTACCCAAGATTGTAAATGCCGCCGCCGAGAGAAGCCCGGTTGCCAGAAATCGTAGAGTAATTGACGAACGTCGTCGGCGTCGCCGTTGCGTCTTGGGCAGTTTGGTAAAGTCCCCCACCGAATTGCGGGTTTGAGTTGCCATCGACCGTGCAAGCGTTGAAGATGAGCGTAGCGTCCGTGTTCCACACGCCGCTCCGGGTGAACCCCGTCACCCTCACGTGATCGAGCGTGACCTCCGCACTCTTGTCGAGATGAATTCCGGTGGTGGGCGCCTTCGGCCTCGTGGCGCGCAGAGTGAGCTGAGACACCGTGATCTTCACCCCATCGAGCTCGATCGCCGGGCTCACCGATCCGTTCGTGTCGAGAATCGTACGGTCCACTCCATGCCCCACGACCGAGAATGCGCGCCCCGTCGGCGCGCTGAGCATCAGCCCGCTCGAGACGTCGAAAATGCCCGCAGGGAGCGAAATCGTGGTGGCGCCCGATGCGTTGGTGCACCCACCGTAATCGGCCTGATTCCGGAGCGCGGCCACCGCCATGAAGAGCGAGCATTGCCCGTGAACCGGGCCCCTTTCGGAGTTGGCCGTATCGACAACGATGGGCGGAAAAATGGCGGACGCTTCGCCTCCTGCGTCCTCGACCGCACCTGCGTCGAGTGAATGGCCGGAGCAGCCGGCCCAATCGCGCTCCGCCTCTTCAGTCGTCTGACCTGAACCGGAAGCGTCAGGGGAGTCGCACCCGAAGAGCGCCGCTGCGAGCCCGAACCAAGCGGCGACGAAGACGCGGCCGAAAGCCCGTGTGGATCGCATCTGGATTCTGAATCGCGTCGATGAAAGAGAACGCAAGCCCGCGGCCGACTCGTCGAAACGACCCCCTCCGGGCTTTGATTCGCTCTCGCGCAGTGGCCGCCCACGAGCGAATCGGCTCGCGGAGCCGAGTCCACTTCTGGAATGCGGGAGTCTTTTCGCTGACATGGAAGTTTTGGGAGGGGGGCTATCGCTCGCGGCCGCGGCGATGCGCAGGCAAGGCCTCGTCGATGATGCCCCACGGGACCGCAGAATCAATCCAGATTTGCGCGTGCGGCCTGACGAGACGGGGGTCGTCGAGGCTGCCCGCTTTCACGAAGATGTGCTCGGGGTGGACGGGCGATGCGGTGAAGAGTGGCGAACCGCAGTCCGCGCAGAATGCGCGGGAGATGAGATTGCCGCTTTCAGCCCGCTTCGTGAACTCCCGGGCGCGACCTCGATCGAAGCGAAACTTGTCGAGCTCGAATCGGACACCCACGTTGAACGCACTGCCCGTCACACGGCGACAGTCGGCACAGTGGCAGTAGGTGGCGGGACCAACTGGACCGTCGTATCGGTAACGAACGGCCCCGCAGAGGCAGCCGCCGAGAACAGGGGATGCGCTGGTCATGTCCGAACCGCATGAGGTTACCAGGACCCGCATCGAAGCAAGGCGCCGGACGCGAGGACACGGGCGCCGGACGCCCGATGGACTGCTCCGACACGACCGGGACGCGGGCCTACTCCCTGCGCGTGCGGGCGCAGGCTTACTCCGCCTCTTGCACGACCGGGGCGCAGGCCTATTCGCCTGCGTCCGCTTGGGGCGCAGGCCTACTCCCTACGCGAGCCGGGCGCGGGCCTACTCCCCTGCGTCCGCGGGCGCAGGCCTACTCCGGCACGACCGGGGCGTGCTGTCCGCTCCAACACCCAGAACCTTCGATTTTGCCCCCGGGCGGGCGGCCATCGGGAGGAGGAAACGCCGGAGCGATGGCAGTCCATGCTTCGAGCGCGGCCGAGCCTTCGAATTCTTGGGAGCGATGACGTGGAGTACGGCCCGACGCATGGCGGTCCAGGTCAGCGCGCGGTTGGAACCGCGCGCGCCGCCAGCATGGGGCGGTAAACCCCTCGGTAAGCCCAGGCGAGGTAGGCCTCGAGGAGCAGCACGACGAGGGGCAAGACAATTCCCGCGGGGGCCAAAAAAGCGTGAAAGAAGACGATGTTGATGACAATGGGCGCAAGGAGCGTCAGCGCGAGCGGC
>JBEKFX010000084.1:0-32740 GCA_050013115.1 Polyangiaceae bacterium
CGCACGGAGACCTCGGGCGAAGCGCCGTGGTATCCCTCGTTGAACAGGAGATAGAGCGCCCGCTGCACCGCAGGCAGGCGCTTCTTTAGCTCGGCGTCGTTGTGGAGCTCGAAGAGCCGCCCGCTCGAGGCGAGCGTCTTCTTCGCGCGCGTGATGCGCTTCTCGGTCGCGGCGACGCTGCTGAGCAGCGCCCCGGCGACCTCGACGTTCGAGAAGCCGCACAGGATGTGGAGGATGAGCGCGACCTGCGCTTCTTCGGGAAGGCCCGGAGCTGAGCACGAGAACATCATGCGCAGCTCGCCGTCGGTCACGGCGCGCGGTTCGAACAGGTCGATCACCGTGGGCGCGAGCGTCCACTCGCTATCCAGAAGAAAGCCGAGGTCGGGGGCGAAGCGACGCGCGTTGCGGTCGCGCCGCAGAATGTCGATCGCGCGGTTGCGCGCCACGGCCGTGAGCCAGGCGGCCGGATCGTCGGGAACGCCCGAGAACTGCCAGACGGACAGCGCCCGGCAGAGGGCGTCCTGCGTGACGTCCTCTGCCAGCGCCACGTTGCGGACGCCGAAGATGCGGGTCAGGGCGGAGACGAGCCGCCCCGACTGCCGCCGAAAGAAACCCGGTTCGGGCTCCACACCCCTACATCTGCATCTTCATGACCGGGCGGACCTCGACGGACCCCCCGATCGCGAACACGGGGCACCCCATCGCGAGCTCGACGGCGTGCGCATGGTCCTTCGCCTCGACGATGGTGAAGCCGCTGACGAGATCCTTCTCGGCGAAGGTTCCGTCCGTGACCGCCTTCTTGGGGCCGCTCACCACCTTTGAGGCCTGTTCGAGCGGGGCTCCGAGGGTCTTGATGTGGCCCTTGGCGCCTAGCTCCTGCATCCAGGCGCGCCACTTGCCGAGCTGCGCCTGCATTTCCTCGGGCGAACGCTCGGGCTCGCCGGGCGTCTTGTACATGACTCCACCACGATACAGAAAAACGAATTCACTCATGGTTTGTTGCTCCCTTCCTCTGAAAGACGACCGGGGGGGTACGGGGCGGACAATTTTTTTCGGCGCCTGTGGGGAGCGTATCTGAGCTGTCTCTTGGTTCAGCGTGAACGGAACGATCTGCAGTTCTGTCGACAGACGAATCCGTAGCAGGTTGCGAGGGAAATGGCTGACGCCTGGAGGCGGCGGCGCAGTCTTCGACGGTCATCGTTTCCGCGGGGGGAGTTCAAAACGACGAGCGCGATGCCGCCCGCTTCTGCGACCAAGCCCGTTGACGGGCGCATAGCCGTTGGTCTTCTTCACGGCGCGCTCCGCGCGGGTGTGCTTCTTGTTCACGCCGGGTACTCGTCGCGGCGCTTCCACCAGGGACCTTGCTCGTTTCGTCCTTTCGGCGCGCGATCGAGCCATTGGTTCGCGGCCCATAGCGCATCGACGCCGCGCGCGTACGCCGAGTACGTGTGGTGAACCGCGCCGTCCTCGATCACGAACGCGCTCATCCCGGGCCGCTCACGCAAGTACGTGGGCGTATCAACGCCGCACATCGCCGCGTGCGTGCCGGGGCCTCCGCCGCTCGCAGCCCGATCGCGCTTCGGCTCGTGGCGATAGTTGTAGTCGATGCCCTTCTCGAACTGCTCCTCCACGGTGAAGCCGACGCTGAAGTCCGCGTTGAAGGCACCTCCGAAGGACGACGCCCACGGAAATGTCCAACCCATGCGGCGCTTGTACGCGGCGAGCTTCGGCAGCGGCGCGCTCGAAACAGCCCAAAGCATCACGTCGTGCTGCGCGAGATGGACCGCGATGCCGTTGAAGCCGTCCGCGATGAACGAACAGGACGGACAGCCGGCCGCGTAGTCGGGCCCGAACATGAAGTGATAGACGAGCAACTGCGAGCGCCCCATGAAGAGGTCTTTCAGCATCGCCGGGCCGTCGTCCGTCTCGAACTGGTAGGTCTTATCGATCCGCACCCACGGTAGCCTCTGGCGCTGCTCGGCGAGCGCGTCGCCCTGCCGCGTCAGCTCTTTCTCCGCTTTCAAGAGCTCGAGGCGTGCCGAAAGCCACTCTTCACGTGTTCCCGTCGGGTGCTTCATGATCGCGTCTCCTTCCAGCAAGGCGGTGAACGAGTAACGCTCCGGAGGCTGCCACCGCGAGAGCCACCGCAAGCCAGAGCGCGTGCGGATCGACGCGCACCGCGAGCCCCGAAAGGCCGAGCACCCCGAGCCACGCGGCGATGCAGATCGGGCACTTGGGCGCGAGCACCGCGAGGCCGGTAAAGAGCAACCCGCCAGCCGCCCACCCGCGTCGATCGTTCGCACGTTGGCAGCAACCGATGCTCTGCGCCTTCATTCGTCGCGTCACGCCGAGCATCCGGGGTCGCCGAGCCACAAATTGCCCCTGAGCTGTTCGTCGAGGACGAGGGAACGCGCCCGGCGGCGGGAAAGGATAGAGCCTCACGATCACAGCCTTCCCCTGAAATGCTGCTCGAGCCTCCCGAGGAGGAACGTCCAGCCGCCCTCGTGCCGACGCCCACTTTCGTCGTCGGGGAGGCTGCGGTGCACGATCGTCAACTGCGTCCCCCCATCGCGCGATTCGAACGTGACCGAGACGGTCGTCTCGATCCCGTGCGTGTGCTCGGACATCCATGTGTGCTCGACCGCACGCGGTCGATCGATCGTGGTGAACCTTCCGAAATGGCCGTGGAGCCCAGGCGAATGCACCAGGACGCCCTTCTTCTCAAGCACCGCGCGCTCGACGCCGAAGTAGAACATCCCGTCGACGGCGAGGTTCATGATCGCCTTCTTCGCGCCGTGCCATGGTCCGCCGGGGCTTTCGGGGTCGAACCACACATCGAACACTTCTTCGGGCGGCCCCGGAATGAATCGCGAGAACTTCAGATCTACGAAATTCATTTGCGCTTCCTCTTCTCCTTGAAGAACTGCTCGATGCGACCGAGCCGCTCCGACCAGAACCGCTCGATGTCCGACGCCCAGCGGGCGACCTCACGGAGAGGCTTCGGGTCGAGCTCGAGTGTGTGCTCGCGCCCCTCACGCGTCCGTCGGATCAGGTGCGCGGCTTCCAGCACCTTAATGTGCTTCGATACCGCGTTGAGCGACATGTCGAAGGGCGCCGCGACATCGGTCACTCGCGTCGGCCCGCGTGTCAGCCGCTCGAGGATCGCGCGCCTCGTCGGATCCGACAGCGCCGCCCAAACCGCTTCGCTTCGAGTCTGCTCATACATTCAACTTATGGGTTGAATATCGTCCAAGTGATTGGACGTGTCAAGGCCGCTCGGCGCGCGTGCTCGGGGACGGATGCATTCCCTTCGCGGATGGCCGAGGCCTCGTCACAATTGGTCGCGTTCACCCGCTGGTGCACGGCCTGACGGGCGAGCTGCCCGTCCAGTGGGCGCTCGAGGAGCTCGAGCTACCCCGTACAGGCGGCGGGACGCCGAGCACGCGATTTGGGGGAGCACGGCCGCCCGCAAAGCGCCGTCAGGTGCCGAGGACGTCGGGACGGGAGTCCAACGAAGGCGGCGCTGAACGGCCTGCCGATTGGCGACTGCGCAATCGCTGCAAACATCGGTAAATCGTTCGCAACGCTCGGATTCCGCGGAAGCTGACCGGGGCGCATGCAATCGCGCGAGCCGCTCTATTCTCTCCTGCGTTCGCTGGTCCGACTCGTGCTTCGTCGCAGTATTCGCCATGTCGACGATTCAGGTGGATCCTCGCAAAGATCCCGCAGAGCAAGGCCATCTGCGCCATTTCTACCGCGATTGGCGTCCTACGCGCCTCGGCCGGATGGTGAACGGAGCCTGGGCCTGGCTCTGCCGAATGGGCTTGACGCCGCCAATCTTGGTCGCCCTGCAGGTGAAAGGCCGGCGCAGCGGTCTCCTTCGCACGACCGTTCTCGTGCCTGCCGAATGCAACGGCGGACGCTATCTCGTGTCCATGCTGGGCCAGGGGTCAGACTGGGTGCGGAACGTGCGGGCGGCACGCGGAGAGGCCTTCATCAAGCGAGGCACATCCCGGCCAGTGCGGCTGACCGAAGTACCTCCTGCAGACCGAGCGCCCATCCTCAAGGCCTATTGCCGAGTGGCCACCAGCGGTCGGCACCATTTCCCCGTTCCCTACGACGCCCCTGTCTCCGCCTTCGATGAGATCGCATCCCAATATCCGGTGTTCCGCATCGATCCCAGATAGGCGAATGACCGCGGCTGTGCCGCGAGCGTCAAAGGACGGATACTCGCCGCTCACAGTGCAAACGTCAGAGAACCCCATTTGGCGGCTCGGTCCCAGGACGCCGCTCACGCGGGCAGCGACGTCGAACTCCGACGTTCGCGCCAATGTAGAGCAGCAACTCGTGCCGAAGATGCGATGGGGCCGCGTCGGGCGGCGAGATGGCCGCTCGTGCGAAAGAGCTTTGGATCGAACACCTGGGGCGCATCCTGAGCGCCAGCCTGCTGCTCGCCGAGATCGACGTTCGATTGCCGCAGAAGCGGCCGAGAAAGCCGAGGTATTGTCCAGCCTGCTCGGGGGGGGGAACTTCAGACCAAAGCTCTCGCAGCCCAGATCGCTCGCGTGTTCGACGCAGGCAGGCGAGTAGGCCGCAGCCTCAATTTGCCGTGTACCGAACGTACGGTCGCACGGGCGTGGGCGGAGTCACGCCCGCCACCCAGGCGGGACTGCCCTGCGTGACGATGGTGACGCTCGCGTCCGTGAGTCCGGGCGACGTCGCCTTGATGACCGTCGTGCCCGCGTAATAACTGCGAAACTCGATGGCCGCCGTCCCGTCCAGAATTTGAATGTCCGATTGCGGGCTGCTCGACGGCGGAGTGAACGTGATGCTGGGCCCCGTCGGAAACTCGCCCGGGCCCGATTCGACGGTCAGGGTGACGGTCAGGTTGTTGCTGATGGGGGTTCCGGTGGAGTCCAGAACCGTGACGATTAACTGCGCGTCGTCCGTGCCGTCGGCGGCCGCGAGCGTGGACTTGTCGGCCGTGAGCTGCAACGCGGCCGGCGTACCGCTGACCGGCCACGTCGGCGGAGCCATGTTCGCATAGGCATTGCGATACCAGTACCATGCGCGCTTCGGCAGCCGAAAGTAATCGATGATTCCGGTCTCCGAATTGACGGTGCCATAGGGCGTTCCGTAGTCGAACGCGGCCCACCGCGCCTGCCCGCTCCGCCACGCGAATTCTGTCGGAAGGCCGTTCGTCAGCTGCGCACTCAGATTACCCCAGCCCGGATCGTACGCCCCCGGTCGAGTCGCGACGACGCTGCCGTATTCCGTCACGAGGTTGGCGACACCCGGGTTTTGAAACATCGCAATCACGGCGCCGTCGCCGTTGTATCCGGCGATGTCTCCGAGCAGGTCGATACGCGTCGTGGCGCCGTCCGGCCGCTGGGCGCCTCCGATGCCGGCAGGTCGCGTCGGATCGAGCTGGTGCGCCAGCGCGACCTCTTTCGACAGCAACGCTTTCATGAGCGGGATGGTCGCCGAAGCCGTCGAAAAGACTTCGTTGCACATGCTCCACGCCACGATGCTCGGATGGTTCCGATGGACGCGGATCATGTCGGTGAGGCTATTGAGCACGCTCGTTTCGAAGGGTGCCTGATCGGCGGTGTTGTTGGGGTATGCGCCGGCCGTCATCCAGGTCCCCTCCCCGGTTGCAGCCCCCGCTCCCCAGAAATTGTTTTCCGACCAGAACAGGACGCCGAGCTTGTCGCAGGCATCTCCAAACGCAGGGTCTTTCGGGTAGTGTGAGCCTCGGATGAAGTTGAATCCCGCGCTCTTGACCATCGTCACGTCGCGGAGCAGACCGGCATTCGTCACGCCGTCCGCCCACCCGGCGTGGTCCTGATGCACGTCCGCGCCGTGAATGTAGTAGTGCGAACCGTTCAGCGTGAAGCCGGTGCTGGCGCTCCAGTTGAACCACCGAAAGCCGAAATTCGTGGTGTCGTTGTCTACGGGCGTCGCCCCGTCCGAGATGGTGCTGACGGCCTGGTAGAGCGTCGGGTGGTCAGGATGCCAGAGCGCCGGATTGGCGATCGCCGGTGTGGTTTGATTGAACGTGACGGTCGTGTTGGCCGCAACCATTTGGGTGGAGGTTACGCTTGCCACCGTCGTTCCGGTCGCGTCGACGATGTCGGTCTGGACGGTGCAGCTTTTGGCGACCGAGTTGGCATTTTGGACTTCGGTCTGGATACTGACCGTGGCCGACGTCGCCGACACGGTCGGCGTCGTCACGAACGTGCCGTACCACGTCACATGCAGCGGATCGGTCACGACGAGGTGGACGTCACGGTAGAGGCCCGCACTGAACTCGTGGTCCCCGGCCCGCGGCGCCAGTTGGGCATTCCAGTTGTTGTTCAGCCTCACGGCGACTACATTGTCGCCCACCATTGCGGCGCTCGTGATGTCGTAAGAAAACCCGGTATAGCCGCCGAGATGTTCGCCAATGAGCTGCCCGTTGACGTAAATTTCCGCGTCTTGAAACGCTCCCTCGAACTCGAGAGACAGGCTCTTGCCCGACCACGCCGCCGGCATGGTGAAGTGCTTCCGGTACCAACCATAGCCAACGTAAAACTGCGTCCACATGAAGTAAGGCAGACTGAACGAGTGTGGCAGGTTGACGGGGCTCCAGCCGGTATCGTCATACGTGCTCGCCTGCGCGCCCGCGTAGTCGCCGAGCTGAAACACCCAGCTCTGATTGAAGTTTATCGTTTGTCGAAGGGGCGACGCCGTCGAGGCCGCGTCCGAACCACCCGCGGTGGCGTCGGCACCCGCCGCGCCGTCGGCGGCCAGGGCTCCGTCGGTCGCGGCCAGACCCGCCGCGCCGTCGGCGGCCGCGGCTCCGTCGGTGGCGGCCACACTCGCATCGAGACCAACGCCACCATCTCTCTGGACACCACCTTCGCCTCCGCCGGGGCCGCCCGCGTCGCCGTTGCCGGAATCGGCCGATCCAGACGAGCCAACCCTCCGGGCCGTGGAGCTTGCGCCGCAGGCGGACGAGAACGCCCCGTTCAAGAGGGCAAGCACAGTGAGAGCAACAAATTTCGCCTTATGCAATTCGCCTCATCGGCTCCACGCGATGGCGTGGGCGGGTGCTCATCGTCGGCCATGACCCGAGTCTGTCGCGCCTTCGATCAGTGGCCGACGAGCGACCGGCTCGTGAAGTGAACTGCGCGAGACCCGGACGACGACTCACGCGCCGCGAGCGAACGCCCGCGGACGACCTCGCAGCCGAAAGAGAGCAATTTCCGCCTGAGGCGGACGCATGGCACGCAGCCGCCCGCTGCTTCACAGGCGCCTTGGGAGGTCGAACCGTGAGAGAAGGCGCGCGCGATGGCCTCCACCCCATGGCCTCCACCCGATGGCCTCCACCCCCATGGCCTTCATCACCCCATGGCCTTCACCCCATGGCCTTCACCCCATGGCCTCCACCCCATGGCCTTCACCCCATGGCCTTCACCCCATGGCCTCCACCCCATGGCCTTCACCCCATGGCCTTCACCCCCATGGCCTCCACCCCATGGCCGGCCAGCCCGGCTCGGCGGACCGGCACGGCGCAATTCGTGCTTGCGTCGGCCGAAGGCTGGCGCGCGGTGTTCGCGCACCCGGCCGCAGATTGTTGAGCAGTTCGCCCGCCAAGCCGAACCGCTGGCCCACTCGCCGTAACGGTGCCAACGGAAGGACTCCTTCAACCGGCTCTGGCGAAGTGCAGCGCCGCGGGCACAACCCACGCGATGCCAAGCGCCAACGATAGGCTTCCAGTGGCGCCAAGGAGCGCGGGCACGCCCCACTTTCTTCGCAGCACATGAGCGAGCGGCACTCCGGCCACCCCCGCGAGAAGGGACATGCCCAGCGTCGCTCCTGCTCCAAAGACGACCATAAAGGCCAGACCAACGATCGGAGAAGGTAGGCGGGCGACCACCAACGCGGTGAGCGCTCCGCTACCGGCGAGGCCGTGCACCATGCCCATCGCAAGGGGCCCAATCCCGCGCCACGGGCGATGCAGATGCACCGGGAACTGCGACCTCGACGCGACCACGTTCGAAGAGATCGCCTCTCGTACGGCGGCGAGCACGGCGCGAACGCCAAGGCCGATGAGCATGAGCGAAACCGCCAGCTCGAAACCGGCATCGAGCCGCGGCGGAAGCTCGGCGCGAAGAAACATGAGGACGCCGCCCACGAGCGTAAGCATGGCGGCGTGGCCCATGCCCCACGCCGCGGCATAGGCGATGCGCACCCGGGAGGAGCGCTGTTCGCCGATCATCGTCGAGATCGCGACGACGTGGTCCGGTTCGAACGCATGTCGGAGCCCCTGAAGAAGCCCGAAGAGAAGCCCAACGAAGAGCGTGGTCACGATCCGCTCCGTCGCGCAGCAAACCGCAGCGAGTGCCCGAGAATCGAACGTGTCCCGGCCGACCGCGCCTCGCCAACTCCGGTATCGTCAGACGAGCCGGTCGGAGGCGGGACCGCAGCGTCCGTCTGAGAACTTGCGCTTGGCAGTACCGACGGCGAGGCCTGTGCCCGCGCCGCAGTTGAGACGACGATCACGATGAGCGCCGGCACCGCGAGGGTGCTCGCGTGCATGAACCAATTCTTTCGAGTCATCGCAGCGCCCCTTCGCGCAACCGTCGGCACCAAGCTCCGGCGGCAGACGAGCCATCGAGGGGAGACGCGAAGGTACGGGGACGCGCTTCGGACGCGTTCGTCGACACCCTGCCTCGCCTTCCCGTCGAAGGCTCAAGCCAGCGCGCGACTCACTTCGACGCGCGCACCGTCGGCAGGTCTTCGGACTCACGGGCATTGCGGCCATGATGGCCGTCTTCCTAGCGATCGCCGCTTCCCAGGCGCGCACATGCGCCCAGTGCTCTATGGCAATCCTCGTTCCCGTTCACCGCTGCGGGGCAGTCCCAGATTCACACCGGGTTCCCTTTTAATTCCGCCGGGGCCCAAGGGCTCCAGCGGACACCGATAGCGGAGCAGGGTGTACTCGCCTTCGCCGGGCGTTGTCAACGACCTCGGTAGTCAGCGCAAAGGCCGTCGGTCCAAGGAGCCTGACCGCGGTGAGGGACGATGTTGCCGCGCGCGCACGTTGCCCTGGCTGGAGGGGCTTCCGAGCGGTCTCACGAATTGGCTGAGCGTAAAACCCGCCATTTTACAAATGTGAATCGTCGCACCGTAAGCGACGCACGCGCAAAAGCCGGCGAGGCCCCGCGACCACCCGCGACCCGCTCGATGTCGCTCCAGATGGCCTCGAGCTGCCTTGGATATGGGCTTACCGAACGCCCTCGATGCCGAGTCGCGCGACAGCGGGCGCGGCGCGAGCGCAGCACCGTGTTTCGATTCCATCCGGGGGACGCGTTTTGGTTTGTTGTTGCAGGCAGTTGAAGCGATTTCGCTGGTGGGTTATTTGTCCTATTGATTCACAATGACCCAGCCCAACCACCACCTCAATACGACCTTCGCCGCGCTCGCTGACCCCACCCAGCGGGCCATCCTCGCGCGTCTCACCTCTGACGATGCCGGTGGTTCACGCGACCGGCTCGCCGCGCAGGGGATGGGTCTGTAATGGGAAAGCTCGGCGTCCGTTGCTTCAGCGTTTCTCTCGACGGCTTCGGGGCGGGAGCAAACCAGGATCTCCAGAACCCGTTGGGGGTCGGGGGCATGGCGCTCCACGACTGGTTCTTCTCGACGCGCACCTTTCAGAGGGTCCACGGCAGCGGAGGCGGTTCGACGGGCATCGACGACGACTTCGCCGCGCGCGGATTCGCAGGCGTCGGCGCCTGGATACTCGGCCGGAATATGTTCGGGCCGATTCGCGGCCGCTGGCCGGATGAAGCGTGGAAGGGGTGGTGGGGCGAGAACCCGCCGTACCACACGCCCGTCTTCGTGCTCACGCACCATGGGCGACCGTCCGTGACGATGGACGGCGGCACCACGTTCCACTTCGTCACCGGAGGTACCATGGAAGCGCTCGCGCGGGCCCGCGACGCAGCCAAGGATCAGGACGTGCGGGTCGGCGGCGGCGTCGCCACGATCCGCCAGTACCTGGAGGCGGGCCTCGTGGACGAAATGCACCTCGCCATTGCGCCGGTCTTGCTTGGAACCGGCGAAAGCTTGCTCATGGGGATCGACTTGGTCCGGTTGGGTTATCGCGTCTCCGAACACGTCGCGGCGCCGAAGGCCACGCATCTCGTGCTCACAAGGGATGCCACGACAAGGTCATCACCGTGACGACTCTCGCCGGGTAGCAGAGACTCGCGGCGAGAAGACCCCACGAGATCGAGCAGGCTCGGGTGGTTCGACGAAGAGGGGGGCACGGGAGGTCATCGGGGCGCGCCGACGCCGATCGAGCGGCGCCAGAGCGCGGTCACGTCGTCGTAGTCCTCAGCGCGCACGGGGGCGAGGAGGCTGGAAACAGGCGTGCGGCGCGGACTCAAGGCGGGCTCAATGTAGCTCGCGGGCGCTCCGTCTTTTCGGATTTCTCGGGACGCATGCAAAGCGCGCCGCACGAAGAGCGTGTCGGTTGCCCAAAGCCCTTCTCCGGTCGAACGAGCGTGCCCGTCGGTTGTGCGCCGGGATCTTAGCGGGATCACCTGGACGCTCGACCTGCCCCTGGCGCTCGCGTGGGCCACGAACGCTGCCCCACCCTCGTACGCGATGCCGATGGTGGGACTCGGGGCTCTGGGGCCTTCGCTCGCGGCGTTCATCCTGGCGGCGCGCCGGGGTGAGCTCCGCGATGTCTTCGGCAGGTGGCGGACCAAGCCAGTCTGGATCGTCCTCGGGCTCTTGCTGCCCATGGCGGTGCAGTTCCCGGCGACTGCGGTCGAGGTCGCCCTCGGTGGTCACCCGACGCACTGGTTTTACCCGCCGGTCAGGCCCGAACAGTTTGCCGCGTTGGTCCTGTTCCCCCTGGGAGAGGAGTTCGGTTGGCGCGGCTTCGCGTACCCCCGCTTGGCGCAGCGCCACGGTCCCGTGGTTGGCTCGCTCGTCCTGGGCACCGTCTGGGGCCTGTGGCATCTGGGAATGCTCTTCGCGCCGGATCCACTTCGCGCGCTGCCGAGAGAGCGGAGCCGCCCGAGCGAAAGCATGATAGGAGCACTCTGCGGCGCCTTCATATCGCAGGAACAAGTCTCGTAAAGACGACGCTCGACTCCCCGGCGGCAACCCGGATCGAAGCGCGATCGCAAGGAAGTTCCAAGGAGAAGACCATGCGGTCCACGATAAAGAAGGTCGTCATCACAGCCTTCGGCGACGAGAGCAAGCTCGCGATCGTGGAGGCGGAGCTGGCCGAGCCGGGACGGCATCAGGTGCAGGTGGCGGTTCAGTACTCGGTCGTCGCCGGATCGGACGTCAACATGCGCCGCGGCACCTACCCCTTCCAGAAGAAGGCCCCGCTGACGCCTGGCTACAGCGTGATCGGCACAGTGCTGCACAACGGTCCGGGCGCGTCGCGCTTTCGGGTCGGCGACCGGGTCACCTGCCTGACGAAGTACGGGGGCCAGGCAGAGCGGATCAACCTGCCAGAGAAGTACCTCGTACCGGTTCCGAACGGGATCGACGCCAAGACCGCGGTGGCGCTCCCCCTCGACTGGGTGACGGCCTACGAGATGCTGCACCGTTCGGCGAAGGTCCGCGCAGGTCAAACCATCTTCGTCCACGGCCTGAGCGGCGGAGTGGGCCGGGCTCTCCTCTCGCTCGGAAAGCTCGCGGGAGTGCGCGTGCTCGGGACCGCGGCATCCTCGAAGCACAGCGAGCTCGAGAAGCTTGGGGCGGTGGCGTTCGACTACCGCACCAAGGATTGGATGGGCGCAGTCCAGGCGCAGGGCGGCGTCGATGCCGTCTTCGACCCGCTCGGCTACGAGAGTTTCGACGAGTCGTACGCCATCTTGAACCCCACGGGAATCCTCGTTGCGTACGGCCTGAATCTACCCGGGCTGACTGGGACCCCGCGGCGCGCCGTTCTCCCCGTCTTTCTGCGCCTCTTTGCGAAGAACTTGCTCCTGTGGCGCGGACGGCGGACGACCTTTTACGGCCTGACGCGGGCATCGAAGCACTACGGCCCCGACCTCGCGCTTCTCCTCGGCTGGCTCGCGGAGGGCAAGATCACGGTGCCCATCAAGGCGGTCTACGCGCTCGAGCAAATCCAGGCGGCCCACCGCGAGTATGCGAGCAGCGCAGGCATGGGATCCATCATTGTCGAGATTGCCGGAGATTGCCCCAATGCAGCGTGACGAAATCAATCAGGCGTTCTCCGACCTCTGACACAAGCCATCTGCGATGTGGCGCTGGGGCGTCGCAAGTCGGTGTGGCCGATCGCAAAGCGTATCGTGACGACGTCGTCACCGCGGTTGGTGTGCCGACTGTGCCGAGCCGGGCAGCCCGCTACCTGGCCGACTGCGACACAATCGGCATCGACGTTGCAGAGTGGTCGTCATCCAACGCAAGGACGATGCTGCACGAACCAGCGACCGGGTTGACCGTGCTTGAGTCGGAGCCTGCTTCGATACCCATTCCGTGCTTGAGTCGGAGCCTGCTTCGATACCCATTGCCGTTTCCGCGCTTACGTCCGCTCCGCTCGATGCACCCGCCGGAGCGTTCCCCGTGCCACTGCCACCGCAGTCGCACGCGAGAACGCCGCCTAAGAGAAGCGCACGGCCGCACCGCTTCATATCGATATCGTACGCGCCCGTTCGGGCGGGCGCCCGCAACGTGACTGGCGGGGCCTCGATGGACGTGTGCTGCCGCGGATTGGGAGGCGCGCCCCGAAGGAGTGAGGCAAGACACGGTCACGGCGCTCAGTGCACGCGGACGGTCGTGAGCGAGTACGGAGCGAGGGTGATCGCGAACGACGAGCTCGACACGCGGGTCGTACTCTGCGCGATCGACGCGCTGTTCTCCCCGTAGGTGAACACGTCTCCGACGCCCCACCGCCTGCCTCCTTGAAGCGACACCGTCACGGCGTACGAGGTTGCAGGGTCCTTGTTGACGAGCAGCACGTTGACGTTTCCGGCCTCCCCCTGAACGGCGTGGGCCGATACGAGCGCCGCCGCTGACGTCGCGCTGAGCAACGTACCCCGCGGCTCGACCGCGCGCGCCACCATCTGCACCCCGTAGTACGAAGGGAAAGGCGTTTCGGCGGGCGGCTCTATGGACGTCGAGCACAGGCCGCCACTCGACAGGAAGCCGTAGTCGCCGTAGCCGTAAGTGCCGTACAAGGACGAGCTATCATTGGTGCCGCAAGTCGGACCGTTGTGGATCGCCCACAAGTCCACGCTGGTCACGCCGTTCTCAAGCCAAGTCATGATCGAGTCGGCGAGAAAGAGCCCATTGACGAGGCTCGTGGTCTGCTTGCCGGGATTGTAGGACACGGAGTTTGTCTCCGTGACGAGGATCTCAATGTCCTTCGCATGCGGCCCACAATACTGAGCAATGAGCGACTGCAGCGTGTCGACCATGCTCGCAATGCTGGGCGTGTTGGAGCCGCCGCTCTCGGGGGTGGCCAACAAGCCCGGGTCGGACTCGGCCCCGGGGCTCTGCGGATACCAGTGAACGATGACGAAATCGGCGGCGCTGCAGGCGGTCGACAAGACGGTGTTGTTCCAGGGCTGAGGAGAGGTGGTGTTGGTCACCCCGTCCGGCCAGTTGCCTGGCGCGGTCAGTACAGCGCCAATCTTGATAGACGGATCCACGGCTTTCATCGCCGCCGAGTACTGCTGGAGAAGCCCGGCGTATTCCGCGGGGCCCGGCGGGTTGACGTCGTTTTCCCAATTGCCTCCATACGTGCTGTTGCCGTAGATTTCATTGCCGATTTCCCAGTATTTGATGTGATAAAGCTGGCCCGTGGCGCTGCCCCCGGGGTACGTGGGAACCGGCCCATTGTAGGAGGGACCGCCCGTGTTTGCGTACTGGACCCAGCCCGCAGCCTCGGCCGGCGTTCCCGAGCCGTAGTTCACGGTGATGATCGCCTGCGCGTGAGCCGCCTGAACGATGGACATGTAGGAATCAAACGTGTTGGCGGCATAGCTTCCGGTGTCCGACTGCCAGTGGTACACATCTGCCGTCGAGCCACCCGGATAACGTACGAGCCGCACGCCGGCGTCCGAAAGCAGGGCCGGCATGGCGGCCTCGTAAAGGTGGGAGTCGTAGACCGCTGCGTTCGCGCCGATCGGAATGTCGGCGAGCTGCGCGAGCGCGCTCGTGGTGTTCACGGTGACGGTGCTTGGCGTCGCCGTACTCTGGGCCAGGGACGTCGCAGTCACCAGGACGCAGGCGAGGTTCACGCAAGCCGGGACCGCAACGGAAATCGATTTCTTCAAGGTGGCTCTCCTAACGGTGTGGTAGCGGCTTAAAAAGCCTTTGATGCCAGTTTAGGTTACCGTCCGCTCGGACGGGCCCCCTCTTCAAAATACGGCTCAACCCGATGCCAATCGTCGGTTATGTGACGATGTTGCGAATTTGCAGTGCGAGCATGGACGCGGAGGCGCTCCGCCGACGCCAACTTAGCCCCCGCTTGACGCCAAGCTTCGCTCTGGCGACGGTCCATCCGTTCGTGGTGATGCGGCTCGTGGCCTACCGTTGGTGCCCGCTGCGACCTTGGGCCCAAAAAGCACGACCCAGAACGCGCGTCAATGGCCATAAACGCGATTGGCGATGACCGTAAACGCGATTGACGACGGATCCGCACCACGGCGAGTTGCTGCTAGAAGAGGTTGGGGTGGCTGACCTCGTTTCGCTCGCACCTAGCGAGCGGCGGTCCGACGAGGCGCTCGAGCGGAGCGACGATGAACTGGGCGAGGGAGACGGGAAGGCGACGGAATGGAAGGCTCTCCGGATCCCCAAACCCGACAGCGTCGGGAAAAGAAGCTCCGCCGGATAGCTCCGTCGCCCGAAGTAACCAACGCCGAACAGGCTTGAAAGGATCAGCGACGCGCAGAGAAAGTGGAAATACCGAAGATCGACATTCGTTCTGCGCGCGACCTCGTTTCACTCGTCGTCCGACGTGACGAACGCTTGCCGTTCCATGTAAGCGACGAGCGGAATCCCACGGCGGGCGCGCCCTTTTGGCCTCGCGCCGGACGACGTCGACGCGCACCGGATTCCGGGGCAGCTCGGAGCGGGTGACGCCCCGCGCGCGTGGACGATGGCGTCGAAATCCCGGAGTCGCGCAGGCGGTACCTGGGCTTCACCAGTACCGCGAGTTCGGCGGTGCCGTCATTTCTGCTGACACGCCCCTCTCGTGAGTCGTCCGGTCCTTTACTGGTCCTCCACCTCGGCTGTCCGGGGCAATGGGGGGACGCTGCTTCGACCGCCCGGTCGTGAGCCCGCTTCGTGCCAGGCGAGCGAGTCCGCGCGCACGGGGGGGAAGGAAACCTCCTCCCGCTCCCCGCGTACTTGGATCATGCCTCGCACGTCATTCGTCACCCTCGTTGCCGTTGCGCTCTCGCCCAGCATGGTCGTCGCTTGCGCGCCCACGCACTCGGCCGATGCCTCGCCGCTTCGCGCATCCGCCGCGGCCGACGTACTGCCTGGTGCTTCTTCGCGCGCATACGCACGGCCGCCGACGGCCGAGCTCGAGTCGCGCCTCACTCGGCTGCAGTTCGAGGTTACGCAGAACGCCGCGACGGAGCCGCCCTTCCAGAATGCGTACTGGAACAACCACGAGGCGGGACTCTACGTTGACGTCGTGACGGGTGAGCCGCTCTTCTCCTCGCGGGACAAGTTCGAGTCAGGCACTGGCTGGCCGAGTTTTACCCGGCCGATCGACGAGGGACACGTGATCGAGCACGCGGATTTGACTCTCGGGATGGAACGCACGGAGGTGGTCTCGAAGGGAGGTGGCTCGCACCTCGGGCACGTGTTCGACGACGGGCCCGCACCGACCGGAAAGCGCTACTGCATCAACTCGGCGTCGCTGCGCTTCGTCCCGGTGGACCACCTTGCGGCCGATGGTTACGGCGCGTACTTATCTCGGTTCGGCGCCGCCGTCGCGACGGAGAGCCCGCCGCCCGCTGCGAGCTCGAACTCTTGCGCAGCCCCGTCGCTGGGTGCGACCCCGGGGTGCAGGGCGACGCTCGAGGTCGCCATCTTCGCGCGCGTCGACGGCGATGACCGCGTCGCCAAACCCGCGGCCGTACTTGAGATCGCCCATGGCTACGAAGGAGCGACGCCGGCCGTGGAGTTGACATTCGATCCCTCCAAAGTGACGTACGCGGAGCTCCTGAGCACGTGGACGAAGGGCCGCGAGCGGCAGTCGCAGGTCTACGCTCGGGGCGATGCGCAGAAGCAGATCGCGGTTGCGAAGGCGCTGCGTGTTGCGGACGCCTTGCCCTTCCGGCGGGAATACTCACCCCGATAGCGCATTCGACGGATCCGATCCCAGCGCTGACGCCCGACTCTTTCGACCAACGGCTCCACACAGAGCTGCGTGAGCTGGACGGGTGAGATGTAGCCGGATGGACTCTGGCATTCGAAATTGCTTTCACGTCCAATTGGCCGTCGCGACCGTGAACGACACCCTCAACCCCGCGCGCCGCAGCGGCGGGTCGCGCGAGCCGACGAGACGCGTCGAGCCGAGGTCGCGCAACTTGTCGCGACGGCCGAATCGCCGCTCCGAGCGGGTGGGCCGCGGGGACTGCGCGCAGCAGCGTATGCGACAAAAAACCGCATTGCCTTGTGTGCCCGCCTGCGACTACCTGACACCCGTGCGTCGCACACCGATCGTCCTGAAGTGGCCAGACGCGCTGGACGTCGACCCATCATGGTCGGAATCGATCGATCGGCTGCTGTGGTTTCCGTCACGCGAAAGGCACTCATGCGAACTCGTCGAATCTCACTCTGGTCTGGCAGCTTGGGCGCGCCGCTCTGGCTGACGGCCATCGTTATCGTCGCTTGCTCGTCGAGCAATCAATCGTCAACCTCCAACGGTTCCGCCAGCTTCGCCTCGTCGACCTCCTGCACGGACCCGGGTGGCCCGGCCGCGGGCCCCGAAGATACGCACTGCGGTCTCGACGACGGGGGCCTGACGATTCAGCCCGTGAGCCAGGCTGGCTGCACAGTCGGAGGGGACGCGGGCAGCGGCTGCGCCTATGCCGCGACGATGTACGGCCAGGACGGGGA
The DNA here is from genome assembly GCA_050013115.1 of Polyangiaceae bacterium. Classification (GTDB taxonomy): domain Bacteria; phylum Myxococcota_A; class Polyangia; order Polyangiales; family Polyangiaceae; genus Palsa-1150. Next base: position 17,116 of record JBEKFX010000084.1, read on the forward strand.
TGACGACGATTGCAAGTACCACGTCGAATGGATCTCGACCCCAATCTGTGAAGGCGCCCCGGGTGTCGTCTTCACCGTCGTCGCGACCTACTTGGGAACAAGCAACCCGCTGACAGGCGCGAACACCCATATCGAATACTACGTCAGCGAAGCCTCCGCCGGCGGCGATGCCGCGGGCTACTGCGACGACGTGACGACGCACCCGGGACCGACGAATGCTCCGGGGGGAGGTCTCTACGAGATGACGGAGACGACGCCGGGGACGTATGTCGGGAGAATCGAGTTCGATGCCCCCGGTCCGTGGACGATACGCTTTCATTTCAATGAAGAATGTCTCGATGTCGCCGACGACTCTCCGCATGGCCACGCGGCATTTCACCTGACGGTCCCCTGACGGTTTAGCGCGGCCGCCCAGTCGTTCGGAAAGGCATCGGCCCCCGCCGCAAGCAACGTCCGCTACCCGATCGTGCCCGGCATCGTCACCGGTTCCGACGCGATGGTCCCGCGATGGTCAGGTCGCAGCGGGCGCTGACGTTGAGGTCGCCAACGCCGCCGCCCACACCCGATTGCTCGGCAGCAAGGCCGAAGTTATGGTTTCTCTGCCGATTTCGTTTTGGCCCATGCCGTCGGCGTCCCCGAGTGCGAGTCCATGAACTCGCGTCATCATGACGGACTCGGTGCCCACGACGCAGGCGCGAACGCAGGCCGCAGACGCACATCAAGGTCGCGATAGCGTTCGATGTCGCGATAACGTTCGATTTGGTCGCGATATCGGCGCCGAGTTCGGCGTCGCATCTCCGATCGCTCGATCGCCGTCGCTGGCGGCCGAGAGGGCCGCGATCCCCCGCCCTCGTTTCTGAGGTGGCGCGCATTCGCGATCACGACAAGGGGCCCACCGCACGACTCCCCCGGAACGCACCGACCCCGAGAAGGGCCGTGATCACAGTCGAGAACACCCCTGGCCCCGCAAAGAAGTAGCGCCAGCTCAGAAAGACGTGAAAGGCATGGCTCGCAAACAAGGCCCACGCGATCGGCGCCACGCTCGCCCAATGCTCTCGCGTCACGCTGGCCAGAGTCCAAGACACGGCTGCCGAAAACAAGAGGAACAGGGAGGCCGTGAGCCCGAACGCGAACCAGAAGCCGTACCATGTGCAGTCGGCGCCGTTGAAGTTGAAGTGCACAGCCTTCATCGACGAGAAGACTGCATCCGAAGCAGGCCGAGCCGAGTCGAAGTGACGTTCCACGATGAGGGCAACGGTGCAGAGCCTCAGACGTGGGGCTGGCCTTCCAGTCAGCCAGGTAGATCCTCGGGGCGCTTGGCCGCGAGTTTGCCTTTGAGCACGCCGGTGGCCTGGCCGACTTCGATGAGGTATCCGTCCGGGTCACGGATGTAGCAGCGGATCTCCGCCCCGCGGTCGATGGGTGGCGTGACGAACTCCGCGCCGTTCGCCTTCCACTTCTCGTAGCAGGCTTGGATGTTGGCAACTCGGAGGTTCAAGAAGATCGAGGTGGTATTGCCGCGCTCGTGGTCGACAACCGAGATCTCAGGCTTGTCGGGGGTCGGCGGGCCGCCGGGATTCATGAGGATCCACGAGTTGGAGAGCTTGACGATGCACGGGTTCTCTTCGAGGACCACGGCGCCGCCGAGGATACGGGAGTAGAAGTCCCGCGAGCGCGCCACGTCGCGGACCGTGATGAACATCGTTACGAGGATGCCCTCGGTGGGCGCCGGCAGGTTGGCATAATCGATACGCGGCGACGGTTCGGTCATGAGATGGCTCCGCTCCGATGAGATGTGAATGGGGGCAGCGCGGCATTGGCCAGTCCAGCGGGTCATCTCTCAACGCGCTGGCCACCCGGGCTGCAGTGATTGGCGCTTGTCTTCGACGGCCAGCATGCAGCGCTCGTGCCCGCGGCCAATGCCTGGCCACTCGACTGATCCTTGGGCTCGTGGGCTCAAGCAGGCTCGAAGCCAGTCGTCGGTTCGCTTGACGGGGCAGGTCGCGAGGTCCCGTGAGCAAACACCAACCCCGGCGCCGCCGTCACAGGTTGACGATGTTCGCCAGCGCGCGCTCGGCGATGCGCGAAGCTGGGCGGGCGTCATCTTTAGTGTATGCATAGGCGCATGAAGGGCGCAACCTTCGTTCTCATCCCTGGAGCTGGCGGGATGGCGTGGGTGTGGCATCGAGTCGTGCCGCTGCTCGAGCGGGCGGGGCATCCCGTGATTGCGGTCGATCTCCCGGGCGACGACGCGCGTGTCGGCCTGCGCGACTACGCGGCTCTGGTCGTCCGAGCCATCGGCACACAAGACAACGTCGTGCTCGTCGCGCAGTCGCTCGGGGGGTTCACCGCGCCCCTCGTGTGCGAGCGCGTTCCCATTGCGATGCTCGTCTTCGTCAACGCGATGATCCCTCGGCCGGGTGAGACCGCCGGCGACTGGTGGGGCAACACGGGAGCCGTGAAAGCGCGCCTCGAAGCTGCCGATCGCGGCGGGTACCCTCGCGAGTTTGATGTCCAGACCTACTTCCTGCACGACGTGCCGGACGCCGTTCTGCGCGATGGTCCTCCGCGCCCGCGAGAGCAGGCGGAGCCTGTGTTCCAGGAGCGCTGCGACTTCGAGCGGTGGCCTGCTGTTCCGATGCACGTCGTCGCTTCGAAGGCCGATCGGTTCCTTCCGCTCGCGCTCCAGCGGCGCGTGGCACGGGACCGCCTGGGGAAGGACGTTGAAGTCATCTCCGGAGGACACCTCGTGGCCCTGTCCAATCCGATTGGCTTGTCGCGTCACTTGCTCAAGCTGGCCGCTGCGGGTCCAAGCTCGGAGATGGCGGTGAAGCCCCGCCCTTGAGCCTGGCCTTGCTCGCGCCGACGGGCGACGAGTCCGGGCACGCGCGCACGCGGGGCGGTAACCGTCGTCCTCTATCGTGGACAAGCAGCTTGAGAAGGCGGCCGGCGCGGCCACGTGCACGAAGCTGAGGGCCCGAAGCGGAGGCGAGCGCCAGACGCCCCCTCGTGCCATCATCGCGTGCGTGACAAGCTACGTGCCGCGCGCAGCAGGTCCCGAGCAGTGACAAGCCGATGACCCCCACGACGACGCGCGCGTGCCTGAGCCCCATCGTGCGCGCGAGTATGTTCCAGTGCTCGCCTTCGATGGACATCTCGCTCAACCTTGACGCGCGCACTACGGATCTATCTACTGACGGGGATGGCGGGGATTGACAGCGAAACCGGCGGGGGCGCCTCTTCACCGCCTCTGACGGAAGCACGGGTCAGACCTCGTCTGGCAGCCCTCCGCTCCACGGTTCCGCCGACCGACGCCGCGCGTAGGCCCAACTGCGAACTCGTTTCTTGGAGTTCGCTCCTGCGCCGCTCGGCACGATCGTCAATCCCGCATCGAGGACGGTGCACTGGGCCGCTGGCTCGCGCCCCCAGGGAGCACTGAAGTGGACCGAGAACCATCCGACCTACACCAGGTCATCTACGTCAGCGCGTGCAAGGGTACGCTGGGTGCCGCCGAGCTCACGGAGTTACTGGGTAAGGCTCGAGCCAAAAACCAGGGGCTCGGCGTAAGCGGTTTGCTCATCCACCGGGAAGGGTCGTTTTTCCAGATCTTGGAGGGCCATGAGCCGATTCTGAGCAGCCTCTACCAGCGGATTTCGTTGGACCCTCGTCATGAGCGACTCGTCGTCCTTTTGCGTGGCACCGTTGCTGAGCGGAGCTTCGGCAACTGGAGCATGGGCTTCGTAGAAGGCGATCAGGAAGTGCTCCGTCGCGTCGTCGGCTTCAACGACTTCTTTCGCCAAGGTTTCGCGCGTACCGAGCTCCGGAACGGTGCCGCTCGCGGCAAAGAGCTGGCACTCGCATTCCGGGAGGGCCGGTACCGCCAATTCGTCGACGGACGCTGAGCGCGCCCTACGAGCCTCGCACCTCGTGACGCCCACCTTGCAGGTTCACGGGTGCTCTTCACTTGGAATCGCACCTGGAAGAATGGCGCGTCGCCCGTTGTTCCTCGGCGGCGGATCGTTCGGTCTCCGGCGGCGAATCGGACACGGCGGCGGAGAGCCGGACCAGGCCACGCCGCGGTTCCTCACATCTTCTGACGGATCGCCGGGCGCCGGGCCTCAAGAACCACATGGACAACAGCCCGAAACACCACCGCCGGGCCCACTTGGCAGGCTGCGACATCCCGGCGGCAACGGCGGTGACGGAGCCGGTCCCACGCCGCCGCACTCCACGACGTACTCGTTGGGTTTGCACTGATTCACGCAGCGGGTCGAGGCCTCGGAGTCCATGGGTCCCGGGCCGCCGGTCGCGGCGGCGGTCAAGGGACATTGGATCGCATTGTCGCTCGAGCAATCTTGCACCGCGCCACCGGGCAACGGGCAGGAGAGATACGTTCGAGCGGCCACGCATTGACGACTCGCCGCGTCGGCAGGATTCAAGCTCGCTGGCCAGGTGCAGGCCGGTAGTTCAGCCACTTCGTTCGGTTCGCTGACAACGCCGGCGCCGGCGGGCGATCGATCCGTGTTTGCCGCTTGAGCACTGCAAGCAAGCACGCCCCCCAGCAGCGGCAGCGTCGACCGGGCCAAACGGTTTTTGCGCATGCCTCGCCCAGCTTACGTTAGCACGAAGGACGTGGGTTTGCCCCGGCGACGAGCTCCCTCGTCGGCGCGCTCCGGCGCCCACATGGTTACGGCGGGTCTCTCCGCGAAACGGGCGAGGCCATCCTGCAACCCGGTCGATGGCCGCGTTCAATCCCGCCTGATGACAACCTTCGTCGTTTTTTCGAGAAACGAACGATCGGCGTCCGACCAGTCCGTCACGAGCGTCGTGACGACCGATGGGTCCAGGCGGCCGCTCGCCACGAGCTGGACCACCGCAGGAATGTGGACGCGTGCGTTCGCGAACCCTGTTCGAAGTGTAATGCCATCGATGTACATTTGAAACAAATGGACGGCGGTGCGCGGCCGGAAGTAGAGGCAAACACTCGTGCAGATCCCGCCGGGCTCAAGCGATCGCAGCGCGAGCTCGAGGCCGCGCTCGGACATGGTTGCGTCGACGGAAATGGCGTAACGCCGCGGAAGCCAACCGGCGCGGGGAAACTTGCGCCCGCGGGGGAGTTGCAATGCGGTCGCGCCGAGTCGCTCCGCCAGACGCAGGCGCGACTCGTCCCAATCGACCTAGTCGACTGCGCCGGCGTCCAGAGCTTTTGCGATGGCGACTGCGTAGAGCGCAATGGCCCGCGCGCCGCCGCCAAGCACGAGCAATCTCTCGCCGGGCCGTTCGGCAAGTGCAGGTGCCACCGCACGCCAGGCGTCCGGGAGATTGTCGCCAGCGCTCGCCATCGCTGCGGGGTCAACGCGTCCGGCAACGCGACCAGCATGTGGTCCGCATGCGGGACGCGCACGACGTCGCTCACAACCCCGCCCCACCCGCCCGCGCCTGCGCCGAAGCCATACGCGGACAAGCAACTGCCGGAATTCTCGCATCGTGACGTAAGCCCGCGGCGGCACGAGTGGCATGCGCCGCACGAGATCTGGAAGGGGACAATCACGCGGGCCCCCTTCGTGAAACCGCGCACTTCAGGGCCGTGCTCGATGACTTCCGCGACGCACTCATGGCCGATCGCGATCGGGCCCCCAACGGGCGGACAACCGAAAGCCTCCTCGACGCCCCGATCGACGACGCCAGCGGCTGCAGCCAAACCCAACCCGCTGGGAAGCGGGTAGCGGATCAGCAGATAGTCCATGTCGCAACGCGCTGCCGCGATCGGGCGCACGAGCGCCTCGTCGGGACCCTGCAAGCGCGGCTCGCGGACGTCGCGCCATTCGAGCCGGCGGGTGCCTACTCGCGTAAGCTGCTTCACAGGAAGGGCCTGGAAGGAGCCGCCGGACAGAAAGAAGTTCGCACCTTACTCCTTGAATAACAGCGACCAGTTCGTGAACGCTTTCAGTTCGATGAGTTCGATGGCCAACAAGCCCGCTTTGACCAGCGGCATCTCGGAGAGATGACTGTGCGCCTCCGCGACGCTCCCAGCCTCGAGAACGAACACGACCCGGGTCGGGGTCGCGGTGGCATAGACCTCGCGTAGGACGCCGGTTTTGTAAAGCTCCCAGGAAGCTCGAAGCTCCTCCTCGATGCGCGCGCGCACCATACCGATGTCTGCACCGCGGGCCACGTCAATGAGCGCGAGAACTTTCATCCTATGCCTCCTTTACGTTGAGAAACGAGACGATTCTGCGTTGGCGTCGGCGGCTGACCGCGGCGAAAGTACGATGGCTCGAAGACGCGGCGCCCGCCAAGGGAGACCTTCGACGGCGAGCGCGGTGACCGAGCAGCTGCTGCGCATCGAGGCCGAGTGGCGGGGCGACAAGCCGCCAAAGAGGTCACGACGGCGCGCCGCGTGACCTTCACGTTCGACACCGGCATGCTCATCGCCCTTGAACGGCGTAAGCGTCGCGCGACGGAAGCGCTGCGGGCCATCGTTCGGCGCGGCTCGCTGCCTGTCGTTCCCGCCGTCGTCTACGCAGAGTGGTGGCGCGGACGAAGCGACATCCGCGAGGACATCCTCGCGGCGGTGATCGTTGAGGACATGCCGCCCGTTCTTTGCCGCGCAGCGGGCGAGGCTCTTGCCGCCGTCAGGGGCTCATCGCTTGCCGATGCGTTCGTGATGGCTTCGGCCGCGTTGCGGGGCGGCGGCGTGGTGTACACCGGGGATGCGGATGACATGAGGCGTTTGCAGCGCCACTTTCCCAACGTGGTCGTGCTCCCGGTCTGAGCCCAGCCCATCGCTCACGATGGAATCGCCGTCACGGGCGCGCCATCCAATCGGGAGGTCCCGTCGTGTCTCGGTAGCTCATGAGCGATCAGACGAATCAATGGGCTGAAAGTTCTCGCTCCTCGAAGAATCGAGCAGGACGGCGCCCCCGTCGAAGGCCAATCGCATCCCTCCGCGTGACATTCGTCAAGAGACGGCGATGCACAACCTTCGGATGGAAGCGGACGCTACGACCGTGGAAGGAGTTCCTCGAGCCGTCACCTTCCTCGGTGCATCTCGGGGAACATCGACATGTGGCGCTCGATCATCATGCGCGCGGTCTTCTCGAAGTCGGCCCGGTTGGCCTCGTCGACGCCAAGGACTATTTCCGAGAGAACCCGCTCCCGCTCAGCTTCGTCGAGAGTCACCGCGAGATTCCAGAAGACCACCGCCTTGTTCATCGCGGACTGCACCGATTCGAGATCCCCGTCGGCGGCTTCGAGGAATGGCTGGGCGTAGTCCGCCAGCTGCCGCGCGGGACCGCGGCCGGCGTCCTTTTCCCGGAACAGGTGTGCGGCCATGTCCAACTGCTCGGGCGAGACGCGACCGCTCACGTGCACATCGTCGCCGTTGACTTGGGCGACGCGAGGACGAGCGCTTTCCGTTGACCCGAGACAGCACTTCTTGAACTTTTTTCCGCTGCCGCAGGGGCAAGGAGCATTTCGCCCCACCTTGTTCTGACGCACCGGCGCCTTGGCTGCATCGGCGCGCCTTTGCGTTGCGCCCCACTCGGCGAACCACGCGTCGAGGCGATCTCGAAGATCGGGGCCGACGAACCCACCTAGCAGCTCATGAGCTTCGAGCAGCCCCGCGAGGTCGCCGCGCGTCCAGATTTGCGTGAAGTCCGGCTCGAACGCCGCGATGGCGTCTTCGATGAGCGGCAGCGCCCTCGGGTCCCCGTATTCGGCGAGCATGCCGGCACCGAGATAGGTTTCCCGCTCGAACACCTGGCGAATGGCCTCGAAGATCCGCTCGTCGCGAACGCCGAGCCCGGCGAGTATTTCGCACAACGCGTGGATCGTGTCGTCGGCTCCGTCCTCGTCTTGGTGCTCGGTCGCGAGTTCCTGCTCGGCCGCGAGGGTGGCAAGTGCCGGCTCGACGACGGCGGCGCCAAGCTCGGGCAGACGAATGAGGATTCGGCTGTGCAGGATGTCGTCGATCGTCGTCGTGGTGAGCGCGTCGAGCAGAGGCTCGATCGCCTCGGTCGCCTTGAGGTCGACGAGCAAATCGACCGCGTGAATCGAAGGCCAGTCTCCGTCGTCTTCCTCGAGCACCTCAATGAGCGGGGCGATGGCTTCCGAGCGAAGGGCGAGGATCTCGGCGCGCAACCTCGCGTTGAGCTTCTCGCCCGCGCTGCGAAGTTTGGCGATGGGGTCAGTGGCCATGCCCGGTCCGTTTACTCGGACCCCGCGGCGACGGCTAGCCCGTCGCACGTAGCGCAAGCGTCTCCGCGGCGCAGCGGCGCAATCCGCCGGATCCCTTGCATGCTCAAGGCGGCATGGCTCGGCTTTGCCTCTCCGCCATTCAGCGAGCCGTAAGCGCATGGCGCGGTTTTTCGCCACCTGGACTGTGCATTGCTCGGACTGCGCGCTCGTCGCGATGTCCCGAGAAAAGCGGCCAAGTGCGCGTTTCGCGGCACGATCCGCACTTTCGCCGAGCTCTACCTCGAGCGACGTTCACCGGATCCGGCGGTTCGTGGTTTCTTCGCCGCTCATGGCGCGAGGATTGGCGCCGTAAGAACTAATTGGGGTCGTCGACATCGAGGCACTTGGAGGGGTCGCCACATGGGTAGCGCTCGCGTCACCACAAAGACTGGCCACGGCGAAGACCGGACTGCACGCCGCTGCCCGGGGCGGCCCCCGATGTGTGCCCTGCTCTCGACGTCCGCGTGCATCGCCCTCACCGGATGCAGTCTCGCAGCCAACCTCGGCGAATTCGATGACGCCGTCGCGGCGGCAGCCGACTCCGATTCGGTCGCCGACCCTCTTTCGGGATCGAGCGAGACCGGTGCGCCAGGGGACCCGACCACGGGCAACGGAACCTACGGGCAGGCCCGAGACTTGGGCCCCGCCGACGCGACGGCGCCACCCGGAGGCCCTGACGGGGGAGGAGGGGTCACGGACGCCGTGGCCTGGAGTACGTCCGACCCGGACCAGGGCGCCGGCATGCGGGTGGACGCCGCCGGCGTCATCTCGGACGCCGCCGATGCCCTGGACGCCGAAGGCCCAACGATGGATGCCCTCGGCGCGAGCGTTACGCTCGACGGCACGGTCGTCTCGCAGCCCGACGGAGGGCCCGCCGACGGCTCGCAGAGCGATGGCCCGGCCTTCGACTCCGGTCCTTCGCAGACTTCGTACGCCTCGTGCCTCGAGATCCTCGATGCAGCACCGGCGAGCTCCAGCGCAACGTACGTCATCTTTCCCGCCGGGACGGCTCTCGAGGTCTATTGCGACATGGACTTCGCGGGCGGTGGCTGGACGCTGGTCCAATCGACAAACGGCGGGAGCTGCGCCCCCGCGACGGAGACGGCCGGTCCCGTGGCGCTGGGCTCTTGTGCGTACGTGCCCTATGCCGCCGTCACCGCGCTCGCTCACGTGTCGACCAGCGTGCACGTGCGCCCCGCGAGCGGATCGGCCGTCCCCACGGCTTACATCACCAGTGCGACGGCGCTGCCGATAGAGAACCTGCGAATGGGGCTCGTCGCGAACGCCAACGAGGCTGTCGGAGACGCCGGCGCCGAAGAGGCCGCATGGACGGTCGTGGGAGACCCCGGCAAGGCGACGAGTCAAGGGAGAACGCCGGAGAGCATCTTGACGTTCACCTGCTCGGTGGCCGGAGAAATGTGGCCCGCCGTTTACCATGCGTGCGGCAACGGGGCGGACGGCTTCGCGCTCGACGTGGTCGACAACGTCTCCTACTGGAACTGGGGCATCATGCCGCGCGTTAATGTGCCCATGGAAGTCTATTTACGCTGAGGCCTCGAGAATGGAAGTCGACGTACGCTGAGGCCCCGGGCCGCGTGTAACCCGAGTCATTTTACGTTCCTGCTTTCGTTGTCCAATGGATCGATTGGAGGGCCCATGGTCGTCGTCTCGATGCGTGGGTCGTCGATCGGCTTGCCCACGGCGAAGTGGTAGAGGGTCTGAAACCGGGCATCTCGAAGTTTCAAGAGCTCGTGGAGCGAATCATCGAAGAAGCAGCCAATGCCGGTACCACGGACCCCGCGCAGCTCCGCCTCGAGGTAGAGCACATGGCCGAGAAAACCTGCCGCTCGATGGATGGCCCGATAGCTCCCCGCGTCCTCCTCGATCACCCGATCAAACTCGGCGACCATGGCGAGCGCGAAGCAGGCCTGCGCGGCAATGTCTTGATGACAATGCAGGGACCTGGCGACGCGAGCCAATTGGCGTGCCTCGACGGCGGCGATGAGTCGAAGATCGAGATCCCCGAGCGTCGTCGAGACGGGCAAAAGGTCGAAGTGAGAAGCGAGGACCGCCGCAAGGGATGGTGTGCTGGTCGGCGGCCTGCTCAAAAGGTAAAGCCCCGAATCGAGGCCGGCGACCCGGTGCACGAGCAGCACGAGATCGATGTGATACTTTGCTGATGGCGTCAGCGCTTGTAGCAGGCCAAAGAAGTCCTCTTGTTTCAGGCAATGGCGTGAATCGAAGCGCTGGGCGCTGCGGCGGTTCACGATCACGTCGGCCGCGGACCGAGTCGATGCGACGCGAGCCTCTTGCGGGGCCGACGACGCCTGCCACCGAGCGTCGGGACGGGATTCGTAGGAAGGGGTCGACGGTCCGTCGCCCGCGCGCGTGGCGACGGCGATGTCGCGCAAAATGGGCCAGCGAACCATCGGATGGGCATCGATGGTCGACGCGACGCCGCTCCACTCCGCGGCGCCAGCCATCTGCCGCAACTCGATGGGATCGATCGGCGAGGCACCGCTCTCGTTCCAGCGTACCGAAAGGAGGGTTTCGGGCTCTTCGCGTTCCGTGTCCGGGCGCGACCGATAGGGAAAGTCCTCCGCGCGGTCAAGGCCCAAGAGGCGGGCGAGCGTCTCGCTGCCGATCTCGGGCTGCTCGGACAGCTGCCAACCGAGGGTGGCGCCGGCGTATTGTAGGGCGGCGATTGCGTGACCGACGTCGAGCTGGCAATAGCGAAATGCGCGTTCGCCGTACTTCCACGCTTCGCGCCACCCAACCGTGCTGAGGCCCACCCAGACGGCGGCAGACGATTCCGCCGCCGGAGCGAATCGCGCACGGCATTCGAGCGCATGGTCTTCGGGTCGGTAGTGATAGACGCCTGCCGCCAAACCCGGGAGACCTCGCAGAATCACATACGCTTCGACCGGGTGGAGGTTTCCGCTGGAAGGATTGGCACGCACTGCCCATCGGTCGGGCCCGAACGATTTCCACGCGGTGATGCCGAGCGAAAGCTTGAGGAGTGCAGCGACCGACCCGATGGACGGCGCCACGGGAATCATCGAGTCAAAGAGGCCGGAGAAAGGCCGTCCGACGGACTTCGAGATGGCGTCATCGACCTGGCAGGGCAAGATCGTGACCGGAGCGCTTACGAAGTGACGAAAGGGCGCTGGCTGACTGTCCCAGTCGAGGGTCTCTGGACCCGCGGCGTATGCCTTCCAGCGATGCTTGGTCCTCTCGTGGTACGCGCGCACGATTTCATGCGGCGCCGGCGCTTCGGACCCGGTGGCGATCGAAGCCGATGCCGTCGTCATGCGGTGGCTCGCTGCTCGAGCTCGAGCGCTCGCGCGAAAAGGATGTCGGTTTCCAGTCGGCTGTGCTCCGCGAGATCCGATTCGAGAGCGTCGAGACCTTCGTAGAATTCGCAGACCTGTGCCGACGCGGCTCGTGGCGGCGTGTAGTCGCCGCTGCGGCTTCGCATGAACGCAAGCCGCGACTGCGTCTGACACTGCTCGTCCAACATGGCGTTCAGGGGGCGACCCAGAACTCCAAATCGGGATCGGACAACGACCCTGCCGAGCGACAAATGCGCTTCGAGAGAAACGATGTAGGGGAAGACCACCGCCTCCTCCTTGGTCATGTGCGCCCGAAGCTCGGGATCGAGCGCCGTGAGCGTGTCGAGAACGTCCCGAACGCCTTCGAGCGCGCGATCCCCCTCACCGAGACCCGTCGCCAGCGCCGCCAGCCGCTTCAACTCGGAACGGGTGTGGGCATGGTGGTGGTCGACGATGTACCCGACGAGAGACGCGATCGAGCCTTGGGGGGCCCAGAGGGACGCCGACAAATCCGGCGGCGACGGCAACGAAGGGGGCGCGAGCGGGCTCTCCAACCAAACGAAGCGCCGCACGTGCGCATTCTCCATGACGAGCTTCATGCCGGCCACGAAAGCACGCCCGGTGCCGTGCTATTTTTCCGCGTTTCGGACGCTCTCTTGCATCGGCGATAGGCCTCGGAAACCCTTTTTGTGTGATTTACGACAATCGTTGCCCGCCGAGGCCCCGCCCGTCACATTCCGCCCGAAGGTGAAACTCCATTGAGCCGAGACCTCCATGATCTCTTGGTATCCCGAGCGCGCTCGGTCGAGCCGGTCCGGCGTGCGCTACTCGGCTCACTTGGAGCGTTGGAGAGGTTCCGGGCGGCGGAGGGGCCGTGGAGTACGGCTTGCTGCACCTCCGGTGGGTCTTGCCGCTCGAGACGACCCCAAGATCTCATCTCCGTCGGAGCCGTGCAGCCATCGGCGACGTAGCCGTCGGCGGCGACCATCGGTCCGCGTGAGGGCGCAGGGAATGGCTCCCATTCGTCGCGGACAACCGATGTGGGCTTTATCGCAACTACGGCAAGAGAGAGGAAACGTCCGGCAAACGTTGGTCTTTCGTGTGGGCAGGCTTTGGCACGCATCTCGCTCGCACGGAGACGCATGCGGCTGCCACGCAAGGATCGAACCCGCGAAGCGGCTGACGCGAACGAGCGGACCGCTGCGGATGACGGCCCCCTGCCGGTCGACTGGCAAGGGCTGCCTCTCGACTGCAAGACGTGCGATGTGCGTGATCGACATGCAGGTGTTCTCTGCCTTTTGTCGCACGCCTGTGTCCGCGATCGCTACGCGCTACGCATCGATCGCTTCTTTCGGTGGAACGCTCGGCTGAGCCATGCGTGGCTCGCGCACCCCTATTTCGAGGTGCGCGCGATCGCAACTCGGTTTGCGAGCGTGTTCCGATTGACCGCGATGGCCTCCGACCCGGATGAGACCGTCCGCAGCGTTGTCGCGGAGCGCGCCCCTCAACGGTTGCTCCGCCAAATGGTGAACGATCCCCATCGGGAAGTGCGCATCCGGGTCGCCCAACGACTCGAGCCCACCGCGCTCTTCGCGCTCGTTACGGATTTCGATTACGGCGTGCGCACCTGGGTGGCCCGACGCGCGCCGCAGTCCATTCTGCTCCAGATGAGCCGCGATCCCGACCCCCAGGTGCGCATCGAGGTGGCTCGGCGACTCAGTCCCGCTGCCCTTCACACGCTCGCCGACGACGAGGACCTCGCCGTACGCCGCGTCGTCGCCACCCGGGCGGGTTCGGACCTCTTGGGCTCGCTATCGCACGACCCGTGCTGGGAAGTGCGCTGGGAAGTAGCGCAGCGCGCTTCTCAACGACTCGCCGAACGACTGACGGGAGACGACGAGGACGAAGTGCGGGTCGCCGCGAGGGGCCGTTTGGCCGAGCTACGCTCGGAGGGGACTCCTCCACCTCGATGAAGCCACCCCTTGGAAAGGGCCAACGCATACTGAACGAGGCGGAAAAGGAGGCGGCACGATCGGCGAGGCTACGAATGGCGACGCGACGACGATGAAAATGGGCGACGCGCGAGAGGCGCACCGCTTGTCAGGTTCCGAACACACGGGCGCGTGTTCCGGGTTTGCCACGAGGGGCGGCAAACGGGGGCCCGCACCCCGCCGTGGGAGCGGCGGCGCCCCGGAGCTTCGTCCTCGCCGAGGAGCGCAATCAGCCCGTGACGAAGGCAGGTGGTCCGCGTCGCCGAGGTCCGCGTCGCCGAGGTCCGCGTCGCCGAGGTCCGGCGTCGCCGAGGTCCGCGTCGCCGAGGTTTGCGGGTTGGTCCAGCACGACACGCGGACCCTAAGAGTCAGCGAACGGAGGCCGTCGCGAAGGTGCGGAGCTCGGCCTCGAGTGCTGGCTTGGATGCGAAGATTTCATCGATGATGGCAAGCGCCAACTCACTGGACGACGCCCCAGCCGCTGGAATTTGCTTCGCCTTCTCGGCTCGCGCCGGCGGCGCGAATACGCTTTTGACGATGGTCGGCGAGCCACGCAGGCCGCACTGCGTCGTGTCGACGACTCCAGCGTCGGCCGCGGTCCACTTGATGACCTCCGCGCGCGCCGCGCGAAGCGCGTCGCCAACGGTACCTCGGCGGATCTCGTTCGTTCCTTCGAGCATGGTGATGAGGACGGGCAACTTGCTCTGGAGCACCTGGGTGCCTCCTTCGCCTCGACGCTGCACGCAAATGACGCCGGTCGTGCGGTCGACGTCGTCGATTCGCGAAACGTACGTCAATTGGGTCAGACCCAATCGCTTGGCGATGCCAGGGCCGACCTGCGCGGTGTCGCCATCAATCGTTTGTTTGCCCGTCAATACGATCGAAGGCGGCCCCCAGGTCTCTCCGATTTTTCGGATGGCCGCAGCCAACGCGTAGGTGGTCGCAAGCGTGTCGGAACCGGCGAACTGTCGGTCGGTCAGAAGCACGGCTCGGTCGGCACCGAAGGTCAAGGCCTTGCGGAGCGCGTCTTCGGCCATGAGGGGCCCCATGGTCAGGACGGTCACCTCGCCGCCAAGGCGGTCTCGCAGCGCGAGCGCCTGCTCGAGGGCGAAGAGGTCGTACGGATTAATGATGGCCGGCACGCCCTGGCGCATGATCGTGTTGGTCACCGGATGCACGCGGATCTGGGCGCTGTCGGGGACCTGCTTGACGCACACAACGATGCGCATGGCTACGCTCCCACCGCGGCGCGGGCCGGAGCCTGTTCGCCATCTCGCAGCGTCGTGTCGTTGACCACCACGCGCGGGGGCGCCATCCGAGCGAGAAATGACTGGGCGCGGTCGACCGCGGTCGAGATCAAGCCTGCGCGAGAACGGCTCCTGCTCTTCCTGGTCGTCGGCCGATTCTTGTGAGCCATAACGAGTGTTCCTGTTCTTTGGTTCGTTCCGGGTTCGTGCCGAAAACGCTCACCCGCAGACCCACGGGAGGAGAGATGCACGGGGGGGCTGCAACAGGTGTACCCAGCGCAGGGACCGACGCTCCCTCGCGGTGAACCATCATGGGGGCCGAGAGGCCGCAGGCTCGTTTGGGCATGCTTGGCGACCGCCGTCGAGGGCCATCCTGTCGAAGGCCTCACTCGCCCCTCCCGACCCGCGTCGCATCGCCCTCGAAGGCCGCGGCCTCTTCGCGACAACGGGATGTAGCGTTTGTAGGACTCATCACATCGTCGTGTCTCCGGCGGCATGTGCCCCGCTGCGGAAATCAACGTTTCCAGCGAAAGTGTGGCCAAGAAGAGCGGCGTGGGCACCTTGGCACGGCCCATGCGAAGCGAGCCATGAGGGGGAGGCGGCGCGAGGGAACACCCCGCGAGGCTTCAAACCCCACCCACCCACCCACCAACCGCCGCAGGACATTTCCGATGAGCAAACTCCGACAGATTGCGTTTTACGGCAAGGGAGGGATCGGCAAGTCGACGACCTCCCAGAACACGCTGGCCGCCCTGGCTGACCTCGGGCAGAAGATTTTGATTGTCGGGTGCGACCCGAAGGCGGATTCGACCCGGCT
>JBEKFX010000085.1:0-25186 GCA_050013115.1 Polyangiaceae bacterium
GCCCCGAGCGCCGCGAGGCCGCCGTCGAGCGGCCGACGAAGGAGTCGCGCGGGCGCGGCGAAGTCCTCGAGAATCGCCCGGGCTTCGTCGCCCGAATCGCGCCCGCCGTGACGGCCGAAGCATTTTTGCGGTCGCGCGTGCGCCACTGCTTCGAAGAAGTTTCGATGATCGGCATCCAGCGCGCGCCGCTGCTCGGCGACCCGTGGCGGGCGTCTTTGGCGCTCGAGCGGCGCATGCTGGCCGCGGTGGACGCCATCGTTGCGATGGGGCCGGCATCGGTGGCCGCCGTCGAGTCGATTGTCATGGACGCACCGGCAAAGGACGCCGCTCACGTCTTCGGTGCGGCCATGATCATGGGCTGTCTCACGGGTCGGGATGCGCTCGCCGCAGCCGAGCGGGTCTTCATCGCGTTCGAGCTCGGCGACCCAGAGGCCGCTGCGGGCTTCGCGGGCGCACTGAAGCTCGTTCCTCACCCGTCGCTGCCACTCGTCATGCGCACCTGGCTAGCCGATCCCGATCCGGCCCGCCGAGCCGTCGCGATCGACGTGCTCGGTTACCGACGACTTGCCAACGCAGATGAGCTCGCGCGCGCTGCCGTCGACGAGCCGGGGGTCGCCGCAGCGGCTCTTCCCCATTACGCCCGAACGCGCGGTCCCGGAGTCGCTGACGCCCTGAGCGCCGCGCTCGCGAGCAGCACGCTGGCGCTTCGGCAGAGCGCATGGCTTGCCATGGCTCTGACGGCCGATCCGCGCGCCCCGGGCGTGCTCCGCGCGGAAATGGCGGGCGACAACGCGGTGCACGCCGCGCTGCCGTTGGCCATCGTCGGCGACGCCAAGGACGCCTCCGAGCTTCTCGAACGCGCGTTCGCGACCCGGAGCAAGGCGTTCATCACGGCCGTCGGCTGGGCGGGCGCGGCGACCGCCATTCCGTCGCTCATCGCCTTGCTCCAAGTGCTCGCCGACGACGAGCTGAAGCTCGCCGTCGCCTATGCCCTCGACCGTATCACCGGCGCGGGGCTCGTCGAGCGAACGCTCGTGCCGCCTGATCAAGTCATGGTGCCCGACGTTGCCGAGCCCGCCCTTCCCGGAGAGATCGCGCCCCAACCGAAGCATCTCGCCGCGCTCGTGAGTGATCCGCGCGATCTTCCCGGCGACGGCGCTCCGGACACGCTGGACCAGCCCACCGTCGATCCGGCGCGCTGGCTCGCATTCTGGAAAGAAAGGGAAACCCATTTCGACCCGAAAGGACGCTTTCGCCGCGGCTGGCTGTACACGCCTCTCGTCTCGCTCCGCGAAATCGATCGCTGGAGATGCACGCCCGGCGAGCGCCGCACGTTGCAACGTGAGCTTGCCGCACGCGCGGGCGCTTGGGTCCATTTCGACCCACACGATTTCGTGGTCGTGCAGGAGCGTTCGATTGAAGAGTGGGAGCCCGTGGCTCGACATGCGTCCGGCCAGCCCGGCGCCTGGACCTGGCCTGCGGCGCGGCGGCCGTGAGGGCCACCTTGGGTTCCGCCGGTGCGACCGCCTTCCGCACGCGCTCCGGCTACAGCCGTTCGGCGCGGCGCGGGTGCTGGCCACCTTGGGTTCCGCCGGTGCGACCGCCTTCCGCGCGCGCTCCGGCTACAGCCGTTCGGCGCGGCGCGGGTGAGCGCCAGGGGAGTCGCGCGAGGTTGTCCTCGCGTGCTCTCACCTGGGCTCGCGTGACAGCAATATGGCCGTCCGTTCGCCGGGGTCGCTCCCGCTGACCGACATGGCCGTCGCGTGCGGAGCGTACCCGTGGCGCCAGGCCGTCGCGGCGAGCGCGATGTGGAGGGGGACGGCGGCCGCGCCGAGGTAGCCGAGCCGCTGCCCGGGAGCGTCGAGCCGCTGCGGCTCGCACCAAAGGTTGCGTGTCCGCACCATCACCGACTGCCATTCGTAGACCCGGCGCAGCTCGAAGGTCAGATCTGTGAGCATCCACCCCGCTTGCCCTTTTTCTTCGCGCAGAGGCGCTCCCGCTCGCCTGACGGCGACGGTCATCCCGATCGCCTCGAAGCGGGAGTGATCGTTGTCCGGCGTCGCCTTCTCGATTGCGGTCCCGATCTGGTGGATTCGGGCGTACGACGAGAGCTTGCAGAGGCGGGCGATGTCCGGGCGCATGAGCAGCGCGAAGGCGGCCGCCTCTCCGGGGATCAGGGCGTCGAGGTTGCCGGGCGCGTAAAGGCGGCCTTTCGCGTCGAGTTCGGCGATGAGGATCGGATCGTAGTCCGAGTGGGTCCCGCCGAGCAGCACGGCGTCGATTTCACCCGATGCAAGCGCCCCCAAAAGCTCGGGCAGAACGAACCCGGGGCCCGCCGCGCCGCGCGCGCAGCGTTCCACGGTCGCGCGCACGCCCAGCTCCTCGGCGCGGCGTCCGAGCATCGACGCGATGACGTCTGCGGGGACGATTCCGTCGCCCCGCTTGACGGCCAAGTGCTCGTCGAGCGCCAAGACGACGCGCATCTTCAAGGAGGGCGCGAGTTCGCCGACGGTGCCAAGCGCCTCTTGCATGGCCGATGTCGCGAGCCAAAGCGCGCGACCCGGCCCCATGAGGAGAGGATCGAGCGTGGGGACGAGGCACATGATCACAGGCTCGTCGTTGCCGTCGACGAGCGGCGCCTCCGTCATCCCGGCCGAGCCGGTGCGCAACAAAAAACCCGTGTCCCGCGCACTCGGGCCGATCGAGGTGACCGCTCCGACGCTCACGACGACCGCAGCCGTCTTCATGCGAGCTCCGCGCCCACATCGCGCACGATGACTTTGGACTCTTTCATGCGTCGGGGTGCATTGACGTAGGCGCGCCAGACGAGCTCGACGGAAATCGGCTTGTGGGGGCCGACGCCGAGGAGGTCGATGACGACGGTGTCGAGACGCGGTCGGAAGACTGCCGGCTCTCGATCCTTGACGCGGAATTCGATCTCGACGCCGGCCGCTGGAATCGGGAACGTCGTTGCGCCCCCGCCGGGAACGAGGTTGAGCAGCGCCACCGGCTCGCCTCCGACGAGCGGCGGAACGGCGGTAAGGCCGGGCGACGCGCACAGGTGAAAGCGGTCGTCTTGGTCCTCCGGCGGCAGGGGGGCTCGGTGCTCGAGCCAGACGGCGTCGTAGGTACCGGTGAACCGACGGCGCGGCTCCCAATGGCGCCCGATGGGACCCATGCCGGCCGGCGGGGGCCGTGTCGTGCGGTCGATAATCGGAACCGCGGGATCTTCGAGGTGTGGGGCCGGCCGGTCGGTCAACGCCGCGGGGTCGCGCGCCACGCCCATGCCGATGGGATTGCGCGGCTCCTCGACCAATCGCTCGGGATCACTGTCGTCGGTCCCGCCCCACGCATGATCGTATTTCATCTCCATCTGGGCAATGGGGCGGGCCCCCGAGAGGCCCGCGCCCCCCACCTGCCAGACGCGCAGCCCGTGAACGCGGACCATCTTTCGAAGCGGTCCGACTCGCGCGAATGCGTCAAAGTGAGGGACTGGCTGGCCGAGCGGTGCGTAGGCGATCGCAACCAGGATGACGTCGGTGCCGGGCTTTCGCAGGCAGAGGTCTGCCGGATACGCGATGCTCGCGGGCTTCCTGTCGTCCCATGGAATGTCTGCGAGGCGCACGGGGCGCTGCCGCCCGGCGGGGGCGATCTCAGCAGGCCCGCCGGCCGGCGCGGGCACCTCGAACGTTGCCTTCACGATGGCCGTGAGCTTCTCGCCGTCCTTGTCGAGCAAGAGCTGCGGGTGCACTGCGAACTCGGTCGCGTTGTCGACGGCAGGCGGGTCCATGAGGGCGGCGCGAGCGCATTATGACCGCTCCGGGCCCGAACGCGTATGCGGAGTTGAGGGGGCAGCGATGTCCCAGTTGTCGCACGGGCCGATCATCGCTCGACCATCGAAGCCACAGGCGAATGCATGGCCCGTGCAAATGCCACGGCCCGCCGCGCGTCCTGCTTGACCGCCGCCCGGCGACGCTGGTCGCCTCCGACGACATCGATTAGTCTCGTGCGGGTGGTCGCGAATGGGGCGCTGTTCCGGCTGGAGGGCGAGGGCATCCCCTCCGATGCCCTGCCTGTCGCGTACGAAGCGATCGAGAGCATCTCGGTCCCTTTTCGGGTGACCGCCGAATTCGTGACCGAGGATGCATGGTTCGAGGTCGACAAGCTGCTGCGCAAGCCCTTGCTCCTCACGATCGTCAATGAAAATGGCGAGACACGCTACTTTCACGGAATCGTCGACCGCGCGCGCTTTGTGCGCGCTTCGGGCCCGAAGCTTCATTTCGGCGTGCGCCTTCGCCCGGCGCTCGCCGCACTCGCGCATCGCGTCGATTGCCGGATTTTCCAGGACGAGAGCATCGTCACGATCGTGTCGCAGATCTTCGACGAAGCGGGCTTTCTCGACGACGTCCAGTGGCAGCTCACCGGGAGCTACGTGCCCAAGGAATTCGTCTGCCAGTACCGGGAGTCGTCGCTCGATTTTGTTTCGAGGCTGTTCGAAGACGCGGGTATTTTCTATTTTTTCCTGCATAAGCCCGACGGGCACGCAATGGTCGTCGGGGATTCGAACGACGCGTTCGTCCTCACGGGGGACGCGCCGGCCACGATCCTCTCGCCCGGTGCCGGTCGGGTCGAGGCGGGCGAGTCGGTCGACAAGTTTCGCCGTACGCGTGCGCTCCGCACGAGCCAAGTCGTGATGCGCGACTACGACTTCGAGAAACCGCAAGTCAAGCCGCAGGCGGCAATCGACGCGAACGAGGCCTGGCCGAACGTCTACTACGAACACCCGGCCGGATTTCTCAAGGCGGCCGAGGGCAAGCAGCGTGCGGAGGCCCGCATGCGTGAGCTTCGCCGCGACGCCGACGTGTGCGAGGGCGAGACGAGCGCGATCGGACTTTTGCCGGGCGTCCCCTTCATGGTCGGGGGAGCCGCAGAAGATTGCGTGAATGGGGAGTACGTGGTGACGGCGCTCGTCACGCGAGGTCGGCAGAACCTCGCCGAGGTGGAAACGGAAAACTTCGCTTGCCGAAACCGCTTCGAGGGCATCCCCAAGAACGCCCCTTTTGCAGCGCCTCGTCGGGCACCCCGGCCACGAATCCGGGGAATCCAGACCGCCGTCGTCACCGGGCCGTCTGCGCAGGATCAGTCGATTCACGTCGACAAGTACGGCCGGATCAAGGTCCGATTCCACTGGGACCGCCTCGGTCAATTCGACGACACCTCGAGCTGCTATATCCGAACGGCGCAAAATCCCACTTCCGGCAGCATCATTCACCCACGGGTCGGCTGGGAGGTCTCCGTCGCTTTCATCGAGGGCGATCCGGATCGGCCCCTTGTCCTCGGCCGCCTCTACAACGGCGAAAAGACCCCGCCTTACGCCCTCCCCGGCGCGCAAGCCAGCGGCTCCATCAAGAGCCTGTCGTCTCCGGGCGGGGCTGGAAACAACGAGATCAAGATGAACGACACCGGCAACAGCCAGGGCTACGGCTGGCACGCGCAGAAGGACCTCAACATCACGATCGGCCACGACAAGGTCGAAAAGGTGGCCGTCGACGAGAACCACACCGTCAAGGTGAACATGAACTCCACAGTGGGCGCCGGCGAGACGCTCCAAGTCGGAGGAAACCAATCGCTCGACGTCGGCGCCAACCTCTCGCTCAAAGTGGGCGATAACCAGGGCGTGACGATCGGCGGCAACGACACGTCGAACTCCGACTGCGATTGCGTCGAAAAGGTCGGGGGCGATCGGGCCTACACCGTCGGCGGCAACCAGCTGACCATCAGCAATGGATTCGAGCAAACCATCACGGGTGACATCACGCGCAAGGTGGGTGCCGCGCAAGTTGCGGCGTCGGTCGCGTCCATCGCCGAAAACGTTCTCGGCAACCTGACGACAAACGTCGGCGGCGTCACCGTTCAACTCGCCAAGGGCTCGATCGGCGAGAGCGTGAGCGCTTCGAAGAACCTAACGAGTGCGGCCGCCGAGGTCCACCTCGTCAAGGGCACCTACGCTTCGAATTGCGGCGCCGCTGTGACGTCGATGGTCGGCGGCCTGCACTACGATAAGGTAACGGGGGAATACGCCGTCAAGGCTCAGACCATCACCTTGCTCGGCGCTCTGGGCGAGTTCAAGGTGGGAGGCACGAACCTCAAGCTCGGCGGCGCACCCATCGTCATCAAGGCTTCGGCCATTGCGCTCGAAGCGGTATCCATCGTCAAGATGGGTGCAAGTCTGAAGATGGGCTCGGGCTGAAACGATGGGCTTGGGGGTGAGCACGGGCTGGGGCGGCGAATCATGGACTCGGCGGGAACCGGCCCGGACCTGAAACGAAAGGTTCGGGCCGAAACGAGCAAGCGCATGACCGAAAATGTCGTCATCACCGCGAGCATTCAAATCGACGGCCAGCCGTACCGAATTGTCCGGTACAGGCTGGAAGAGGCCCTCTTCGACGTCGGGGGGGTCTCGTGCGGAATCGTGCAGGAGGACGATCAGGCCGCCGCGCCGGCCCCCGCTGCCCTTCTTGGCAAGAGGGCCGTCGTCACCATCGAGCGCACCGACGGGCGGCGCAGGCTGTTCGCCGGCCACGTCATCGAGGCCACGCGCGCGAACAGCGACGAGAGCGTCGACGCGGTCGCGCTCCGCATCGCGCCCGACCTCTGGCGCCTCGGTAAACGGGCCGACTGCCGCGTCTTTCAGAAGCTTTCCGTCCCAGACATCGTCAAACAAGTGCTCGAGGGCGGGGGCGTGCCGGCCGCTCGCCAGGACTGGAGGACGACTGGCAACTACCCTGCGCGGACGTATGTGGCGCAGTATCGAGAGACCGATCTCGATTTCGTCATGCGGCTGCTTTCCGAGGAAGGAATCTACTTCGCCGTCCACCACGAGGACGACGGGGATCGGGTCGTTTTCGGCGACGATCCGGCGGGTCTCGGTCCGATCGAGGGGACATCGTGCTTGCCTTTCCGGGAGGTGTACGGCTTTCACGTGGTCGAGGACGCGGTCATGCGAGTCGAGCAGACGCTCGAAATCCGTCCCGACAAGGTCGTGCTCCGCGACTACAATCCCGACAAACCGAAGCTCAAGCTCGACACCCAGGCGCAAGGGACCGACGACGGCCCTCACTCGCTTGAAGTCTACGACTATCCGGGTCGATTCCAGGAAAAGACCGTGGGCGATCGCCTGGCGAAGGTGCTGCTCCGGTCGATGCAAGCCGAGCGCAATGTCGTACGAGGCGAGACCGGTAGCCTCACCTTGCGGCCGGGTCTCACGTTTACGATCGAGCAGCACCCGTACGGACCGCTCAACCAGCAATATCTAGTCACCGGGATCGTCATCGAGGGGTATGGCCCCCCGCGCTTTCGAGCGCCGCCCGAAAAGCGAGAAGCTGGCTATGGTTGTCGCTTCACGTCCATCCCTACGAAGACGTCGCCGTACGCGCCTCCGCGGCGGGCGCGGGCCCGTGCGATCCCCGGTCTGCAGACCG
This sequence comes from Polyangiaceae bacterium, assembly GCA_050013115.1. GTDB lineage: Bacteria > Myxococcota_A > Polyangia > Polyangiales > Polyangiaceae > Palsa-1150. Next base: position 7,482 of record JBEKFX010000085.1, read on the forward strand.
CATTGACGACCGGCCCGAGCGGCCAAGAAATCTACACGAACGAGCAGGGGCAGGTGAAGGCGCAGTTTCACTGGGATCGCCTCGGCAAAAGGGACGAAAACGCGAGCCGATGGATGCGCACTTCGCAGCTGCCGACGGGCGGCTCGATGCTCCTCCCGCGGATGAACTGGGAGGTCAGCGTTCGCTACGTCGAAGGCGACGGGGACCAGCCCGTCGTCATGGCGCGCCTCTACAACGGCGCCACCCCGCCTCCTTATGCCCTGCCCGCCAACAAGGCACGAAGCTCGATCCAGACGGCGACCACCCCGGGCGGAGGCAGCTCGAACGAGCTTCGACTGGACGACACCGGTGGCAAGGAGGAAATGTTCTTCAATGCTTCGAAGGACATGTCGATTGACGTCGTCAACAACACCACTGAATCGGTCGGAAATAACCAGACTCGCACGGTCGGCTCGAACCATTCGCTCGAGATCACGAACAGCTTTTCGGCCGACGTCGGCGCGGACCAGACCGTGGGCGTCGACGGCGACCAGACGCTGAACGTGCAGACGATGATGATCGACACCATCGGCGGATCGCAGACCCTGTCGATCGGCGGCAACAGGGACATGAAGGTCGGCGGCGACCACAAGCGCGACGTGGCCTCGGACAGTCGCTTGACCGTCAACTCCAGCATGATCGACCTCGTCATCGGGGCGGTGACCGATCACACACTCGGCGACTACAAGCACGAAGTGGGGGCCGCGTTCGTCGAGATGACGCCGCAAAATCGCTCGCTGAGCGTCGCTGGCTCGATGACGGAAACGACCGCTGCGGTCAAAATCAAGGGGGCTTTGGGCGATGTCGGCGTTCAAGTGGGCAGTTCGTTGAACCACAAGGTGGCAGGCGCCATCGTCAACAGCGTCACCGGCGATCGCGTGGAATCTGCAAAAACCAACTTCACGGAGATCACCGCCGGGGCGCACGTCGTCAAGGCGAAACTCGTCACCTACGAGGCCGAGGCGGCGCTGACGCTCGTCATGGGCGGATCCATCGTCACCCTCACGCCGGCGTCGATCACCGTGCTCGGCTCGAGCATCAAACTGGACGGCGCCGTGTCGGACGGCGGCGCACTGGTCTCGGATAACTGAAAAGGAGAGGGGAAAAACCGATGGCCAGAACGTTTGAAGCGACATTCGTCCTCGGCGGCAAGCAAGCGGTTCGGGTCATGTCATTTTCCGAGCGCCACGCCCTCGGAATTCCTGCCGAGGCATCGGTCGAATTCGCACTCGACGAATGCCTGGACGTGCAGGACCTCGTGGGGCAGAGGGCTGCCCTCGAGCTCGCGTGCGAAAGTGGGTCGCCCCGGCTTTTCGTCGGGGTTGTCGAGTCGGCGTCGATCGCTGCGACGTCGTCTGCGGGCCAGACCGTCCGCACGTTCGCGTATGCTGCGCGCATCGTCTCACTCGCGCGGTTGCTGGATCGATCGCGCCGCACCCGCATCTTCCAGTCGCAGGACGTCCGGGGCATCGTCTCAGCCGTCCTCGCGATCGAGGGCATTCCGGCGGGCCAACAGGAGTGGAAGCTCGCCGCCCGTTACGCCAAGCGCGACTACTGCGTCCAGTACCAGGAGACCAACCTCGCTTTCATCTCCCGGCTGCTCGAGCACGATGGCATCAGCTTCGGCTCGCGCTTCGACCCCGACAAGGGCGAGATCCTCGTGTTCGCCGACGACAGCACGGCCGCGCCGGCGATCGATGGCGACGCTCGAGTCCCGTTTCGCCGCCGCTCGCATATGCACGTGGACTACGACCACGTGCACGCGATCGGCGAGCATCGGCGCGTCGTATCGGACAAGTTCGTCTTGCGCGACTTCAACTTCGAAAAGCCGATGCTCGACATGACCTGCGAGGCCGCCGACGAAGGGGGCGATTCGCTCGAAGTCTACGATTACCCGGGCGGCTATGTCGAAAAAGCCGACGGTATGCGCCTCGCCAAGACGCGGCTCGAAGCCGAGCTGGCGACGCGGCAAACCGTGTCGATCGAGGGCGAATGCCTGCGCATTTCGGTCGGTCACAAGCTCACGGTCACGGACTCGGGCAACCTCGACGCCGACGGCGAATATTTTATCATTGGCGCAATTCACGAATACCGTGACCGTTCCGGCACCGAAGCGGCAACGTACGTTGTGCGTGCCGAGCTCGTCCCCGGCAACGCCAGGTACCGGCCGCCCCGGCGGACCGCGCGACCGGTCATCGAGGGACCCCAGACGGCAAGGATCGTCGGCCCGGCTGGTTCTCGACCGGAGGAGATCCACACCGATCCGTACGGGCGGGTCAAGGTCAAGTTTCACTGGGACCTCGCACCCGACGAAGATGACAAGGCGACGTTCTGGATGCGCACGACGCAGCTTCAGACTTCCGGGTCGATGATCCTTCCTCGCCTCGACTGGGAAGTCATCGTCGAGTTTCTGGAAGGCGACCCCGACCGCCCGATCGTCAGCGGACGGCTCTACAATGGGCAATTCATGCCGCCTTACGCGCTCCCAGAGGGTAAGACACGCACGGCCATCAGGAGCGTCAGCACACCTGGCGGAGGGGGCGCAAACGAGATTCGCCTCGAGGACAAGTCGGGGGCCGAAGAGATCATGATCCATTCGCAGTACGACACGAACATCGCGGTCGCGCACAGCAAGACCAAGAACGTTGGCAATTGCGAGACGCAATTCGTGGGCGTTAGCTCCACGGTGCAGGTCGGCAATAACCAGACAATCAAGATCACCAAAGGCTCGCAAAGTCAGGTCGGCGGCAACCAGACTGTTCGCGTTGGGGGCAACCGCTCGGTCGGGGTCAACGCCGTCAGGACGCTCAACGTCACCGGCTCGTCGACCACCGACGTTGGCGGCAACCAAATGGAGATGGTCGGTAACCCTCTCGAGGCCATCCTCTCGCTCGCCGTCGAGCGGGCGACCGAGGCCGCTGCTACGCAGGCCAATCTGGCCGCGCAGCAAGTCGAGGGTGCCGTCCAGGGCAAGATCGACCAGGCGATGGGGCCCATCACGGCGCTGACGAACGAGGCGCAGGCTCTTGGAACGGCGATGCGGGCCGTGGCCGAAGGCGATGTCGGCGCAGTGGGCGGACTCATCGCGGGCGCCGGCGCCTTGCCGACGGCGGCGGGACTTGGGGCGTGTCTGGCGGGCGGCGGTCCTCCGGCGGCGTCTGCGGGAGCAGACCAGGCCGACGCGCCGGCCGCGTCCGACGGGGTCTCGGCGATGCTGAGCGCGGCGGCCGGAAGTGCCATCCAGCAGGGCGTGGCTGCGACGAGAAGCGCACTCGGCAGCGCGCTCGGAGGCGGGGCCGCCGGCGGTGGCGGCGAGAGCATGGCGAACGCCGGAGGGCCTTCGGGCGCCGTTCGCGCGGTCGATGAGACAGACCGGACCAAAGGACCCGGACACACCACCGCCAAAGTGGCCGGGACATTCACCGAGACCGTTGGCACCGCGAAGGTGACAGCTGCGGTCAACGGAATCATCACGAACGTTGCGGGCGATGTGAACCGCCGCGTCGGCGCGGCGCACCTGACGATGACTTATGGAAACATCGACGAGACAGTGGCCGGCACCAAAGACGAGAAAGCCCTGGGGCTCGTCGTGGTCGCGAAGGGAAACGAGTCTGAAGCGGTGAGCGGGCCGCGTACGGCGATGGTGGGTGGAGCCGTTTTCGATCTCATCAAGGGTTCGCACGTTGTCGGTGCCGAGGCGGCGGCAACGTTCGTCGGCGCGCTCCACAAGATCGAGGCCCAGTCGAGCATCACGTTCAAGTGCGGCGGCAGCTCCATCACGCTGGACGGCAGCGCGGTCACGATGAAGTCGCCATCCATCATGCTGCTGGGCGCGAAGCAACAACTCACGAAGGCCGTCGCGGAGTCGGGCTGATGAAAACGACGCCCGCCAGCGATGGGCCGACGAGCGAGTTGACGGATTCGCCGTCCGAGGGGGATCCCGATCCCATCGACGTGCTGCTCACGCGGGTCGGCAAGCCTGCGCCCGAGCCGCCCGCGGGGGCTCTTCGCGTGGCGCGTGTCGTCGCCTTGCGGGGGCGCTCGGGTAAGATCGCGTGGCGAGGTAGCGCCGAGCCGGTCGACGCCGACGTGGCTGACGAGGTTGACCTCGACCTCGTCAGCCGCACCATGGCGGACCATGGTCTGGTGCTCGTGCAGGGTGACACGCGGCTGGAGATCGTCGGCGTAATCCAAACGCGTTCTCCTTCGGACATCAAGTGGAGCGCCAACACGATTGAGATCGAGGCCAAGCGCGAGCTCTTGCTCCGCTCCGGGCGGGCCGCGCTGCGCTTACGCGAAGACGGCGATGTCGAGCTCATCGGCAGTCGGATTCACGCGGCCTCTCGTGGCCTGTTCAAGATTGTCGGGCGCATCTTGCGCCTCAATTGAGCTGGTGACGGCCCGGCCAGCCCCTATCGTCGAGCGCATGTTCGACCACCGGTCGGGTGGGTTGGCGAGTTCCCCCGGGGACGCGCCAGAAACTCGCGCTCGCGGTCCATCAGAGCTAGGCAGCGTCGCCAACGTCGGATTCACCGGCCACACTCGGCGCGCCGACCTACCGCTGCGTCGCCGAAATGAAGACGAAAGATGAGGGCATCATGGACAAGGTCGTCGTCGTTACGGGCGCGAGCGCGGGCATCGGGGCGGAGCTCGCCAAGCAGCTCGCCGGCAAGGGGGCCAAGGTCGTTCTCGCGGCGCGCCGCAAGAAGGAGCTCGACGCGGTCGCGAGGGGAATCGGCGGGCACGCCCTCGCGGTGGCCACCGATGTGACGAGGAGGAGCGACGTCGATCGGCTCGCCACGGCGGCGATCGAGCGCTTCGGGCGCATCGACGTCTGGGTGAACAACGCGGGTCGCGGCATCTCGCGCAGCGTGGCCGACCTCACCGACGAAGATCTCGACGCAATGTGGACCGTCAACATGAAGAGCGTCGTCTACGGGATCCAGGCGGTTCTGCCCCACTTCAAGTCGAAGAACGCGGGCCAGATCATCAACGTCTCGAGTGGCCTCTCGCGGGCTCCGCTCGCACCCGTGCGGGCCGCTTACGGCGCGGTCAAGAGCGCGGTCAACATGCTGACCGCGTCGCTGCGGGTCGAGCTGCATGCGACGCATCCCGGCATCCACGTGACCCTGCTTCTTCCGGGCGTTGTGGCGACCGAGTTCGGCATCAACTCCCTGGGCGTCGGCATCGTGGACAACCGCAAGCTTCCGGGGGCGCAGCCGGTCGATGGCGCAGCCGGGGCCATCGTCGACGTCATCGAGAACCCGAGGCCCGAGGCATACACCAGCGCCTTCATCGCCGATGTCGTGGCGCGGTACCTGCGCGAGCCGGAGGCCGTCGAGAGGGAAATCGCGTCGCGGCAGCACTGACCGGACACCGGCGCCTGAACGACTCGGGAACCCCCGCGGCTCGACCGGAGACTCAGGCGAAGTGCGCGCTCCCCGCCTCCGGTGAAAATCAGTCGTCCGATTAGCAGACATCGTTCGCAAGATGACGATCCAGATGGCCAGACGGCCAGAGGCCGCAACTCTTGCCGTCGGGGAGCAAGCCCGTTCACACATCAGGGCCGTGGACCGAAATTCGGAGTCCACTTCATGCGTTGCGAGCGACGCGTCGCAGAGCGCGGTCGCGAGGATCGTTCAAGCCCGCGCGCGCAAGAGCGTGGGCACGGACCATGCACACACGCGTCCCAGGTGAATGAATATGTCGACACGCCATCCGAACGAGACGCCGACAGAGAGCCGTCCCCCTGTCGCCCGCTCCGGCGCCGCCGAGCGGTCCCGAACGCTCCGCGCCATCGTGAAGTACGCTGGCCCTGCGGGTGTGCTGGGTGCCGGGGCGATCGTTGGGGCCGGCGTCGTCATGAGAAAACCGCTCGCGAAGCGGGTGAACGCCGCGACTTACGAAGCCATGGCGGCGATGCGGCATTTCCGCGGCGTCAAGATGCTGCCTTCCTTGATATTACGGCCGCGCCGGCGCTTATTCGGGTCGACCGCGTTACCGGCGCTCGGGGTTGGACTTGTCGCGGGAGCCGCCCTGACGTGGATTGCGTTCAGAATGTGGAGGCGTCTTTTTGCGGGCGGCCCAGCAACCGTCGGCGAAGGGGGCCGGCCCACGCGGAGCAGTCCCGTTCACGGGAATTCTGACGGACTGCCGCCTTCGAGCCATCACTCAGCTGAGTAACGCCCCGAACGAGAGGCAGCGTAGGCCTGGCGAGGGAATGGGGGCGACTCCGCTCTCCGCGACGTCCTGTGCTAAGGCGCGTGCCGCCCCGAATTCAGAGCGCCAACATTCGCGTAATCGACAGCCGTACGCCGACCGCGGGCGAGACGAAAGCCATCGGTCTTCGGTCCCAATTCGGCACCACCCGACCACCCGCCGCCCACCCCGTCGACTGCGTGCGAGGTCGGCGCTCTTGCTTCGCTAGGCGCGACTCGACTCGAGGGCGCCCCTGCGAGGCCGTCCGCCGCCCCGTCGAGCGGTCACGCTCCGTCGGATTGGCGCCAGCCGAACCGGCCCCTATCGCGGCTTCGTCCGCGATGCGCACCCGCTCGAATACCGGCTACCGGCAAGCGCGCGACGAGCCGGGCTCCGTGTGCCAGCCATCCGCGACTGGGACTGCGCGGGCCGTGCTTTGGCCCTTCGCGATTGGCGTCGATCAGCCAGCCGATGAACTCCGCACGTCCATACCGCGCATGGCATCTTCTGCCGCGGCGGCCACCGAATTTTCGTCGCCGATTCCGCCGTAGCGCAGAGCGGCATAGGCCATCAGCGCGCCAGCCGCGTCTTTGATCGGTATTCGCGAGGCGAATGCCTCGATCGTCTCCGATTCGTCACGCTGGAAACCCGTCGCCGCCAGCTTCGCGGAGAGCTCTTCGAAGCAGGGCAGGGGACGATCCATCGCCAGTCGCGCCCACCGCTGCCGCGGCGCGCGCATCCACTGGAGGAGTGGACGGAGGCCGAGCACGGCCCCGAGGATGCCAGCAAGCCCGAGCGCGAAGCTGAGAGGACCGAACGCTGCGAGGCGGTCCAGCAGCATCTCCCCGAGATCCCTCGCGTGCGCGAAGAGTCGGCCCAAGCTGCCCGGCCTGTCCGCGACGGGCGTCGGGTCGTACTCATGCCAGCCGCCGTCGACCCACGCCTCCACCCACGTATGTGCGTTTCGGTCACGAACGACCGATTGGTTCGTGATCGGATTGACCTCGTCGAGGCGATATCCGCCGATCACACGCGCAGGAATGCCCTGGGTCCGGGCGAGCAGTACCATCGCCGAGGCGAAGAACTCGCAATGGCCGGCCTTGTGCACAGTCAAGAAATCCAAAATAGGATCGAGCGACGCGCTGCGTTCGACCGCCAAGGAGTATTCGTACTGGGATAAATGGTCGTTGATCGCTTTGAGCTTCTCGCGGTCCGTGGTCGCTCCCGCGGCCCAACCCGAGGCGATCCGCGTCAAAGAGCGATGCAGGGCCAGGAGCATGCCATTTTTATCCGTGTCGGACGGCGGCTGCACCGGCGCCGGAGTGCAGCCGCTCAGCGCAAACGAAAGATGTTGCGGTGGCTCCCCGCGCGCGCGCCGTCCGACGCCGAAGCCGTCCACTTCGATGTCCTGATCGAATCCACATGCGCCGGCGGGGAGGAACCAGCGTGCGTCCAGGCCTTCTGACGCATTGCGATCGAGCGTCAGGGTTGCGCGGGGCGCTGCGGCGACGCTTGCACGCACGACCTTCGTTAGGCGGCCTGGTTTGGTCGTCGTCCAATGGGCGCCATCGTAGTCGTCGTACACGGCGCCGCGGAGGTAGTCGGGATGAGCGCCTGCGATCCTCGCGACGATCGCGTCGCTCTGCAGCATCCCCGTCGTCGCGCCGAGCGTCATCTGCGTCGAGAAGGCGGTCGCTTGAAGGTTGTCGACATTCATCACTGCCATGACCTCCGCCTGCACACGCTGCGCGAGCGGCGGGAGGAAGACGACGCTCCCGGACAGCGCGGCAGCCGTCGTGCCGAGGATGACGGCGAGCGGCCACACCGTGAGCTCTTGCGCCCCCGCGCGCCGCGCGCGGCGAAGAGCGATGAGCGATGCCGCGAAAAATCCAACTGCCGCGATGCCGAACGCAACGCCGCCGCGGGTCTGTCCCGCAGCCGTTACCGCTGCGACGCCTGCGACGACGCTCGCCCGGGCGCGCACGTCAGGCCGGCGAAACACGAGCGTGCCAAGGAAGGAAGCCGCGACGCATGCGATGGCGATCGTTCGCGGCATCGAGCCGAGATCCTTCGTCAGCGCCATGAACAGCACGACGCCGAGCGCAGCGAGCGCGGGTAGAACCCTCACGCTGGCGGTCCTCACCACGAGAGGGCCTCTCCGGAGGCAATCGCGCGGGCGAGATCGTCCTCGACCACGATCGTCGTGCATGCGAGCCCGTGGGCGCGCACGCGCTCCTCGAGCAGATGCTTCTCCTCTGTCTCCGGCGACAGGATGGCGAAGACGGTGGAGAGCTGCTCGAGGTGCGGCTCGAGCCGCCTCACGAGCGATTCCGCGCGGAGCGGCGGACCTCGCTCGACCGCGGAGAGTAGCTCGAGCGCCTGAGCGAGATAACCGAGGCTCCGTCCGACGGTGAGCTCGTGAATGACGTCACCGACGACGAGCACGTCGATGAGCGCTTCGCCGCGGGAGAGGCGTGCCACGACGCCGGCCGCGAGCTCGATCGCCGATTCCAGGCGCTCGGCATCGCGAAACCCGAGGTCAACGATGACGCCGACGCGCGTGAAGTATTCCTGCTGGTACTCGCGAACGGCCGGTTTCCCCGTGCGCGCCCACGTCCGCGCATGGAGATCGCGCACGGGGTCGCCGCGACGATAAGGCCGCACGCCGAGGAGATCCATCGACTCGCCGGCCTTCGACGCGAGCGCGACGCCGCCCGGTTGATGCTTCGTCGCGATCGCGAGCGGCAAGCGCACGACGTCGGCCACGCGCGGGACGACCCACACCTTCGTACAGTCCGACTCCTTGCGCGGACCACACGCGAGGCCGAGCGGCGCGACGGCGGCTGCTGTGAACGGATCGAGGTGATGCATCCCGCGCGCGATGAAGCGGGCGCGCATGGTCGTCGTCGTGCCCTCTGCAGCTTGCAAGAAGAGCTCCTCGGGCGGCGGTCCGGTCCACGTGCCGTCCCACGGCAAAAAGGGCCCCCGGACCCGGGCGGCCATGTCGGAGCCGGCTTCACGACGGCACGTGACGGAGAAGGTGATCTCGTCGCCGATCGTCACGCGGCGCGGTGCATTCACGACGACGGTGGTGTGATCGAGCTTCAAGCTCCGCGCGGCGAACAGCGAGCCGACGAGGAGCCCGAAGAGGATGGCGGGCACGAAATACGCGTTCGTACGCTGCACGTCGATCGCTACGGCGGCCGCGAGCGGAAGCACGATGGAGAGGGTGCGGCCGTCGTCGGTGAGCGAGCCCCAAATCGAAAACATGAGGCCAAACATGCGACCGAGGCGCGTGGCGCGAATCCGATCCCGAGCCGACTTCGATTTCGGAACCAGAATGTGGTTGATCCGCGCCCACTTCCGGCTCGTTGCCTCGGCGTTCAAGTGGGCACGCGGATTTCGCGCGCGACCTTCGCGAGGATCTCCTCCGCCGAGATGCCGCCGTAGCGGGCCTCCGTGGTGAGCTGCACGCGGTGCGCGAGCACGGGACCGGCGAGCGCATGCACGTCTTCCGGGCTCACGTAGCTTCGTCCGCGCAAGAAGGCCCGCGCTTGCGACGCGCGAAAGAAGGCGAGCGCACCGCGCGGGCTGACCCCACGCTCAATCTGTGTCGTGCGCCGCGTCTGCGCGACGATCGCGAGCAAGTACTTCGCGACCGGCTCCTTCACCTCTACGTCGCGTACCCGCGCTTGCAGCTTCACGATCGTCTCCTCGTCGCAGACGGCTTCTACGCCATCGAGCGGATCGACCGTGCGCCGGGCGTAAAGCATCGCGAGCTCCGCCTCCGGCGCCGGATAGCCGACGCCGATGCGAAGGAGGAAGCGATCGAGCTGGGCCTCGGGGAGCGGATAGGTGCCTTGGTAGTCGCAGGGGTTCTGCGTCGCGACGACGAAGAACGGATGCGGGAGCTTGCGCGTGACGCCGTCGACGGTCGCTTGCGCTTCGTTCATGGCTTCGAGAAGCGCCGACTGGGTGCGCGGCGACGCGCGGTTAATCTCGTCGGCAAGGAGGACGTTCGTGAAGACGGGACCGGGTTGGAAGGTGAGCGTGCCATCCTTCGGGTTCAGGATCTGCGATCCGAGGATGTCGGTCGGGAGCAGATCGGGCGTAAACTGGACGCGGGTGAAGGACAGGGCGACCGCTTTGGATAGCGCCTTCGCCAGCGTGGTCTTGCCGACGCCCGGCACGTCTTCGACGAGGACATGGCCAGCGCCGAAGAGACCGACGAGGAGCAGATCGATGACCTCGTTCTTTCCCGAAAGAACCTTCTGCATCTGCGCCCGCACTGCGTCGACTGCGCCCACCACGTTAGTAAATGAGAATACTTCAGGAAATTACGAGGGAAGACGCTCGAAAGGCCTTGTCGTACAATCCGCCACCAGGTAGGTGCCCGGTCTGGAACCGCTGGCCGGTTCGACGCAGCACGTGCTGACGAGAGCGCAGAGAGGCGCCGGCCTCGCTGCTGATTTACCCGCCAAGACCGTGCTCCTTGGCGATCGCCGCGTTCCTTGCATCGGCCCGCTCGGCGGCCGGCCTGGTGGCGAGCCGCTCGACGTACGCCGTGAACGTAGGCGTCGGCTCGATCAGCTTGAAGCGCAGCAGGTACCGCACGGCACCGCCAAAGATGCAGTCGGCCATCGAGAAGCGATCGCCGAGTACGTAGCTTCGACCCGCGATCGCGCTCTCCATCGAGGCGATCACGTTCTCGTACGCACCCCAGCCGACCTGACTCGGCTTGTACTGCGCGCCCGCAGCCTTGGCCGAAGCGGCCGGCTCGATCACGGACGGCGAGAACAAGCACCAGCGAAGGTACGCGGCGCGTGCCGCATCGTCGGGCGACGGCGCGAGCTTGCCGAGCGAGTACCGGTCCGCCAGGTAAAGGCCGATGGCGGCCGCCTCGGTCACGACGAGTTCTCCGTCCGTCAGAATGGGCACCTTGCCCATCGGGTTGAGGGCGACGATGTCGGGCGCCTTCTGCGCGCCCTTCATGATGTCGACGAAACGGAGCTCGTACGGAACGCCGACTTCCTCGAGGGCCCAGACAACGTTCGCCGCGCGCGAGAACGTGTGATGGTAGAGCGTAATCGACATGCTGCTCAGGCTAGGACAGTCGGCCGTCCCCCGCACGGCACGTCCACCTTCGAGAGGACCCGCGGGTCACGAGGTCGAGCGGAGCCAGACCGAGCTCATCGAACTGGCGTCGGAATCGCCTGAATGGCCCGTCGGGCGAGCTGCGGATTCAGCAAAATGTCGTGCGGAAAGCGCACCAGGGCCAAGAAACCGGCAGCTGGCGCGTGCTGCCGTCCAAGCGCTTTCGGGCACGGGCCTTGCGAAAAGGGCGGGACATGGCACCCAAAAAGCGACGACTCGGGACGACTGACCTCGAAATCACGACGGTGGGATTCGGCGCGTGGGCGATCGGCGGCGGCTGGGCCTACGGCTGGGGTCTTGCCGCGGCGTCGCTCGATCTCGACGCCTCTGATCTTGCCCAAATGGGTGAAGCGATCCGGCGAGCCGGCGCCCGCTCGGGACCGGTCGCCAACACGTGGAAGGGGGCCGCATGAACCCGCGCGTTGCAGTCCTCGGCACCGGACGCATGGGCACGGCCATCGCACGTCGCCTCGCAAACACCGGCGTCGAGCTGGTCGTCTGGAATCGCACACGCTCGCGCGCCGAGGCTGTTGGGGCTGGCGCTGTGGTCGGGACGCCTAAGGAGGCCGTCGCGGGGGCCAACGTCGTCATCACGAGCCTCACGGGACCCGACGCGCTCCGCGCAACGTTCGGGGGTTCGAACGGTGCCCTCGCGGGGGCGCATGGTCACAGATTCGTCGACATGAGCACGGCGGGCCCCGACGTGTACGAGGAGCTCGCGCCGCTCGTCGCGAAGACCGGCTCGACGTTCGTGGACTCACCGGTGATCGGTGCTCCCCCCGCCGTGCTCGAGGGCACGGCGCTCATCATCGCGGGCGGCGAACGCGTCGACGTCGAGCTTGTCCGGCCCCTTCTCGAGCGCTTCGGAGAGCTACGCCATGTGGGGCCCTTCGGAAGCGGTGCACGCCTCAAGCTCGTCGCCAACAGTGCGCTCGGCGCGGTCGTCCTCATCGCCGCGGAGCTCGAGACGGCGGGGAAGCTCGCCGGGATCGACGCCGAGGCGGTCTTCGACGTCCTCACTCGATTAGTCCCGTCGCTTGCGATTCGCCGGCCCGGCTACGTCGAAGATCGGCACCTGCCGACGCTCTTTGCGCTTCGCGACCTTCGCAAGGATCTCGATCTGGCGCTCGGCGTCTTTCACCGTGTCGACGCGCATGTTCCGATCACGGCCCTCGTCCGTGAATGGGTCGACGAAGCCGCTGCCGAGGATGCAGACCTCGACATCTCGGCGGTCATCCGTCGGTACGCTCGGAGCGACGGCCGAGGCGCTCGGTACGCTGCCAGCTGCAAATCCCGCGACGCCGCGTCTCGGTGACCATTCAGCGTGCTGCGTCGAGTCCACAGACCTGCGCGACCCGCTCGTACGACGCCACGCGCTCGCCATGAATGGGTACAACCGTCGAGATCATCAGCTCGTCGGCGGACGTTTGATCGATGAGCCGCTCCAGTCCCGCGCCCACGGAAGCAGGGCTCCCGACAATCGCGCCTTGCGAGAAGCGGTCGACCACGGCGAGTTCTTCTTTCGAGAAGCGATGGTCGCGTGCCTCTTCGACGGATGGGAACGGCCCGGGCCGGCCGGCCGCGAGGCGCGCGTACGCCACGCGCAATGGTCGGGCGAGTTCGATCGCGTGCTCGTCCGATTCACCGCAGACCACGCTGACGGCCATGATGAGGCGAGACCGGGGCATGTCGTTGCGCGGCGTGAAGCGTGCGCGGTATTCGACGATGGCGTCCTTGGCTTCGCCCATACTGAAGTGACCGGCAAACGCGAAGCCGACGCCGTGCGACGCCGCGATGCGCGCGCCCGCGCGCGTCGAACCGAGCATCCAGATCGGTGGCATGCAAGCGTCGCTCGGCATGACGTCGATCGCCCGAAACGGATGGTCAGCGGGGAACCGATGGGTCGCGAAGTCAAAGAGCTCTGCGATCTGGTCGTTCACGTCACCTCCAGCGGACGACCTGCGGCGCAGAGCTTCCGAAGTGACAGGGTCAGTTCCCGGCGCGCGTCCGATGCCGAGGTCGATGCGACCGGGGTACAGCGCTTCGAGCGTACGGAAGACCTCGAGCACGTGCAGCGGAGCATGATTCGGCAGCATCATGCCGCCGGCGCCCACGCGAATCCTGCGCGTCAGGCCCGCGACGTGCCCGACCAGCACCTCGGGCGCGGAACTCGCGATGCTGGGGATGTTGTGGTGCTCGGCGATCCAATAGCGGCTGTAGCCGAGCTCGTCGACCCGCTGCGCAAGCGCGATCGACGCGCGCAGCGCCGCGGTCGGGGGAGTTCCGGCCGAGACCGGGAAGAGATCGAGGACGGAGATCGGAACCATCGGTACATCTACGATGCTCGGACCTACGGCGCCGTCTTCATTCGCTCAGGATGCGCGGCCAGCGGTTGGGCGTCTTTCGGGCAGGACGATCGGTCCGATGCGCGTCGGTGGCGCTGCAGGCCCCAGGTGGCCCGTACATACACGACAGCGAAGGACGAAGCCGTGGCGCTTAGAACTGCCCGACGAGTCCGGTGAACCCCGGCGAGACCACCGGCAGCACTCGAATGGGGGTGGGTGAGAGCCATCCGGATTCCGATGGCTGCCGCTGCGTGATCGTCTCGCGGCTCGCCTCGTGCAGAAGCGTCCGATTGTACTTGGCGGCGTAGCGCTCGGCGTCCGCCTTGCCGAGGACGTGATCCACCTTCGAACCGTCGTATCCGAGAATGCCGAACGTGACGAGGCTGACGAGCCCGGAGCCGAGAATGGCCCCACCTGCGATACCCAGGCCCCTCCCAAGACCTGGGCTCGCCGCCGAAGAACACTGCAACTCGTATCCGGCGCCCGAAACAAAAACCAGGGTGGAATAATTGCAGTTTGGCACCGCGCTGGGCGTGGGGGCCGTGGCGAACGCTTGGGTGCTCTGAGGTGTCGCCAGGGCCACGTAAGCGCCGATGCCGATGAGCGTTGCACCCACCGCGCTGGCGGCGATGCCGTAATCCAGCCAGAGCGGGTTCCGGTTCCTCTTTGCTCCCCGAAGCTCCGTCGACCCGGTGAGAGCTTCATAGCGGCGGACGAACTCGTTCTCGGAGATCTCGCCTTGGCCGTCCCTGAACGCGTACGCAAAATCGGCGGGCGCGCGGTTCTTCGCTACGACCTGGATTTTCCGCGCGTCGAACAGACCCTTCGCAGGGCCCGTCAGGTCGTGCTCCGTCAGATCGACCCTCGCGGCAGCCTGGTCGCCAAGGACGCTGACGGACTTGGGCTGGACCCCGTCGGCAATCGACACGAATGCGGCAACATAGCCGTAGACGTAGCGCTTTTGCAGAATCTTCGCCTTGAGAAACCCGCGCGCCTCCGTGACCGGCAGGTCGACGCTCCCTTCGACGCCATTCTCCACGGCGCTCGCATACACCCCTTGGCCGTAGGCCAGCGCCGAGACGAACCCGTAGCCGCAAGTCCCCTTGTCCTTGCAGCAGGCAAGGTATTCGGGCGTTGCCGCCCGCGTGACCTGCCTCTCGAGGTCGAGCTTGTAGTAGAAGTGCGTCGCCGCCTCGGCGTCCGCTTCGAGGCCGAACATCCGGAGGGCTGCCCCCGCCTTGCCTCCGGAGGCAAGCTCCTGGGTGTCCTCGAACGTTCCGACAAGCGGTTGCTCCTTCTTCTCTCCGAGCTTGTCGCCACAATCATTCGGACGCGACACCTCGTCCAGCGAGCGCCCGTTGCCCGGCACGTCGAGGAGGACGCGCCCCAGGAGAGCGTCGTCATCGACCGACCTTGGAATGAGAATGCTCGAGGAACTGAGGGCGTACGAAGCCACGCGCGCTACGGGGTGGAAGGGCACCGCGGCGCCGCAGGCCACTACGAATGGCAGAGGGGCAAGCATCGCCCAACCTAGCGCGCGCATCAGTCTGCGGACGCTTTACACGAGCGCGTGGGGGTCGGCAATGCCACACCTTTTGGCCCGGGTGGGGGACCGCTTCGGCTTCAGCTGACAGGGAACGCCCACGGGGCGATCGGTCGGGCGCGCCGAGATCGCGCAGTGTCTCATGTTCGCGGGGGACCCGTGGATTGTGCTCGCGGGGGACCCGTGGATTGTGCTCGCGGGGGACCCGTGGATTGTGCTCGCGGGGGACCCGTGGATTGTGCTCGCGGGGGACCGTGGATTGTGCTCGCGGGGACCCGTGGACCGTGCTCGCGAGAGACCCGTGGGCCGACAGCACATGACCTCGACGGTCCCGCACGCGGTCGGTGCGCCGCCGCGCAGCTCTCGCCGACGGGTCCGGACAGGTTTTCGCTAACAGCTCGCTTGACGCGTTCAGTGGCCGAGCCCAAAACGCCCAGGAACGTGGTCCGCTCGGCCGCTTCGTTCGCCAGACTGGTAGATCGCTGCGCCGCTGCGCCAACGGTGCTCGTCCATCGACGACGCAGCGGCGCTTGCTTGGCCACCTGCTCGGAGCAGCTCGTAAGCAGCGCGCTTCGTTCACGCTTGGCTGGGCCCTAATGCAAAAGGAGCAATTCATGGAGATGAAGCTCGAAACAGTCATCCTGCCGGTCTCAGACGTCGACCGAGCAAAACGTTTCTACGAGCAGCTCGGCTGGCGTCTCGACGCGGATTTCGCGAACGGAGCGAATTTCCGGACGGTGCAATTTACGCCTCCGGGATCGGCGGCTTCGATCCAATTCGGGAAGGGCCGCACCAGCTTGGATCCAGGAGCCCCCCAGAACTATCTCGTCGTGTTCGATATCGAAGCGGCGCGCGCCGACCTGGTAAGCCGCGGCGTCGCGGTATCCGAGATCGTCCACAAGACCGTCCTTGGCACACTTCGAGATCCCGGCGCCGAGGAGCATCCAGGGCCAGATCCCGAGCGAAGGAGCTACGTCTCATTCGCTAGTTTCCGGGACCCCGACGGCAACGGTTGGTTGCTACAAGAGATACGGCAGCGGTTGCCCGGACGCTGAAGGGAGGCAAGCGATGGCACAGATTTCCACCGAGCCAACCACGGCCGAAATGTTTCTCGGTGTCCTTACGCGCGCCGCGCAAGTGCGCGAACTCCACGAAAAGGAGCCGGGTGAGCGCGATTCGGACTGGCCGCAGGGGTACGCCGAGTGCGTGGTCCGCCCGTCGGTCGAGGCCAGGCGAGGACGGCTACCGCATCCGTGCATCCGTCGAGGGCGCTCATGAGTCTGAAATCGGCCCGTCCCGAACCGGAGCTGCTCGGGCAAACGGTGGTCGTCATCGGCGGTAGCGCCGGCATCGGGCTCGAAACGGCGCGACGAGCTCGGGCCGAGGGGGCCAAGCTGATCCTCACAGGACGCAATCCCGAACGTCTGCGGGACGCCGCGGGTGAAATCGAGGCGCTGAGCTCCGCCTTCGACGCCATGCAGTCTGCTTCCCTCGAACGGTTCTTCCGTGATCTGCCGGCACCGATCGATCACGTGATGGTCACTGCCGGCCGGCCGACCTACGGCCGCCTTGTCGACATGGATCTCGGCCAAGTGCGCAGCGCCCTCGAAGAGCACCTCTTGCTGGCGCTCCAAGTCAGCCGTTACGCCGCAGATAAGGTGAGACCGGGAGGCACGTTGCTGCTGATGGGCGGCACCGGCGCCCGCCGCCCAGCCATCGGCCTGGGCATCACGCCGACGCTCACTGCCGCGCTCCCCGCCCTCACGGCCAGCCTCGCGATCGAGCTCGCTCCCGTCCGGGTCAACCTCATCGCTGCCGGCTTCGTCGACACACCGTTTTCTGCGTCGCTCCTCGGCGATGAGCTCGAGAACCGCCGCGCTCACCTTCGTGCGACGCTTCCCATTCGGCGCGTTGTCGAACCAGCCGACGTCGCTGCGCTCGCCGTGCACATCATGACCAACACGGCCCTGACGGGCGCGACCTATGACATCGATGGCGGGCAGCAACTCGTCGCCTCGTGAACGGCCGGACGGCCGGACAGCTCCGGCAACTCGCGGGGACAGAACAGATCGGGTCCGCTTGAAAGGCAGCGCGACGATGACGTCCTTCGGCGGTTCGCAGCGAGCCGGGGGCTTCCGTGGGAATGCGCGGGCTGCGTCCCTTCATGGGGGGCGCGGTTGCTTGGTTGAAGTGTGTATCCGCTGGATGAGGGCCGCCTTCCGGGCGGCCCAATGCGTCACCGTGCCCACGAAGTCTGCGCCCGGGACAACGGTGCCGACTAGGGATCAGTCAAGGGCGCAGGTACTTAACACTACTGTCGCAGCTTATTTGTCCATCCCGTCGAGTTCTGCGAAACGTCGCGTATGGCCTACGTTCTTGATGCGGCGGGTCGGGCGCGACTGGATCTCTACTTCGATGGGATCGGC
>JBEKFX010000086.1:0-25142 GCA_050013115.1 Polyangiaceae bacterium
ACCTTCGGTTCGTTACGCTACTTGTGGGAGAACGCAGCCTTCTGCTTTCCGGCAAAGGGTGTTCCACTTTTTCTCGTGGCCTGCTTGACCACCCTCGGCCGGTCGCGCTCTCGAACGGCAATCTACTTTGCCATTTCCGCGTTCGCCGGTTTTGCTGCACTGGTGTACGGCTATCCCGACTCCGATGCATTTAACCTCGGGCGCTACTATTTCGGGTTCACGTTCGCGGCGCTCCTTGCCATCGCTCTCGCGGTCGGGGACGGGGCGGGTCCAGGGCTTTTGAACGGCCGCGCCGATCGGACCGCCGGTTTGACACTGGTGTTGGCCGCGATGGGGTTCCAGCTCTACTCCGATCTCGATCCGACGCGGAAGCAGTGGAATGAGTATTTATCGACGATCCAGTCCGAGTTCGAGCACCCGAGTCCATGGCGAGCGCCAGTTCCCGATCCCGACTACACCCGCCTGCAGAATTCGATTCCGACGGGCAGTGCAATTGCTGTATTGGTGGACCAATACGATCTCTTCGACCTTCGCCGCAATCGAATCGAGAGCCTCGACATGGTAGGCGCGATCAGTCCTCCGCCGGGGTTGCCGCTATTTGGCACCGTGGACGGCATCGCCGACTACTTCGTCGCTCAGGGATACCGCTACTTGATCACCGTCCATCCGGACGCAGCCAAGTTCCTGTATCGTCGCGAAGCGTGGCTGCACACCGAGGGTTACCCCGACGTCTACAAGCGTACGGCGCGCTTTTACGTTCGGACTTTCGAGGTCGTCGACGAGTTGGTCGCAACACGCGTGCATCTCGCGGAGGCCGGCAACATGACGGCGCTCGATCTGAGTCGACGATCCAAGTGATCACCACCAGATCGGGCGGACGGACGGACGGACGGACGGGCGCAACATTCATGCCGTTACGTGGCGCTGCCTCCGATCACTCGGGTGGCGACAGCGGCCGGCGCGCCTGCGGGCGGGGGCCACGCGGCCTTCCGGCCGGCGCGGTCTGCAGCTGAAACGTGCCGTGTCGATTGGAACAAGGATGAAGACTGCGCCGCCGACCACAGCCCGGATCGCCAGCTGGCCTGGTTCCTATCGCGGCGCCGCACGAGTCGGTCGAGCAAAGGTTCCTTTCACGCCGAATCACGCCGAACTTCAAGGTCCCCCTTCGCCACGCTGCGCTCGCCCCTGCTCCTCAGCGTCGAGATACTAGACATGGTACATGACGGTCTGCTACCGGCTACGTCCGGAGACGGCGTATGCGGGACGTAGGCATCCTGGGAGGCGGAGTTTCGGGGCTGTTCACCGCCTACTTTCTGGGGGGCGACGTTGAAGTGCTGGAAGCCGATGCTTCGCTCGGTGGCTTGTCGCGCTGCTTCGGCGGCCAGGGCTTCCGGTCGGACATCGGGGGTCACATCCTTTTCTCGAAGGACAAGGAAGCCCTCGCTCACGAACTTTCCGTCCTTGGAGACAACGTCCGGCAGAGCGTCCGCGCCAACAAGATTCTTTATGAAGGTTTGCACGTCAAATATCCATTCGAAAACGGGATCGACGCTTTACCGAAAGAGCAAATCGCCGACATTCTTTATTCGTTCATCAAAAATCCTCACACATCGAAGCCGACGAACTTCCGCGAATGGATGTATCACACGTTCGGCGACGGTCTCACGAACCGGTATCTCCTGCCGTACAACACCAAGATCTGGAAGACTCCGCCGGAGGAGATGAGCCTCGAGTGGGTTGACCGCGTGCCCAGGCCCCCACTGCTCGACCTCGTGAAGACAGCCGTCGGCATTCCGACCGAGGGCTACACCCATCAGCTCCACTTCAGCTATCCGAGGGTCGGAGGATTTGAGTCGCTGCCGCGATCCGTCGCCAGCCGGCTCGGAGCAAAGGTTCGAACCGGATTTCGCGTCACCGAGGTCCGCGCCTGCGAGGGCGGTTGGGCCATCACGAGCGACCGCGGCGAAGAGCGACGCTATCGCCAAATCATTGCTACGGTCCCGATAGGCACCTTGTTCTCGGCCCTCGGTGACGTACCGAATTCGGTGAACGAAGCCGCGCACGATCTTCGCTACAACTCTCTCCGCGTGGCCTTGATCGGTGTCACGGGCGCCGACCTGCCGGCCTATACGGCGCTCTACGTTCCAGAGCCCAAGTCGATCTACCACCGCGTTTGCTATAACCATGCCTTCAGTCCCGACATGGTCCCTGCGGGCGCGCAGTCCGTCTCCTGCGAAATCACCGTGGCGCCGGGTACGGATCTGGACACATGGCCGGACGGGGCACTGCTCGACCGGGTCGTCGACGATCTCGTGCGAGACGGAATCGTCCGCCGCGAGTCCGTTTGCTACCGGCAGGTGCATCGCGAGCGGTACGCCTACGTCGTCTACACGACGGGGTATTCGGCTCGCGTGCGGACGATCCGTGACTTCACCGACGGCCGCGGCATCCACCTTGCGGGACGATTTGCCGAGTACAAGTACGTCAATACGGACGCGTGCGTGCGGCGCGCGTTGGATCTTGCACGCCAACTCCGAGGGGGCGACATCGCGCCCGAGGCGCGGCTCTCCGCATCGACGACCGAGCCGTAATGACGGTCTGGGTCGCGCCGAGCGAAATCGAGCGCGCGTCCAGCCTGTTTTATCGGCCAGCTCCACGAACGAGTCGAGAGCGCGCGGGCATGGCCCGGGGCGACGGCATGGCTCGGATGTCGCCCTCCGGGAACCTGGGCCGAGACACATGCATATATCAAGCCAGCGCGCTGCGGCTCACGGCTTTTGAGGTATGCCCTCGATTGCACAGCGCGTCAGGCGTGGCTTAGAGTGCGAAGCCCATTGGGCTTATTTCTCTCTCCTCGCGCAAGGCGCGTCCTGACGAGTGCCCCTTTCCGTCTGTTTGTCAGCTGCACGTTGGTCGCTTTGCATCTGGCGACGACCGTGACTTTCGCACGCGAGCGGTTCGACGGCGCACCATTCAACGCCGCGCCGCAATCGCCGCCCGCGTTCCGCGACGTGACGCATGAGGTGTACCCCGAATATGGCAAACGCCTCATCGTCGCCCGTTGGGACGCCGAACATTACGAAGGCCTCGCGCTGCGGGGGTACTCGCAGTGTCCCCATCGCAAAGTGGTCGACGACGACTTGCGCGGCCCCATCTGCGATGCGGCCTTCTATCCAGGATACCCTGCGCTGGGGTGGCTCGTTCGGGCCGCAACCGGCGTGGCGATCGACTATGCGCTGTTCGGCGTCTCGCTTTCGGCTGCCGTGATTGCGCTCTTCTTGTGGACCGACCCTGCCATCGTGAACGGCGTCGGATTGGGCGGAGCGTACGCTTCGTTGCTCGCGTTCAACTTTTATCCGCCCAGCTGCTACCTCGTTCTCGTCATGACCGACGCGTGCGCGGCCGCAGGCATGTTGGCCGGTTTCGTCGCCCTCGCGAGGCGACGTTACGTGCTGGCGGCATGTGCCGTCGGCTTCACCGGCGCGATTCGCATCAGCGGTGTTGGCGCCGAAGGCGCCTTTGCCCTCGCCGTCCTCGCTTGGTGCATGGAGGATCCTCCGAAAGGTCGGAACGCCGCGGGTCGATGGCTGGGGCGCCTGGCGCTCGTGCCGCTCGGGGCTTGGGGATCCATCCTGGTCAGCGGTTATCAATGGGCGCGGATGGGCGACCCTCTCCTCTACGTCCATGGCCACGAAGCATCGTTCAGGCACAAGGCCACCCTTTCGAGCCTTCTGCACATCAAGCCCGAGACCATCATTCACGGGATCGACGGGACCGTTCACGACCTCGTATGGGCAGGCGCTTTGGTGCTTTTCTTGCTCATGGGTCACCGGATAGCTCTTCGGCGATTCCCTGCTCCGGCCCAAGCGTACGCGTACGCCTTGGCCGTCTTCACGTACGTCATGTCGGCCATCGGATCGATCGATCTTTGGTATTTTCAGGGCCTGGCCCGCTACGTCATGGTGGTCGTGCCGGCCTTTCTTTGCATCGGCGTTCTGCTCAAGCACCGGCCTTTGGCGCTGGCGTTCTGGCTCTTTGCCTGCGCATGGAATTCCCGGGAAGTCGACCTCTGCTTTTACCTCGGCGACGTGGGCCAGTATGGCTTGAGGAAATGCAACATGGGGCAGTGGATAGCTCGTTGATGGCGTCACGAGCGGGAGGCTCCAGTCTCCTTTCCTTCCGGCTCGCAATCTGGCAACATCGGCCTGCGCCTATGGTCGCCGAGACGGCGTGCAGTGAAGTTCAGGTTCCTTCGAACGGCGCTTCGAGGAGCATGGATTCGGACCTTCGCCTCCTTCTGCCGGAGCGCGACGTAGGCGACCCCGAGTTCTCGATCGTCGTACCCGCCCTGAACGAGGCGCTCACCATCGGTGATTTCGTCGATTGGTGTCAGCAAGGCCTGCGCAAAGCGAACGCGCGCGGCGAAGTCGTGATCATCGACAGTTCGACCGATGAGACGGCCGAGATCGCCCGTGCCCACGGCGCACGCGTGCTCCAAGCCCCCAAACGCGGCCTCGGCCGCGCTTACATCGACGCGCTGCCGTACATCCGCGGCCAGTTCGTCATCATGGGCGATTGCGATTGCACGTACGACTTCCGTGAGCTCGGCCCGTTCGTCGAGAAGTTCAGGAACGGCGCGACGTTCGTCATGGGCTCTCGCTTTCGAGGATACATCGAGGCCGGCGCGATGCCTCCGCTCCATCGATATCTCGGAACGCCGGTGACCACCTGGATCTTGAACGTCATCTTCGGGAGCCATTTTTCGGACATCCACTGCGGGATGCGCGGCATCACGCGCGAGGCGCTCCAGCGAATGGACCTGCGATCGCAGTCCTGGGAGTATGCGTCCGAGATGGTGCTCAAGTCGGTCCACATGAAGCTTCGAACCGAAGAGGTGCCGATCCGGTTCTTGAGAGATCGTGAAGGGAGGGTGAGCCACCACAAGCGCACGGGGTGGTTTTCTCCCTGGCAAGCGGCCTGGATCAACCTGCGGACCATGTTCATTTACGGCGCCGCCTTTTTCCTTTATCGGCCCGGCTTCGTTCTCTTCTTTCTCGGAGTGCTGCTGCTCTTGCCACTTTCGTTCGGCCCCATACGTCTCGGCCCGATTACGTTTTCGCTGCACTGGATGCTGCTCGGGCTGACGATCGCGACCCTTGGTCTGCAATGCGTGTACTTGGGCATCCTCGTCCAGGTCTTCTTCGACTATTCCGGCGAAGCCACGAGGCGATGGTTCGCACGCTTTCCATACAACCGGACCGTGGCGCTGTCGGCGTTGACGTTCTTTGCCGGGTTTGCGATCAACGTGTGGCTCGGTGCGTATTATCTTCGAAACGACTTTCGCCTGGCTTCGGGGCTGGCCCTAAACCACCTGGGAGTCACCGGGCTCTTTCTCATGATTGCGGGATTCATCACGTTTGCATTCGAACTGCTCTTGCAATCCACAGCCGTGGTCGTGTGGCGACGCTAAGATGAACCCCTCGTCGTCTCTGCACGGCCCGCTGCCCTGGTGGCTCGATGAAGGGACGCGCGGCGGGGGCCAACTCGAGGAGACCTGATGCTGGTCGCCTTCGGTCTTTGGTTGGTCGAGCTCCTGGCGGCCTTCTCGGTATGCGTTTCGGTCGGCTTCTCGGGGCGCACGGAGCTTTTGGCCGCAACGACCGTCGCTTGGGCCGCCCTCGTCGTGACGCCCATCTATGCGCTCGGCCTAACGGGAACCCTGTCCCGATGGACCCTCGCAGCCGCAGGCCTCGCGTGCTCGGCCGCCCTTTTGGCGACGTCCTTAAGGCCCGGCCCGGCGTTTCGCGCGACGGTCATCGCCCGAGCACGCGAAATCGCCGCGCTGCCGCGCGATGGCCTCGTTCTCGCCGCCCGGGCGAGGAGCCCCGTGATGCTCGGGCTCGTCGCCACCGTAGCCGCCTTCGCGTATAGCGGCATTGCGGCCTATTTGAGCCCCTCATGGCGATCCTGGGACGCACTCTGGTACCACGAGCCCATCATCGGATTCACGATTCAGAACCACGGCTTTGCTCCGGTCGATTTGCCCATCACCGGGATGCAAAAAATCAACGGATACCCCCGGCTTTTCGAGATGCTCAGTCTGTCGTTCGCCATTTTTGGCGGCCGACGTCTCATCGACCTTCCGAACGTACTCCTCATGCCGGGACTTTTCTGCGCGATCTACGCCGCATGCAGACGGAGATCCGCCGACGTGCTCGCCTGCATGGGCTGGGCGACCGTCATCACGACGATACCCGCCTACCTCGAATTGCTCCAAACGACGTTCGTCGACCCCACGGTCCCCGTATGGGTCGCCTGCGGCTTTCTCTTCTGCACGGCACCCCGCCTCGCCCGACGCGATGCCGTGTTTTGCGCGATCGCGCTGGCGCTGGCCGCCAACACGAAGATAAGCGGTGTGTTCGTCGCCGCACCCCTCGGGTGTATTACCGCGTGGCGCGTGGGTGCGGACGCGTCGACGGCGATGCGCCGGCGTGTGGGGACCATCTTCATCGGCGGACTGGTGCTGCTCGGTTTCTCGTCGGCCGCATACATTCGGAATTTGATTTTGTTTCACAATCCCGTGTGGCCCGATTTGAAGGTGGACATTCCGGCTCTCGGAATCCACTGGCCCGGAATGGGTGAATGGGAATCAGGCGCGGGGCACGTGAACATGGCGGTTCCACTGAAGGACCTCGTCGACGAACTGACGACGCGACCGTACGCAGTCACCGCGCGGGACCACCAATACATCTACAAGTACGGGCTCGGCGTCATCTGGGCGGTCATGCCGCTCATTGCGGTATCGGTCGCGGTCGTTCTTTTTCGAGTCCTCGGGCGAGTTTGGCGTGCACGTTTTCGCCCGTCGCGAATCCAGTTGGGCGACCTCACGATCGAACTCACGGGGGTCGCCTTGATCTTTGCGACGGTCTGGACATCCACCGCGCTTTGGGCTGCTCGATATTGCCTGCATATCCTGGCGATAGGGGTCATCCTGATTTCGTGGGTCTTTGCACGCCCCAAGTGGTCGTCGCTCCAACAGGCGGTGATTTTTTTCGCGGCTGCAACTGGCCTCATTGTGACGTCGTGGGACTACCCGCTGTCGAGGTCCGTGTCGCAGCTCGCACGAATGGCCGCCACCCCGTATCCGGCGCGGGAGTTGACGCCCGAGCTCGGGTCTCCGGTCAAGCTCGATGTCGGCCTGGCGCGAGAGCGCGAGCTCGGTGCCAATACCGTGATTTTGACGGATGACTTCGTATTCCTCTCGGTGCTCTGGAACAACGATTATTCGAATCGGGTCTTGACGGTGCGCGGCGACACCCATTTTGGCGAGGCGGTCAAAAAGCTGCGGCCCGACTGGATCTACCTGTCGGGCAGGGGCGAGAGCCTACGCGCCCTTTTGGCTACGGGCGCGTGGGAGGAGCTCGGGCCGTTGTACGTCGAGGACTGGGGAACGGCACTGCACCGCAAGCACCGCTGAGCCATCGTGCCGCGCAACGGGCACGTGCAGCGTAGACAGCAACGCGCCCCGACGAAAAATGGTTAGAAGCCCATACGCAAGCGCCAGGGAAGCCGCGCGCAGCGTGCGCGACGATTCGTCGGCCGGAGGAATGGGGCGCGAGCGCCCAGCCCCTTCGGACGGCGATGGCCAGGGGCTGTCAAGCGCGCGCACACGAGCCGCGTGACATCGGTCCGGACGCGGTCTACTGAGAGAGCTCACCGATTTTATCGGTACACCTCATCGATGGCCAGTGCACTCGACGTTCTCCTCCGCGTTCCAAGGGTTCAAAGCGCTGCGCGAGCCACCGCGGACTGGGTCGATCTCCAGTGGTCCAGCCTCATTCACCAGCTGAGACAGATCGCCCCCCGCACCCGGGGCCGACTGCTCGACGTCGGCTGCGGTGAAAAGCCCTATGAATCCATTTTTCGACCCTATGTGAATGAATATATCGGCGTCGAACTTCAAGAGACCTTCA
Source organism: Polyangiaceae bacterium (assembly GCA_050013115.1). Classification (GTDB taxonomy): domain Bacteria; phylum Myxococcota_A; class Polyangia; order Polyangiales; family Polyangiaceae; genus Palsa-1150. The sequence continues at coordinate 7,974 of JBEKFX010000086.1, forward strand.
GCGCCACGCACGCGTCCACTCGGTCGTCGAAGCCCGATGTCTTTTACGACGGCAAGCTCCTGCCGTTCGAATCGCAGACGTTCGATACGGTCATCAGCGTTCAGGTCCTGGAGCACACGCCGCACCCGCAAGATCTTGTGAACGAGATGGCGAGGGTGGTGAAGAGCGGGGGGCTCGTCATCGTATCGGCGCCCTTCTCATTCAGACTGCACGAGGAGCCGCACGATTATTTCCGATATACTCCTCATGGCCTGCGGGCCCTATTTGAAGCCGCTGGCCTGGTCGTCGAAGACATTTGGAGCGAACGTGACTTGTGGGGCGTCGTCGGCCACAAGATCAACTCGTTTCTTGCGTTTCGTGTGGCGCGAATCCAGTCGGTCGCCCAGTCGATCGGCAAGCACGGACATGAAGACGCACCTTCGGCACCGGTCCGGCTGTGGACGCTTCCGTTCATCTTGCCGACGATGGGAGCGGTCAGTGCGGCTTCGCGTATCCTCGATCGCATCGCCCCGGACGGGAGCGAGGCACTGAGTTACGTGATCTTCGGCCGTCCGCGGTCACGCGGAGCGGCTGCGACGTTCGGCGAGCCGAGTGCGAGTGCGACGGCCGCCGCGCCGGGGGCGTAAGTTTGGCCTCGTGGTCATGCGCGTTGGAATACCCGAGCTTGTCGCGGCAGGCGTCGTTCTGCTCTTCGTCGCCGCGGGGCTCGCGTTCGCGCTGTCCAAGATCAAGAGCGTGCCGCTCCGCGTCTTCATTTTCGTGGCGAGCTGCGCGGCGGTCGTCACGACGGGGCTTGTCCAGCTTGGAACGCCCCGCAGCGGATCGCCCGATTCGGCGGGCGCTCCGCCGGCTCGCTTTGGCCTCTTTGTCAGCAGTCCGCAGGTTCTCGTCGACGAGGACGTCGTCCTTGGAGCGGCCGAGTCGCAAATCCGGGGCTTGACGCTGTCCGAGGCGCACTCGATTCAGGTCGTTGCGGAAGGCAAGGCACCCGCGGACAGAAGCTTTTCTCTTTATGTGATGACCGCGAGCGAATACGGCGACCACTTTTCGAAAAAGAAGCCTTTTCAGCACGTTGGCTCGTTCGACGGGAACAAAGTCCGGTCGTTCGCGCATACCGAGACCTTGCCGGGCGGCACGTGGTACGTCGTCCTCCAGAATTCGGAAGGCGGCGTGAGGCCGACGGTCGTCCACCTCAAGGTGGTGAGCGACCCGAGCTAAGAAAGTCCCGAAGCGCGATTCTCGACCAACCAACGTCCGGGGCCGCGGCGGTCAGGGGCGACGCTTGCTGCGTCCCCGGTCGAGCGTGGTGCGCTTGCCTCGATTGCAGGGGTCAAACGTGTGTTTCGGAACGGCGCTCGGCCACGATGTGGACCCCGACCCGCGATTGCACTGGGAATGGGACGAAAAAGCACTCTTCCTTACGCAAAATCGAGGTACGAGGGTGGCGCGCAATTGGGAGGTCATCCGATGACGTCGCTTCGAATGTTCACGCTATGCGTTCTTTCGGCGTGCGGCGGCTCGCAACCAGCCCCGGCAAGCCCCTCCCCGGCGCCCGCAGCCCCCGCCCCGACCGTCGCAGCCCCCTATGCTTCGGCTACGACGATCCCGACGCCACAGCCCGTCGCTTCGACGTCCGGCTCTTCGAACGCGCCGCCGGCGGCCTTGCCGGCTCGAAGCGCGGAGAAAACGGCCATCGATGTGCCGCCTGCACTGCGCGCAGTGGTGGAATCGCCCGATCGGAGTGCCAAGGACCGGGATCTCGACGCCGGTCGCCACCCGGCCGAGCTACTCGCCTTCGCCGCAATCAGACCTGGAATGCGCGTTGCCGAGCTCGGTGCGGGAGGCGGCTACACAACCGAGCTTCTCGCTCGGGCCGTCGGCCCAACCGGCGTCGTGTACAGCCAAAACACGAAGTTTGTCGTCGATCGCTTCGCCGACAAGCCGTGGAGCGAACGCCTCGCCAAGCCCGCGCTCAAAAACGTCGCCCGCGTCGTTCGCGATCTCGAGGACCCCCTTCCGGCCGACGCCAACGGGCTCGACGCCGTCTTCGTCGTTCTCGTTTATCACGACATCGTTTGGATGGGCGGAGACCGCGATAGGCTGAATCGCTCCGTCTATGCGGCGCTGAAACCAGGCGGCGAATACATCATTGTGGATCACAGCGCCAAGAACGGGACGGGGCTGAGCGACGTCAAGACATTGCATCGGATCGACGAACGCGCGGTCACCGACGAGATCGAGCGCGCGGGGTTTCACCTGGCCGACGTCGGGAACTTCTTGCGCGAGCCGAACGATGCTCGGGACTGGAATGACTCGCCGACGGCAGCGGCCGATCGGCGCGGCAAGAGCGACCGGTTCGTGCTCCGATTCGTTAAGTGACGCTGCGCTGGGTTCTGGAAGTGACGCTGCGCCGGGTTCTGGCCTGCCCGGTTCAGGCGGCATCCAGGAAGGCAGTGGAGCCAACACGGCGCGTGCGCCGGGAGGAGCGCGCCGGGCGGTGTACGGCCGATGGGGGGGGTGTGGGGTCCGGCCGGCGGGGATGGGGGCGTGCGGCGGATTCCAAAGCCGATGACGGCCGGGGGTTCAGCGCGGCTGTGCGATGTGAACGAGGTTCAGGCCGGCCGGATACTGATAGCTCGTGTAGGCACCGTAACCGATGACCTGCACGCCGAACGGCTTCGTCCCGCTGAGGACGTGCGCTCCATTCTGCCCTGCCCCGAGCGGCGTGCGGACAATCGACCATTGGGCATTCAGAACGACGGGCGCGGTGGTGACCGGGGCGCCGTCGAGCGTCAGGGTTGTGCCCGGCGGCACCACGATGTCGGCGTAGCTTTGGTCGTAGTCCGAAGGTGCCAGGAAAATGTACTTCGACAGGTATTGTTCGGTGGCGACGATGGGGCTCATCGACGGGTCGCCCTCGGAGTTGCCGTTGGGGGTCGGATCGATGGCGGACCCTGCAAGCATGAACGAGCTCACCGCGAATGGCTCACTGCCTGTGACCTCGAACGTCTGGTTGACGCACGTGATCGGCGCGGGATCTCCTTGCGAATCGATGCCGGTCGCGCAGCGGGGGACGCCGGTGCACTGAACGACTTGCCCAGCGTTGAGGGTCGACGGGCAGCCCGGTGGTTGCGATGGCGAATAGGTCAAGGTCGTGCCGTCCACGTTGCCGAAGAAGCGAACCATGTGACCGACGACGGCGGCGTTCGGGGCGGTCGGCACGGTGACGACGTAATCTTTGCCGAGGGTTTCGGCGGGTAGGACGCTCGACTCGAGATGGTCGCAGGCCACGGCGGGCGCGGGCTCCAACGAGCACTGGGTGCCGGCCAGGACCTGCACAGGTGCGGTCGCACTGACATACGACCCGCTGAGATCGACCCCGTCCTGGGCCTGGCCCAAGATTTCCACGACGTCCCCGCTGTTCATCGCGAAAGCCAGCTGGCCGCCCGCGGTCCCGGCCGTGATTCCGTTGCCCGCCAGGACCGTTGCTGTGTTCGAGAGGGTGACGGTGACCTGCGTGTTGTCGGCTATCGCGGTGACCGCGAAGAACCCGCCGACTCCCAGCGTCGCACCCTGCTGTCCGGTCACTCGGTAGTTTCCGGTCATGGCGCTGCTGGGAAGGAGAATCGATGCGTCATTCGAATATGAAAAACATCCGACGTACCCGCCGCCTGTCGGAAGGATGCACAACGTCGTCGTGCCGGGACAACTGCCCCAGTTTTTCTCCGGCGCTCCGCCCTTGCCTTGGTACTCGAGAGCATTGAACTGATAGACGCTCACCGGCACGCTGCTGACGAGGTGATACGCCCCGCCCGGCGCAGTGACCGATGCCGTGAGGGCAGGAATGAAGCCGCAGGAATCGAAGTCGGGTCCTTTGAGCGTCGGGACCCAGGGGAGATAGATGGTCGTGAGCGAATTTGGCTCGACCGTCGCCATTTGGTTCACGCCGTTTGGCCCGGTCACCTGGATGGTCGCGGCGACGGTCTGCGCGTTCGCCACGACCGCCGCGAAATCGAAGATCGACCAAACGGGATTGAACGTCACGGTGGGCCAGAAGTCGCACCCGATGTAAGACTGCATGTCGACGGCGTCCGCACAGGTGGTCGGCCAACCGGGCGGGGCGCCGGACACAGTCGACGCGTCGACCTGAAACATGACCTGCCCACCGCCGACGCTCGCCGCCGCGGTGGTGCTCGAAGCGCCCGCCGCTGCAGCGCACGACACGCCTGGGCTTCCCTGGCCGGAGCCGTCCGACGAGCACCCCCTAGTGACGGTGGAGGCCGACGAAACCGCCGACGCCGTGGAGGCGGTTTGGTCGGAAGTTGTCTTGCCGCAACCGCTGCCGACGGCGACCGACAGGAGGAAGCCAGTGGCAAAGGCTGCTCGGATTCGCGATTTCATTGGCCTAGACCCCCCACATTGTCCTCCGAAATGGGGCGAACGTCACGGGCCGATGATCCGAGAAGATCGCCCGCAGTGGCTTCGTATCCTCGTGTCGTCCTCGTTGCACAGTCCTGCGAGCTTTTTACAGCGCCATGCTCACGGCTTCCGATCTCCGACGGCTCCGCTTGAGGAAGCCGCCCGGCACCCGTGGACGAGAGCCCCCGAAGGTCGAAACGACCCTGGCTTGCTTGGCGTCGAGACTCACCCGGTTCGCAAGACTCGAGCGGCGAGGCAGCGGCGGACCACAAGCAAGACAAGCCCGACCACGATGAGGACGTCTGCCACGTTGAAGACGGGCCAAAAGCAAACATGGATGAAGTCGATCACGTGGCCGCGGATCGCCCGCTCGGCCGCGTTGCCGATGCCACCCGCCGCAATCATCGCGAACGCCGTAGGCTCGGACCAGCCTGCAGCGCCGCCGCGGAGCCACCAAGCGATGAAGATGCCGATCGCCAGGCACGCCAGTGCAGCAAGCAGCCATGCGGGGGCGCGCAGCGAAAGACGAGAGAGGGCGCCGAAGGCAACGTCCCGGTTTTCGGCGTAGCTCAGGTCAATCATGCCGGGGACGACGACGACCGGCGCGCGGTTTCGGAGCGTCGCTTCGGCCGCAACTTTGCTCGCGTGATCGCAGCCGACCAGGGACACGAGACTTGCGATGACGGCCAGGCGCGACGGCGACGTGCGCTTCATGGCTGAGCAGCACATAGCAACACCCGAGCATTCCCCATTCCGTCGGTTCGGCAGGCCGCGTTAGGAGCGTCGGGCCGGGGCTAAGGCCGGTGCCCAAGCCATGGGCGTGCGCCGTCATGGGATTCGAATGCTCGGAGCGGTCTCGTTCAAGACCAGCCAATAAAGGCCAAGCTGCCGGATGGCCTCCGCAAATGCAGCGAAATCGACTGGCTTTCGTACGTAGCTATTGGCTCCGAGTTCGTAGCCCGCGATGAGATCTTGATCTTCCTTCGATGATGTCAGGAGGACGACGGGGAGCCGCTTGGTTCTTAGGTCATCGCGCACGGCACGGAGCACCTCGAGCCCGCTGACCTTTGGCAGCTTGAGATCCAGCAAGACGACCTGGGGGAGGACGCTCGCATCGCGGTTCGCATGAGCCCCGCGGGCGAAGAGCCAATCGAGCGCCTCGGCCCCGTCCCGCGCGACGACGACTTCGTTCTTAATGTTGTGCTTCTTCAGCGCCCGGAGGGTCAACGCTTCGTCGTTTGCGTCGTCTTCGACGAGCAAGATCACCTTGTCGTTCATTCCGATTCCTCCGCCGCCGTCGACGCGAGGGTGAAATGGAACGTGGCGCCGCGACCCACCTCCCCTTCGGCCCAGACGCGGCCGCCGTGCCGTCGCACGATACGCTGCACGGTGGCGAGGCCAATGCCCGAACCATCGAACTCGCTCGTCGCATGCAGCCGTTGAAAGGCGCCGAACAGCTTGTGCACGTAACTAGGGTCAAACCCAGCACCGTTGTCGCGGACGAAGTAAACCGGGCGACCCGCCGACAGCCGGCGTCCGAACTCGATACGGGCGTCAGCGCGCTTGCTCGTAAACTTCCAGGCGTTTCCGAGGAGATTGTCCACCGCTGCCGTGAGAAGTCGCATATCGGCGTCGACGAGAAGCCCCTCCTCGACGACGAGGTCCACCTGGCGCTGCGGATGGGCCTCTCGAAGGCGGGCGCCGCTCCGTCGTGCCACTTGCGTGAGGTCGACATTCTCGCGAACGATCTCGCCGCGAGTCAGGCGCGAAAGGCCGAGCAGGCCGTCAATGAGCTCGCCCATATGCAGGGCCGAACGCCGCACGCGCCCGAGGTGCTCGAGGCCCAACGCGTCGAGCTTGTCGGCGCAGTCCTCCTCGATTGCCCGGCTAAACCCGTCGATTGCGCGCAGCGGTGCGCGCAGATCGTGGGCGACCGAGTAGCTGAATGCCTCGAGTTCCTGGTTCGCCGCCTCGGCAGCCTCTTTGGCGGCCCTAAGCGCTGCGGCGTCCTTTCTTCGTTCCGTGACGTCCTCCGAGATCCCGAGCAGGTACTTCGGTGTGCCGAGACCGTCCGTGACCGGGACTTTCTTCGTGTGCAACCAGCGCTCGCCGTTTCTCGTCCGAATCGGCTCCTCCGCGATCTCGACAACGATCCGATTGGCGAGGGTTTCCCGGTCGCGAGCTTGAAAGAACTCCGCTTGGTCGGCGGGGAACAAGTCGAAGTCATTCTTCCCGACGAGGTCTTCGCGCTTTACACCAAGCAGCCCTTCCCCGGCGCGGTTAATTCGCTCGAAGCGGAGTTCCCCGGCTTCCTTGACGAAGATCATGTCCGGGATGTTCTCGACGATGGATTCGAGGAAGCGCTCGCTCGCATGAAGAGCCATCTCCGAGCGCTGCCGTGAGGCGATCTCTTGCTGCAAGCGTCTGAAGGCGACGAGCAACATGGCAAAGCTCACCAACGTTCCTGCAATTTCGGCGCGCTTGGTGTTCGCGATGTCGCTTCGCGTCCTGGCATCTCGCGCGGCGAGCAGCTGTTCTTCGTCCGCCTCCATGGCTTCCCGGAGCGTTCGAATGTGGGCCGCGAGCGCGAGGCTCTCGGCGCTCCCTGTCCGGGCGTCTTCCGCAAGCGAACCCCGCGACGAAGCGTCGAGTGCGGCGATCCGCGCGCCATTAAGCTGCACCCATTCGTCGAGTCGCTTGAGCTGGGCCGGGCTGTCTTCAACGAGTCTCCTCAGGCCGTCGACCGCCACGGCCGCACGCGCATCGAAGTCGGCGACATCGTCGAGCTGCGACCGATCGCCCGTCAGGAGATGGGCGCGGCGCTCCGAGATACTGCGCGAATACGCTGAGGACACCTCTTCGATCTGGTGAAGGACCTTTCTGGCGTGCTCGGTCCACCCGAGCGTATCTCCAGCCGCCGCAATACTCTTATAGGCGAGGAGCGCGACCGTCCCGAGAATAACGAACGCCACCCAGAGAGCCACGAACTCGTTCTGTTTCGTGCTTGTCTTCAAGGCGCACCTCCCCGCGAACGACTCTCGTCAACGATCTCGATCGCGCGGTCGCGCCGGATCCTAGCGATTCCGAACTGCAGCGTCACGGGCGACGGCTGGTGGAGGCCCTCGCACCTCTCCGCGTTCGCGGCTACATCGTATACACCGCGCGGAGGCGGTATTCAGACGACCGGTCGATAGGGGCTGCAGACCTTGCCAATCGTCGCGTTCTCGTGCCTAAATGGGAGATTCGAGAGGGTCTTGTATTGTCGTTACGGCCCAGCGCGCAGTCGCCAGCGACCTCGCCTGCGAATGCCCAGGCTCAGCAGGGCGTGCGCGTGCTCCTCGTCGAGGACTGCGAATACGACGCCGCGCTGGTCCTCCGCGAATTGGAGCGCGGCGGGTACGCGCCGACCTGTGTTCGGGTCGAAACAAGAGAGGCGTTCGTCTCCTCGCTCGAAGCCCAGAGCTGGGACGTCATCATTTCCGACCACGCGCTGCCACGCTACGACGGTTTCGCCGCCCTCGAGGACCTTCACGCCACGGGCAAGGACATTCCTTTCATCTTGATCTCGGGAAGCATCGGAGAGGCGGTTGCCGTCCGCGCGATGAAGGCGGGCGCCCAGGACTATGTCCTCAAAGGCGATCTCACGCGATTGCCCGTCGCCGTCGAAAGGGAAATACGCGAGGCCGCGGGCCGGGCGGAGCAGACAAAAATGCGAGAGCGCCTCGTCACCTCAGAGCGCATGGCGTCTGCAGGTACGTTGGCCGCCGGAGTGGCGCACGAAATCAACAACCCGCTCGCCATCGCGGTCGTCAACCTGGACGTGATTGCAACGTCGCTCAAACAGACGGTCGCACAGGCCGCAAACCTCAAAGCGTTGGGCAGCCGAGGAGCCGCCGAGCTCATCCAGCCCTTGAAGGATCTCGAGGATCCGCTTCGCGATGCGCTCGAGGGGCTCGGACGCATCCGCGACATCGTTCGTGACGTCAAGCTCTTCTCGCGATCCGATGACGCCATCATGGGACCAGTCGACATTCGGCGCGTCGCCGATTCATCCGCACGGATGGCCTGGAACGAGATCCGTCATCGGGCGCGGTTGGTGAAAGAATACGGCGAAGTCCCGTTCGTTCATGGCAACGAATCCCGTCTTGGACAAGTACTCTTGAATCTGCTCGCCAACGCAGCTCAATCGATGCCTGACGGGCATGCCGACGGCAACGAGATTCGCGTCACGACGAAGACGGCGCCCGACGGGAGAGCCATCCTCGAAGTGACGGACACCGGCTCTGGAATTCCCGATGACGTCCTCTCGCGCATCTTCGACCCCTTCTTCACGACCAAGCCGATCGGCTTCGGCACGGGTCTCGGGCTATCGATTTGCCATCGCATCGTGTCCGAGCTCGGTGGCCGCATCGAGGTCGAGAGCCGCTTGGGGAGAGGGGCGACCTTTCGACTGCTCCTTCCGGCGGCTCGGGAGAGCCCAGCCGGGCCGACGAGGGCGACGAGCCCACTGCGGACGGGGGCGCGCGGGCGGGTCCTCATCGTCGATGATGAGGCGCCGTTGGCACGCGCTCTCGGGCGGAGCCTATCTGCCGACCATGATGCGATCGTGTTGACGAGCGGACACCAAGCGCTCGCCGCCCTCGAACGAGGCGATCGATTCGATGCCGTCATCATGGACCTCATGATGCCCGAGATGACGGGCATGGAAGTGTACTCGAGAGTCGAGCGCGTCGACCCCGATCAAGCGCGGCGCATCATCTTCCTCACTGGAGGAGCATTCACCGCGGGCGCGCGTGAATTTCTCGACCGTATACCCAACCACGTCGTAGAAAAGCCAGTTCGAATTGCCAATTTGAAGGCTCTGATCGCAGCGCTCGGAGCGCGATAAGAGCCATCGACGAACGACGCGAGGGCGTCCAGTGCCCGTCCACTCCACGCACATGCGTCCAGGAATCGATCGGCGAAGAGCGCCCGGTGCATCGCCAATCGACGCGTCCCGTCAGCGTTCGGTTTGGTTGTGTCCCCGACGACCTTGGGCAAACTCGACGGAGTACCCGTCTGGATCCAAGGCAGTCATCGATCGCTCCCAAGGTTCGTCGTGCGGGGGCTTTTGAAACACGACCCCTTTCGATATCAACTCTTCATAGAGTTCGTCGAGGTCGTCCGAGCTAAACTCCACGTGAACGCCGCTCCGCTGTGCGGCGCTCGCTTGTTCGACCCCTTCTTTGCGAGCCTCGGCCAGCGAGAGGAGGCCGATCGTCCCCCCTCCCTCGCCACCGACGCGAATCATCGCGAAAGCCGGCACGGCGTTCCACTCGACCTTCAAACCCAATTTTCCGCCATAAAAGTCGATCGATCGCTCGACGCTCTCGACGGTGAGCGTCACACCCTCGAAGCGCATTCGATTCGTCATCGCAATCCTCCTTCGGTTGAGATCGCGCCGCCCGCCCATCGGCGTCGGCACGAGCCGTACGGCCTCAAGAAATCGATGATTCAGCCGGACTGAACCCCCTTCGCGTCGGCACGTGGCGGCGCGTTTTTGACATATTTATCGAACCAGCGGAGCATCTCGAGGCGCAGGAACGGCAACGCGACGCGCGACAGGGGCGGGTAATCCTCCCACGACACGAGCAACACCGTGTCATGAGTCGGGTTCACGTAAGGGACCGGGGGCGAAGGCGCGTGCAGCACATCGAGGATGTTCTGCGGGGGCCTGTCATATCCCGACGACGCCTCGGGCTCAGCGCCGACTGCAGGCGCGGGAGCGACGGTGACTAGCGGCGACGGTGTGGCCGCCGTCGCAGGGCACGGCGGCGACGGCATGGATAGGACGGGCGCGTGGGTCGCGCAGCCGACGAGCCCGAAGAGGGGGGCAAGACAGTTTGCAAAGAGGGGGCGTGCCACGGCGCCCGCTTATCCATCGGCGACAGGGACGCGTCAATTCGGCCGACGCGATCGCGGCCTCGTGTCCGACGGTTGCGCAAAAGTCCTGGCGACAAACCAACCGAATCTGGCCAAGCACGGATGAGTCCGCGATCCGCAAACTGAGCACGGCCTCACAGCCGACAGCCACGCCGCCACGCCTTGCCGGTCGGAGCGCGGATGCAGATGCAGTCAAGCCAAGGTATTGCGGCCAGAGGATGCGGATGGTCGGTGCAGCTTACGCGCAGTACGGTGGGGTCGCGGTGGCGGCCCTCGACCCACGCGGACACCGGACACAGGCGCGAATGGTCAGGCGCCACGCGAACGTTCGATCGACAAGGGCCGGTTTCGCAGGATCGACCGGCTGCGGAGAGGGCGACCGCTGGATGTCGCCATGGCCGTGAGAACGCTCGTCTGGTTTCGGGGCAAGGATCTGCGCGTCGCGGACCATGCGCCCATTGCAACGGCCGCCCGCGCGGGCGACGTCATCCCCATGTTCGTCCTGGACCCGTACTTTTTCGCACCGCCCCGCGCGCAGCGATTGGCCCATCGCATGCAGTTCTTGCTCGCGTCGCTCGTCGCCCTGCAGCGGAAGCTGAAGGAGCTTGGCTCTCGCCTGGTCGTCGTCGCGGGCAAGAGTGTCGAGGTCGTGCCTCGGCTCGCGGAGCGCTGGCAAGTCGACCGCGCCATCGCCCAACGCTGGACGGAGCCGTTCGCACGAGAGCGTGACCGACAGATCGCGGCGGCCTTGCGGGTCCCCTTCACTCTGCTCGGCGGAGAAACGCTCCTTCCGCCCGAGACGCTGAGGACCGCCAAAGGATCCCCGTATACGGTTTTCACCCCCTTCGCGCGCGCCTTTGCCAAGAGGGCTGGCGACATGGAAGCGCCCCTGCCCGTGCCACGCCGCCTCCCTCCCCTTCCTGTCGACATCGCCTCGACGACGCAAGCTCCCGTGCCCACGCTTTCGGATCTCGGACTCGCGGGCAATTCTGAACTTCTCGAGGGTGGAGAGATCGGGGCGCGGTCACGCCTGCGATCGTTCTTGAGCGGCCCGTTCGAAGGTTACGCGGAAGGGCGCGACCGCCTGGACCTCGCCGGAACAAGCCGTTTGTCCGCCGATCTCCACTTCGGCACGATCTCTGCCCGTTCGGTTTGGAGCGCCGTTCGCAAGAACGATGTCGAGGAGCGAGCACCGCGAGCGGCGCGCGCGTTCTGCAACGAGCTCATTTGGCGCGAGTTCGCGCATTCCACCCTGTGGGACCGGCCCGACCTGCTCATCAATCCATTCCGGGCGGAATTCGCTGGCTTTCCGTGGCTCAATCGTGAGAACGACTGGTGCGCGTGGGTGCAAGGGACCACTGGGTATCCCGTGGTCGACGCCGCCGCCCGCCAGCTCCTCGGCGAAGGCTTCGTCCACAACCGCGCCCGAATGATTGCCGCGAGCTTTCTGACCAAGCATCTTCTCATCGACTTTCGCTGGGGCGAAGCGCACTACCTTTCGTACCTCGTCGACGGGGATTGGGCGAACAACGACATGGGGTGGCAATGGTCGGCCGGGTGCGGCTGCGACGCGCAACCCTACTTTCGAATCTTCAATCCCACGTTGCAGGGGGAACGATTCGACCCGGCCGGAGCTTACGTGCACCGCTGGGTTCCCGAGCTCTCCCGCCTGCCGGCGCCATTCGTCCACCGCCCGTGGGATGCACCGGCCGACGTGCTTCGACGGGCCGGCGTTGTCCTCGACAAGACGTATCCAAGGCCCCGGGTCGACCATGCTGCTGCGCGCGATCGCTTCTTGCGCGTCGCCGAGCAGCACCTCCGAGCGGGTCGCCGCGCCGCAGCTCGTCGCGAATGACACCTTTCGATCGCGAGAGAGCGAATGGATCGAGGCCCTACGGCGCGAGCTCCATCAAACTGTCGAACTCGTGGTGCGGCTTTGCGCCGGCCAGCCTCGTGCGAGCGCTTGCGAGCTGGGGATCGTTCTGCGGCTTGACCATCCACGCGCCGCCGGCCCCCAAACATTGCCCCCGATAGGTTTCGTCGCCTTCAATGGTCGCAACATCGTAATAGTACCCCACGGCCTCGGTCGACGGCTGGGCATCGCCGTCGACGTCGGAACGCGAGCACGTGGCGAGGGGAATGGAATTCGGGAATGCCCTCGAGCAGCTCGATTCGAGAATCGTGAAGCCCCTCGCCTCCAGCTTCTTTCGATCAACCTCCTTTTTTCCCAAGAACGTCACATCCGCACAGTTGTCGGGCGCGTTTTCGCGCGACAACTTGGCAATCGATATCGTGGTATGCGGCACGGTCGAGGCGGGAGTGGCGGGGCTCGACGGCTCGAGAACGCGAATGATGGCCAGGGCCCCGAAGGCCAAGACGCAGAGTCCGACGAGGCCGAGGCCGATATGTCTTGCGTATCGCATCGCGGATGACTCTACGCGACCCTTTTCCGACGCGCACCGTCGATCACGGTCCCCTGGCCCGGCGCCAAAGATGCGGACCACGACATCTCCCCGTGCGCTGCGAGGCAGTCTGCGGCAATGGCATCGGGCATGCGCGTCGGCGTCCGCCCGCCCATCGCGCCGAGGATCGACCTCGCGATGAGGCTTGTGCGCAGTCGACGACCAGAGACTCGCTGGCCCGTCCACTTCTTGGCGAACTCGTGCTGGACGAGCCACCGGTGTCATTCCAGAGCCGTACGACACGAAGCGGACCATCCGGTGCGAACGCGTCTCGCCTATGGGCACCGTGTGCGCGGTCGTGTCATCCGCCACGCGCGAGGACGAAGCGCCCCCCCCGTCGGCCTGCGGACCACGTTCACGCCGGCCCCCGAGCCCAATCCACGTGTCAGCCGGGGTGCGCACGATGCGATAAGGGGGGCTTGAAGCCCAAGATGGAGTGACGCGGCGCACACGCCGATCGTGGGCTGCGGATCGGAGTGAAATGGCCGTCGGGTCTCCTTGCGGATGCGTTCGAGCCGAATCGGGCTCTGGCCTGGCCGCCCCTTCGCGTCTAGTCTGATCGAGAAGAGGGCATATGGCCGGCGCAGTCGCCTCGAGTCGCCCGAAGACGTGATCATGCAAGGTCAAAGCCGGTCGGCACCGAAGCGCCTGACCGGATCAGGGCCGGCGCCGAGCGTCGGCTTTCTGATCGATTGGCTCGGAAACAGCCCCTACCAATGGCAAATCCTGCGCGGAGCCATGCGCGCGGCAGAGGAGCGGCGCGCCCATTTGCTATGTTTCGTAGGAGGTACTCTCGCGCCGGGCGATCCGCCGAATCCGGCCAACGGCGTTTTCGAGTTGGCGCGCCCTCGAAATATCGACGGCGTGGCCGTGCTCTCGAGCTCGCTCGGCAACGCCGCCGGGCTCGAGCGGCTGAAGTCGTTCGTCGCGACCTTCACGGCCGTGCCAACGTGCAGCATCGCCGTGCCTTTGTCTGCGGACATTTCGAGTGTGTGTCCGGACAACGCAGCCGGAATGCGCGCGGTCGTCGAGCACTTGATCCACGTCCACGCCATCAAGCGGATTGCGTTCGTGCGAGGCCCTGCCACAAGCGACGAGGCGGAGCTCCGTTTTCGCGTGTACCGAGAAACGATCGAGTCCAGCGGGATCCGCTATGCGCGCGAACTCGTCGTGGACGGCGACTTCAACAGACCCGCGGGACATGCGGCCGTATCCGTTCTTTTCGGGACGCGCGCGCTTTCCGTAAGCGACGTGGGGGCCATCGTCGCGGCCAATGATCTGATGGCACTCGGTGCACTCGACGAGCTACGCGAGCGGGGCATCCGCGTGCCCGAACAGATCGCGGTCGCGGGCTTCGACGACGTCAAACAATCGGCATTCGCGAGTCCACCGCTAACGACCGCGCGTCAAAAGCTCGAGGAACTGGGCAGCGAAGGCGTGCGCATGGTGCTCGACCAGCTCGGACGACCCAACAAGCCCGAGCAGTCGCTGCGCCACACGGAGCTCGTCACGCGACGTTCGTGCGGGTGCCCGCCCGGAGGGGGACTGAACCGCCGAAGTTCGGTTCCTGCCGGGCCGAGCCTTGGCTTCGACGCCGCCATCGTCCGACGTCGGCAGAACATCCTCGCCGAGATGGCGCGCGCCGCCCGAGGCACCCTGGGCGCCGCAGGGAGCCAATGGGACGCTCGCCTGCTCAATGCGGTCAGCGAGCAAGTTCGCGGCGACGGGCCGGACGCTTTCTTGAGGGTTTACGATGAAATTCTGCGGCGTCTGGTGGCGGCCGGGAGCGATGTTTCCGTGTGCAACGACGTCCTCAGCGTCCTTCGCGCGCGCGTCGTCCGCGCCGTCAGCGACCCGGTGCTGCGAAACCGGGTGGAGGACTCGTTTCACGAAGCACGCGTCATGACGAGCAACGCCGTCGAGGGGCTCCAGGCGGTGGCGAGCCTGCGTACGTGGGACGACGCTCTTCATTTGATGGGGGCGGGCGCCGCAATGATGGCGGCACGAACCATGGACGAGCTCGCGCGCATCGTACACGAACGCCTTCCGGCCGCGGGCATTCCGCGCTGCTTCATCGTCCGCTTGGACGAGAGCCCAGGAGCTCCGCCCCTGGGGAGGGTCGTCCTTGCCGAAAAGCCGGACGCTCGAAAGTCAGACCCGACTCTGGTGACGACTTACCCGCTCGCCGACGTGCTCCGGCAGGTGATGCTGGACGACAGCGGCGAGCATGCTTTCGCTATTTTCCCCGCGTCCTACGCCAACGGCGATCGCGCGATCATCGCCGTGGAACTCGGCCACATCGAAGGGTTCGGCTACGAGGCGCTTCGCTTGACGCTGACGAGTGCTCTGTCGCGAATGCCCGTCTGAGCGCGGTCACCGCATCGCTGCGGAGCGGGCGCGATCGCGGTCAGGAGGCGCTGAACGCCTGGTGCGCCGCCACGACTTTGATTTGCGGCGCTGCGGTCAATTTGCAATAACGATACCCAAGGGGCGTCCTGCGTGAGCCGTTCAGGGCGAGAAGTGCAACTGCATAAGCCCTGGGTGTACGCTGCGCCTTAGGGCGGGTCGGAGCTCGGCTGGGACGCTCGCGAGAGAATCCCGGGCCCGGCTCCGCCCCGATCGACGCAGCATCCCCTTTGATTCGTCACTTTGACCACCCCGAGGAGAATGACCACCATGCGCACGACGACGACACTCGACCTGAAGCTCGCATTCGGCTTTGCGTGCTGCGCAATGGCCGCATGTGGGACCAACGGGACGGCCGTGCCTGAGGTGAGTTCGACGAGCCAACAAAGTGCCGTCTCAAGCTCGACCGGCCCGGCAGGAAACAGCACGACAAGTAGTTCGTCGACCGAGACCACGCCGTCGACGGGTACGACGAGCAGCCAAAGCACGACGAGTTCGAGCAGCACGATCGCATCGTCGAGCGAGATGACGAGCAGCGGGACGAGCAGCGGCTCAGGCGACGACGGCGGCAACAGCGAGCCCGGAGAAGGCGGGACGGCAGGCTGTGGCACCGCGGTTTTCTGCGACGGGTTCGAGGGTAGCGCCACGCTCGACTCGAACTGGACACCCGACGCCAACAATCCCGCTGGCAACACCGTCAAGGTCGTCACGACGATGGCGCACAGTGGGACCAACTCGGTAGAACTCAGCCTCGCGGCGAAGAGCGGCGCGACCTTCATCGACGAGAAGATGGGGTTCCCGATTGCGGGAGGCGACCAGTGGGGCCGCGTCTGGCTCTATGTGAACACCCCTACGGACAATGGCCACGACGTCTACATCGAAGCGTCGACGGGGATGGCGACGATGAACAACGGCGTTCGCCCCCTTAACACGGAGGGCGGCACCATGGCGACCAACGTCGATCCGCAGTCGGCGGCCGGCGGGGAGGCAACAGGGAATTCGGGAACAGCGCTGCCCAAGATGGCCTGGACGTGCTTCGAGTGGCACATCGGGTTGACGGGAATGATGGGCAGCCTCGAACTCTACGTCGGGGGCACTGCGCTTGCGAAGACCGCCGTGACGTTCACCTCACAAGGAAATGCAGCGGTCGGGAGCCTGGTGGAAACACGGATTGGGTACGAGAATTACAACGGAGCAGCGACAGCCAGTACGATTTACGTCGACGACTTCGCCATCGGAACGGCGCAGATCGGCTGCATGTAGGCCGGCCAGGCGTCCGGACCTCTCTGCAGTCGGCGTCTGCGCGGGAGAGGGCTCGGGTCCAAAGGCGTTTGCCGCCGGGTGGATCCAAGCCCCCTTGGGGGACTCATCTGAACCGAGCCGATCCTCACTGAGGGAGGTTGGAGCTTCAAGGGGGAGCTCACGGATTGAGGCCCCAGCACCGCGAACGGTTCTCTCCCGTGAGAAACGTGAGCCAGCACGACGGGGCAAGGCTCTTCAGTCAATCAGTCAGTATGCGCGGCCACCGCGGCGGTTCGCGCGGGTGGGGCGGGGCCCCGGCAAACACCCGCCGCGGTCAAGGACTCCGGAGCGCGGTACACTCCCAAAACGGCAAAGGCCCTGGGGACCGAGATCCCCAGGGCTTAATTCGCTCTTTCACCGCCGCCCGTCCGTGGGCGTTGACCCAGGACGGGACGGATTGAAGAAGTGGATTCACCGGGAGACCGACGGCGTGAGGCCGCGAGCCGCGACGAGTCTGGATGATCTGAGTCGCGGAGCCCGGTCAGGTGAGGCCGGTGAGGGGTGCGGTGCCCGCTGTGCCGAAAGTGGTGGCGGGAACGCCCATCGTGTTCAGAAGGGCGATGAAGAGGTCGGCTTGAGCGGCATTGGTGTAGGGCGCGTGGCGTCCGGTCGTGATCTTGCCGCCAGCGCTTCCGGCGAGGAGGATGGGCTTGCCTGT
>JBEKFX010000087.1:0-35759 GCA_050013115.1 Polyangiaceae bacterium
GACCAACGACGCAGTCGAGCGGCCATCGAGGCGAGCGCCTGGCATCGTTCGATCGCTTCGCTTTCCGTCGCGCACATCGTCAGGAAGAAATCCTTTCTTGTGCGTCCGCGCAGCGTGATGCGCGCTGCGAAGCCCTCGGCAAGCCTGCGAAGTTCTCCCGTTGCGTGTGTCGGCATCGGTCACCTCATTCCCACTGAAGCCGGCGTTCTTCGGCGGTGCGTTCAACGTTTGCTTGAAAGGTCTTCGACATCGTACCAGCCGCTGCATCGCGCAGCGCAGCGGTCTTCCGACGACCGTCGCTCTCGACCCGACGCTCGCAAGACCTCTTCACTGATCCGAGCTGACCCTGCGCCTCGTGCGCGCCCACCAGCAGCTCAACGGATTCTCGCGTACACGTTGCCTCATGCAGCTTCTCTTGTCCCCTGATTCGATGCTCCGTCACGGCATCCGGGAGATCCGCCGGGCGTGCGGCTCCTGGCCCCACGCTCGGAGCGCGAGCGCCCGAGAGGCCAAACTTGCTCGAGGAGCAGCAAAGAGACTCGCCGCGTATCGTCGACAGTGCTCCGCATCCCCAAGGCTCAGATTCCGAGCAGCCTGAGACATGCCGGCAGGATATTGGGATATTGAGCCCGCATCCCGTGGCGCGGAACGCGGACGTGCGGCCAAGCGGCGCAAAAAATTCAAGCCGGCGGGCCTACCGGCCCAACACCGCTCAGGTTCTCTTGGATGATCGCCGCGAGCTTGGAGGTATCGCCTTGAAAGGATTCAATGGACGCTTGCAGCATCCGCTCAGCGGCAACGCTCTCCCAGGCGATGTAGTAGCCGTGCGCCTGCGAAAGGTGGCTGATGAATTCTCGCTGCGCCCGGCCGTTCCCCTCACGAAACGGGTGCAGCGCATTGATCTCGCCCAGGTAGTGCGCGGCACGCACGCTGAAAGCAAGGGGGAGCAGACCGGCGAGATGCTGCTCACGCGCGAGCTCGTCGAAAATCGGCTGCGCGGCCGTGACGATGTAGCCATGGTGCGCGAACGCGTTGCCGCCCTTGGCGATGTCGATCGTGCGTAGCTGCCCCGCCCATTCGTACACATCGCCGAACAGGCACCGATGGATCGCTTGCAGATGCGCAAGGTCGAAGTTCCCGCGGAGCGGGCGTTGCACGAGCTCGTAGGAGCGCAACGCGACGAGCGAAGCCTCGGTCGCCTCGAGCGTCGCCTGCCCGGTGATGCCGAAGCGGTTCTTCAGAACGCCGGAGGCCGGGTCGAGGTACGGATCATGGCTGGAATACCGGGACATCCCCGAACCGGGCGTAGACGTTACGGATCGCCTCCGTCACGGAAATCTCGCCCCGCGCGACGCGCCGCAGGTCATTCCTGGTTGTCGACGGCACGGTCAGGCCTTCGAGTTCCTGCTGCGCGACCGCGTGCGCAACGGCGCGCATGTTCCGGGCGATGTCCTGCTCAGTCATGGCGCGTACCTCGTTTCGTCTCGTCGTCCCGATCGCCGGTAACCGACAAGCCGGCGCGTGTCGCGCCCCTCTCGGTTGATGTCGCGCAGGGTTCCAGCGACGCGTCCTTTGCGAGCCCGACCGCATGGCCCTCGTTGATCGCCGCGCGGAGGCCGGCCTCCAATTCCGCGGGCCTGCGCGACTCCAACATCATCAAAGGTGAGCAGAAGTTGTGCCATGAGTGGGCCGTTGCGGCAAGTGCGGCGGCCTCGGCCGCTTCCAGAGCCTGCAGGCCATGACACACGGAGGATCGGCACGTCCCAGGAGAAACCGCCACCAGGGAGTGGTCGAGCCCCAGGCAAGAGTTCCGACCGTTTAGCAAAGCCGAGGTTGAAGCCGCCCCTCGCAACGTTCGACCCCAAGAACCCAGTCGCTTGCGGGTCGCGCCCCCGATGGACCAGCTCATCCATTGTGAAAGGCGAGGATCGCTGAGAACCCGATGGCGGTTACAAGCACCGCTGGGAAGACCCAGCGACACCGACGATCGACGAGTGCAGCTTCCGCCGGTTTTCCGCGGCGTGCGAGCCCATTGGAATAGATAGTCTCGATGACTGCGAAGCCGATGGCAACGTAGCAAGCCGCATAGACGCGATCGGCTAATGTCAAGTAAGAGATCGCTGGAAGACTGCCTGCTTGCGCCAACTGAAACGCGATGGCGGCAAGGACGCAAGTCACCCCGATGGTGACCTGCGAGCTGAGGTCGGCTGCATCGATCCAAAAAACAGAAAAGGCGATCACCACGATGACGAGGAGAGGCAGAAAGTACTTAGTCACATGATACGTCACGTGCCTCGACACGTGGACGGTAAAGGATGCATAGTCATAGACGGGCGCCCCCATCTCCGACGCGAATCTCCGCGGCTGTCGAGAATATCCGAGTTGATCGTCAACTTTCCACCCTGAGACCATCGCTCGGACCTCGGTGTCGAAACCGAGAGGCGACGCGAGTCCGGCGTAGACAACGTCCGATGACGCAAATTGATCGTCGGAAATCTCAAGCGGAAGACTTTGCCGGTCGAACGGGAATCTTCGAAGGTTGTACGCCGAGCGGAGAGTCGAGCGTATTCGCCGGGAGCGCTGACAGGTGCCGTCCGTCATCTCCGTCGTGTCGAACTGCGTGGCATGACGTTCGGCTTCGTTGACCACTTCGGTCTGTGGCGTGAAGCCGGGCGATGCGCGCCATCGCTCATAGAGATAGAAGTCGGCATCCCAGGTGCCCGATTTCTCGTTGATGCTCGTGATCCCCATCACGACAACTCCCACCTGCACGGTTGTCAGACGCTCGAGGTGAGACACAAGTTCGGCGGGGCAACATGGGCTTGGCCCGTCGCACCGTCGATCCTCTGCTCGAGCGACTCGGCACACCAACGCGAACGCGAACGCAGTCGCTGCGGCCGCGAGAAGGAAAAATCGCCTCCAGCGTGGGCAACAAGGCATGACCCTCGCCATCACGGCGCCGCGTCCCCAAGCCGAAGCTCCATCAGGTCGCCGGATCGCCAGCGCGCCACGATCTGGACCCCGTGATCGTTCCACGAAGAAGATGTTGTCGTCGAGGTCGCCTCCCGAATCGTCGTACTGCGGCCCAGCGCCTGGGCCAAGACCCTGCGAAGCGCTTCGTCGCTGACGCTCAGAGCGCGCGCGCTTGCATTCGAACCCACGACGTAAATGCCGCGGCAGATCTTTCGCGCGTCAAAGCTCAGGTAGACGCGCAGCGTCCCGAGTGAAATTGACCCGACCTTTGGCGTCTGTTGCTCGAATGCGCCGAGGAGCTCCGACGCAATCGATTCGTCCGAACCGAGGATTGGGACCTTGCCTCGCTCGGTTTCCGCCCAGTCCTGGGCCGCGGATGCTTGGTTGCGCAACTCGACGTCGGCGCTGATTCCGTTCGCGACCTCGGCTGCGGTCTCACCAAAAGCGCGTAAGCGACGGAGGCGCTCCAAGGTGGCCTCGCCCGCGATCTCGTGGAAGGAAATGATCGCAAGCACCGCGGCTCTTGCATCCGCTGCCCGCTTCGCCCGCCCCGGCGAGCTTGCCCACGCATTGGCCTGGAACGCTTCCGTGTACGTACAGGTCGTCTCCTGGCAAAGGCCGGCGATGGCCTCGTGCGCCCGCGCGCGGACCTCATCGACCTCTGTATCAGAGTCGTGCGAGTCGCCGAAGATTCGGCTGATGGCGGCCAGCGCGTCGTCAGGCCTGCCAGCGTCAATCAGTTCCTCCACCTCCCGCAGCTGCTCGGTTCGAAGCTTCGCCCGGGCCTTGTCGGCGTACTTCCCCCCGCGCGTAACGACTGAATTCAGAAGGTCGAGCTTGGCTTGGCCGGAGACGTGGTCCGCGTCTGCAAGGGCTATGGCACCGCGCGCGTCGCGAACCTCGGGCGTATTCCCGTCGACGGCGAGAGCACGAAAGATCCGGCGGGCGGCGCCGAGATCACCCCTCGCGATGGCGCTCTCGACCGCCGCTAGACTGGCTGGCGCATCGACCCGCTCAACATTCGCCGGCGTCTCGATCGGCTCCTTAGCGGGGCTCGAAGCTTGGCAGTGCAAATGCAGTAACAGCACGGCAGCGATCGCACACGATTCCAACTTCATCATCATCATACGATCCATTGCGCAGTCCCATCCATTAACAACCGCTTATGCCCCTTGGTCCGGGCGTGCCCTCCGTCGGGGAGTACAGGCGTCATCAACGCCATCTACACAAACGGAGTGATCCCGACGCTCCTTCGTCGGGAGGACGCGAAGAAACCAGCGCACTCGTTCTGTCGTCGGCAAGCGTCGCATTCGTTCAGAAACGTATTCTTCCAATCGGATATGCTTTTTCTGGCAAAAGGGCGGAGCTCCGACGGCAGCACGCAGAGCGGGTGATTGTAGATCGAACAGCGGATATTTGCGCGACTGAGGGTCCGCGCGGCGCGTAGGAGCCCCGGCGCATAGTCGACAGGATCGATCCACAGGGCGTCGAGATTCGTCTTTGCAAATCCGGTCGGTTCAAGGCCCATCAGCGCGACATGATCGACAAATAGCAAATTTCTAGTCACGAAGGCCGCGAAGGCGGGAAGTCTCGCGAAGGTTTCGCTATGAATCACGAACCGGAGCTCAACCCGCATGCCACGCTGCTTCAGATGCAGAATGCCTCGAATCGTTTCGTCGAACGCGCCCCGCGCCTGCACGACGTAATCGTGCTCTTCCGGAAGATCGGAGTAGAGCGGAATGCCGATCATGAGATCGGGATGTTGCAGCTCCGCCAGGGATCGCGTCAGCGTATCATCCGAGAAGCGACGGCCGTTGGACAGCAGGTGAACCGCGGTTCGCGGCAGATGACTCTTCATGAGAGCGATGAGCTGAACAAGTCTCTCTCCAAGCAGAGCCGGTTCTCCGCCAGTGATCCCAAGCACCGCCGTGTCGGGCGAGATCAACGGAATCACATCGAATAGCTCCTCGACGAGCCACGAGTCATCGCCGGCTTTTGGCGGCTGCGAGCACATGACGCAAAAGTTGTCGCAGCGCTCGGTGACCAGAAGGGAATTGTGATTCGACGTGCGGCGGTATAAAACGCGAATCGCTCGATGTTTCGGATCCAGGCGGACGACGTCCCCATGGCTCAAGTAGTCGAACTGCGGTCCGAGCACGTACGTGTCCGGCGGGGGTGCCGGCAGATCTGCCGGCAGATCCGCCGGAACGAGGTACGCGCGAAACCCAAGAGGCAAGGGGTCGCAGGGCCGCCGCACGAGGAGAATATCACTTCCGGAGGGGCCATGGTCTCGCTCGCTGATGCGACCGACGAACGGTTTGTTCGAGCCGGGGCCGACGGGCCGGAGCGCTTGAGCCGAGAGGGTAAGGAGCATCGGTCATACCCACGTCATCAGAATGTCGCGCGCCGGGGGATCGTCTTCCAGGGTGCGAATCAGATGGCGAAGAACGCCCATCTGCTTTTTACAGAAATCACTCAACGCTTTATGTCCAACGACGTCTTGTTGCGTGGCCTGATGATAAACTGGGTCGGCGCCGCAGTACGGAAGAAAGGGACAGTCGGTGCACATCGGAACCCCCTCGAGCATGGTCGAGTCCAAGACCGATAAGAGCGCGTCTGACGTCATCATGGTCTCGTAGCTGTCGGCGTCGAGGTGGCCGAGCCGAAACGAGTGATCGCCCATTTCCGCGAGCATGCGACCTTCGTCGGACGCGTACACCGATCCGTCGTAGTTGTAGACCAGCACTCCGATACCGATGCCTGCGGGTGACTGCAGGTCAACGTAAGAGGTGCCGGCCGGGTGAAGTAGTTTCTGAAGAAGAATGGCCGTAAATTCTTCTCGGAGTGCATACCCGGATTGATTGATCCGGAGAATGTGCGCGAGGCCGCGCTCGTAGAAGCGAACCCAGTCGTGGACGTCGTACTTCCGGCGGAGGCTGGCGCGGACAGCGAAGCCATAGGGGCTGATGCTGCGGAGGAAGATCGAATGGAACTCGAGGCGCACGTACTCGTCAACGATCTCTTCGACGCGAGCGAGGCTCCCGACAGTCGTCGTCATCAGCGCCGCGAGTCGGTCCGCGCCGAGCGCCGCACGTGCTTCTCGGATGGCCTCGACGGTACGCCTGTGGCTTCCGCCTCCGCGGACCGGACGGTGCGCGTCATGCAGGTCGGCGGGACCATCGAGAGAGGTCGACAAATAGATCGCATGTTCTTTGCAGAATGCGAGCACGTCGTGGGAGAGGCGAGAGAGATTGGTGGCGATGACGAACTGGAGGTTTTTGCGAAAAACCGCATTCATCGACGTTGCGCGCTCGACGACGTAGCGCACGAGATCGAAATTCAGAAGCGGTTCACCTCCTTGAAACTCGATCTTGAGGTTTGGGGACGGACTTCGAAAGGCGAATGCCAACGCTTTCTCGGCGTGCTCACGGGTCATGTCGAAGCGCTCAAGGTGTTCGGTCTGCCTCGAGACCTGGCAGTAGTGGCACGAGTGGTCGCAGCGGAGCGTAACGACAAAGATGTGAAGTCCGGTGAATGCCGCCAGGCGCGCCAGGCGTGTCCGGTATTTAAGAGCGAGTAAGTCGAGCGCGGAGCGATTCTCGTCGTCAAAGAGAAAATGTTTCGCTTTCAGCGAGCGATACGTCGACGTATCGGGCAGAAGAGAATGGTCGATGAAGTCGGCGAGCTCCGCGCGTTGCAGGACGACGTATTCTCCGACGTCATTGGTGAGTAGGTAATCGTCCCCTTCGAGTTGCCCAAAGCGGAAGGGCAACAAGCGGTAGGGGTGTGACGGGGCAAAATGGGCCCGGCTTCGGAACGGGGCAGATAGCATCAATCTCTTCGAATGAGGTTGGTTCGGGAGAATGCGTGGGCCAGAAGGAGAGCGCGCATCGCCCGCGTTTCGTCCTGCGCCTTTTCTCGCAGCTCCTGGTCCAAAAGATCTTGCAGAAACAGACGGGCCACTTCGAGGGCCGCGGCTCTCGCTGTCCCCATAGGGAACGCGAGGGCGAGCGGCAGCACACCGGCCCGCACGGCGCCGATGATGACGGTGCAGCGGTCTGCGAAGCGGTAGGAGCTCTTTTGGACGGAAATCGAGCGGTAAGCTTCGGCGTTTAGCGCGAGGTGCACGGTGTCGTCCACCAAGTCCAGCACCGGTCCCTGCTCCTCTGGCTTGGCCTCGCTCTGATTCATGGCGGATGCGTTACCACGCAATCTCAATGATGCCGGTTTGGCCCTCTTGCAGCTCGACTTCGCGGCTCTCGGTCCCGATGAATCGGTTCTCGACCCGGATGGTATGAGAGCCTGCGCCGACCGTCAGGGGACCGGCCGCGTCTCGACCGACCAGTCGGTCGTCCAGGAAGATCCGCCCTCCCGGATAGGCGACGATGGAGACGCGTGCGGGTTGGGGCGGTGGGGGTGGCGCCGGAGCAGGAGTTACATACGATCCGCCGGAACCGCCCCCACCGGAGCCGGAATAGTGGCTCTGGTGCGAGGCGTGTGAACTGTGTGACCTGTGGCCGGCCAAGACATTCCCTGGATCGGCCGGCCCTGCGACGAGCAGCTGCGCGTCGTTGTCGTATTCGTCCTCGGGTCGGCGAGCGATTTGAGCGGCCGCGTCAGGGACCAGCAGACCCGTCGACGCGGCGCCTGCAAGAACAGCCACCACTGCTGCGCCCATTGGAACGATGGTCGGCCGAATGCTCGCCACACCTTAACTCGCGCGCTTTCGACCAGGACGTCAATGGTCGAGTTCATCGGAAGCACACGACCACGAGAATGACGTTCGAGTGGCCGTCGATTTGGCTGCCCCCTTCCTCAGCGCGATGATGGGCTCTTTGCGCACTCCGCGTGTCGCATGCGGTCGGGTCGAGCGCCCGCGTCGAAGCGAGCGCATGGGATTCGACCGCCGCAGTTTCGGGCGACCGCTCGCATCGCCCTCTTTAGGGTACGCTCGTGGCTGAGCGTCGCCACGATAATTGAGGGGCCAGGAATCGAGAAGATTGGGGTTCTCCTCAAGGCCGATCCGTTCAAAACGGATCGGTCGGTTCTTGGCGCAGGGCCTCGAGGAGGATGGCGTGGACGACATAGCGGTAAGCGCGCAGAACGCGAAGAAGCCGGTCGGCTTCGCGCAGGACGCGACGCGCACGACGACGGACGATAGGGTCATCGTCGCGAGCGGGGTGATTGACCATGGGATGCTCGAGCACGAGAGCCCGTTCGAGCGCGAGCAGCGCGGCGTCGGCGACATCCAGGACGATGATTTCGGGAGCGATGAGCAGTTGGCGAAACTCTTCGACGGTCATCGTTTTCGCGCGGGAGTGGCAGGTTTAGGTTTTGGCGATTGGGCGAAGACCTCAAGGAAGAGTTTTTCGTCGAGGCGAGGCAGCTCGCGGTCGGCCGCAACGGCGAGCAGCTCGTCGGCGAGATTCATGAGGACGCGATCATTGCCTGCGGCGTGGTCAGCGAGTGTGACGCGGAGCTCACTGGTCATGAGCGCCTGGTTTCCGCCTGTGGCGAGCAAGTGGTCGAGGCAGGCCAGCAGCTCGTCGCGGGAGGCGTAGTCGAGAGAGAGACGTCGACGAATTCGCGAGCAGAGGGGTAGCAGCTCGGGGGATCGCAGACGTTCGGGCAACCGGGCGTCTGTTGCCACGCGCGTTATTTGAATGCCGCTTCACCGGCTTGGATGATGTGATTGTGCGGGGGGGGCAAGGGGTCATAGGCAAACGCCCCACCGGCAGTGTGCCGGCGGGGCGTAGCGCGTGAGCGGGGAACGGGTTGAGGCTAGCACTGCCGTGAGAATTACCCGGCCGCTTCCGGGGGGAGCAGAGGCCCGTGGGGGACTCGCGTCGCGAGGGTGACCTCGTAGCCGAGGCGTTGCAGGCGGCGAACGAGGTTGCCGGTAACGCGCTTGGCATCGATGGCGTCGAGGTAGGCAGCTCCGAGGTCGTGATACTCGGCGCCGGTCGAGAGCATCGTGTAGACAGCACGTAGGATCTTGTGTGCGATGGCGACGGCCGCGCGCAGATAACCGCGACGCGCCTTGATGCGAAAGAATTTGTCCTTGAAGTAACTGCCTTTGGTTCGCGAGGCGCCGTGAGCCGCCTCCACCAGGGCCGTCATGAGATGGACGTTGCCCTTGCGGGTGTCGGCACGCTTACGCTTGCCCGCGCTCTCGTTGTTGCCCGGGCAGACCCCCGCCCATGCGGCCAAATGAGCGGCGCTCTTGAAAACGCTCATGTCGGTTCCGAGCTCGGCGATCATCACCGCGGCCAAGATGCGATCGACCCCAGGGATTCGAGCCAATCGCGCGTGCTGCTCGCGATAAGGCTCGAGCTTGCTGTCGATGCGCTCGTCCAGCTTGCCGACGTGCTCATCGAGTTGCTCGAGACGCGCAAGCTGCATTTCGAGCACGAAGCGATGGTGCTCCTCGAGTCTGCCTTCAAGGGCCAATTCGTGGGATCACCGGTGGCGGAACCCACCGGAGGCCGCCATCAGGATCAACCAATGTGCAGAGCGCCGCCGGCAAACCCCGCCGCGTCGGGGGCGAGCCCGCGGGGAGCCAAGGCCCCCAGGGCGGCGGCCGCGCGCTCGGCGTGCTGCCGCCGCACGAAATCTGCTGGGGGCGCGCGCGAGGTGCCGAACAGCCGGCCGGCTCCGGCGTCGGTCGCCCACCGTCGCAGCGTCATCCAGCGACCCTGCGCCGCCGCGCCGACGATCGCAAACGGGCTAACCCGTGCGCGCGTGGCCGCTTCCGTCGCGCCCATTAAGGCCCAAACCGCCAGGGCCAATCCGATCGCGCACGCGGTGTACAGCCGCCGCGGCAAAAGCTCCCGAGGCACCACGACCATGCACGCGCCGCATTGCTGACACTCAAAGCGGCGTACCAGTACGCTGCTCAGCTCCGGGGCCCCTTCTGCGCTCGGCGGCCCGCGCACCTGACGCTCGCGGGTCCCGTCGCCGTGAACGACGAGATTTGCGCCGTACGGTCGGCTGGCGGCGCCGCACCCCAAGCAGCGCCCGGGCCGGGCTTCTTCGGTCGATGGCATTTTCGCTCGCCACGACTTGACGTCGGGCGCGCTTCGGCAAATCCTCTCGGTGCTCTGCTTCTGCAACGTTGTCGGAGCACGACGCGAAGGTTGGTCCCGTCAAAGATCCCTCCTTCGCGTCGCCCTTTTTGTCGGGCCGGCATCCCGCCTCTCCTCCGCCTCCCGCTCCTACCCCTACTCGATCGTCCCCCGGCGGGCTCCACCGTTGTCCGTGATCTCCACCGCCGCTCCAGCCGATCCCGGGGATCCGCGATTGCGCGCGAATCCGACCTCGGATCGATCAACCAATGCTCGCGTTAACACCGGGCCTGTCGGTGCCCAGGTCCATAGGCTCGAGGTGCATCAAACCGTTTCACCCGTCGCCAAGCGCATGGAGCAAGCGGTACTCGGGGTGGACGACATCGCCGATCTCTTGCCACGGGGATCATCGGCTCTCGTATTGGCGGCCGCGCCGGACGTCTGCGCACGCGCGATTGAGATGTTTTCCCCATGGAAGCCCAAGGTCCTCCGGCGTGATGTCGGCATCGAGGTGATCCGGGATCTGCTCGAAGGTCTCCATCGGTTGGAGATGGAGACGATCGACGAATCCGCCGCACAGTAGCCGCATTGCGTCGAGCGCTGCGTCACGCGCGACTTCGACTGGTCCCTGGCGCATTGCTGCACTGCGCGGCGGCTCTGCGCGAGGGAGAAAGAGACCCATCTCGGCGCCCACGCTCGAAAACGTGACTCATCCGCGTCGATGGGGCGGCTGGGATCCCCCAGTGTCCTAGAGCGCCGAACATGATGACTTCGCTGTGATTGCCTGCGGTTACGCGGCGCGGGCGAGTCGTTGGATGTTCTCGAGATTCTGGATGGTGGCAGACCGGCGCAGGTCGAAAGAGGGCAAAGAGGCTGGCGACTTGGTCAAAAAGCACGCCGAGGACATCAAGGAGCGCATGCACGGCGCCGGCGAGCAGGTGAAGGACAAGGCCACAGCGGCGACTGAGAGGATGCAGAAGCGCGCCCGCGATGCTGGAGAGTCCGTTAAAGAGCACGCTGAGGACACCAAGGAACGGGCGCAGGGCGCGGGCGAACAGCTCAAGGAGAAGGCCCGGGACACGTCCGAAGAGGCCAAACAGTCCCTCCGCGAATCTACGCGCCGATAGCGCCTATTTTCGAAGCTTCCGGTGCAGCGCCATCGAGGAACGCTCAATCGCTTCAGGCGATTGAACCTAGTTTGCGGGCCGCGCTGCACTGGCCTCTCTTCCCTTCGCTCCGTCCCACCGCGAAGGCGCGGGCCGGGGTTTCGGCTGAAGCCTCCGGGGGGCTACTGGGCGCCACACGCTCGAACACGCGGGCGCAATCGCACAGGCGACCGGCGTGGTATCCTGTCGCAGCGGCGGTTGACGGATGTCCTGCGGTGCGCGTCCACTTTGAGCCGAAGCGCGCCGGTAGATTTGGTTTGTTGTGGGGGCCTCGTCGCCATCAATGGGCTGGCCCCGGCGGTCACGTGCTCGGCGCCGGGACCGGCGTGCGCGAATCGCTCCGCATCCCGATCTTTACGAGGAGGCCGTGCTCCCAACGTGGCCGAACTGGAGCGCGGCTCCAACGCGGGTCGCGACCGGCGACTCACCGCCGAAACACCTTCTCGCCCTTACGCCTGATGGCCCCGCTGGCCTTGCGCCACTGGCGTTCCATTTCCTCGCTCACCTCCCCTCCCGCGTAGGTCGCGCCCCCGCTGAGCTCTTTGGCCGCGCCCTTCATCTGCGCCTTGGGCTCGCCGAAGAGCTTTCCCCAGGTTCGTAGAATGCGCCCTAGAATGGCCTGCACCAAACCGGCAACTTGTCGCCTGAGATTCTGAATTCCCATCGCAGCCAATTCTCCGCGAGGCCTTCAGGCATCCCACGCGCCAGGTTCAGCGCGGCCGGGTTCAGGGCCTCGATTCCTAACTGCTTGGCTACCACAGCCAGCGCGAGGACTGCGCCGACCGGCTGTGGACCCGAGGCACGGTCGGGATATGCGGGGCCCGACGGCGGCAAGTACGAAGACCCTAACGACTGGAGCTGTCGAGAGGTGCGTAGCAAATCATTCATCCGGTAGAGTTGCATGGGGTATCTCACGGCGAAATGCCGTCTGAAGCGACCGGGCGATTAGCTCCTCGATCGCCTTTGCTCGGCTGCCCGCGAACACGTGGCCTTCGCCGTCTTCGTCGTCTCTTTGGCGCACCAACCGCTATTTCCAGGCGCTTCGTCGACAGAGACCCCCAAGGCGCGGGGCATGCCCTCTCCCCGTGCCTAACCCTACCCCATCGACTGCGGCCCTCGGTTCGCGCCGGCCCCTTGAGCCGCTCCTGGACTCACGTCAACAGCGGGGCACGTCGGACGCGTCCACGTCGCCGTCCGGTCCGTAGATGTCGAAAATCACACGGGCTCGGATCCTCGCGATACGTCCGACGAGTTCCGGCGAAAACTCAAGCCCTCGATTCCATCTGTTCAAGAACAGCCCGAAACGGAGCTGAACATCGTGGCGATTGGCAAGGTCTGCCCAAACAGATTCGTCGATGGCGACAACCCTATCGAGGAGGTCGGCAGTCAACTCCTCCGGATCGGAGGTACCGCTCACGCTCAACAACCAAGCCCCCTTGTGCCGAAGGTGGCCGCTCTTCATTGGGTCGCCGCGTCGATGCGACCGAGACGGATCGCGGCGCAGCATCTCGGTCACCTCGGCCGGGTTCAGGTCCTCCCCGTAAACGCCGAGGCACACGTCCGTTTCGTCCACGAGGCCACCGACCTTGTACATCCGTCGTAACACCACCGCCTTACAGCATACCCCGCCCCGCGACGACGCCCTCCGCCGCTCAAATTTCCGCGCTGCTCAGCGTTCGTCGACAACACCTTCGCGGGTCAGAGCGTCGGCGAGAGGGCGCAGAGTGGGGTCGCTTCGAACCCCGGCGACGGCGAAGGCCAAGCAGGACCCGCTTGGTGATGTCAGGTGATGTCCGCATCACCGCCATGGCTGCCGTAGACTTACTCGCCTTTGCCGGCCGGCTGCCGCGGCGGCCTCCATGGCCGTGGCGAGCGCCCGCTCCCCGGCCGGACTTGTAAAGCGGGCGGTGCGCGCGACGCATCGCGACCGGACGATCCCGGGTCTGAAGCGGGCGTTCTAGCGTGGCTCGGCCATGACGAAGACGAAGTCGGCCGGGAGGTCTGGGCCAGGGACGCGAACGCCTGCCGCGGGCCTCTGGCGAAAGCACTTCTTCCGCCGCCACCCTCAAGCGGGACACCCTTCTCCCGACGGGCCGAAGCACCCCCGCGGCCCATAAACGGACAGCAGCCGAAAGCAAAAGGACAGCCGACCGAATGGCCCGCGTTGATTGCACGAAATCCCTCCAAGGAGCGATGTGGTGGAGGCTGGGCCGAGAGCACCCAGGCGCGGAAACCCGTCGGATGGACACCTATCGCGGCAGCGAGCGGGACGCCAAGAAGGCGCGCGCCTCGGCGAGTTCCTCGCCGTCCAGTATCTGTGCCGCCTGAGCGGCGGCTGCCGCGTACCACTTCTCCGCCATGCCCATGTCGCGAGGAACGTCCGTTCCCTTCGCGCAAATTTTGCCCAATTCAATCTGGGCAAGAAATTCGCCTTTCATCGCTGCCAGTTCGTATAGGCGCATCGCCTCCGAGACGTTCCTTTGCGTCCACTGTCCGCGCAGGAACATTCCGGCAAGGTTCAGCATCGCGCGAGCGGCGCCTCGCTCAGAAGCCTGCGAAAGCAATCGAAAGGCTTCCGCGTAGTCGACTCCAACGTCAACGCCGTGCAGGTAGCAAATGCCGAGCATCGACTGCGCCATCAGGCTCCCAGCCTCAGTTTTCGTCCGTAATTCCTCGATGTTCATGGGACCCTCTGCATGGCTCGCCACATGGTTCGCTCACGTGACCTCGCGCGCAACAGCCGGAGATGCGGGCCCAGATCGCCTTCCCCTCTGATGCCCGTGTGCTATCACCGAGATCACCGAGAGCACGGCGCGATCCGGGCCTTGGACCGCTACCGCAACGCCGTCCACAACGGGGAGCGCCGCATGACCGACCACCGACCACCAGCGGCGACAGCGCACCGCCCGGCCCAAGTTCGATGCGCCGGCGGCATCAGTGGAACATCGCCTCGCTCGGGGCGACCACCAGCACGCACGCGAGCCGAGCACGCCGACGCAACGCACCCCGGCCACGTGAAGTGTACGTTCGTCACGCTGAAGCTGGCGCCGGCGGAAACCCCGTTTGCGCGCCGCCGTCTCGAAAAGGAGCGCCTGCGAAGACAGCCAGAATGAACGGGGCCACCAGCTAAAGCTCATCATCGTTTCCTCCCTCCCTCAAAACGCACGAACAGTGTTCGCCCCCGCGTGCATCGAGCATACGCGCGCGCGCCGGCCAAGGCCAATGGAGGCGCTCGACCGATGCCCCGCGCGCGTGGTCGTTCGGTCTTCTCTCAAGATTGCCGTCGGGCCACTCATAATCACCGCCCAACTTCGATAAATAAGATAAAGTCCGAATACGAGGAACCTCCGCGAAGAACAAGCACGCGGCGCCTGGCAACGGGGCATGCTCGGGCAACCGAGCTTCGGTTACCATCTTGAACTGCGAAGCTGCGTCCGGCCGCTCAAAAAGATGGAAGCGATTGAGCTGTGGCGCCCAGGTCGGACGCAACGCTGCTCGCTCTTCATCGTGTAGCCACAGTTTGAAAGGCCGCTTGTCATCACCTCATCGGCAACGCCGAGAGACGTCCGTCGGCTTCGAGCGCGCTCACCGTCGCCCGCGTGAGGACTCCGCGGTCGGCGTCGCTCCGTGGCTGCCCTTTGGCGTGACTGAATGGCAGGTGCTCGATGCGTCGACGATCGCGTCCGGCTGGGACGAACGAACCGCCGCCGAGACCGCCGCACCGTCGCTTAGGTTCGCCGTCACGACGGTGACCGTCCCCAGCAGCACCTCCGGCAGCTTGTCCGGGTTGCGCACGAACGCCGTCACGGCCCAGCTGTCCGCCAGCGCCCGCTCCACGACGAGGCGCCCCGCTCGTCCCGTCGCTCCGTAGACCAACATCGTGCGAGCCATTCACGTCTCCGTGCGTTTTGATGACGGAGGCAGAGCGCGCGTCGAGGGGGACGTGGTACGCGGGGGCCGGAGTTTCGGAGCTCCCGCCTCAGGATAAGTCGACCACCGCGGACGGAATGGCGGTCGGAGACCTGCCGGTCAGCCCACCGCCGACCCACCGAGCCGTTTCAAGAGCCGGACAGAGGTTACGAAGGGAACGGGTCCCGAGTCTTGTCGAGCCGAAGGCTGGCGCTCGAGCGGAGCGAGCGTCAACATCGCCGGCGTTCACTTCGCAGCGCGCACGGCGAGCTCCTTCGCCGCCTCGATGAAGAGACGGAGCGATGCGGACCGCCGTGCGACGCTGGGGAAGTAGAGAAAGAAACCAGGAACGTGGGGGCGTACCGCTCGAGGACCACCCTCAGCCGTCGAGCGCGTAGTTGCTCGATCACCATCGGCTCCAGGGCATACACGAGCCCCAAGTCCTGTTCGGCGAGAGAGGCGTTCAGTCGGGAGTCGCTGCTGACGACGCCCCCGCGAACGGGCACGCGCCAGTTCCGGCGCCCTCGCTCGAGCTCCCAGGCGTAGAGCGCTCCCGTGGACTGCGACCGGAACGTGATGCACTCGTGGCGCAAGAGATCCTCGGGGCGCTCCGGCGTACCGTGGCGCGCGAGGTAGCCGGGCGAACCGACGACGACGAATCGGAAGGCGTCGGTAAGGCGCACCTGCACCATGTCGCGCTCGATGGCCTCGCTCAGACGGACCCCGGCGTCGTACCCCTCCGCGACGATGTCCACGAAGCGGTCTTCGATAACGACCTCGACCTCGATCCGCGGGTGACGCGCGCGAAACTTCGGCAACACCGGATCGATCACGAAGGGCACCGCCGCGCGCGGCACCGAGAGCCGTAAGCGACCCACCGTCTCTCCGGGCTTTTCGGCAACATCCGCCAGTGCGGATACGACCCGTCCCAGCGAAGGCCCGGCGGTGTCGACGAGGCGCCTGCCCGCATCCGTCAGTGAGACGCTTCGGGTCGTGCGGGCGAGCAGGACCACGCGCAGTTGCTCCTCGAGCTGCCGCACCGACTGGCTCACGGCAGACCTCGACACGCCAAGCTCCCGTGCCCCAGCGCTGAAGCTGCGGTGGCGTGCGACGGCGAGGAACGCCTGAAGCTGCGGGAAGGGTACGGTATTCATGCGCCAAGGGCGCCGCGCCAGGGACGGATTGTCAAGTGGGGCTAAACGGCCCGTCGAGCTGAGGCCGTCTACTGCTCTGCCCCGAAAGGGCGCATCTTTGCTTCATGAACCGAGGAGGAGAGGCTGTGGGCGCTGTGAGCACGAACAAGCCACCCAGCACCCTGCGGAAGTCGCTCGGCGAACTTGCGCCGAAGCTGGTGGACCTCACAGAGGGCATCCTCTTCGGCGATGTGTGGGAGCGGCCGCAGCTCTCGAAACGTGATCGCAGTCTGATTACGTGTGCGGCGCTCGTCGCGACGGGCAAGACCGAGCAGATTGACTTTCACTTCCCGAATGCGATCAAGAATGGCGTCACACAGGAAGAGCTAGCCGAGATGATTACCCACCTCGCATTCTACGTCGGCTGGCCAAACGCGATGTCGGCCGTGAACCACGCGAAGGACCTCTTCGCCAGAAAGGAGACACCATGATCCCGACACGGAAACTCGGACGCGGACCTCAAGCCCTCGAGGTCTCGGCCATCGGCCTCGGATGCATGGGCATGAGCTTCAGCTACGGTCCTCCTGCCGACAAACAGGAGATGATCGCTCTCATCCGGAGGGCCGTCGAGCGTGGGGTCACGTTCTTCGACACGGCCGAGGTCTACGGCCCGCTCACGAACGAGGAGCTCGTCGGCGAAGCTCTCGCTCCCTTTCGCGGGAAGGTGGTGATCGCCACCAAGTTCGGTTTCGCGCCCGCCACGCCGGGCGAGGCACGATGGAGCCGCCTCGATAGCCGGCCTGAGCACATCAAAGAGGTCGCCGAGGCTTCGCTGAAGCGGCTCCGGGTCGATGCGCTCGACCTCTTCTACCAGCACAGGGTCGATCTCGAGGTACCGATCGAGGACGTCGCAGGCGCGGTAAAGGACCTGATCAAGCAGGGCAAGGTGAAGCACTTCGGCCTCTCGGAGGCGGGCGCGGGGACGATCCGTCGCGCGCACGCGGTCCAGCCGGTGACCGCTCTGCAGAGTGAGTACTCCCTCTGGGAGCGCGGCCCCGAAGCGGAGATCATTCCGACGCTGGAAGACCTCGGGATCGGGTTCGTCCCGTTCAGCCCGCTGGGCAAGGGATTTCTCACGGGCACCGTGAGCGTGAGCACGAAGTTCGACGCCACCGACTTCCGCGGAATGCTCCCGCGCTTTGCGCCGGAGGCGCGCGAGGCGAACCAGACGTTCGTCGATCTGCTCACGAGGGTCGGGACGCGCAAGAATGCGACGCCCGCACAGGTCGCGCTCGCGTGGCTCCTCGCGCAGAAGCCGTGGATCGTTCCCATCCCCGGCACGACCAAGGGGGTGCGCCTGGAAGAGAACCTCGCCGCTGTCGCCGTCACGTTGACGGCTGACGATCTGGGCGAGATCGACGGCGCAGTGTCGAAGCTCAAGGTGCAGGGGGCCCGCTATCCCGAGGCCCTCCAGCGGTTGGTCGGTCGCTAAGAACAGGAGCGAAAACATGCAGAAGCGCACACTCGGAAAGAGCAGCCTCGAAGTCTCTGCCATCGGTCTCGGCTGCATGGGAATGACGCAGGCCTACGGTCCGCCGGCAGACACGGCGTCGATGATCGCGCTCATCCGCTCGGCCGTCGAACGCGGAGTCACGTTCTTCGACACTGCTGAAGCGTATGGCCCCTTCGCGAACGAAGAGCTGGTGGGCGAAGCCCTTGCACCGCTGCGCGACCGGGTCGTGATCGCCACCAAGTTCGGCTTCACGTTCGGCGCGACGCGCGGCCTCGACAGCCGACCGGCGCACATCAAGGAGGTCGCGGAGGCATCGCTCAAGCGGCTCAGGACCGACCGGATCGATCTTCTCTACCAGCACCGCGTCGACCCGAAGGTGCCGATCGAGGATGTCGCGGGAACCGTGAAGGATCTCATCGAGCAGGGGAAGGTCAGATACTTCGGCATGTCAGAAGCCGGCGCGAAGACGATCCGTCGCGCCCATGCCATCCAGCCCGTCGCGGCGCTCCAGAGCGAGTACTCGCTGTGGACGAGGGATCCAGAGGAGATCCTGCCTACGCTCGAGGAGCTCGGCATCGGCTTCGTCCCATGGGGCCCACTCGGCTCGGGCTTCCTCACGGGGAAGATCGACGCGAGCACGAAATTCGAAGTGTCCGACGTCCGTTCGAGCTTCCCGCGATTCACACTGGAGGCGCGAAAGGCCAACCAGGCCCTGGTCGACATCGTCGTCGGCGTCGCGAGACGGAAAGAGGTCACGCCCGCCCAGATCGCGCTCGCATGGCTCCTCGCCCAGAAGCCGTGGATCGTTCCCATCCCGGGCACGACCAAACTCGCGCGCCTGGAGGAGAACCTGGGTGCCGCCGACGTCGAGCTGACTGCGGAGGACCTACGCGAGATACGCGACGTTACTGCGAAGGTCCGCGTGCAGGGCGCACGGCTTCCGGAGAGCATCCTCCAAATGTCGGGACGATGACCAAGTGTCGTCGGGGCGAAAAGGCGTGCCTCGCCCGTTCCGTCCCTCGGGATGGGCGAGGGCCTGGGTCACGGCGGCGACACCGGAGGGGCATCGACCGTGGCGCGACAGGGTCAGGAAGCGTAGCGGGGTGATAGGCGGGGCGACCTCAGATGCGCGCGGCGAACCGCGGCCCGCGTACAAGGGAGCTTTCGCGGCTCTGGCGGTCTACCTGAAGGCCGCCGACGGCTGACCGCGACGTCTGGCTCGACGAGGGTCATTTTCATCATCGGCCCCAAGAGGGTCAAGCACCGCCCCGCCCTCCGTCTTGTCACTTTAGAACCGAGAGTGACGATCGACGATCTCGTCGACGGGATGGGTGTTGGTCGGCCGAGCCTGTACACAGTCTTCGGGGACAAGCGGACGTTATTCCTGCGCGCCCTCAGGGCGTACGCAGAGAAGAAGGGCGCTCTCGCTGCGAAGGCACTCCTCTCGCCGCAGACTCTTCGCGCCTCGCTCGCCAGCTTCATGAGGCAGGCCGTCGAGTTTGCGACCGAGGAAGGCTCGGCCGTGGGTTGTCTAATCGTGTGCGTCGCGCCGCTTGTGGACGACGCAGAGGTCCGGCAGTTCCTACAGAAAGCTACGGCTGGCGCCCGGGCGATGGTGGAACGTCGTTTCCGGGACGGGATCAGCGCGGGTGAAATCCCGTCGGACTTTCCTCTAGCCGCGCGGGCGAGCCAAGTCATTGACCTTGTCAACGGTTTGACTATGCGCGCGAAAATGGGCTCGACGCGCAGGACGCTTCTCAGGGACGCAGAGGAAGCGGCCTACTTGGTGCTTCTGCCGCGGGGGACTGGCCACGGGCCGAGCGGCAGCGCCCGGAAAGCCCGTACGGTTCGGGGCTGACTTCCGCGTGGTCGATA
The DNA here is from genome assembly GCA_050013115.1 of Polyangiaceae bacterium. Taxonomy (GTDB): domain Bacteria; phylum Myxococcota_A; class Polyangia; order Polyangiales; family Polyangiaceae; genus Palsa-1150. The sequence continues at coordinate 19,634 of JBEKFX010000087.1, forward strand.
TCGAGGCTCACATTCGCCCCTAGAACTTCTCGAGCGAGGGTCGCAAATCGATCTCCTGGCTCCATGTGCTCGGGTCCTGCGCATGAAGGTTCCAGTAGTTCTCCGCGATCGCCGTCGGAGCGAGGAACGCCCGGGGGTCGCGATCCGCAAACATCGTCCGCGCGCGCGCTGAATCGATGCCGCCATCGATCACGACATGCGCCACGTGAATCCCCTTGGGCCCAAGCTCCCGAGCCATTGATTGAGCCAGAGCGCGCAGCCCAAACTTGCCGACCGCGAGCCCTGCGAAGCGAGCGCTGCCACGCACCGAAGCGGTCGCTCCCGAGAAGATGATGCTGCCGCGACCGCGCTCCAGCATGGCCGGCAGCACAGCCTGGGCTGCAAGCAGTCCCCCGAAGCAGTTCACGCGCCAAGCTTGCTCGAAGGCAGTCGCCGAAAGGTCGAGGACGCCCCCCGCCTGGAATGCGCCCGCGTTGTACAAGAGCACTTCGGGGGCACCCATTTCCTCTCGAACGCGCGCGAACGTCGCACGAACGCTCGTTTCGTCGGACGCGTCGCCGACGTAGGACCGCACCGAGCTACCGAGCCCCTCGATCTCCGTCTGAACGGGCCGTAGTGACTCGTCACGTCGCGCCACAAGCGCGAGCGCGAACCCTCCTCGCGCAAATCGGACTGCTAGAGCGCGACCCAGCCCCGGCCCAACGCCAACGATCGCAGCGACCTTCGTCTCAGAGTTCATTTTGTTCTCTCCCTTCAGCGTCCCTACGGAGTGGTAGCTCGGATTGAAACACGGACCGCGCGCGTGCCCCGTTCCGCACAACGGTTGTTGTGGTACGGCGTCGGCCCCGGGAATCAGGCGGCGCACATTCCGCCGTTGACGGGAAGAACGGCACCGGTCACGAAAGATGCTTCGGGCGAGGCGATCCACGCGATGGCGCGTGCCACCTCGTCTGCCGACGCCGCGCGCCCCATCGGGACCCGACTCGCGAGGAGGTCGACGTTTCCGCCAGTTACACGGTCGAGCATCGGAGTAAGCGTCGGTCCGGGAGCCACGACGTTAACGCGGATGCCGTCCTTTGCCAGCTCGAGCGCCGCAGAACGAGTAAGCCCTTCGACCGCGTGCTTGCTCGCCGCATACACGGACATGTTCGGCGTTCCGCGGCTGCCGCTCGTAGCACCGACATTGACAATCGACCCTCCCCCGGTGCGACGCATCGCTGCGATTTCGGCCGACATGGCGAGGAAGACACCCTTGACGTTCGTGTTGAACACACGCTCGTAGGTCTCTTCGTCGAAGTCCGCGATCGGCGCTTTCGCCTCGAGTGCCGCGTTGTTGATCGCGACGTCCAGGCGACCGAAGCGCTCCACGGCGAGTTCGACGAGTGCCTGCATGTCCCGCTTGTTCGTGACGTCGGACTGCTTGAAGGCCGCGCGCCCTTCGCCCAACTCCCTCATGAGGCTGGCGGCGGCCCCCTCGTGCCGGCTTCCAAGAACAAGGCGTGCGCCGCGCTTCGCGAACTCAAGCGCCGTGGCTCTCCCGATACCACTCGACGCTCCAGTAATGACGACAACTTGGCTCATTCTGGGGGGACCCTTTCTCGTTACGACGAGAGCTGGTCGAGCGCACCGAGCAGGACTCGGGGCGTGCTGGACGGGGTGTCCGTGACCTTGCGATGTACGGCGTCTCGCATTCGGCTTCGAACGAGTACCGGGAGATGGTCCGGACCGACGGAACGAGACGAGATGTCGTACCAGTCGTACCAGGCAATCCCAGCCTCGACGCCCGCCCCACCGTCGGTCACGTAGCGACTGACGAGCCTATCGCCGTCGCCGCCGCCGGAAGAGGCGGGCTCCGGGGGGCTCAGGTTTACGCGCGCGCGCTCTTGCTCGAAGCGTGCGACCAGCTCACGCCCGAGCTGCGCCACGACCTCCTCCCGCGCCAGTCGAAGCATGCGGAACATCTCGGCGAGATCGACGTGGCGTACGCAGTCAGAAAACAGGCGCTCGCCCACGACGAGCAGTTCGGCGGTGCTGCCCTCCGCATCGACCACTTCGCGAAGCTCGAAGGGGCGGTCGGGGGCGCGCTGCGAATCCTGCTTTCGAGGGGTGCGACTCAACCGTCCCCTCGCCTCGGGAGGCCGGCTTGGTTGGTTGAACGACTCAGCGGCATGGTTGGTTGGATGACCTGCCTGTCGGGTCGGTTGCGTGTGTTGTGGACCAGGTCGTCCACTATGACGTTATGGACCGAGTCGTCAAGTACATCTACGCTTGATGGAGGATGGGCAGACCGCGGAAATTCGACATGGACGAGGCACTCACGGCCGTGCGCGAAGAATTTTGGCGCCACGGCTACGCGGGGACCTCGGTCGACAGGCTTCTAGAGGCCACGAACCTCGGAAAGGGCAGCCTCTACGCCGCCTTCGGCGACAAGCGGACGTTGTTCCTCCGCGTTCTCCACGAGTACGCCACGACGCGCGTTGCCACGATGAGAGACCTACACCGCGGTTCGCGCAGAGCGATCGAGGCGCTGCGAGCGACGCTACGTCCAGCGCTGGGGCCGCGTGGCTGCTTCCTTGCAAATTGTACCGCCGAGCTTTCGCCGCAGGATGCCGACGTCGTTGCACTCGCCCGCACGACGTGTGGCGCGTTCGAGGACATCTTCACCGAGACGATTCAGCGGGCGGTAGCAGAAGGAGACCTGCCCAGAACTACTCGTCCTCGGGCGCTCGCGTCCGTCTTGCTAGCGGCTACCAACGGTCTCGAATTTCTTGGACGCACCGGCTTGGACGACGCAGCAGTAGACAGGGTCCGTCGCAACGTTGCGCGCAATCTTCTCGGCAACGCCGGCCGAGTTAGGAGACCGCGGCGGCACTCGAAGGAGCAATGAGGACCGACGGCGTCGCGGTCAACCTCGCCGTTCGATTTCCGGTTGAGTCTTCAAAATAGCGACCATCAATCGACCCATGTAAGCGTTGACAGTCCCGTGGCGCACGCGCCTTGCCGGGTTAGTGGCGAGTGCCGATGGCTACTGCGGGCAGACGGAGGGTCGCGCTTCATTGCGAGAGCTTCGCCGTGCATCCCTGGAGCGCCGGCGCAAGTGATTCGGCGCCCTTGGGCGGCGTCGGAGCGCCGTCGACAGGCGCGCCGCCGACAACGAGCAGCGGCAGGCCGCCGCCCTTCCCACCGAACCACAGCTGGGAGTCGTGACTGTTCTCACGATTGTCGCCGAGGACGAACACTTCCCCGGGCGTGACCGTCCACGGTCCGGTCGGCCCGCCGGCCCTCGCATCGTCGTGGAAGAGCAGCCACTTCGTGCCCGCAGGCGCTTCGAGCCAGAGCCCGCCCGTGTGAATCTTGCCGCCGGCTTCCGCGTAGCTCCAGGCGCCGACGGCGCGGCGCGAGCCGATGAGATCAGCGGCCAGTGTCGCGGCGGTCTGCTTCGCCTTCTTCGATGCCTGCACTCTCGTTCGTGACGCCCGCGAAGTACAAATCGATCACCGTCGCTCAGATCGCGAAGGCGATGATTGCGACGTCCCTGAACACGCCGGCGGCGCCGGACGTCTACCATTACCCCGAACCGATGGCGTTGAATCGGTGATTGCCAGGATGCATCGCCTCGTCGCCCGAAACGAATCGGACCGCGCAGGGCACGGCCGATACCGTCAAACGTCCAGTCCGACATGTCGGGATGTGAACCGGCGAGGAGCAGCGAACAGTTCAAACTGAACTGATCGATGCTCTAGAGCGAGAATTGCCGACCGCCAGCGCAGTCCCCATCCGCGGGCCAGCGTCGCCGCGCGAGCTGCAGCCGCGCCGTTGAATGCCGCTCCACGCGCCCGCCGAACTGGCCGTCGATGATCTCGCCGATCGCTTCGAACAGCCGCGCGCGCTGCTCCGGCGGCTGCGTCGCGTGATCCGAGAAGGTCGCGAGCGTATCCAGGTAGCGCTGGCGGTCGAAGACGTGCGTCTGGGGGAAGAGCCGCTCCTCGAAGTCGCAGAGCTCGGGCGTGTCGCGCACAGCCTGTCCGATCTCGTCGACCTTGCCACCCATGCGATCGACGGTCTGGCGCGAGATCTCGGGCGCATGGACGCGGTAGGCCGCCTGGATCGCCTCGTCCACGCGGTTGTCCTCGGCGGTGCGGCGCGGCGAGCCCCAGATCAGCGCGAGAGCGCCGCCAGGCTTGAGCACCTTCACCACTTGGCGCAGTGCGCGCTCGCGGTCGAGCCAGTGGAACGCGGAGCTGCACACCACGAGGTCCGCGCTCGCGGCCTGCAGCGACGCATCCTCAAACTTGCCCACCTCGACGGCGAACGGAAACGTCGCCAGCCGTTCCCGCGCGAATGCCGCCAGATTCGCGCCGAGCTCCACTGCGTGGATCCGGAACCCGCGCTCGAGCAGCGGGAGCGAGGCGTTGCCCGGCCCGCAGCCGATCTCGAGCGCGTCCGCGGGCGGGGGCACGAAGACAGCCAAGGCATCGAAGAGCGCGGGCGGTGGAGCCCCTCGCGCGCGGAAGTAGAGCTGGGCCATCTGGTCGAAGCTCCGGCGGCGTTCGTCGGTGGTAGCAGCGGGCATTTCCTCTCCCATCGGTGCAGGGTCAAATCTCCCGACATCGTACCCGCTGGCGAACAGGGTGTCTTCGACTCGGACGTGCGCGCACGTCCATTCGATGATCTTCGTCCGGTTGATGGAAACCGAGACGAAGAGCGGCCCGACCAAGGCCGCCGACAGGATGTCGGACGTCGCGTCCTTTGTGGCGTCGTTCGGCGGCGTCCGCACTTTATGAAATTATGGACGACGCGGATGGGTTTGAAAACGAGAGCTTGCCGGGCGTGCGGGCCAGTGTACGCGCTCCTTTATTGACGGACGTCGCCTTAGGCTTGGGCCCATGCTTTATCGGCCACCTTCGAAACGAGAGTCACCGATTGAATGCTTTCATTGAGTTTCGAGATTGGGGAGCTCTTGGCCGCGAGAGAGACGGAAGAGTGGTTTCTAGATCGCGCGGCGTATGACCAACAGTGGAATATAGCGAAAGATCACGACTATCAGCATGCCATTGAGTTGCTTTCGGTACGCGGTACGCCCGAGCAAGATTCGAGGTAATCCGATCGAGCGGTGACCGATCGCGGGCTCGTTTGCTATCGTCCAACGCGCCCGTGCCGCGTCCGAAACGTCCCTACGCGATGCCCGCGTACGCGGCGTTCTGGCCGCCATCGACGCCGGTCGAGCCGCCAATCTGCCGGCCGATGCCGTCGAGCAGGCGAAGACGGGACGATTGCGCGGTTCGGCACCGGATGACGGCCGACGAGGAGGGTCGAATGCCACTCGACGCCGCGGCATCCCGGTCGGAATCATGCAGGAGCGAGGCGTCAGCGCGGCGGAAGTCGTGATGACGGTCCTTCACGCAGGCGGAAAGTTCCATCACGCGGAGATCCGCCGCAGCACAAACAAGGCCAGCGGTGACCGATGTCATCGGCCGTGTCGGGTCCGAGACGTCGACTGGCAGAGTCCAAACTCAGCGCCTTGCGGGTCGTGGCACGGCACAATCCGATCGCCGTTGGGGAGCGTCACCTGGTTTGAGATGATCGCGCCGCCGCCCGCGCGCACTTCGGCGATCGCGCCGTCGATGTCAGCGACCCGGAAGAAGTAGAGCCAGTGCGGATGGACGGCGGGCATGCGCGCGGTGTTCGCCATGCTCCCGACGGGCTGGCCCGAGCCGTCCCACGCGAACATGCGGTATCCACCGTCGGTATCCGCGACGTCGATCGTTCCCGCGTTTGTCCACCCGAAGACTTCGGAATACGCGGCCCATGCACGCTCGAGATCGCGCGTGTGATGGTGGTGCCACGCGACGGGCGAGCCATGCGGCTTTCGCGAAATCGCGCGCATCGCGACCACCGCGCCCGACGGATCGCGTAGCGTGGCGTAGGCGGCGCCGTCGTTCGCCCGCACGGTCGGGCCGAGTCGTTCGCTGCCGAGCTCGAGCAAGCGAGTGACGGTCGCTTCGAGGTCCACGACGCCGATGTGACCGAGCCAATGCGCGGGAGCGCCCCGAGCTCGCGCCTGTTCGTGCAGGAGCCAGACTCCAAGCATCGACGGCCCTTCGGCCGCCGGTGTTTCACCGAAGTCCAGACCGACGACCTTGGAATAAAAGCTCCTGGCGGCATCCGGATCGGTGGTTCTCAGGTCGTACCGACAAAATACGCTGCTTATCATCACAGGTCCTCGCGGCATCGGCGTTAGGGAGGGCTCGACGATCGCGACGAGCCACGGCGGCGCATCCTCCCATCGCTCTGCTCCAAGTGGACACGTCCGATTACGTCCCGTTTCTCCGATGTCCGTTCGGTCGCGTCAAGGCCGCATGCGGGGCCAATGCCCGGCGTACCGCGTCGGCCGGAGCGATTCGCGGGTGACACGGACCGCGGTTCGCGCGAACCTCGCGGCGATGCTCGCGCGCGTACTCATCCGGTCCGGTCTGGTCATCCATACAACCTTTCCAGTCGACGGCGTGGTCTAAAGATGCCGAGACCCAGGCCCGCTGCCGGTGCGGTCGTGAAAGGCGACTACCGATATCTGCTCTGGCGAACGTTCGGCTCGCCGGGAGGGAGACTCTTGTTCGTCATGCTCAACCCGAGCACGGCCGACGCCAGCTGGGACGACCCGACCGTTCGACGTTGCATTCGGTTTGGGGCCGCGCTTGGTTACGGGTCGCTCGAAATATGCAACCTGTTTGCACTGCGAGCAACCGACCCCCGGGAAATCCTTCAGCACGACGACCCAATCGGTCCCGAGAATGACAGTCACATTCGTGACGCTTTGTCGCGAGCCTCAACGGTCGTCGCCGCGTGGGGCGCGCTCGCTCGACACTCTCGCATTGCGCGTCGCGTGCTCCAAGTGAGGGAAATGCTTGCGTGCAAGCACGAAGTACACGCGCTCGCGCTGACGAAATTCGGGTGTCCGCGGCATCCGCTTTACCTCCCTCGATCCCAGACGTTGACACCGTACAATGCAATTGTGCGATCACCGACCTGAGTGTCCGGATGCGATGACCGAGCGCGTCACGAGCCGGCCTCCTTGCAGGACGCGCGGCCCGGCGATGCCGCCTCGCCCCAAGTGACTCCGCCCGAGGTTGGCTTCCGCACCGTCGGCTTCCGCACCGTCGACTTCCGCACCGTCGACTTCCGCACCGTCGGCTTCCGCACCGTCGGCTTCCGCACCGTCGACTTCCGCACCGTCGACTTCCGCGCCCTCGACTTCCGCACCGTCGGTCCCCCACCGTTGGCTCTCTGTCAGGCTGGCCTGTGCCAGGTCAGGATCTCGACGTACCCGTCCGTTCCATGCACGCGAATGCGCTGCCCATCGCGGATCAGCTGGGTGGCATGCTGCACCCCCACGACGGCCGGTAAGCCGTACTCACGTGCGATCACCGCGCCATGGGTCATCAGGCCCCCCACCTCCGTCACCAGGCCCTTGATCGCGACGAACATGGGCGTGCAGCCCGGGTCCGTGTAGGCGGTGACGAGGATGTCGCCCGCTTCGACGTCGGCCTTCGCCATGTCCAGGATGACGCGGGCCCGCCCCTCGACGATCCCGGCGGAGACCGGCAGGCCGACGAGCGCGCCGGCGGGCACATCGTCGCGTCGGTACGCCCCGGCGATGGCCTCGCCATCCGACGTGAGAACCCGGGGCGGCGTGAGCGCTTGATACGACCGAAACGCGTCCTTGCGCTCGCGGATGAGCTGGTCATCGGCCTGCTTCGTCCGTAGGACGTCGTGGAGCTCCTCGAGGGTGAGGTAGAAGATGTCCTCTCGCTCAGAAAGCACGCGGGCCAAGACCAGGCGCTCGGCTTCTTCAAGCAAAGCCTGCTTGTAAACGAAATAGCGGCTGATCGTACCGTACTTAGGATACTCCCGATACCCGATGAAGGTCCGGACCCGGTCGATCATTCGCTTGGTCTCTTCGGCCTTGTCCACTCCGTTCGGCAGGGCGCGCAAGCGCTCCAGCAGGTCCTTTTCCTTCTCCCAGGCCTCTTGACGCCCTTGCTCGAAGCGCCGCTCGCTGGCACCCGGCTCGAAGTTCTTGATGTTGCCCAGGATCATGGGCACGAGCGTCGTCGGGCGTTCGCTCCAGCGCGGCCTCGTGACGTCGATCTCGCCGACGCAGCGCATCCCGTACCTGTCGAGGTATCCACGGATGGCGTCGCGCGCTTCGCGCCCACCCGCGAGCTTGGGTAGGTCGTCGAGGAAGCTTTCGTTCTCGACGTGTTCGAGAAAGGCCACGACGTCCGGATTCGGGCGGATGACATCCGCGACGTCCAGGAGCGCCAGCCCCATCTCCGACGTGATGTTGTCGGGAACGGACAGCGTGAGCGTGTCGGCAGCGTTCTTCTCGCCCAACCACGCTTCCAGCTGGTCGTTGAGCCACCCGCTGGCCTCCATCGCGGACATGAACACCTGATGGCTCCGTGGATCAAACAAGAGACGCCTCAGCTCTTCAACGTCCGCAAGGATGAAGTCGAGCAGCGTCGCTCCGGACTTCGTCCCGATGTCGCGCTTCAATGCGGCGATGGAGGCTTGGCTGCGCCCGATGAGGTCGGCGACGATGGCCGGATCGGTCTCGAGCCGGGCTGGCGCGGCGCGAGCCGGCGCTCCGCCGGGCGTCTCGCCCGGGAGCGACCGGATGAAATCCCCGCGGTCAAGGACGGTCTGCAAGGCGTCCCTGATCAGCGGATCAGATTTCCCGAGGTCCAGGAGGCGCGCGCGGCTGGCTGGCGAGGCCAGGTGGCGGCTGATATCGACGAAAAGCCTCCCGCCCGCGTCGTACATGCGCGCGGGCGTAGTCAGCTTGAACAGGGAGAGCCCGAGGGGCTTCATGGGGTCGGTCATCATCTGCTGATGACCGACGGAAACGTAGACGTGGTTCTCGCCGTCGCCGGCCGCGGGGATGGGGAACAGCGTGGTTATCGCCCGACTCTGTACGATCTGGAAGCCGTCGTCGACGAGGCACCATTCGATATCCTGCGGGCGGCCGAAGTGCGCTTCTATCCGTCGGCCCAGCTGCGCGAGCCGCACGACCTGCGCGTCGGTTAGGGCTGGCTGCTGCTGCCGATCCGGCTCGATCGCCTGTCTTTGTGTGCCCCCTGCGGGCGAGGCGTGCATGGCAAGCTGCTTGGCAGCGATCACCTTGGCGACGACCTCGCCGTCCCGTACCTTGTAGACGTCTGGGTTCACCAGGCCGGAGACCAGTGCCTCGCCGAGGCCGAAGCTGGCTTCCACGGCGGTGACCTTCCGGCTTCCGGTGACGGGGTCGGCCGTGAACAAGATGCCGGCCGCCTGCGCAAAGACCATCTGCTGCACAACCACGGCCATGTGGACCTTCCGGTGGTCGAAGCCGTTTCGCAGACGGTATGCCACGGCCCGCTCGGTGAAGAGCGAGGCCCAGCACCGGCTGACGTGCTCGAGGATCGCCGCTGGCCCCACCACGTTCAGGTACGTGTCCTGCTGGCCCGCGAAGGAGGCCGTCGGCAAGTCCTCCGCCGTCGCGCTGGATCGGACGGCGTAGGCGGCTTGTTCGCCGAGCCGGGCGAGCTGGCCGGTGATGGCTGCCGCCAGGTCCTCCGGGACGGCGATCCTTTCGAGGGTCCGGCGTATCTCCGCACTGAGCGCGCGGACCCCCTCCCGGTCGTCCGGCTTCAGGCGCGACAGCCGATCGATCCGATCGCCGATTGAGGGCGCCCCCGCCAGGGTCCGCTGAAAGGCGTCCGTTGCCACGCAAAAGCCAGCCGGCACGCAGATGCCTTCGATTCGCGAAAGCTCGCCGAGCTGCGCGCCTTTGCCGCCAACCACAGCGAAATGCGTCTGATTGATCGCCTCTAGACCCAACACGTAGCAGCCCATCCGCTCACCCTCTTCTCGCCAGTCGTCTCTCGCGGGCGTGCGGCCTCTGCAGCATGACCTGGGGATTGCGGCAAGCCTGCTGTCTCGCACTGGACGGCGCGGAACGAACCGGCGTGACGCCACGTTCACGCGCAATGGGTCGGAGTTTGTTGACGCGTCGGAACTTTACCCCGAACCGGCCGCGGTCCTACGGACCCATGCTTTCGCCTATGCTTCGCCTATCGTCTGGCTTGGTCAGCGACGGCGTCATCGACTCTCTGCGCGAAGGATCACGAAGAGGTCGTTGTGATGCCCGCGGGCAGGATCGGTTTTGACGGGGGACTCGTCCGAGAGGGTACTTGAGCGCGCGCCATGCGGCGTTCGCGGCGGCGCCGCTCTGATTCGCGCCGAATGTGAGTGCGCTTCGAGCAGCGAGACCGACGTCAACACCAAGCCGTTCCCGACACCCATGACTCGATGCCGGGCGAAAGTGAGGCGAACGCGAGTGGTCAAGGCGGACCGCGTCGCCGACAATCGGGCTCAGCGCGGAGGCGCTCCCCACATGACCAAGCTGTCCGATCTCGTGGTCTTCACCGACGGCAAGCTGGCACGGAGATACGCCGAGCGCAGAATCCCCATGGCCACTCTGCACGAGGCGTATCTTGACGGGCGCGTCGACATCCCGGACATCGACGCGTTCCTCGACGCCCGCCGCAGCCTCGTGACCTTCACGCTCACGGGAGATCACGTGAAGTTTCTCCTAACGAGGATGGTCCCCGAGTGGCTCCTCCACTCGAAGTCGCAGGACCGTCGAATCGTTCGGGACCACTATGACCGCGGCGACAACTTCTTCGAGGCGTTCCTTGGCGACTCGATGGTCTACACCAGCGGCTTGTTCCGCGATCCCGGCGAGTCGCTGGAACAAGCCCAGCGCAATAAGATGGACCTCGTGTGCCAGAAGCTCATGGTCCGCCCCGGCCACGAGCTGCTCGACATCGGCTGCGGCTGGGGCACTCTCACCGCCCACGCCGCGAAGCACTTCGGCGCACAAGCCACGGGGATCACCATTGCCCAGACCGGTGCCGCGTTCGGGAACGCGCGCATCGCCCACGAGGGGCTCGCGGAGCGCGCGCGCATCGAGTGCATCGACTACCGCGACATTCCCCGACGGAAATATGACCGGATCGTGAGCCTCGAAATGGTCGAGCACGCAGGCGTGAAGAATTTGCGCAGGTACTTCGACATTGTCCGCGACCGACTGAAAGACGATGGGCTCTTCCTCATCCAGTGGTGCGGCCTACGCCGTGGCGGCAGCGAGGGCGTTGCGCCGGTCGGGATGCGCCCAGAGGACATGATCTGGGGTCTCTTCATGAACAAGTACATCTTCGCCGGGGCCGATGCGTCGGTGCCGCTCAGCAACATGGTCAAGGCGATGGAGACGGCGGGGTTCGACGTACACTCTGTCGAAAACGTGAGCATTCATTACGCTCTCACCATCCAGCGATGGCACGGAAACTGGCAGCGCAATCGAGGCGTGATCCGCAAGGCTTACGGCGAGCGCTGGTACCGCCTGTGGAACCTCTTTCTGGCCTGGTCGTGGCGAATCGCGATGCAGGTTACTTCGGAGTGCTTCCAGGTCCTGGCCCACAAGAACCGGGACGGGTTTGACCGCCGGTTCTCCATCGGCAGGCCCTCTCTGCCCGGGTCCGACGTACGAGAGACGGTCGACACCGTGGTGGCGGCGGAGTAGCTGGGGGGACGGATTTCATCAATGCCTCCGAGGGAACGCAAGCAGCCGCAGCAAGCGCGGGCGCACGAGACCGTCCGCGCCATCCTCGAGGCGACGGTGCAAGTCCTCGATCGTGAGGGCCTCGACGCCGCGACCACGACTCGCATCGCCGAGGTCGCAGGGGTCAGCATCGGTTCGCTTTACCAATACTTCTCTCATCGGGACGCCATCCTCAACGCCCTGCAGGACCGCGAGTTCGAACGGACGCTCGCCCTGATGCAGCAAGTGTTCGCCGACGGAAACCTCGATGAGGTGCCGGTCAAGACGGTTAGGATGGCTCTGCGGGGGCTCGCGGAACTCTATATGAAGTCTCCTGGGTTGCACCGCGTGCTGGCCATCGAGGGACTCCGGGTCTCCAAGGCGGAGCACGTGCACGCGTTTGACCGCCGCGTCATTGACCTGGTCCGGCACTTCTTGTCGGCTACTCGCGCCCCGATCCGACGGACCAATATCGAGGCGGCGGCATTCCTCCTCTACCAATCTGTGCGCGCGACGATGCTGGCGTTTCTGTTGGAGCGGCCTCACGGGCTGGATGCAGAGGGACTCATCGAGGAACTGACGGGCTTCGTTACGGGGTACTTGCTGAAGGCCCAGCCCGAGTCCCTTACTTCGGAACCCGATCCCGGAGCCAGAGCCCGAAGCGCTTTTCCGTGATGCGGGCGCCAAGCTCCTCACGAAGCACGTCGAAGAAGCAGGGAAGGTCGCCGAGGCCTACTGCTGCCTGATGGAGAACGCATTCACCTCGGGGCAAACGATGGTGGTCGATGGCGGAGATGTGCTCGTTTGACCGCGACCGACTCGGCCAAGGGCCGCCCCTCGTACCGCGGGATTGAGACGGAACGACCTCGCGATGGGTGGCGCTCGCACGACTCAAGAGTCGAGCTTTGTCAAGAAGCGCGCGCGATCGATGGAGAGCCGGCGACCCTTCGCCGGGTCGACGAAGATGCCTTGACATTGCATAAGCGTCGGCTTATCAATCCGTCACCGGCGGAGGTTGTCATGGAATCCAGGATGACACCATGGAAGCAGGGGTCCCCACAGTTGCTCTGGCTCGCGGCATGAAGACGAAAAAATCGGCTACTGGGTCAGCACCGGACTCGTCGCGATGATGCTGCTCCCGGCCGGCGTAGGACAGGTGACCCTTCAGAATGCGCAGGGGTTCGTTCGCCTCGGGTATCCGGTCTATTTCATGGTGCTCCTGGGGGTCTGGAAGCTTGTCGGGGGTGTCGTCCTCCTCGTTCCGCGGCTTCCGCGCGTCAAGGAGTGGGCCTACGCGGGAGTCTTCATCGACTTCTCCAGCGCGGCGATCTCGGACGCCGTTCGTGGCGGCAGCGTCGGGCACGTGATCGCGCCGATCGTTTGCACCGCAATTTTGTTCGTTTCGTGGGCGCTTCGCCCGGAAAGCCGCACCCTGGGGACGCTCTTTCACTCGCGTGCATAGCCGGAAGCACGCGCATTCGCGCGCAGGGTCGCCCAATCACTCTCGATGCCCAGTGAGGACCGTATCTTTCGCGCGTTGGCCGACCCGAGCCGGCGCGCCATTTTCGAGCGACTCACGCGCGGTGAGGCCGCCGTTCGCGACCTCACCCCGCTGTTCAAGATTTCGCAACCGGCTGTCTCGCAGCATCTCGCGATCCTCAAGGGGGCCGGGCTTATATCCGAGCGCCGCGACGGCCGCCTCGTCTACTACCGCGTCGAACCGAAGGGCCTGCGCCCGCTCGTCGATTGGATCGCGCAATACCAGACGTTCTGGGTCGATCGCGTCGAACGACTCGGAGCCCTGCTCAAGGAGATGGACGAATGACGGGCCTTCGGACTCGCGCGCATCACAAGGCGTTTTGGAACGATCGGAGCGCTCGGCCGCGCGCACTGCTCAGGGAAACGGAAGGAGATGTATCAATGCTGACGAAAGTGAACGATGCGCAGAACCCGGGCGACACGCGGTCGATCGGGATGGAGTTCGACCTCCCGCATCCTCCAGAGAAGGTCTGGCGCGCGCTCACCGAGCGCGCGCTACTCGCGAAGTGGCTCATGACGACGGACATGAAGCTCGCTGTCGGCCAGAGCTTCATCTTCGAGACGCAGGCGACGCCGGGATGGGACGGCGTCGTCCACTGCGAGATGAAGGAGATCGAGCAGCACAAGCGACTCCGCTACTCATGGGCATCCCTCGGGCTCGACACCGTGATCACCTGGACTCTCGCGCCAACGTCGACGGGTGGCACGCTCTTGCGCCTTGAGCATTCCGGCTTCCCCATCGAGAAGGGCCGGCTCCCATTTTTCGAGGGCGCCAAGGCCGGCTGGCGGAACATGGCAGGGCAGCGCCTGCCCGAGATCTTGAGGCAGTTGCCATGAGCAACATGACTCCAGAGAATCGCCGAGTGAAGCTACCGAGGAGATATGCCGTGCCCCATGTCGTGGACTTCAACGCTGTGTCGACCACCGGTCTGGAGTCGTCGCCGGTGGCAGCTGCCCTCGCCGGTCTGCGGGCCAACGAGGCCCGCTATTTCAAGAACAAGTATGACCACGTTTTCACCGTGGACGCCGCCAGCAAGGCCCAAGCGGCCATCGACTGGGTTCACCGCATCCTGAAGGACGAGAGAGACCTCGTCATCAACGCCCGCCCCCTCGAGGCCACGGCCTTCCAGGTCGAGAACATTCGGATGGCCTACGTGTTTTACGAGAACGGCCTCTCGATCAACGTGATGTACACAGTCGATGACCCGAAGAAGCGCGCCGTTGGATTCAAACTCTCCGCCGGGATGGACGTCCCCGCAGAACTTGCCCAGCGATTCAAGTTTGCGACCCAGAAGTCAAAACTCGCCGGCACCATCCGCGGCTCGTTCTTCGTCATCAAGGGCGAATACTGATCCACACGGGTCCTCGTCGCGGACGCAGAGATCGGGCGCATGAAAAACTCGCCCGAGGAGCGCGCGACCGGCTCGCCAAGCGAGCCCTCTTTTGGTTCGGCTCGCCAAGCGAGCCCTCTTTTTGGTTCGGCTCGCCAAGCGAGCCCTCTTTTTGGTTCGGCTCGCCAAGCGAGCCCTCTTCAGGCACCCTCTCGACAACGCTCGCGTGAGCCTGAGACCCTACGGCACCCCGATGGATACGGACCCCCGACAACCGACCCGGCGTTTTTTTTCCCCGACGATTCTTGTCTCTCTCGCTGGGCTCGCGGCGTCGTGCGCCAGCTCCCACACCACCCTCTCCGGGCCGACCGGCAGTTCGTCGACGACGAGCACCGGCGCAGGCATGTCGACCGCCGGCTCGTCCTCCTCGAACAGCTCGACCGCCGGCTCGACGGCGAGTGGCACCCCTCTTGGCGTCGACGCTGCGGAGACGGGCTCGAGCTCGGCCGCCGCGAGCAGCGGCGCGGAGGCCGGCGGCGACGGCTCAGCCGGTGGCGCGTCATGCAGCACGCTGCCGCTCTGCGACGACTTCGAAGAAGACACGGCAAACACGCTGCCCTCCGGCTGGACCGCGCTCATGGGATGCAACCCCGCGACGGCGCAGAACCCGAGCGGCACGGCCGATGGGCCGGTCCCGGGCGGGACCGGCATCTATGTCGGCGTCGACTCAACTGAGAGCCACAGCGGCCAGAACTCGCTGCGCATCGTCGGCGGCGACAGCTGCGGCTACTACGCCGTCAACTCCGCGGCGTTCTCCGGTGGCAAGCTCGGGCCCCAATACTACGCGAGGATGTGGGCCCGGTTCTCGGCGGCCCCAACGTCGGGCCATAACGGCTTTCTCTCGATGGACACGACGTCGATGGCGTCGCAAAAGCCTGACCTGCTCCGCCTCGGCTTCCAGAACGACGTCATCGAGTGGAACTGGTACGGCACCGATGCGACGTTGCCCGACACCGACTCGCAAGGGGCCGCCCAAAGCGTGGCGCCCACGGCCGATACGTGGGCGTGCCTCGAATTTCACATTGATACGACCACCGGAAACATCGAATTCTGGTACAATGGCGCAAGCGCGACGACGCCCGGGCTCTCCTGGAGCGGCACAGCCACGGCCTACGAGGGGTCGTGGGCGGGCGGGGGTTGGAAGTCCGGCATTGCGCCGACCAATCTCGGCCTCGGCTGGGGGGCCTTCAACGGCGGCATGATGACGGTCTGGTTCGACGACGTCGCCCTCGGGAACAGCCGCATCGGCTGCAACTGAATCCGCGCGGCGGCACGGCGGCTTGCAAGTCGTGGAGGGATCTCTGGACGGCGTGTGCCGACGACGAGCCGGCGCGCCGCCTCCGCGTTTCTTCCTTCTTGCGCTCGCCGGCATCGACACGAGGTTTTGGTCGTCAGGGCGAACTCGACGCGCCGCTCTCGATCGGCGGCCGCCATGCCAGCGTGGATGAGGATGGAATCAGGTTCACTGGGTTGATGAGCTGATGGAATCAGGTTCACTGGGTTGATGAGCTGATGGAATCAGGTTCACTGGGTTGATGAGCTGATGGAATCAGGT
>JBEKFX010000088.1:0-24798 GCA_050013115.1 Polyangiaceae bacterium
TGGATGAGTCATTTCGTTCCGAAAAGTCGATCGCCTGCATCGCCGAGGCCGGGAACGATGTATCCGAGATCGTCGAGCCGCTCGTCGACGGCGGCCGCGTAAATCGGCACGCTCGGATGGGTCTCGTGAAAATTCGCGACGCCCTCGGGAGCCGCGACCACGCAAACGAACTTGATCGACTTGGGGCTCGCGGCTTTCACCCGATCGACTGCGGCGATGGCGCTATTGCCGGTCGCAAGCAAGGGATCGACGACGATGACGTCCCGGTCCTCCATCTCTCGCGGCAGCTTGAAATAGTATTCGACCGCACCCATCGTCTCCGGATCACGGTAAATGCCGATGTGGCCGACGCGGGCAGAAGGGAGAATCTGGAGCATTCCTTCGACCATGCCTGTGCCTGCCCGCAAAATGTTGATGAGGACCACCTTCTTACCGTCGAGCACGGGGGCCCGCATGGTCGCGAGAGGCGTCTCGATCGTTTCGTACGCAAGCGGTAGGTCGCGCGTCACTTCGTACGCGAGCAGAATGCTGATCTCCGCGAGCAACTGTCGAAACGAATTCGTGCTGCGCTCCTTCTGACGGAGGTGCGTCAGCTTGTGCTGCACGAGTGGGTGATCGATCACGATGAGATTCGAAGTCATGTTCGTCCGGTGCCCCCATCAGAAGACGGTGCCATCGCTCCGCACCCGAATGGGCGGCCCCCCAGAAGGTCGCCTTTCTGCGGCGAGCGCGCGGCCGGCTTGCCACGTTCCTCCTTCGAGCACCCGGGCCAGTGGCAGTTCGTCAGCCGAAAGATCGAGTCGCCTCCGCATCGCCTCGGCGGTCCGGTCGAGTAGAGCTATCGTCAACGCGCGCCACTCGATGACGAGGTCCGAGTCCACGTCGTGCGCCTCGAGCAGTCGCTCTGGCGCGAGTGGACAGAGGACGCCACCGTCGACGAACAACCCGCCATTGCGGTACTCCGCCAGCCCCGTGAGGTCGTCGACCCGAGTGATTCGGAGACCTGCCCACTCGAGCGGCTCGAGAAAGGAATACGCCAGCCACTGCGAGAGCTTGTGAAATGGAATCCGGCCCAACTGAGAGTGCTTCCAGACGTCACCGAGAGGGCGCCCCGCGCAGACTTCGCGCGCAGGCCAAATGGCCCCGAACACCTCGAGGATCGCCGACAGGACAGCGGACGCCGAGAGCTCCCCTCCCCGCGCCGTGCGCTGCAGGTACAGCGCGAGATTCCCTAGCCGAGGGGGGTCGCCGGGACGGTCCGGACGCGCGAAGTACTCCGGGTGCCCGTCGACGACACTTCCGAGACGCCGGAGTAAGGCGGCTCGCCCCTCGAGGCCGACAAGCGGGTTTTCACCGTTGACCTGAAACGCGAGAGCCAGACTCGACGCATCCACGCGACGGAGCGCAGCGCCGTCCGCTCGCAGTGGTTCGCGATCAGGATGGGCGGCGAAACATCCTGACAAAAAGAGATCGTAGCTGGCCACGGCGAGGCCCTCGGACCGGGTGTACGTCTCTCCGGTTGCAGCGCGGTAGCGCCAACTGTCGCCCGCTCCAGCGTCGAGGAGCACGCTCGTGACAACCAGGTCGATTTGCGCCGCAAGCCGCTCGTCCACGTCGGCTACTCTCAGAAGGGCGGCCAGCGCCGAGACCCGATCCAGGCCTCCTGCGCCGAAGTGCCTCCACCGACTGTGGGTAGGGATCGCGCGGAAGCTCGGGTATGTCGCTGCCGTCGTGCGGACGACGCGGTCGACGACATCGCTCAGACGGCCCTCGTCGAGCACCCAATGGCTGGAGCGGCCGCGCAGGACGCTGGCGTAGACTTCTTCGGCCCGCTGTCGAATGCCCTGAGTGCTAAGGAGAAAGCGGGCCTCGCGATCGTCGTGGCTCGCCGCGTCGGAGGTGTCGCTCATGCGTCGAGCGCGCGCCCCTTGGCCCTGGCGAGCTCATTGCCGTCGGGCATGATGCCCTCTGTGAAGTAGCCGGCCGCCATTTTGGCGTCCATCTCAACCCGGGCGTCGGGGGGAATGAGCTCCTCCGGGAGCTGAACGCGTCGAACGATCTCGATGCCAGCACGAACGAGAGCGTCGTATTTCATGTTGCTCATCGAAACGAAGCGATCGATCTTGCGGATTCCGAGCCAGTGCAAGACGTCGGGCATGAGCTCTTGAAAGCGCATGTCCTGCACGCCGGCGACGCATTCCGTTCGCGCAAAATACTGTTCCGCGCGATCGCCACCTTCCTGCCTTTTTCTTGCGTTGTAGACGAGAAATTTCGTGACTTCGCCGAGCGCCCGGCCTTCCTTTCGGTTGTACACGATGACGCCTGACCCTCCGTGCTGCGCGGTGCGCACACACTCTTCGATCCCATGGACCAGATAGGGACGGCAGGTGCAGATGTCGGAGCCGAACACGTCGGACCCGTTGCACTCGTCATGAACGCGGACGGCGAGCGGCCGCGTGACGTCGGAGATTCCGGACACGTCGCCGATCATGTAAACGGTCGCTCCGCCGATCGGGGGCAAAAAGACGTGGAGATCGCTTCGTGTCACGAGCTCGGGAAACATGCCGGCCGTGTGCTCGAAAAGGGTTCGACGCAAGTCGGTCTCCGAGCAGCCGAATCGTGCCGCGACGCCCGGCAAGAACCAAACGGGCTCAATCGCGGCCTTGACGACGTCGACCGCCCCACCCGGCCGAAGGATGGTCCCGTCCACCGCGAGACGGCCGGCCCGAGCGGCTTCTTCGAGCTCACGGAGGTGGATTCGTGCGCGCGTCACCGCGATGGTCGGTCGAATGTCGAAGCCCTGCTCGAAATAAAGGCGGAACGCACCGCTCACGATTGCGCCGAACGGATCGAGCGACACGATCTTTGCCGAATCGAACCACTGCGGGAACGGACCGATCGTGTCGGTGGGTGAGGTGTTGGTCAAATCGGGTTTTCTCAGGGGATCCAGGGCGCCGGCAGCGACCGCAACCGCGCGATAAACCGAATACGAGCCGGAGTGCGTGCCGATCACGTTGCGCTGGCCTTTGTTCGTGACGGTTCCGATGAGCGGACCACGCACGGAGGGGTCGGCCGCGCCCCAGGACACCGGCGTCGGCTTGGGCCCATGGCCGCCGGGGTGGGACGTGAGGGCGATCGCCTTCGGTTGCTTCTTTTTCGGTCGAAGCGTCGTCATGGCATGGCTCGGTTCAACTCATCCAATTCGCGTCCTGCGAGACCGCCCACCGGGTCGTGATCTTCTTTAGTTGGCTCCAGACATCGAGGCCGGCCGGGCCGGTGATATCCCCTTGGCCGAACTTGGAGTCCTTGGTTCCCCCGAACGAAAACGGGTCGCGCGGCACCGGAACGCCCACGTTGATTCCGACCATTCCGCAGGTCGCGCGTTCGACCACGTAACGGGCGACCGCCCCGCTGCTCGTAAAGAGACTGATGGCGTTTCCGTAGGGACTCGAACGATCGAGCGCGAGCGCTTCGTCGATCGTGTCCACCCGCACGACCGAGAGAACCGGACCGAAGAGCTCCTCACGGGCGCATTCCATCCGGGCCGACACGCCATCGATCACCGTTGGACCGAGCCAGCTGCCGCCTTCGAAGCCGGGCGGAGGGGCGACGGTGCGGCCGTCGAGAACGATCTCCGCTCCCTCGAACGCCGCCTTGTCGAGCGCCCGAACGATTCTATCGCGTGCCGAGGCGTCGATGAGCGCTCCCATCGTCGCCCCGAGCTCGAGTGATCGCGCCGCTCGCACGATGGGGTCAACGACTCGGGCCGCGTCGCCCACGACGACGAGAACGCTCCCGGCCATGCACCGCTGCCCGGCGCACCCGGTGAACGAATCGACGACGCCCTTCACGGTGAGCACTTCGTCGGCATCGGGGGCGACGACGAGGTGGTTTTTCGCGCCTCCCAGGCAGAGTGCGCGCTTGCCGAGAGCCGTCGCGCGGGCGTACACCGACCGTGCGGCGGGCGTTGAGCCCACAAAGCCGACGGCGCGCACGTCCGGGTGATCGACGATCGCCTCGACCGCTCCGCGATCGCCATGAACGATGGAGAAGAGACCTTCCCCGAATCCGGCTTCGATCATCCATTCGCCGAGACGGCAAGCCGAAATGGGCACCTTCTCGGACGGTTTGAGGACAAATGCATTTCCGAGCGTCAATGCGATGGGGAACATCCACATCGGTACCATGGCGGGAAAGTTGAAAGGCGTGACTCCCGCGACGACCCCGAGGGGTTCGCGCCGCACTTCGCAGGTGACGCCCCGTGCAACCGGCTGAGCTCCGCCCTGCTCGAGGTTCGGGAGGCTGAGCGCGAATTCCACGACTTCGAGCCCTCGCTCAATTCCGGCGAGGGCCTCGGCCGGTGTCTTTCCTGACTCAAGCGCCACGGTATCGGCGAAGTCTCGACTGGATCGGGTCACGAGATCGTAGAAGCGCCGGAGCGGGCGTACGCGCTCTTTGATGGGGGTCGCCGCCCAACCGGGGAATGCTCGGCTGGCCGCGACGACAGCCGCGTCGACGTCCGCCTTTGTCGAGCAGCCGACCGCGCCGATGGCATGGCCGGTGTATGGGCTCACGATCGAACGGGTGAGTCCGTGCTCGGGCCGCCGCCACGCCCCTCCGACGAGGTTCTCGCAATTGCGAAGGCCGGTGGTAAGCGAGATCAGCAGACCCGCATTTTGCTTTCGTTTGGATCGGAATGCAAGCCGCAGGCTCGAGCGCCTTTTGCGTTCGAGGCCGCGGCGCGTAGCTAGGCTACGCTGGGGCATGCGCCCTTTCATCCTCGGCGTCGCCGGCGGCACGGGCAGTGGCAAGACGACCGTTGCACGTCGCCTCCTCGAAGGCCTGCCGAGAGGAGCGGCGGCGCTCATCGAGCACGACTGGTACTACCTCGATCGCAGCGCGCTCGACCCCCTGCAGCGCGCGGCCATCAACTTCGACGAACCGGATGCGCTCGACAACGAGGGCCTCTGCAGCGATCTCGATGCGCTGCGATCTGGCTTCGCCGTCGACTGTCCCCAGTACGATTTTACGACACACACGCGATTGACCACAACGCGGCATGTCGAGCCCTCTTCCATCGTCATCGTTGAGGGCATTCTCATCTTTGCCGTGCCTCCGCTGCGGGAATCTTTCGACCTCCGGCTCTACGTCGACACCGACGACGACATTCGTCTCCTCCGGAGGATAAGGCGAGACATCGAAGATCGAGGCCGCGACATCCGATCCATCGAAAATCAGTATTGCGAGAGCGTTCGCCCGATGCATCAGCTTCACGTCGCACCGAGCCGAAGGTACGCGCATCTCATCATTCCCGAAGGCGGCGAGAACGTGCCCGCCGTCGACGTCATCGTGGGTCGCCTGCTTTACTTGCTCGATGCGTGACCCGAGCGCTGCAGCCCATAGATTGTGCCTCCCCCTTCGACGTACCGGACGAGAACGGCCCGAGCCTCCTCGCGTCGGACCCCGAGCGTCACACGAATGCCGCGCCGCTCGAGGACACGATGCCATTCGTCGGGCTTCGGCCCTTCGTCGAAACCGACCGACTCCGCGTCGTCCGTCGTCGCTCCGCAGACCAACCGTTCGACCCCCGACCAGACGAGCGCGCCAAAGCACTGGCAGCATGGTTCGGTCGTGGTCACGAGGGTGTATGGCCCCTGCCAGGGTGCGAGTGTGGCTGCGCTGGCACGCTGCGCACGCATGAGGGCCAAAATCTCCGCGTGCGCGATGGAAAAGCCCGTATCGACGACTCGGTTCACTCCGGCGGCTACAAACTGAGATCCGGAAAACACGGCGGCGCCGAAGGGGCCGCCGCCCCGCTCGATGTTCTGCCGAGAGAGCGCGATGGCGAGCGCCATGCGATCGGAATCCGTCAGAAGCGGACCGAGAAACCCCGCCACGGCCTCGTCGACCCAGGCAGGGATTTCGATGACCAGCGAGGTGGCGGTCGATCCCATCGGTGGCAGGATACGAGATGCACGCCAGAGCGTCACCGGGGAACCGACCGCCGGCGCGCGGCTCAGCGAAGAAGCCTCGGGCAGACGCGACGACTCAAGGGGAGGTTGGGGCCCCCCGAACCGCCCGGGTTCGTCGGGCTTCGACGATTCTTGCAAAGGAGCGATGGGCGACTTCTTCCTCGGTCAGTCCTGCCCTTTCGACGTCGTCTCGACCGACGGCGCCGCAATTGAGGGCGCGGAAGAAGAAGTTGAGGAGCCCCTGACCCGTGGCCGCGTCGTCGAACACGTCGGCGAGGAGCGTCGCCTGCGCGGCCTTGTCGACGAAGTTGGAGAGACGCTCTGAAGCCTGCGCCAGGCCTTCGAGAAAGAAGGCGAAACAAGCTGCGTAACGGACCGGGAGCTGGGCGGGATGAAGGTCCCAGCCCTGGTAATAGGCGCCGCGCAGCGAACGGCGAATGTGGCGGTAGGAAAGCTGCCACGCCCGATGGACGACCGCACGGTTTTCAGCGACCTCATCGTCGGTCAGCGAACCGCCCTTGTGCGGCCCTATCGGCATCACGTTCGTGGCCCCGTCCGAGAGAAAAATTCCGGTACCCGAGTAGGCCAGCAGCATCATGCCCTTGGCCAGGTCGCAAATGGGATGGTCCATCGCTTGATGGGCCGACGTGACGTTGCAGGATGCCGTGAGGTCGTACGTCCCGAGGTGGGCCGCCACGCAGCGGCCACCGCAGGCCTGGGCGAAGTCGAGGAGGGGCGAGCGTCCATCTCTGCCGATGAGCGCCTGCGGCGCTTCGATCATGAGCTCCATGCGCAGGGCACCTTCTTTCAAGCCGTGGCGCTGTTCGAGCCTTCCGAGGAGCCGAGCGAGCGTTCGAGGCTGCTCGGCAAGTGTGACCTTCGGGAGCGTCACCACGAAGTCGGCGGGCCAGTTTTCCGATCCCGCTAGAAGGAGATTCTTGACGAAAATTTCGAGTGTTCGAACCGCGCGGAATGTCCACTCAGCGCTGAATGACTTGACCCGAATGCCTACGAACGGCGGCGCGGCCCCGTCGGCGACGGCGCGGGCAAGCTCGCGCGCGGCAAGGCGAGCCACTTCGTCCTCCTCGACGTCCGGCCTGACGCCGAACCCGTCTTCGAAGTCAATTCGAAAATCCTCGACCGGCTCGATTCGAAGCTTCTCGCGAACCCGCTCATGGACCGCGACAGCAAGCCAGCCTGCGGCGTGGGAACGGCGGAGCGTTGCCGAATCGCGCGCATACGCTTCGGCGAGAGGCCCTGGGGCGAGTTCGCGGAGCTCGGCGTCACCCAGAAACCCGACCGCGCGGGCAAACTCCACCGGGTCGCGCCCGTATTCATCCATCGTCCGGAGAGCGATCGCGCCGAAGCGCCGGATCGTGTCGGCCTTGAAGAGGTGCGCGCCGCCGTAGACGGTGTGGACGGGCTGGCGCCGGGCGGCCTCGCCCGGGTAAAAGCGGGAGAAAGCCTGGTTTGCATTTTTCAGAGTTTCGAGCTCCGGAGCAAGCTCCTCCAAGATATCCATCGTCCTCAGCTGCCTCGATAGGTGGAATAGCCAAAAGGACTCAAGAGGAGCGGAATATGGTATTTGTCCTCGAGCTTCTCGACGCGAAAGACAACGTACACCTCGGGGTAGAAAGCGATCCGCCCGAGACACCGCCAGTACGCTCCGGTGTCGAAGGCGACCCGATAGGTGCCGACATCGACATTCTCACCCGGTAGCAGATTGCCGGTGCGACCGTCCTCATCGGTGCTCACCTCGCCGACGGTCTGCCATCGGCCGCCCGCGTCGAGTTGATCGAGGCGAACGGTCACGCCGCTTGCGGGGCGCCCCAGCTCGAGATCGAGCACGTGCGAAGTGACGGCCATCATCGCCCGAGGTTGTCGAGGCGCAATCGGGTGATTTTTGCTTGCTCCATCGCCGCGATGCGAAACTCTTCTTCGGGGTCGTGGTGAAGGCGTGTCTCGAGCAGAGCAAGCATTTCGGGGCCGTCCTTGCCGGTGGCGCAAACAAGAAAGACGAAGCCAAAGCGCGACTCGTACGCATGATTCGCCGCTCGAAGTCTGTCGAGAATCGCTCGGTCGGCATGGGCCAGACCCGATTGTTCGGCGGCGGACCAATCGGCCGTCGACATGGGTTGGCGGTCCGCTTCGACGGCCGCCCCGATGCGTGGATGATGATCGAATGCGGCGCGGACATCGACGGGCGAGAGGTTGTCCCAGATTTCCAGGGCGGCCGCCTGGACATCCGCTGCGCTTGCGAACGGTCGCCTCTGCATCATCCGCTCCACCCAAGCGGCCGATCCGCAGCAGCGGAGCAGCAAAGCCGCCGCCTCGTCGGCCGAAGCGGCGTTGATCACGAGATGCGCCGGCCTCATCGCGGACTGCCCCACAAGCGAAGTCGGCTGACGCCGCCGTCGGGAAAGATGTTGAACCTTGCATGCGTGACGGCCAAAGACGCTTGCATTTTCGCCAAAGTGAAGAATTGCCTCCCATCGGGCTCGAGTTTCGCCTCGGGAAGAAGCGTCGACCAACGCGCGCCTGCCGCGAGGTCGGTGAGCCGAGCGCCGGGCGCGTCGATCGCTTCGAGCGAGCAGCGATCGGGATAATTTCCCTTGAAGTAATTCGTATCGACCTCGATTGACGAGACCGTCCCGCGCATGCCCAATCGAATGATGATCCAGTCATGGCCGGGCCCGCGCCTGCGGCGTGTTTCCCACCCGCCGCCCATGTTCTCCGCCCGCCCGGGCAGCAGCAGATTGTTCATGGGACCAAAAAAGGAGTCGGAGCAAGCGAGAGCCATTCCTCCTCGCGTGAGGGCAGCGAGATCGACCGACCCCGGCGCGACGTGACTTTGGGTGACGTCGTCGAGATCGACCGGTGCGGCATCGGGCCAGACCCGGCCGTAGACCCTCAAACGGGCGACCCCCCCGTCCGGATAAATGTTGAGCCGGACGTGGCTGACGGCATCGGCTGGCGTCGCCACGAAGAGGTTTTGCGCGCCCGGTCGGACCGACGAGGGCGTGAGGACCTCTCGCCAGGGCATTTGGGCGAGCCGCTCGGCCGACGTGTCGAAGGGCGCCCGCAGAGCGTCGATCGACACAAATTGAGGGCTGTTGCCGACGAAGTGACGCGTGTCGACGTCGAAGCCGTGAAGCCAACCCTCGGCTCCGAGCGCTAGAACGCACCAGTCATGGCCGGATGAGCGCCTGCGACGGCTCTCCCAGCCGTCCATCCACTTGCCGCGTTCGCTGAATTTCCCTTCGACGAAGATCGCGGGGCCGGGCTTGATGAGATTGTCCATGGCGGCGAAGAAGTCGTCGCTCGCGGCGAGAGCGCGGCCGCCAATCGTCTGCGCCGCCAGATCGACCAGTCCGGTGAATGCTGCCGTGTCGGGTTCGGTCATGCCCCGCCCCTCTCCGATCGTGCCCCACGCCCGAGCAGGTGACGGCCGACCGGCCCGGCCGGATGCCCCGCACCGTCGTAGATGACTGTCCCACGTAGGATGGTCTGGTGGATGCGCCCCGTCAGGCGACGGCCGACGTAGGGGGAGATCTTGTGCCTGAAAAAGAGCTGTTCGGCCGCAAGCGAGAAGCTCTCGTCCGGATCCCAGACGGCGAAGTCCGCGTCGAATCCCCTTTGGATTCGTCCTTTCGTCGCACCGAGACCGGCCAATGAGGCAGGCCGGGCGCTCATCCAATCCGCGAGTCGCACAACGTCCGCCCCGCGCCGAAGTCCCTCGGTCCAAACGGCCGCGAGCCCCAATTGCAGTGACGCAATGCCCCCCCATGCCCTCTCGAAATCACCGTGCTCGAGCAGCTTCAAGTCGGGTGTGCACGGGCTGTGGTCGCTGATGACGAAGTCGATGACACCTTCGAAGAGCGCGCTCCAAAGAGACTCTCGATTGTCCCTCGAACGGATGGGCGGCGCGCACTTGAAGTGCGTCGCGCCGTCCGGAATGTCTTCGGCGACGAGACAAAGGTAGTGCGGACAGGTCTCGACTGTGATGGGGAGCCCCTCCTCTTTCGCGGCTCTCAGCGTGCCGAGGGACGAGGCCGAAGAGAGGTGCACGACATGGACCGCGCACCGGGTGCGCCTGCAAAGATCCACAAGAAGACGTATCGCCGCGTCCTCCCACGCGGCAGGACGAGACTCCAGGTATCGCCGGTACGATCGACAGCCCACTTGGAACACCGGGGCGCCCAGATCGATTTCCGCGTGCGCGAGGAGTGGCACCCCGAGATCGCGTAGGACGGGCATGGCCTGTAGCAAGTCGTCTTCCGTCGTATTTGGAAATTCCTCGATACCGGAGTGGACGAGAAATGCCTTGCAGCCCAGCACTCCCGCGTCGACGAGCGCGGGTAGATCCCGGGCATTGCCGGGCACGACGCCGCCCCAGAAGCCGACGTCAACGAAGCACCGCCTTTCCGACGCAGCCAGCTTGGCGTGCAATGCCGTGGCGCTGGTCGTCACCGGAATGCTGTTGAGCGGCATGTCGACCAACGTCGTCACGCCGCCAGCGGCAGCGGCCCGCGTCGCGCTCTCGAAGCCTTCCCACTCGGTGCGGCCCGGTTCGTTCACATGCACGTGGCAGTCGACGATCCCTGGGGAAATCACAAGGGACCCGAGGTCGACGATCGTCGCGGCCTCGGGCGTCTCGGCGACGACATCCTCGATGACGCCGTGGCGCACGAGGATGACACCCGGCCCGACTTTGTCCGGTGTCACGACCCGTCGGCTCCGGAAGGCTTGCAGCCCGGTCAAAATTCCACCTCCTCGAACCGGCGTAGACTCTCGAAATGCGCATTTCGGTCTTCCAGAAACAACGACCGGGCGAGGCCGCCGACCAGCCGGGGGACGGAATACTTCATCCCCGAGATGCTCGCGCCGCCAAAGCCCAAGCTGAGGAGCCCCCCGAATGTGAAGTTATAGAGATGGCGCACGTACGGCGCGCTGCCGGGGATCCGTTCCATGAACTCGAAATTCGGCCCGAGATAGGGGTGCCGCAGAAGATCGTCGTGGCGGTCCCCTTCGGCCGGCGTAAACCGGTCCGCCCAGCGCGCGATGTGACGCTCGATCGCCGAAAGCTCCGGTCGGACCGCAAGGTCGGTGATGAAACCGGTGGCTACGATGACGAAATCGAAATCAAATGATTCGCGATCCGTCGAGATGCGGACGCCATCTCCGTGAGAACCGACGGATGTCCATCCTTCGCCCGGATGAAACCGAAATGCTTCGTGGCGCGTCGCCCGACGGTAGGTGTCGGCGGGGGGAAGCTGACCCATGCGGACGATCTGGCGAATGAAGCGCCACTTGTCTTCGTCCGGCAGCTCGCCGAAATGCGCAAGGAAGCCGGCGAATTCTGCCCATCGGTACGGATTGACTTTCACGAGCTCCGAACGCCGGCAAAAGAGAGTCACCCCGCGCGCTCCTGCCTCGAGCGCGGTCGATGCATTGTCGAAAGCCGACGCGCCGGCCCCAAGGATTGCGATGCGTTTGCCACGCAGTGCGCCGAAGTCGATGTCCGAGTGGGTATGAGCATAGAGGCTTTCGGGCAGGGCCTCTCGGATGAAATCGGGCACATGCCACCTGCCGGACCCCTCGATGCCGGTGGCCAGCACCACGCGCCGCGCCCGCAGCATCCGATCGGGACCCGCCCCAGTGCAGGGGACCTGCCAAAGACGATCGGTGGCATTCCATTCGAGAACGCCAACTCGCGTGTCTGCGAGCACTGGAATATCGAGGGTGCGACGATACCAACCAAGGTAGTTGGCCCAGCTTTCCTTCGAAATCGAGCCAAGGGCGCAAAAGCTTCCGGCGCCATGCGCCGCCTCGTACCAGGCGGCTGGCGTGAGGCTCGGAATGCCCAAATCGGGTCCGGTAAGGTACTTCGGCGTTCGAAGCGTGTGCATCCGCGCGAAGCGGAGCCAAGGGCCGGGGCGATCGAGGGGGTTTTGGTCGACCACGAGCAGGTTCGTCACGCGTTCGCGCATCAGGCCGAAAGCGGTCGCCAACCCCCCCTGACCTGCACCGACGACGACCACGTCATACGCTCGTTCGCCGGACGCCGCGGTCCGCGCGGGCACCCAGGGTCGCCTCGGATAGCCGAGCAATTCGAGGTCGCGGCGGACTTGCTCCTCGAGGCGACTGAGGGGGCCGGATCGCGACGTCTCCGCCCCGGCCACGACGGGCGTCTTCATGGCCGGCCCGTCCCGCCTGTCACCCGCCGTCCACCGTCAGAACTCGAAGCGGCCGAGCGAGTCGAGATCCTTGAAGGCCTCGACGAGGCGGGCGACCATTCCTTTTTCGCCGAGGTGCAACCAGCTTCGCGGATCGATGTACTTCTTGTTCGGTTCCGCGGGCCCCTTCGGATTGCCGAGCTGCCCCTGGAGATACGGACTTTTCTCGTCCATGTATTTTCTGATGGGCTGACAAAAAGCCCATTGTACGTCGGTGTCGATGTTCATCTTGACGACGCCGTACGAAACAGCTTCGCGAATTTCCTCGCGCGACGAGCCGGAGCCCCCATGGAACACGAAGTCGACTGGCTTGGGACCGGTCTTTCGCTCGTGCTGAATCGTCTCTTGCGAGTTCTTCAGAATGACCGGCCTGAGCTTCACGTTGCCCGGCATGTAGACGCCGTGGGTATTGCCGAAGGATGCCGCGACGGTGAAGTTGCCGATGGGTTTGAGCGCATCGTAGACCGCGAGCACTTCCGAAGGCTGGGTGTAGAGCTTCGAGTTCTCGACCCCGGCATTGTCAACTCCGTCCTCCTCGCCGCCGGTGACACCGAGCTCGATCTCGAGCGTCATCTTGATCGCCGACATGCGTCTCAAGATACGACTCGAGATTTCCAGATTTTCGTGGAGTGGCTCCTCGGAAAGGTCGAGCATGTGCGATGAAAAGAGGGGCTCGCCGTGCTTCTCGTAATACTTCTCGCCGTGCTCCAGCATGCCCTCGACCCATGGAAGCAGCTTCTTGGCCGCGTGGTCGGTGTGGACGATGACCGGCACGCCATAGGCCGTGGCAACGTTTCGCACGAAGTGCGCGCCTGCAACGGCGCCGGCAACGGCCGCTTTCTCATTCTTGTTGTCGAGGAACTTGCCGGCAAAGAAATGCGCACCGCTGTTCGAAAACTGGATGATGATCGGCGCCTGCGCTTCGCGAGCGGCCTGCAGTGCAGCGATCGTGGAGTGCGACCCGATGACGTTCACGGCTGGAACGGCACAGCCGACGCTCTTCATGTACTCGAACGTTTCTTTCAGAGCGGAGCCGGTGATGACGCCCGGCTTGAGCTTCAGTTTGGCCATGAGAGTCGCGTCCTCGTGGTGGGGGGGTATGGCTGGGAATGCAGTGGCGAAACGGCTGGGATGGCGAGGCACGATAACCCGGAAGGGCCGATCGTGCACGTCCTCCGCCCTCCTTCAAGTCGCCGATGGCCGCGCGGCAAAGGCGGGTAGGGCTGCTGACAAGTCGCCGATGGCCGCGCGGCAAAGGCGGGTAGGGCTGCTGACGCGGGCGCCGGGCCACATGACCGAAACCAACTGGAAACGGCCCGCCTTCGGACGCGGACCGCGTCAGCGCCTGCGGGAGGTGCTCGCGTCTTCCGCAATAGCCTTTTCGAGTACGAGAAACGCGACACCGTAACCCCCAAGCACGACGGGAATTCGCGTCGCGACCGGAACGCCCATCGGGGTCGGACCGACCGCGAGGTCCGTGTTCCTGTCGATGGTCACGACGAAAGCGGACGCGAACGGACCGACGGACGAAAGCAGGAGCTGGTCGATGTCGACGGTCGTGGTCCGCGGCGAGCCCACTCCGTCCCGTACCATCTCGTTCTCCGGCGCGAGGTCCGTGACCATGACGACGACCGAGCCGTCTTCGTTTTGCGTGGCGAGGACATCGACACCGGCGTTGGTCGTGAGAAGGCTTGCCGAAATCAGGGTAGTCTGCGAACCCCATGGGATCGCCTGCTGAAGGATTTTGGGACCCGGCAGCGAAGGCGGCGACGGAAACATCCGGCCGAGCCACTGGTCTACCCAATAACTGATGAATTTTTCGCCCGTCGTATAATCCACCTCGGCGTTTTGCAGGTCGGTGCCAAGCGGCTGCGCGGCACCGGTCGTCCTCGTCTCGAACGCGGGAGGCGAGACGACCGTACAATAGGAGCTCGGCTCCGCGCATCGACCGGCGGTGTGCTCCCAGTGGTAAAGAGCGGTATTCCCCACTTTGCCCAGTTCGGCAAAAACGTACGAGCGCCAGGCTGCAAAGAAAGCGCTGGTACCTCTCTCGTCGTTGACGAACCCTTCGGGGTCCCCCGGCGTATCCGAATTGACGTTGTTCTCCGTCACTCTCACCGGAATGTCGGCCGCGACGTTGACGACATCGCGCAGCTGACCCGTGAAGGTTGGAACGGCCTGAAAGACCTCCGAATCCAAGGCGGCTCTCGTGTTCGTGCCGAAAAAGTGGAGCGAAACCACGTTCGGTGCGCCGCCGTCGACGTCAGCGAGAAAGGGCCCGATCGCCAGGGTCGGATCGCCGGTGGTGTCGCCCGCGAATACACTGAATTCGAAGGCCGAGATCTTGATCCCGGGATCGACCGCCAACATCTGGGGGACGATGTAATTGTAAAGCTCAGCGTACTGCCCAACCGACATCGCCAGGTGGTTTTTTGCATGGGCGTTGAAATCGCCAAAGAAGCCCCACCAGGGGATGCGATGCTTCCCGTCGGATCGAAACACGTAAGGGCCCCAGTTGAAGCCTTCCGGAGTATTGTAATATTTGACGAGGTTGACGCAGTACGTAAGGAGTCCGTCTGCGTTGATCGTCCCGTCGCTATTGGTCATTGCTGCGATGTTTCCGATCACGTCGGCGATCTGAAGCTCTGGCTGCCCGTCGCCCGATTCGACGACCGGGTAGACGATGGCGTTCAGTTTGTCGAAGTTCCAATCCGTGATCGCGGGAGGCTTCGAATCGGCGACCCACGGCGCAGCCCCTCCGTCGATGAGTTGGATCAAAATGTGCTGGGCGCCAAGCTCCGCGAGACCGAGCCGACTCGCCGCCGGATTCTGGTCGAAAAACGCGTACTGCCAGTCGGCCGGCTGAAATGCCGTCGACATGTACTCCTGGAGTTGCCCGCCGACGCCTTGGGTCGCGTCGACGACAGGAAGAATCGTCGCCACGACGGCTGCGTCGATGTCGATTCGTTTTTGCGTCTGGTGGGCCTCACCGGCTCCGACCGAAGCGGTCACGATCGCCTGCACGGGTTGCCCGAGCGACGCGCTCGCGTCGGCCACGAACGACCAGGACCAGGACTGCGGGTTTACTCCGAGCGGCGGCACCGGCTGGGGGAAGGTCGCGACCGAGATCCCGGAGCCTGGCGGAACCGTCACCTCTACGCTGGCGCGCTCACCGGGCGCCACGGCCACCCGGGCCGTAACCTGCACGGACGTGCCGTCTATTCCGACGACGACGGCATTGGGCACATCCAGGGTCGGTGGGCCATCATTTCCCAAATTCAGCGTATCGGTGCAAGAGGCCACCAACGAGGCGAGCAACCACCCAGCGTGGCTTCGGCGCAGGACGAGCAGGCCATCGCGCACAGTGAGCCCATGGCCATCTCCTCGACGAACCATCGAGCGAGCTCAGGGAATCGAAGCCACAGCGGAGTCGACGGTCGCCCGGAAGATACTGCTCGGCGCCCGCGCCCGAAATTCGAGGGCTCGATTGCGAGCTTCGACGTACCGGCCGGCACCGACGAGCGCTTCGACCTCCATCGCGTCGCGCTCCTCGGCCAGGATCCCCTGAGGAAAGTGCGCGCGGTGCTGCTCGAGCACGTCGATCGCGTGGGCCGCGCTGCCCTGAACGAGAGAGGCGCGCGCCTCGTCGAGAAGCCTGCGCTCGGCCGAAAGCTTGGAGGGACGCGGCGAGACCGATCGAACGGAGACATCGGATCCCTGAGGAGGTCCCGACGGCGGTGCACGGGGTGGACCCGGTTCAATGGTCCCGACGGACTTCGAGGGGTCCGGCGGACGAGGCATCTGCGTTTCGGCGATCGCGGCGCGCAATGCGGGGCGCTCGACTGGGACGGCTCGTTGGTCGGCGCGGCCGGCGAGTGCGGAGAGGAGTCCCGCCCCGCTCGCGCCGCCCAGAAGGAACGCGGTCAGCGCGAGCGTCCCTCGCCCGCCCCAGCCCGAGGGGGTTGCCCTCGCGCCGGGTTCGGTGGGTGCCCCGCTCATTGCAGCGACAGCTGCCTCGAGCCGGGCGCGGACGCGCAGGCGAGCGTCGCTCGGCGCAGGGTCTTCCGTCCGCAGCACGCGGCGCAACCGGAAGTCCTTCGGCGGTTCGATTTCATTCACGACGCTCGCCTCCTTCTGCGAAGCATCTTCACGGCGCTTGCAAATTCTTCGCGTGCCTTCCGAAGTCGGGAATATGCGGTGTTGAGCGGAATGCCCAGCTCTTCCGCGATGGCCGGAACGGCAACGTCTTCGGCGTCGTGCAGCAACAGAACGGCGCGGCGATCGAAATCAATGCGACTTAGCGCATCGATGACGAGGGCGCGCTCTTCGTCGTCCTGCAGGCCTTCGTCCGCCGGCCGACCCGGGTCGGTCGGTTCCATCGCAACGCCGAGGACCTCTACGCGATGGCGGGCGAGACGACGGTGATCCGCCGCGACGCGATGGGCAAAGCCGAAAAGCCAAGGTCTCAGGGGTCGCTTGGGATCGTAGTCTTTCAATCGCGCATTCACTTTGAGAAAAACTTCGTGAGAAAGGTCCTCGAGATCGGCATCGCGGACTCCCAGCCGCTGAAGGGTTCGCCATACGTAGTCGAAATGCTCATCGAAAATGGCCGCCAGATCAGGTCCGAGAACCGACGCGCGCGAAGCCACACCATACAATTGGGGACTCCGCGTACGATCCGTCATTGAAAAATCACAGCGAGGCCGACGCCCGCTTCCGCGGCGATCGGTGGCGCAGTCCACGGGTTTGGCTGTCCGTCGAGTTCGAACCTCGGGCGATCGAGGTCCGCAAGCCCATCGACGAAAATTCGCACGTAGAACGTTCGACTGACCGGCACTTCGGCCCCGAGCCGCCCACCGGCAACGACGAAGGGTGCTCCGCCGGAGCCGTTGTGCACGAGCCCGAGGCTCGAGGCCTGGACGAGGCCCGCTTCGACGATCGGACAAGCGAAGGCGAAACGTAGATGTGCGCACGGAGCGATGGACAGCGCCAACCGAGTCGACTCGACGCTGCCCACGCCCGAAACGGCCACAGGCAAAGACAGGTCCCCGTGAAGGCCCATCTCGACCGACAGGGTCACCGAGCGAACCGACGCCCAACGAACCGAGACGAAGCCCCCAAACCCTGGGGCCGGACCGGGGGCCAACCCCGTCGTGACGAGAACGTCCGTCCCAACGTCAAACCGTTGGTTCGCTTGCCTGCTTGAGGGCGGCGGCAGGTCGACCGGAGCCGGCCACGGCGGCGCAGGTTCGATCTCGACAGTCGGAGCGGCCGGTTCGGGCTGCGGAGGAGGAAGAGCAGGAGGATTGGGCGACGGTGCCAACGATGCGTCGAGCGCGATGCTGATCGTGAGGGCGGTGGCGTCGAAGAGCTCCGAACAATCCGAATCCTCCGATGTCAGCTCCCGGGTACCTCGACTGAGGCCCTCTTCGTCGATCACCTGTACCCGCGCGGAATACCGATTGATCTCACGCCAGACCTGCACGATGACGGCCTGTTTGGCCCACGGGAAAAACGGGTCGTACCCGAACCGGGCGGCCACCGCCTTGCGAAGAGCATTTTCGTCGGGGCAGGCCGCGGCCTCACGAGAGCGGGCATAGACGAGCCTCGCAGACGGACTCGCAGCCGTCGGCCGAACGACCGCCATGCCCGCCACGAAGGCCATCGTCGCGGAAACGCGCATCCTCGCTCAGCCTACCGCTCTCCTCGAGCACGAAGCAGGAGTTTCGCGGCCCGCAAGCTCGGTGGCCGCCGGTCGCCAACTCCCCCACGGCCGCCGCTGGCGGCCTGCGCCGGAGAATTTTCTTTGCTGGGTCTCGAGAGAGACTCGGAGCCCCGTCGTCTCGGCGCGCCAGGTCGGCCATTGTCTGTTCTTGAGGTTGATGGCCGCACGTGCTCGCATGCGGCCTCATGCGAAGCATTCACCCCTTAGTCGTCGCTTGCCGATTTATCCTCCCGTGCGGATGGCTCCTCCTGACCACCTCGGCCCGCGCGGACAATTCCGCGCTCGGTGCGCCCCCCGCCGATGCAACGGCCCTCGTCACGGCCCCGAAGGCGACCGAAGACGTCCCGACCTGGACCGCGCCAGCCGTCACGACCAACGCAACCATCTCGGCCGGCGGCCAGGCCACGACCGGCAACTCGAACATGCTTGCCGCAACTGTGAACGGCAAGTTCGACACGAGGCGGGGGGCCGACGCGTTCGGAGCGTCCCTCCTCGGCAACTACGGCCAGTCCGCACCTCCGTCGAACCCCGAGCAGGGGCACGAATACGTCACGACCCAAAACGTGCAGGGCCGCATTCGATACGACCGCTATTTCAGCGATTCGTTTGCAGGTTTCTTCATGGTGACCGGCCGAAACGATCGATTTCAGGGCCTCGTCTTTCGCCTCAATTTGGACCCTGGGATCAAGGGCGTTTTCTTTAAGACGCCGGAGACGTCTCTTTGGGGAGAGCTCGGCTACGACTATCAGTTCGACTGGCGGCTCGACTCGGCAAGCTACGACATGGGCCTCTACCGCAAAGTGGCCGATCACTCGGCGCGAGCTTTCCTCGGCTTCAAGCACTCCTTCAACAAGCACGTGACCTTCACGACCGGAGCTGAGTTTCTGCAAGGCTTCGTCAAATCGACGCTCGCGAACCTGGACTACGATTCACGCCTCAATTACGACGCCCTGGTTGCGGCGGACATGGGAGGCGGTCTCTCGCTCGGTGCGGGGTTCAGCGCGCGTTGGGACAGCCGACCGCTGCCCGGCAAGGCACAGACCGACACGTCGACGACGCTGAGCCTCATCTACGCGTTTGCGACGCAGCCGCCCGCGCCCCCGCCGCCTCCAGCGCCCCCTTGCGCACCGGCCCCCGTGGCGGCCCGGCCGCCGTCTCCCTGAATGTTCGAGCCTGATCCGCTCAGGACATCGAGGGCGGCTTCATGCCCGACGGGCGCGACCCTTCGGACGCGCCCGTCTCCACCCCACCGCCGCGACGGACCGTAGCCGTCGCGCCGTTCAGCCGCCGTGTAGCGCGGGCCATGCGGCGACAATCTGTCCGACGGCTTGCTCGACAGAAAGGCCGATGAGGGTCTCGTGCGCCAGCCGCGGCGCCGGCCCACGCCCCTGCGCCCCAGGGGCGGCGGCGCGAGATACCGACGGCGGGAGGACGAGGCCGACATGGCCTTGGGCGAGGCGCAGCTTCTGGTCAGCACCCGCCACGAGACCGAACTGCCCTTGCGCCCGCTCGACCACGACGTAGTCGCCGGTCGCCGCGTGCGAAACCGGGTCGAGCCTGGATCGCAAAAATACGAGCGTCGCCTCGCCCACCTGAAACGAAGCCTCTCCTTCGACGATTTGGCCCTCGGTTCCGACGACGCCACCGCGCGTGCGCACCCAGGCTTCACCCGGCAAATGGCCCGCAATCGGGTTATCCACGCGGAGCCGAGTGCGCGTGTAGATGCGGCCCCCCTCCCACGCGGTGCGTGCCTCGATGGGGACGACGACCGCGGCGCCTTCGGAACGACTCAACAAGTCCTCGAACGACACGGCAATGGCGACGCTTGCCCTGGCCTCGTCGGCGCGGACCAGCAGCGCGAGGAGAACGGCCAGCACGGGAAACCCCAGCCATGTGGCGGCCCCGGTCCGCCGATGCATTCGGCGGGGAGTGGGGAGACCACCTCGTCGACGCCTCGCGAGAAGACCCAGGGTCATCAGGAAACCGAACGCGCCCATGCCGGAAGCCGTCGGCCGCGCCGGGGACGCCGAACAGCCGCTCTTCGAGGATTGTTCGTCTGTCGAATCGGTCGAGCACGTCGGGACGGGCACCGGGCTCGCGGCAAGCGCTTCGATCACGTTGCCGGCGTCGTCCTCGGGGGCGCACTCGCTCGTAAACCCATGCCGCGGAATGGGGCAGCACGCGGAGCCTTGGATGGCGCCGGAGAAGGTCGACCGCATTCCGTCGGGCGAGTCGATGGAGCAGATGCCCTCGATATCATCGGGCTGCAAGGTGGACGCCCCGCCGTTCTGGTAGAACGCGTACATCATGGCGGTCTCGTCGGCCGAGTGCGCAAGCCCGAGAAAGTGCCCTGCCTCGTGCGTCAAGATCGTGAGGAGGTCGTAGGTTCCTGCGGGGGCCGGTGGCCCTGCCACGAGCTCAACGCCGTCCGAAGAATTGATCTCCGTATCGGCATCGAAAATCTCGCCGTCCGTGATATCAAACGTCATCGTCGTCAATCCGAGGGTGTTGACCGAATCGCCCTGATCGGGCCAGCCATCGTCCCGGAAGACGATGACGTGTTGGTTCGGGCCCCACTTATTATACTGGACCTCGTCGCAGTCGACGCCGTCCGCATCGGGCGGCTCCATCTCGGACGCCGTGATGGATGCCGTTCCGCCGTCCCCGCAGGGTACCTGGTTCCACGCCGCAAACGCCTGCTGGGCAACTCCCCTCGCCGTCTCGAGAGGGATCTGTACGCTCGCGTTCTTTTGCAGGCTGTAGCTCACGCAGAGATTCGCCCAGTAAAGGGGGTACGCGGGGCCACCGCTGCCCATAAAGCAGCCGGAAACCGCCGGGTTGTAACTTGGGGGAATGTCTTGCGATATCGCACGGCAAAAGGCACGTGCCTCCGGAGCCGCCAAAGCGACGATGGCGGCGATTAAAAGAAACCGAAGGAGAGCCATACCGATACGAAACAAGTTGGCGCCAATCCCCAGCGTAGCACGCAGACGGCTGCGGTCGGCATGGCCGGGCACATTTTTGCCTGTCTGCCACCTCCCCGAAGGACAAATGTCGCAATCCCTTGGGATCGCTTTCGTCACAGAAAAGTCTCTTGCCGTGGGACACGGGGGGCCAGTATCTGACAGGCGCTGAGCGACCCGCTGGGGCCGCGAAGCCCGGAGGTAAGCTGCAATGCGCCGACGTCCGCGCCTTTGGATGGCCGCCACTTCGTTCAGCGTCCTGAGCGCGGCCTTCGTCACCACCGCTCTCCGCGCCGAGATCACGGGCGCAAGCGAGTCCCGCGTCGCATTTGATGCTGCGGGACCCGCTGGCTTCAAGATCGAGGGGACGACGCCGGATCTCACGATTTCCGAAACGAACGGCAACGTACTCATCACCGTCGGCCTGGCGAAGCTCACGACCGGCATCGAGCTTCGCGATCATCACATGAGGGAGAAATACCTGGAGGTCGGGAAGTTCCCGACGACCGTCCTGTCGGTGGCGCGGAGCGCCCTGAAATTGCCCGGCGTCGGCGCTCAGATCGATGCCGACGTTCCGGGGCAGCTCACGCTGCACGGCCAAACCCGCGCCGTAACGGTGCACTACAGCGCAAAGGGCGACGGCGCGACGTTCCCCACTCAAGGTCGGTTTCGGATTAACATGAATGATTTCGGCATTATCGTGCCATCGTATCTCGGGGTGACTGTAAAACCAGACATCGACGTCAACGCCAGCTTCCGGGTCGCGGGAAGCTGAGACGCCGCGCCCGCTCCTTTCCAAAGCTGCGCCAGCGGCGACGCGCGTGCCCCGAACGAGTCGATCCAGACCTGCGATGAACACGCGACAGGCCTACCCCTGGGTGCTTGCCGCGGCGGCGGCCTTGGCGTCGATGCTGTTCGCGACCCCTGCTGCGGCATACCCATGGATGATTCGCCACGGCTATACGGGCTGCCAGCCGTGCCATACCGACCCCTCGGGTGGAGCGGGAGCTCTGACCGAGTACGGCAGGGCGCAGGGGGTCCTCTTGATGACGAGCCGCTACGGCGATACCTCCGAAGAGGCGCCCAAAACGGCGGGGTTTCTTTGGGGCGAGTGGCTACCTCCATCCGAGCTGCGCGTCGGCGCGGATTTTCGCGAAGCGCTGCTCAGCGTTCAAGCCGAAGGGGCTCCGCTCGTGCAGCAGTTCATCACCATGCAGGCCGACGCATACGCCGACGTCAAGATCGGTCGCTTCCGTGCTCTCGGGAGCCTTGGGTATGCGCCGACCGGCGCCCTCGCAGCGTCTCTCACGGACAATGCGAGCGACAACGTCATTTCGCGCGAGCACTGGATTGGCGCCGAGCTCGACGAAGACGGCTCGTGGCTGCTCCGAGGGGGGCGGATCACGGTTCCGTTCGGCATCCGGATGATTGAGCACACGCTTTGGGCCCGCGCGCTGACCCGAACGGACATCAACGACACGCAGCAGGAGGGAGTGGCGATCGCTGTCAATAAAGAGAATTTCCGTGGTGAGCTGATGGGCATCGCAGGCAATTTCCAGGTGCATCCGGATGCCTTTCGAGAACGGGGGTATGCCGGCTATTTCGAATATGCCCCGATGACGACGTTGGCCGTTGGCCTCAGCAGCATGTTCACGCGGGCGACACGCGACATCGAGTATGGCGTCACCGACTACCGGTACTCGAACGGGCCATTCGTGCGGTATGCGCCGTGGCAGGCGCTCGTGCTCCTTGCCGAAGCGGATTCCGTTTACCAGTCGCTCACGTGGAATGGTCACCGCGGCGGATACGCGGCTTTCATCCAGGCCGATGTCGAGCCGACGCAGGGCTTTCACGCGATGCTCACGGGCGAACTGATGAACAGCGGCCAGAGCGGCGAGCCGGTCTCGGCCGACGCTTGGTTTTCGGGCGTGTGGTTTTTTTTCCCGCACCTCGATGTGCGCCTCGATACCATCTTTCAGTCTGTGGGTGTGCCCGCGACGGCGAGCTCTCCGGCGAGCTATGCGAATTCCACGACCTGGCTCCTGCAATTTCACGGGTACTTATGAAGCGGCCGCGGCCAACCCTCGCCCTGACGTTGATGCGCTCGCAGACCGCCCTTCCGGCGCTGCTTGCCGCGGTCCTGTGGGGCGCGGCGGCGCAGGCATCGGCGACGTTTCCCAGTGTCGTCGACGCCCACTTGGGTCTCATGGTGCCCGTCGAAAAGATCGCTCCGCCGGACGGCTGTTTGCTCTGCCACCGGACCGAGTCCGGGGGCCTCGGAACGAACAACGCGTTTGGCTTGCTGATGAAAGAAAATGGCGCGGTCGGCGCCGAACCCGCGACCGTGGGGCCGGCGCTCGACAAGCTCGCGCAAACCGACCCGCGGGCCATCATGGATCTCGTCGACGGCATCAACCCGAATGACGATCCGACTGCACTGAGCAATGACCCCGTACCCGAATACGGATGTGCGATGACGGCGCGCAATGGCCCCCCCGGCTGGCCGCCCGCCGCTCTCGTCTTGGGGCTGGGGATACCGGTGCTACGCAGAGTTCGGCGTTCCGGTGCTCGCCTAAGCCGGGGCGTGTAAGTTCGGCGGCCCTCGCAAAAGACCAGCGTGACCACGCAGGCCGGCGAACCTTGCCCCCGACGCAGATCGCGGAGGCATGTCGCACGGATTGGCCCTCCAAGGCCATCCGATGAGTCGTCGTAATGTTTCGGAGTCGTGGCTGTGGACAGTTCGTTCGTTCGGTATGAACGGAGCATTACGCGTAAAGTCAATCGCAGCCGCCATCCTCGCCCACGCCATCGACCCGTGCCACGTGTCGACGCCGTCGAGAGCGAGAGCGCGGGTTTGTCGCCGCCTGGGCAGAGAGACCCCGGGCCCGTTCCGCCCCGAGGGGATGTGCGTCAGTTCGGGCGGGTCTTGGCGCGATCGGCCGACATGCACGACGTGTTCGATGTCCTGGAGCGGTTCGCGGGCACGGAAGTGAACGTTACGCTCATCGGCGAAACGGGCTCGGGCAAGGATGTGCTGGCGCACGCCATTCACGAGCGGAGCCTGCGGGCAGCCGGCCCGCTCGTCGTCTTCGACTGCGGCGCCGTCGCCGCCAATCTCGCCGAGAGCGAGCTGCTCGGACACGAGCGGGGCGCCTTCACCGGGGCCGTTTCGAGCCACCCAGGGGCGTTCGAGCGCGCCCACGGAGGAACGCTTTTCCTGGACGAAATTGCCGAGCTCCCGCTCGATCTCCAATCGCGTCTCCTGCGCGCGCTGGAGAGCCGCAAAGTTCGACGGGTCGGTGGCCGGACAGACCGTCGCATCGACGTCCGCATCATCGCGGCGACCAATCGCGACCTGCGAGCCGACGTCAGCGCGGGTCGTTTCCGCGAGGACCTTTTCTTTCGGCTCGCCGTCGCCGTCGTGCAGGTGCCTCCCCTGCGCAGACGGCTCGAGGATCTGCCCGAGGTCGTCGTAGGACTTCTCGCGGATCTCGGGAGGCCCGAGCTTCACGTCTCGAGTGCGGCGCTCGCGGTCCTCCGAGCGCACGCTTGGCCGGGCAACGTGCGAGAGCTGAAGAACGCCATCGCCTGCGCGGTCGCGTTCGTCGATCCCGGAGCGACGGCGCTCGAACCCGGGCATTTGCGGCTGCTCGAGGCCACAAAACGGGATTCAGGGTGGATCGAAGAACTGCCGCTCGGTGGTCAGTCGCTGGATCGAATCGAGCGGGCAGCCATTCGGCAAACGCTCGCGCAAGTCAAAGGCACCAAAATCGAAGCCGCGCGGCTGCTGGGGATCGCCGTTTCGACGCTCTATGAAAAGCTGCGAAAATACGGGCTCCCGCTCTAGCAAGCTCTGATGCAGCTCTCGTTGACGCCGGGGTCCTTCGGGCGCGCCGTCGAAG
>JBEKFX010000089.1:0-24384 GCA_050013115.1 Polyangiaceae bacterium
CTATCCTAGAGCGGCGTCGCCAATCATGGAATACCGGGGCGGACGCCGGTCCGAAAAGCCGCACGGGAGCGCGTTCTTGGGTCGAGCGGCGAAGGCGCGAAACGTCGGGGCGGTCGTGCCGTGCCGCAACCGGCAGGCGGGTTCGAACGACAGGGATCGAAAAGATGCCGACGACGATCTATGGTCCGAGCCCGACTCGGCCCCGCAGCATGACCCCGGTTCCTGGAGATCCGCTCTCCGAAATTTTGCGAGACCGCTTCGGTCTCCAAGCTTTCCGGCCCTGGCAGCGAGAAGCCATCGACGCCCTGCTCCACGGGAGCGGTCGCGTGCTGGTCGTCGCGCCCACGGGTGGCGGAAAATCGTTGACTTACCAAGTTCCGGCGACGGTCCTGCACGGCACCACCCTCGTTCTGTCACCGCTCGTCGCGCTGATGGAGGATCAGGTGCGTGCTCTCGAGGCCCGCGGGATTCCGGCGACCTTCTTGGCCTCTACGCTCGAGCCCGAACGGCGCCGCGAGCGCGAGGCCGCCATGCGGCGAGGGCTCTACAAGCTCGTCTATGCGGCGCCCGAGCGGCTCGCGTCCGAGTCGTTCGTCGATGCGGTTGCCCGCAGCGACGTTCAGCTCGTCGCGGTCGACGAAGCCCACTGCATCGCTCAGTGGGGTCACGACTTCAGGCCAGACTACAGGCGAATCGGCAGCCTGCTCCGCCGACTGCGCCCCCCCCGGGTTTTGGCATGCACGGCGACGGCAACACGCGAAGTACGCGATGAAATCCGCGAGCAGCTCCAGCTCGGAGCCGACTGCCACGAGGTTCTCCGAGGCTTTGCGCGCCCGAACCTCCACCTTTCGGCCCGGAGCGTCGAAGGCCCCCGGCAGGCCAGAGAACACGCCGTCGAGGCGCTCGCCTCCGCTGCGGGAAGCCCCAAGTCCCCCAACGGCGCCGCGATCGTGTACGCAGCCACGCGCCGCCAAACCGAGCAGTGGGCGGACCTCCTCGCAGCCCGTGGATGGAACG
The DNA here is from genome assembly GCA_050013115.1 of Polyangiaceae bacterium. Taxonomy (GTDB): domain Bacteria; phylum Myxococcota_A; class Polyangia; order Polyangiales; family Polyangiaceae; genus Palsa-1150. The sequence goes on from JBEKFX010000089.1 coordinate 1,018, forward strand.
CCGCCGCGTACCATGCTGGAATGGCGGCCGAGGAACGCTCCCGAGTCGCCTCGCGGTTCGCCGATCGATCGCTCGATCTGGTCGTCGCGACCAATGCATTCGGAATGGGCATCGACCGACCGGACATCCGCGCTGTCGTTCACGTGCAACCCCCGGCTTCGATCGAGGCGTATTACCAGGAGGTCGGCCGCGCCGGCCGGGATGGGGCGGAGGCGTGGGGCCTTCTTTTGTGTTCGGGAGCCGATATCGGTCTGCGCCGACGACTCGTGACGACGAGCGCCGACGGCTCGCCGGCGGCGCCGGAGACGACCGCCAGGGGCTGGTCTCTCTTTCGCGAACTTCTACGCTATGTCGATGCGCGAACCTGCCGCCACGATTTCATCCTTCGCTATTTCGGCGACGAGCACGAGCTCCTCGGAGGCTGCGGGCACTGTGACGTGTGCGCAACGCCCGAGGGGCCCTCGGCGAACGTCGATGGTGAACAGACGGCAACGACCGTTCGGATGGCTCTCTCGGCGGTCGCGCGCGCGCGCGGGCGGGCCGGCATCGCCGCCGTGGCCGAGATGCTCCGCGGCGTGGACGACGAGCGCACCCGGCGCTTCGGGTTCACCGACCTTTCGACGTTCGGCCTGCTGCGCGGAAAAGACCCATCTTGGGTCCTGGATTTGATCCGCGGGCTGCTTACCGCCGGATGGATCGATCTCACACCGACCGACCACCCCGTTCCGCTGCTCACACCAGAAGGCGTCGAGGTCATGCGGTCGAAAGGCGACATCCGATTTTCGCTTCCCGTTCACCGCAGCGCGGAGAATCGGCCGAGCAAAGGACGGCGGCCGCGGGTCGAGAGCAACCGCTCCGCGGCGCCTCACGGCGGGATCGAAGGTCTCGACGTTGTGGCCCGCCAACGCTACGAGCGTTTGCGCGCACATCGGGCGGAGGTGGCCCGCACCCGCGGAATCCCCCCCTACTTCGTGGCGCTCGATCGAACACTGCTGGAAATGGCTCATCGGCCGCCGACGACGCGCGCCGAGCTGCTGGCCGTTTTCGGTATGGGGCCGGCGCGTGCAGACACCTATGGAGAGGGGTTTCTGGCGGTGCTGCACGCGTGACGCAGCGTTCCCAACTAAGCTAAAAGGCAAGCGAAAGGCATGACCATGAGCGATCTTCTGGCGGAGACACTACGCGTGGGCCAGGGGCCCGAGGCGAAGGCGGGGGACCGCGTATCGGTCCATTACGTCGGCACCCTCACCGACGGAAAGAAGTTCGACAGCTCACGTGACCGGGGCCAAGGTTTCCGCTTCACGCTGAGCCGTGGCGAAGTCATTCAGGGCTGGGACCAAGGCGTCGTCGGAATGCGTGTCGGGGAGCTTCGGCGGCTGACCATCCCGCCGCAGCTCGGCTATGGCGCGCGAGGCTTTCCGCCGGTCATTCCGGCCCATGCGACCCTCGTCTTCGAGGTGGAACTGCTTTCGGTGGGGTAACGGGCAACCTCCCCCGAGGCGAGCGATCAGCCTCGGCCAAAGCGAAGCGCCAAACCGACCCAGCCGCGAGCCAGGTAGAGGGCGTTCAGGACCACATATACCCAAAGATAGACCTCCATCCGCCCGACGAGGGCCCATAGCCAGATATGGCTCGGGTAGTGATTTACCCAGCGTAAGAACGTCGTTACCCACCAGGACGCCCGACGCCGACTCCATGTCGTCGGAGCGGCCTCGGACGTTTCGTAAAACGCCTCGACGGTCGTCTCTCTCCCCGAAAGCTCAGGCCGTCGAACGAAATTCGTCAGGGAGATGGCCGATGAGACGACGACTGCGCCAGCGATTCCGCCCAGCAAAAAGCGCGGATCGCTTCGCTCCCACGGCTGCAGGAAGACGCCGAGCCCTCCGACCCTCCAAGCCCGCACCGAAAGAGACGCCACGAGCAAGATCGCCTTGATTTCGTCGGTGAAGAAATCGAGAAGATGCCCTGTCTTCGACGCAAGCCCCTTGTAGCGCGCGAGCATCCCGTCCGCGCAGTCAAGGCAGTAGCTGACCTCGAGCACGAACGCCGCAGCGACACCGCCGGCCCACGACGGCCACAACACCAAGAGGGCCGCCGCAACCAAGAAGACTGCGAAGTTCGCAAGCGTCACCTGGTTCGGGGTGACGGAAGTACCCGCGAGGCCAGCGACCGCCACTGCTGCGACGGGACGCATGACAAACGTGTTGAACAGCTGATCGTGCTTTTTGCGCGTCACTCGGTACACGCTTACGGCCGCGGCGAACATATCGCGCAGATGCTAGGCCCGGACGACACGCTTCTCCACACCGGTGCCGATCTGCGCTACAGGGCGGGTTGCCATGTCCATGAAACGCAGCAAACAGCGCAACTCCGGTTCGAGCCGCTCCTCCGGCGACGACGATGAGTCGCCCGCATGGGCAAAGCCCGCGGATCCCGAACCAACGTGGGCTGAAGTCGACGCGAAGCCGGACAACTCGTTCGTTCCGTTCGCCCTCTCCTCGCGGTACGTCAAGGGCGACCTCATTCGACATCCGAAATTCGGAAAGGGCCTCGTTCTCGGTGTCGAGCCAACCCGGATCGAGGTCCTCTTTCAGGATGGGAAAAAAAAGCTCGGGCACGCCGTCGTCTGAGGCTTCTCCGCAGTCCTGCCCGGGGCACGGAAACATATCTTCCAAACCACGAACTCGCCCCGTGAGTTCGCCCGTGAACCGCTCTCCACGGACATTCGTTCTACCCGGACGCCCGTGCACCGGGACCTCGACGCAACGAGTTTCGCTCATGCCCGCATTCTGTGTCGCCGTGCTTGCGATCGGGCCGAAAGGCTGGACATTCTCGGTCGGCCAACCTAGTCGGCGCTCGAGTCGACTTCGATGACGCCGTCCACGGCCGGTGCGTTGGCGGCGGCGCTCTCGCGTTCGGGTGTCGACATGGGGGCACTCGGTCTCGCCTGGGCGCGGGCGATGCCCGCCGTCATGATCGTGCCGGCGTTCGGCCTCCGCGCGATCCCGGCGCCGACACGTGCCATCATGGGCCTCGCGCTGGCCGGTACCGTCTTTCCCGCGCTCCGGCCCGAAGTCGTCAACGCGTCGGAACCGTGGGCTCTCCTGGCGCTCGGCGAGGCCGTACGGGGCCTGCCCCTGGCCGTCGCAGCCGCAGTTCCTTTGTGGGCGGCGACGACGGCCGGCGCCCTGGCGGACAGCCTGCGAGGGTCGCCCGGTACTACGACCGTTCCCACCGTGGAAGGGCAGACGAGCGCGCTCGGCATCCCCTTTTCGCTTCTTGGCTGCGCGCTCTTTCTCGCGACCGGCGGGCCGGCTCGCATCGCAACCGCCCTCGCTCTTCGCCCCGTCGAGTCACACCCTGCGCTCGGCGTCGCGACCGACCTCGTCAGCGGCATTACTCTGGCGCTTTCGCTCGGAGCACCCCTCGTTGCCGCATCGGTCGTCCTCGAGGCTGCCGCGGCGCTCATGGCGCGCGCCGCGTCCCCCGCGCACGTGCATGCGCTCATCGCTCCCGTCCGAGCGCTCTGCAGCCTTGCCGTGTTCGGCCTGGTCGTCGATCGCATCGCAACCTTCCTCGCGAAGGCCGTGGCGGCCGTACCTTGAGCGGCGCGGGCTGGCCTTTGGCCACGCCAATCGGCGGCAACGCAATCCGGCCCACGCGATTGCGCCTCGCGTGTGACCTGGATGTCCGGGCCGAGCGTCAAGCGGAGACCGAATGCGGCCAGCTCGAGCCATTCCGCCTCGGGCGATTCCCCCCTTACAATGGGAGCTGGTATCCGAGCGTCAGGCCGAACTCGAATGCGGCAACGCTCCCGGTCACGGTCGGACAATCTCCGAGCGCATCGCACGACGACTCCTGCGAAAATGGCTCCCGGTTGTCCGAAGGCAAGAGCCAACGCTCTGCGCTCATGGCAATGCCCGCAACCCATTGGTCCGTGATGAGATACTCGGCTCCAGCCTGGATGCCGGCGGCGAACCCTTCCGTGCTGACCGTGACGGTCGTCGTCCCCAGAAACGACGGCACCTGCGGCGCATTCGTACTAAATCGATCAGCAATCACGATGCCGCCGGCCGTCGCGCCCAGCCAGCCTTCCAGGCGCTTTAGCCGGAGCGGGTAGTAGCGCACCTCGCCGCCGAGAAAGAGGTAGCTGCGGGAGTGCGCCCGCGTCAGGTTGTTGTTTGTGTAATTGGGGTCGCTCGTCGGGTGGGGCGCGAAGACCCCGACGGCGCCAATCGACCAGGTGCGGGTCGCGCGGTAGGCCAAATGAAGACCGGTCAGCAACGTGGCATCGCCCTTGCCGACTGGGCCGAGCGGCGTCTGGCCGCCGCGAAACGCGGGAGAGATGGGCGCCGTCGGCAGCGTAAGGATCCCCGCCTCTACGAAGGCGACGGTTTGCGGACGATCGAGAGTCGACATGTGACCGCCCGGCGCGTCGTCCGCTTTGACGAGCCGGCTCGTCGTCACGAGCGCAGCGACGAGCGCGTGCTTTGCCGTCATAGCCATTTGCCAGCGTTATCGGGCGGCGCGGGCATTGCCGGCTCGACCGGCGGCGGCGCTGCCAGCGAGTCGCCCACAACGACGGTGCGCGAAACCGCGACAGCAGCGCCATCGGCGCGGGCGCTGAAGCGCACTTCGAAGCGCCCCGCCTGCAGGAAAGTAAACGTCGTGCGAAATGCGCCCGTTCCGTCGTCGGGTGCGGCGATTTCCGTCCCGCGCGTCAGCCCAGGGCCGGCGATTCGAAAGAATCCGTTGTCTATTTTGGCCTTCGTCCCCGACCCGACCGCCCGTGCCACGAAATCGACCGGCTGACCGATGCCCGGTCGACCATTCGAAGCATCGAGCGCAAATCGGTTCGTTCCCGACGCGGTGCCGACCGGTGGGCCAACGCCACGCGGCGTGAGCAGCGGCGGAAGAGGGGGTTCACCTAACGAGGTGGCCGGCGGCGATGGCGGGTGAAGCAGATCGGTGCTCGCCGGGACCGCGGGCGATTCGGTGGCCGGCGGCGACAGCGGTTCGAGAACCAACGGTGTCGCCGAAGGTGCGAGCCCCGATCGCGCGGGCGTTCGACTGAGCAGACCCGCCCGCCAGACGAGCCCGGCCATCCCGATGACGCCGATACCGAAACAGCCGATCACCAGTGCAACCCACGCCGCGCGAGTCACGAAGCGCGACGGCCGTTCGCCAGCCAAAGTCGCGTCGACCGACGAGGGCGGCCGACTTTGCGGGGGAGGCGTACGTGGGAGGTCGGTCGTCGAGAACGGGGGAGGCGTCGGGGTCGAAAATGTCGGCGAGGGTTTCGAGAGGTACGCCGTGCGCGGTGCAGGGGCGCGCAAAGCCTGCTGCTCGTCCATGGTCGCGTCGACGTTGTGCGTCGGCGAGAGATTCAGCTTCGCTTGGAGGTCGGCTCGCGGCGTCCATTTGGCCGTCTGGGCCGCCGGGGGTAGGGCCGCCGGGTCGGAAACTTCCGTCTGCACGGAGATGCGACCGTACTCGCCAGGGACCAACGAATGGGGGCGAGCGCCATCCTCGGAGGGTGGATGGGAACTTGCTTCGGACGGCTGATGAGGACTTGCCCGCTCGCCTCGGCCAGGTCCGTGAGACATCGGACCCCTCGTTCCAACGAGACTTTCTGCAGACGGGGTTTCGAAAGCCGTCGTTTGCCATGCGCGTCCCGCTTCAAGATCCGGAGCGGGCATCGCGAGACGCATTGCGACGTCCGGCTCGAGCGTGAGCTGTTTCGTGCGCTGGACCGAGGGCATTTGCACGACACTGGCGTGCGCACCGCGGCTGACGCCAAGCAACGCCGGCCTGGCCAAGATGTCCTGCGCGCTCAAGCCACTCTGAATCGCTGCTTCGAGTAGCGCACGCCCGAGAGCATGGCCATCGGCGGCGCGATCGTCGGGTCGTTTCGACAGATTCGCCATGATGGCCACGGCGACCGGATCCGGGACATATGCCGCTCGTTCGATGCTCTTGATGGAAGGGGGATCGTCGTGAATTTGCTGTACGAGAAGGGCGACGGTCTGATCGGCATCGAAGGGGGTGCGGCCCGACAGCATTTGGTACACCATGGTCGCTATCGAGTAGACGTCCCCTCTCGGACCGACGCGATCGCCCTGGGCGCCTTCGGGTGAAATGTACCGGGCCGTCCCGAATATGAGCCCCGCCGCCGTCGCGTTCGACGGCTCGTCCCAGTTCAACCGCGCGATCCCAAAATCGAGCACCTTGACGAAGTCCGGATCGTCCGCGCGCCGGATGAGCATCACGTTCTCCGGCTTCAAGTCGCGATGAACGACCCCCTGCGCGTGCGCCTCGCCGGCGGCGTCGCAAAGCTGAAGGGCGAGATGAAGCGCGCGCGGCAGCGGAATCGCTCCCCCTACGGCAGCCATCGCGCTCTGCAAGGACATACCGTCCAGGTACTCCATGACGATGTACATCGCCCCATCGGGTAGCTGACCGACGAGTAGGACGTGCACGACGTTCGGGTGGGCGAGCCGGGACGCCACTTTGGCCTCTCGGTGGAAGCGAGCGACGAGCATCTGATTCGCCGAGAGCTCGCGGTGGAGAATCTTCACCGCCACGTCTCGGTCGATACCCTTCTGGAACGCCCGATAAACCCGACCCATCGCGCCGATGCCGACGAGCTGCCGAATCTCGATGTGGTCCAAGATTTCCCGCCCGAGGTACGGGTCCGTCGCGGCTGCCGCGGCGATGGCCCCCGGAGACATCGTGAGGGGCGCACCGTCGAGCGAGCAAAAGAGCGCGTCAGCCGGGTAGCGGGTGCCGCACGACGAGCAGGCTTTCGGCTTCGATCCCTCGGCGGCTCGAAGCCGCTCGCCATCGGAGTTCACTCGGTGGATGGTAGCCTCGCGCCCCCCCACCGCGCACGTGCGAAGGACCGCTGCGTTTCTGCGCTCTCCCACCAATGAGGTCGAAAGCCGTCGAACGAAGGCGCCCGCGGGCTGCCGTTGCGCCCCCCCACCCCCTTTGCATAAGGTGTCTCCCTTCATCGTGTCCGACGGCGAAACGTTCGACGCTGGCGCAGCCACGTGGTCCCTGCAGCTCCCGCAATTCGAGGGGCCGCTCGACCTCTTGCTTCACCTTTGCCAAAAGCATGAGCTCAACGTCCTCGACATCCCCGTCGGGTTCGTCACCGAGAAATACTTGGAGCATCTCGCGGTGATGCAGCTCATCCACCTCGACCTGGCGGCCGAGTACCTCGTCATGGCGGCAACACTCGTCCACATCAAGTCGAAGATGCTTCTCCCCTCGCCTCCGGCGGGCCAAGAGGAGGAGGGGATCGACGAAGACGAGATCGATCCGCGCGAAGCGCTTATCCGCCGGCTGCTCGAGTACCAAAAGTACAAGCACGCGGCCGAACAGCTCGTCGCCCGGGGCGTCGCGGGCCGCGACGTGTTCGGGCGGGGCATGCCCGTGGAGGAAGCGGTGAGCCGAGGTCAGCCCCCACTCGCCGAAGTGCCGCTGTTCGCGCTGGTCGACGCATTTCAGCGCGTGCTCGACCGAAGCAAGGTCAAGCTATCGCACGACATTGTCGCCGATCGCATCAGCATCACCGACCGGATCGGTGAGCTTGCAGACTTGCTCGCCCGACGAAAGCGCTTCCTTTTCGAGGACATGTTCGAGGGCCTGGCGACAAAGTTTGACCTCGTCATCACCTTCCTCGCGCTTTTGGAGATGGCCCGCCTCAAGATGACCCGCTTGTTTCAAAGCGAACCGCTCGGACCGCTCTACGTGGAGCTTGCCGACGAAGCCGGCGAAGTCGCTGACCGGGAGATGCGCGAGCCGTGAGACGAAATCGAAAAACGCGGGGACAGGCTGAGCAACCAACCCCGACCGACCGGCCGCCGCAGGTGCCCCTCTTCGACGCTCGACCGAGCGATCCGCCGATGCCGCCAGAAGTCACGTCAGGATCTGAGCTTCACGATCCAGCCGGCGACGCAGGGCAAACGGGATCCGAGATCGAAGCCCCGCATGCCGACGCAGCCAGAGGGGCAGAAGACGCCCGTCCGGAGGACGAACCGCAACCCGCGCGCATGAGCCTCGCGGAACCGCCCGGCGAGGCCCCGCTCGCCCGCGAAGTCGACGAACCGGTGCTCGAGGTCGAGGAAGCGCGCGCGTTGTCGAGGGAGCATTTGCGAGGCTTGCTCGAGGCCCTCGTCTTTGCCAGCGACAAGCCGCTCAACGCCAACGAACTCGCCAGGAGCGCTTCGGCCCCGCTCAAGCACGTGAAGATGCTCCTTTCGGAGCTCAAGGAGACGTACCGGCAGCGCGGAATCGTTCTCGACGAAGTCGCGGGCGGTTGGATCTTTCGCACGAACGTTCAGTTTGCACCGTTCGTCCGGGAAATGACGAGCGAACGGCCAGTCAAGCTCACGCGGGCACAAGTCGAGACCCTGGCCATCGCAGCCTACCGTCAGCCCATCACTCGACCGGAGATTGACGACATTCGCGGAGTCGACAGCGGCGCAACGCTGAAGCTTCTCCTCGAGCGCGAGCTCGTGCGAATCCTCGGAAAGAAGGATGAACCCGGGCGACCCCTGCTTTACGGGACAACGGGCCACTTTCTCGAGTTTTTCGGCCTGAAGTCGCTAAAGGACTTGCCCACGCTGCGGGAGTTCACCGAGCTCTCGGACGAATCGAAACGGGTTGCGGAGGCCGAACTCGCGGAGATCCTTCCGGAAGCGGGCGGGCGCCCGCCGCTTGCGGGCGAAGCGGCGCCCCGCGGCGAAGAAGCGAGCGGGGGTCGGCGGGGGTTAGAAAACCCGATCGGGACAACAGCGGTCGGACAAACTGAGCGCAGCGGTGAATTCGGACGCGGCAGCGACTCGATGAGCGACCCGTCGGACGCGGCGGAGGACTTCGCCGCGTCCTCGACCGACGCCGCGGCCGTGGACACCGAAGACGATGTCCACGACACGATGATTCCAAGCGCGCCCCCGACGGGCGAGCTCGACGAGTTGCCGGCCGGCGATCCCGATGAATGGACGGCCGAGGACCCCGACGAGCCGAAGGCGAGCGACCTCGACGCGCGGAGCGTCCGAGACCTCGACGAATCGAGCGCCGACGAATGGGCCGCAGGCGAGCTTGACCGAGCCCCTGCCGGCCACTTGCCGGAGCGACGCGAACGCAACCTCGACGAACAACCCCCCGGCGGGATCGACGGACCCCCGACTGGCGACCTGCCGACAACGCCCAGATATCTCGACGAATCGTCGGGCGGCGGGATCGACAAACTCGCTGACCTACAGGAAACGAGCGTCCGCGATCGCCTCGAGTCAAGCGAGGGCAAGCTTGACGAACTCCCACCGGACCCCCGGAAACCGAACGCCGCCGATCGCGACGAGCCGAGCGCCCGTGAGCTCGGCAAACCGAACACCGACCGATGAGCCGCCCGTGTCGCGCACCTTCGGGCAGGCGGCCGGTGGCCCGCCCTGGCGATCGACGGGCGACAGCCCATGCGCCAGCACGGCCTCAGCGAAATGTCAGCCGGCGGACTCGCGCCCAGGCGTGGCGTACCGCCATCGGCGGCTGACGCGGCGCGCCGATCAGATCCAGGCTGGAGATCCGGGGCCACCCAGCGGATGGCCGACCCAGACCGCCTGAATGAGCGGGGCGTAGAAAATCCCATTGACGACCGTAATCGCCGCGGCCGACAAGCACAGGGCGCCGACGCCTGCGATCTCGAAACTCGGCAGGAGTTTGTCCGTCAGCCACAAGACGATTGTGTTGACGATGAATGGCACGAAGAGAAAGAGCAGCCCCAAGGTGAAAACCGCGGGAACAAACAGCATGGCGCGGATGAACCAGCCGAGAAAGAAGTTCAGCACGCTAAACACAACGGCAACCACAACCGCGGTTCCCGTACTCCTGATGCGCACCGCCGGAAGCCAGCGTGACAGGCCCAAAATTGTCAGCGCGAGAACGGCGAGGTGCAGGAGCACAACCATGGTCCTAACCTAACGCCGTCCTCGGCACGCGCCACTCGCGAGTCCGGCTGACTATCCGGTCAGTCCTCCGCGGCGGGGTCGGGATAGCGTTCGGCGAGCTTGACCACGTCGTCGCGAAGCTTCTTGTGCGCGGCGATCTTGCGGAGCAGCTCCCAAACTTGCGGGTCACCCAAGGCCTTGATGGCGCCTTGGCCGGCTTTTGCCTTTCGGGGTATGGACGCCGGCCCCTTTGCCCGGAGGTCGTTCATCCGATCGACGTGCGCTTTGGTCGGAAAGAGCTCGGCCTTTTCCCAGGCCAGAACGATTGCTTGCGTCGTGCCGAGGGCTGCCGCCAGCTCTTTGGCGGTGCAAGAGAGATCTTTCCGAAGCAGCTTGATGTCGTCCGGAGTCACGGCGTGCTGCCTGCGATCGTCATCTTGGCCACGCGCAGCGTTGGCGCAGCCGTGGCCGTACGCAGGTCGAGATCGCTGCCGATCGCGTCGATGCTTTGCCACAAATCGTCCACGTTGAGCGAAATCGTGACTTCGCTGACCGGATAGACAAGCTCACCGTCTTCAATCCAGAACCCGGCAGCGCCCCTCGAGAAATCACCCGTCACGGCATTGAAGCCAAAGCCCATCATCTCGGTCACATAAAGGCCACGCGACGTCGCGCGCACAATGGCCTCGTTCGAATCGGTTCCGGGGGACAGAACGAAATTGGATGTGCTCGGTCCAACGGCCGCGCCGGCGCCACGCGCCGCGCTGGCGGTGCTCTCGCGCCCGAGCTTGCGCGCCGAGTAGCTGTCGCACAAGTAGGTGCGCAGGATGCCGCGCTCGACGACAACGTTTCTGCGGCTGGCGAGTCCCTCGCCGTCGAAGGGCCGGGATCCTGGAGCGCGGGGGATGAGCGGGTCGTCCACGACATTGACCAAGTCGCTGGCGACCCGCGTTCCTTCGCGGCCGACGAGATAACTCGACTTTCGCCAGATGGCGCTGCCCATCACGCACCCCGCCAACATCCCGAGGATCGCGCGAGCGGCGTCCGGATCGAAGACGACCGACGCCTCGCACGTCGGAACGCTGCGCGCGCCGAGCTTGCGGAGCGTCCGGCGCGCAGCTTCGCGGCCGACTTCAGGCGGCGGGTCGAGCTCTGAAAGGTGGCGACGAGCCGTCCAGTGATAGCCGCGCCGGTTCTTGCCCCCCTCGTCGGCAGCGACCGGAACGACGTTGAGCGACTGGTAGGATCCCTTGTAGAAAGCGCGAAAGCCGCTCGACAGAACGATGGCTGCACCGCCCGCGGTCCGCCCGAATGTTGCACCTTCGCTGTTCGTGATGCGAGAGTCGAACGCAAAGGCTGCGGCTTCGGCCTCGCGAGCGATTGCGATGGCGCGGGCCGCATCGACCGCTCCGCCTGCCGCATCGTAGAGATCGAGATCCGGGGCTGCTTCAGGCGCGCAGAGACAACGGGGGTCCGCGGGCCCGGCAAACGCGTCCTCTTGCGACAGCGCCACGAGCTCGATGGCGTCTGCGACGAACCGGTCGATGCCCGGCTCGGTCAGATCGCTCGTTGACGTCGTCGCCACCCGCTTGTCCTGAATGACGCGTAGTCCCGCCGAACGCGTCCCGGCCTCTTCGACCAGCTCCGGCTCTCCACGTCGGACGCGGGCGGACATTTCGGCACCAGACCGCAGCACGCATTCGGCCACCATGCCGGGGCCCCCGCGTTCGAGCGCCATCCGCACGATGCGGTCTCCAAGATCCACAAGCTCGCCGAGCTCGCGGTCAATCGACGCCTGCGCCATGACGGGCAAGGTAGGCCCGCGCGAACGGGGCGTCGAGCCGCTCGGCGGTGGTAACCTCGGCTGCAGGTATGTCCGCTACGGCCGCTACGATGCGCGCGACACTGACCCTCGCGTACCTCTGCGAGGTGCTCGAGAGCGCGCGCCTCCTCACGCACGAGCAAGGTCAGGAAGCGTTGGCGAGGGGCGAGAGCGTCCACGCTCGCCTCCTCCGCGCGCGCTCCACCGGCCCACGCAAACGCGCCGCGAGCCCCGGCGACCAAGTACACCCGGCCGAGGTGATCGCGGCCATGAGCCTGGGGCAAAACGGCGACGACCGCTTTCCGCTCGGAGAGCGCGGCATCATGCAAGCGCTCGCGACGCACCTCAGGCTCCCTTTCGTCGATCTCGACCCGTTGAAGATCGACGCCAAACTCGCCCCGCAACTGCTGTCGAGGCCCTTCGCGCGCCGACACGGCGCGCTCGTCATCGCAGCCGATGAGCGAACCGTGACGGTCGCCGTTTCGGACCCGACGAATCTCGCGCTCGTCGAAGCACTCGAGGCGCACGTTCGAAGACAGCCCCGGCTCGTCATCTCGACCCCGGGCGAGATCCAGCGACTGATCACTGATTTCTATGGTTTCCGGGGCGCCGTCGACGCGGCGGAGCAACAGGCAACGGGCGGGGTCGATATCGGCAATCTCGAGCGATACGTCAAACTGAAACGCGTCGACGAGATCGAAGCGAGCGACAGCCACGTCGTGTCGGCTGTCGAGTACCTCCTTCACTACGCGCTCGATCAGCGGGCCAGCGACGTGCACATCGAACCCCGACGGGAGTCATCTGCGGTTCGGATGCGGATCGACGGCGTTCTCCACAACGTCCACTCGTTACCCAAGATGGTGCACCCCGCCATCGTATCGCGCATCAAGACGCTCGCGCGCCTCGACATCGCAGAGAAGCGTCGCCCGCAGGACGGACGGATCAAGACCGCACGCGGCGACCGTGAGATCGAGATGCGCGTTTCGACGGTTGCGGTCGCATTCGGCGAAAAGCTCGTCTTGCGCATCTTCGACCCGAGTGCGCTGCTTCGGGATCTTTCGGACATCGGGATGTTCGACGGACAGCTGCTGCTCGCGGAGAAGTTCTTCGCGCGTCCGAACGGCCTGATTCTCGTGACGGGGCCGACCGGAAGCGGCAAGACGACGACGTTGTACGCAGCGCTCCGCATGGTCGCCACACCCGAAGTCAACGTCGTCACAATCGAAGACCCCATCGAGATCGTCGTCGACGCATTCAATCAAATGGCCGTCCAGCCGAAAATTGGCGTCGGCTTTGCGGAGTCCTTGCGTCACGTTTTGAGGCAAGACCCGGACGTCATCATGGTCGGGGAGGTGCGAGACGGCGAAACAGCAGAAATCGCGCTTCAAGCCGCACTGACGGGACATTTGGTCCTCGCAACCCTCCACACGAACGATGCTGCGGGCGCGATCACGCGCCTGCTCGAGCTCGGTGTCGATCCGTTCGTTCTGGCCTCGACGTTGGTCGGCGTCATCGCCCAACGGCTGGTGCGAACCGTGTGCGCGGCGTGCCGCATCGAGACCTTCCTCACCCCCGATCAGCTCACACTTCTTGGCCTCGACGTGCACGAGCTACGCGCCCAAGGCCAAGAGCCGGAGCTCATGGTCGCCTTTGGCGAAGGATGCGTCCAGTGCCGGGCGACGGGCTTGCTCGGCCGGACCGGGGTCTTCGAGCTTCTCGATGTCGACGACAAGATTCGTAAGCTCATCGTGGCCAAGGCAGGCGCGAGCGAGATCGTCAAGCAGGCCAAACGTGATGGGCTGCTGACGCTGCGGGAGGCGGCGGTGAAAAAACTGGCGAAGGGAATGACGAGTTTCGAGGAAGTACTTCGCGTGACGACCGAGGCGTAGGCTCGGCGGCGGGAACGACGGGCGACGACGGATGGCCGATCCTTTCATTGACGCCCTGCGCGAATCGGCCTTGGCTGGCCTGCCGATCGTTTGCATCGTGACGCACGAGGAGCGGCGCGCGGTCGGGCTTGTGGCCGAGGCCTTCCGCGGGCGACGCGTTCTCGAGTGGACCGCGACCCGTGGATGGAGCGACGAGGCCACGACGCTCGACCCGCTCGACGCCATCGAGCGCGCGGCGCGCGTCGAAAGTGACAGCGTGCGCGTCATGCTCGACCTTCACGGATGGCTTTCCGACGCCCGGGTCGTCCGAGGCCTGCGTGACCTCGTCACTGCCTGCCGCGACGTACCGCTCGTGCTCGTGATGCCCCATGCCAGTGTGCCACCCGAGCTCGACAGAGACGTGCGCGTCCTTTTGCTGCCGCTCCCGGACGCGTCTGCCATCGGAGCCGTCTTCGACTCGGAGATCGGTGCATCGAAGCAGGGACGCGAAGGATTCGTCCGTGCGGCGCTCGGGCTGACGCTCGACGAGGCGCGACGCGCATTCCGCGCCGTCAAGCGGGTGCACGACCCGACACTGTCCCTCGAGCGAGTCACGTCCGAAAAGAGGGGTGCCCTGCGGCGGAGCGCTTGCCTCGAGCTCGTCGAACCGGAGGTTACCCTGGACGAGGTCGGCGGGCTCGACGTGCTCAAAGGGTGGGTACGCGCCCGCGTGCTGGCGTTCGACGCGCGCGCCAAGGCGTTCGGCCTCGCAGAGCCGCGAGGGATGCTCGTGAGCGGGGTGCAGGGCTGCGGAAAGTCGCTCGTCAGCAAGGCGACTGCTCGCGTTCTGTCCCTGCCGCTCATTCGACTCGACTTCGCCGAAGTGTTCGCCGCGTCCTCGCCCGAGCATGCCATTCACGAGGCCGTGCGCGCGGTGGAGGCCGTGGCGCCCGTCGTCCTCTGGGTCGACGAGATCGAAAAGGGGCTTGGCTCGGAGGGGGGAGACGCTCGGCACGGGCGGGTGTTCGGCGCGTTCCTCACGTGGCTGCAAGAGCGGCGGGGTGCGGTCTTCGTGGCCGCGACTGCAAACGACGTGGAGCGTCTCCCCCCCGAGCTTGCGAGGCGCGGGCGCTTCGACGAGGTGTTTTTCGTCGATCTGCCGTCGCCGACGGAGCGCGCCCAGATCCTGGCGGTGCACCTTCGCCGGAGGCGTCGCGACGCATCGACCTATCCTGTGGCGGAGCTGACGCGGGACCTCGAGCACTGGTCCGGTGCCGAGATCGAGCAGATGGTGACAGCCGGTCTGTTTCGCGCTTTCGGGGAGCGCACAGAGCTTACGGCGGAGCACTTGCGGGCGGCGGCGCGCGAACTCGTGCCGCTCGCCACCCTTTACGAGGAAAAGATCCAGGCCCTGCGTCAGTGGGGACAAGCGCGTGCCCGTCGCGCGTCGGCCGATCGACGCACGCTAGACCTCTTTGGCGACTAGTGCGGTAGGATAGCTCGTGCCGAGGGCTGAAATTGGACAGAAGGCGGACCGTTCCCCATGTCGTGCAAGGCCCGCGTTATGAGATGCCGCCCTGTGTCGGCGCTTCGAGCGTATTCAAACGTCGCGGCCGGTGGTACGTCGGGGTTGCGTGCCCGAGCTGCTCCTCCAGACTTCGCGTCAAGTTGTCGCTCGGCCCCATGGTGGCCCGTTGCGCAGAATGCGCCACGGATGTCGAAGCAGACGTGGGACTCGTCGTACGCAGCGGACGCGCATGAGCGGATGCTGAGCCAGACGGATTGCTGAGCCAGACGGATTGCTGAGCCAGACGGATTGCTGAGCCAGACGGATTGCTGAGCCAGACGGATTGCTGAGCCAGACGGATTGCTGAGCCAGACGGGGTCGGCCGTCCAATCGCCGCGCATCGACGCGTCCTTGCACGCTCGCTGACCGCTTCAACCGAACGTGGCGACAAAGCTGCGATGGACTTCGAGGCCAGCGTCCGTGGCGATCTGGCGGGCTCGATAACCCGTCCGCAACGTCGAGACGACGAGAACATGGCCGTCGACCGTGAAGTCGGCTCGCCACTCTTTGAGTGCGATCGTCAGTCCCGAGCCTCGCGACCGAATCCGGCGATAGGGGTGCGGCTCGGGACCGAGGGCGAGCGCGGATGCGATTGCAGCCTCGAGAACAATGCCCCTCTCTCGCAACCATTCGAGCCGCGCGCGTGCGGGGGAGGCGAAATGCACCGTCCACGAAGGCTTCGGGTCGCTTGCAAGCCACCCGGCGGCCGCGGCGGGGAATGCGTCGGCATACGCCACGTAGGGTTTCAGATCGAGGACAGGAGTTCCGTCGATCAGGTCGAGCCCGCGCACGCGAACGACCAGCCCCTCCACTCGCTCGATCGTGACGGCGCTCAGACCAATCGGGTTCGGTCGATGCGGAGACCTGGTCGCGAGCACGCCATGCTTTCTCGTGCCGCGCGGGGGGAGCACTTTCGGGCGAAAGCCTCGGCCCTGTTCGACGTTCTTGTGGAAAACGAAGATCAGCCAGGCCTTGTCCCAGGCGCCCAGGCCCTCGAGCGCGTGCTCGAAACCGCGCCCGGGAAAAAACTCGACCTCACCAGCCACCTCCGGCGCGACCGTGGCTTGACGCGGCGCCGAAACCCGATCGGTGAACGGTGAGCGCACGAGGGCTATCGGCTCGAATACGAACTGCACGGCCCATCTATAACAAGGACCTTCGACGACCGTCCTCGACCTCGAAGCGCTTCCGCATTACTCCTTCGGGTCCCTGAACCATGTCCGAGCCTTCTAGCCTGCCCGTCCTCCTTGAAATCGGCGTCGAAGAGCTCCCCTCATCGTTCGTCGATGCCGCGCTTGCGGCCATCCCGAAAATCGTCGCCGACGAGCTCGCGAAGGTTCGGCTGGCCCATGGCGCGGTGCAAGCGCTGGGAACACCGCGCCGCTTGGCGGTCCACGTGCAAGATGTCGTGACGCGACAGCTCGATCTCGACGAGGAGGTCGTCGGTCCTCCGGAGGGAGCCGCCTTCAAAGATGGCCGACCCACCAAGGCTGCGGAGGCGTTTGCCTCTAAAATCGGGCTGGCCGTGGGAGCGCTCGTCGTGGCTGAACGGACTGCTGGACCGAAGCAGAAGCCGGGCCGCTACGTCGTCGGGCGAAGGGTCGAACGGGGCCGGATGAGCATGGATCTCATCGGCGGAGCCCTGACCGCCGTCTGCGCGGCGATCCCGTTTCGAAAGTCGATGCGGTGGGGTGACCTCGAGACATCGTTCGGCCGGCCCGTCCAGTGGATCGTGGCGCTCTTCGGCGAAGAGGTGGTTCCGATCACATTTGCCGGGAAGAAAAGTGGGCGCACATCGCGCGGCCATCGATTCCTCGCTCCGACGACCTTCGAAGTCACGGGACCAGACACCTACGTCGGCCAGCTGAAGGGACGGCACGTCCTGGTCGATCGCCAGGAGCGCGTGCGAACAATGATGGACCGCGTCGCTGCCGCCGCACGCGATGTGGGAGGAACGTACGACCCGGAGCCGATGCTGGTCGACGAAAACGCGTCGCTCGTCGAGGAGCCCCATGTCGTCACCGGGTCGTTCGACCCCAGCTTGCTTGCTCTGCCGGCGGCCGTCATTCGCGCGGTGGCTCGGGGCCATCAGCGCTACTTCTGCGTGCAGAAAGGCGATGAAGAACTCTTGCCGAACTATCTGGCGGTCGTGAACACCGCGAACCGACCCGATCTCATCGTCAGGGGCACGGACATCGTCATGCGAGCTCGTTTGGCGGATGCTCGCTTCTTCTGGCAGGAGGATCAGAAGACGCGGCTTGACGCCAGGGTAGACAAGCTCGGTGGCATCATTTTTCACAAGCGACTCGGCACCGTGCGCGAAAAGGTTGACCGCGTGACCCAACTCGCCGATCGCATCGCGGCGACCGTCGGGCTGGACGCCGGAGCTCGACTTTCAGTCGCGCGGGCGGCCCGACTGTGCAAGTGCGACCTTGTCACGTTGATGGTCGGCGAATTTCCGGAATTGCAAGGCCACATGGGACGCGCGTATGCGACGGCCCAAGGTGAAGAACGCAGCGTCGCCGACGCGATTCGCGATCACTACAAGCCGGTCGGTGCTCAAGACGACGTCGCCTCGACGGACGTCTCCGCGGTTCTCTCGCTCGCCGACCGCCTCGACACGCTCGCGGGGTGCTTCGCGATTGGGCTGTCTCCGACGGGCGCCGCGGATCCGTTCGCGCTGCGGCGCGCGTGCATCGGCGCGCTTCGCACGATCCTCGATCGCCGGTACGCTTCGGTCGTGTTGCCCGATCTCGTCGGCCTTGCCTACGATGGCCTGCACGGGAAAGAGCTCGAACTCACGCGCCTCGAGACGATCGCCAAGCTCGAGGAATTCGCGACGGAGCGGCTCCGCGGCTTGCTGGCAAGCGAATCGAGCACCGCTGTGGCCGACGCGGTCCTCGATGGAAGCGGACCTGCCGCGCTCCGGCGTGCCGTCTCGGCGCTGGCCCGAACACGCGCTCTTCGGTCCGTCGTCGATGCACGCGAGCCATGGCTCGAAAAGGCCAAGACGGTCGCCAAGCGGCTCGCCGGCATCAGCCGCGCGGCGCAGCCCAAGCTCCACCCTATCGAGGAATTTGCCGAGAGCTCAAAACGCGACGATCGCGCGCTCCAAGTCCTCGTGGCGGCGCTCGATGAAGCGACCCGGGACCTCGAGACCGAAAGCGCCGTGCGGGATGCGCTGATGAGCATGGAACGGATCGCGACCGAGCTCGACCGCATTTTTGTCGAAACTTTGGTGAACGACCCTGACGATCCGTTCACCCCGAAGCGGCTTGAAACCCTCGCCTATGGCGCGCAGGCGATGCTCCGGATTGCGGATTTCTCCCGGCTCGGCTGATGCCGGCCGGACACGGGGGGGCCCGCTATGGCGTTGGCTGAGCGGGACGGTCCGAGCGGTCACGAGTTGACCCCCGCCCCGAGGAGCCTCATCTTGGCTCTGAGGCGGGGACCCTTGGCGGCCCCGACCGGAGGTGCCCGTGCTTCGTCACTTTCTGCTTGGTAAGGTGCATCGCGCCACGGTGACGCGCGCCGACATCGACTATGTCGGCTCAATCACGATCGACGTCGCGCTCATCGAGGCCGCCGGCTTTCTCGAGAACGAGAAGATCGACATCTACGATGTGACGAACGGTGCACGGCTGTCGACATACGTCATTCCTGGCAAGCGCGGCTCGGGCGAGATCGGCATCAATGGCGCTGCCGCCCATCTCGTCCGGCCGGGCGATCTTGTCATCCTTGCCGCGTACGGCTGGATGACCCCGGAAGAGGCCGCTGCGCACAAGCCATTCGTCGTGCACGTGGATGGGGCGAACCGCATTCTCGAGCTCGCCCGCCAAGAGCGCACGCCAGCGGCTGCCGAGTAGCTGCCCGGCCTGCCCTGCCGCGATGGCCCGGCGCCCGCAAGTGAACAGCGCGGGTGCATCGGACTTGGAGGTGGCCATGGCAGAGAGCGTGTTCTTCTTCGGGGCCGGACGCGCGGAGGGAGATCCGAAGCGGCGCGAAATCCTCGGTGGAAAGGGGGCCGGATTGGCGGAGATGACCGTCCTCGGCCTGCCCGTTCCGCCTGGCTTCACGATTGGAACCGACGTCTGTGTGGCCTTTTCGCGCACACGACGGATCCCCGACGGGGTGCGCGCGCAGGTCGAGGCCGCTCTCGGCCGTCTGGAGGAGTCCCAAGGTCGAACGTTGGGGGGTACGAAGAAGCCTCTGCTCGTCAGCGTGCGCTCGGGGGCGCAGAGCTCGATGCCGGGGATGATGGATACGATCCTGAATCTCGGAATGAACGATTCGGTCGTCGAAGCCCTCGCGGGGCTGACACGCGATCCGCGATTCGCCTTCGACGCGTACCGACGCTTCATCGCGATGCACGCAACCGTTGCGCTCGGCGCACCGAAGGAGCCTTTCGACCGCGCGCTCGACGACGCCCGTCGCCGCGTCGCCTCGCGTTTGGGCCCCCGCGGCCGACATGAGCTCGGCGGCCGCGCCCTTCCCGACGCACTGATCCCCACGGACGAGTTGAAGGAGCTCGTCGCGACATTCAAGCGGATCGTCCAGGACGCCGTCGGACGGCCCTTCCCGAGCGACCCCCACCAGCAGCTCTGGCAGGCGATCGAGGCGGTGTTCGACTCGTGGAACAACCGACGGGCCCAGGTCTATCGGCAGCTCCACTCGATCCCGGACGACTGGGGAACCGCATGCAACATACAGGCGATGGTCTACGGCAATCTCGGCGATGCGAGTGGTACCGGCGTCGCGTTCACGCGAAATCCTTCCACCGGGGCCAAGGCCATCTACGGAGAATGGCTGCCCCACGCCCAGGGCGAAGACGTGGTCGCAGGCGTTCGGACACCCTGGCCCATCGCCCGCGGGGAGCGTGACGGTGACGAGTCGCTGGAAGCGCGAATGCCCAATGTCTACCGAGAGCTCGAACGGGTGGCCGCGAGACTCGAGCAACACTTCCGGGACATGCAGGATCTCGAGTTCACGGTGGAATGCGGCATCCTCTACATGCTGCAGTGCCGGTCCGCCAAGCGAACGGCACGCGCGGCGGTCCGAGCGGCCGTCGATATGGCCAACGAAGGCCTCATCACCACCGATCAAGCGGTCCTACGGGTCGATCCAGACAGCATCGAACAGCTGCTCCATCCGACGCTCGATCCGAAGGCAGCCAAAATCGTCCTTGCACGAGGGCTCCCCGCGAGCCCTGGGGCGACGAGCGGGCGAATTGTTTTCGAGGCGGACGAGGCGGAGAAGCTCTCAAAGCAGGGCGTCGCCGTCATCTTGGTGCGGACCGAGACGTCGCCAGAGGACATTCACGGAATGCAGGCCGCGCGCGGAACCGTGACGACGCGCGGCGGAATGACGAGCCATGCTGCCGTCGTCGCCAGGGGCATGGGCAAACCATGTGTCGCCGGCGTCAACGCCATGAAGATCGACGCCGGCGGAGAATCACTGACCGTGACCGCCCACGACGACGATGGTCGGCCGACCGGCCATCGCACGCTGCGCAAAGGGGAGGTCATCACGGTCGACGGCGGAAGCGGGGAAATCTATGCGGGTGAGATCGCCACGGTCAGCGCCGCGCTGAGCGGAGAGTTCGGTGTGCTCATGGGTTGGGCAGACCAAGTGCGGAGGATGAACGTGCGCACGAATGCCGACACCCCCACCGACGCCCGAACTGCGCGGGCATTCGGGGCCGAGGGCATCGGGCTCTGCAGGACCGAGCACATGTTCTTCGACGAAGCGCGCATTGGTGCGATACGCGAGATGATCCTGGCTGAAGAGGAGCGGGGTCGCGCGGCTGCGCTTGAAAAGCTCTTGCCGTTCCAGCGTGACGACTTCATCGCCATCTTTCGGGAAATGCGAGGGTTGCCCGTTACGATTCGCCTGCTCGACCCGCCGCTGCATGAATTCTTGCCGACCGAGCCGGCGCAGATCGATCGGCTCGCGCAAGCGATGGGGGTCCCCGCCGAACGGATCGTCAACCGCGCGCGCGAGCTGCACGAAGTCAATCCGATGCTCGGACACCGGGGGTGCCGGCTCGCCGTCAGCTATCCGGAGATCTACGCCATGCAAGCGCGAGCCATCTTCGAGGCGGCGGTCGCCGCCGACGCCGAGGGTGTCGAGGTTCGACCGGAGGTCATGATCCCGCTGGCGATGACGCGCGCGGAGCTCGAAAAGACGCGGGATATCGTCGTGCGGACGGCGGGGCAAGTGTTCGCGTCGACCGGCCGGCGAGTCGAGTTTTCCTTCGGGACGATGATTGAGCTTCCGCGCGCCGCCGTGATGGCGGCGGAACTGGCGCAGGTGGCCGAGTTCTTCTCGTTCGGTACGAATGACTTGACCCAAGCGACGATGGGCCTGTCGCGTGACGATGCCGGCAAGTTCCTGCCGGCCTACGTCGAGTCGGGCATTTTGCCGAAAGACCCGTTTGTATCACTCGATCAGGCCGGCGTCGGCGCGCTCGTCCGGATGGGCATCGAGCGAGGGCGTGCAGGCAGGGCCACGTTGAAGGCCGGGGTCTGTGGAGAGCACGGTGGTGATCCCACCAGCATCGGGTTTTTCCACGAACTGGGATTGGCCTACGTCAGCTGCAGTCCCTACCGCGTCCCGATTGCGCGCCTGGCGGCCGCACAGGCGGCGCTCCGGGGAAAGAGCGCGCGCGACACGTAGAAAAGAGGGCGGCTGCGCTTCATTCGAGCACGCCGAAGGCCTCGTAGGCGGCGTCGACAGTCGCATCGATGTCGGCGTTCGTGTGCGCGGCGCTCACGAACGCTGCTTCGAATTGGGAGGGAGGCCAATACATCCCGCGATCGAGCATCGCGCGGTGCCACCGCGCGAACGCCTTCGTATCGGCGAGCGACGCTTGGGCCCAGGAGCGAATCGGGCCATGCGAGAAGAAGAGCGTGAGCATGGACCCGACACGCTGCACGCACGCTGTCACATGGCAGGCTGAAATTGCGCGCTGAAGTCCGTCCTCGAGCCGGGAGCTCAACGCTTCGAGCCGTTCGTAGAGCGTGTCGTCGAGAAGCTGCAGTGTCGCCAGACCCGCGCTCACGGCGACGGGATTTCCGCTCAGCGTGCCCGCTTGATAGACAGGGCCGAGTGGGGCGACGCGCTCCATGATGACGCGCTTGCCGCCGTAGGCCGCGAGCGGCAGACCGCCGCCGATGATCTTGCCGAGGCAGGTCATGTCGGGACTGACACCGGAGCGCGCTTGCATACCGCCCCGGGCCACGCGGCAACCGGTCATGACCTCGTCGAACACGGAAACGGCGCCGTAGCGCCGGCACTCGGCCACAATCGTTTCGAGAAACCCGGGCACGGGCGGCACCACGCCCATGTTGCCGACAACGGGCTCCACGATGACCGCAGCAACAGCGTCGCCGCGCGAGGCAAAGAGTCTGCGCAGGGCCACGACGTCGTTGTAGGGAAGCGTGATGGTGTGAGCCGCGGTCGAGGCCGGGACACCAGCCGAGTCTGGGACCCCGAGGGTTGCCGCACCGCTGCCTGCCTTGACGAGCAGAAAGTCCGCGTGGCCATGGTAAGAGCCCTCGAACTTCACGACGAGCTCGCGCTCGGTATAGCCGCGCGCCACTCGCAAGGCGCTCATCGTGGCTTCGGTCCCGCTCGAGACCGCCCGGACCATTTCGATCGACGGATAGAGGTTGCACAGGGTCTCGGCGAAGCGGACCTCGAGCTCGGTGGGGGCGCCGTAGCTCGTCCCGCGGGTGGCCGCGTCGCGGATTGCTTCGACGACGGCGACGTGCGCGTGCCCGAGTATCATCGGGCCCCAGGAACCCACGTAGTCGAGATACTGACGCCCGTCGGCGCCGAAGAGCGATGCGCCCTGGGCACGCGAAACAAAGACGGGAGTTCCCCCGACGGCGCGAAACGCTCGGACAGGACTGTTCACGCCACCCGGTACAACGTGGCAGGCGCGCTCGAAAAGGAGGCGGGAAGCGGTATCAGGAGGGGCGTGCGGCATGATCCGCACATTCTTGCCATTGCGGGAGCGCGGGGTCGAGCGCCGAGGTCGAACTCACGGAGAACCGACCGGAGTTGAGCCCCGCCCCCCTCCCCCTCTTACGGAGACGACGAGCGCACCGTGAGCTAGAACGAGGACGGCGAGGAGAAAGACAATGGCATGGCGCTAAC
>JBEKFX010000090.1:0-23945 GCA_050013115.1 Polyangiaceae bacterium
TCTCTACCGCAGGCGGGATGGCTTCCATGGGCACTGTACATACAATCAGTTCCCGCGGATGGCGAGTTTTCTTCGTGCCGCCGGGGCCGGGCTCGGCGCAGGCCTGCCATCGGGCGAGTTCCGATACGCGACTTCCGATAGGATTCGAGACTCGGACTGGAGCGCTCCGCCATGCTCATCGCCGATCTCATGTCACGCCACGTCGTCACGGTGACTCCCGAGCAGGACCTCGAGACGATTCGTCGATTGTTCGACGAGCACCGATTTCACCACCTCTTGGTCATCGATCGGGGTCGCCTCGTCGGCGTCATTTCGGATCGCGACGTGCTCCGCGCCACCAGTCCATTTGTCCACACCCTGGCCGAGCGCACCCAAGATATCGCGACGCTCCGAAAGAGAGCCCATCAAATCATGGCCCGCGAGCCGGTCGTGGCGCATCGTCACGACTCCGTAGCCAAAGCAGCCGAAGCCATGCTGACGCACCGGGTTTCGTGCCTTCCGGTGCTGACGGCCGATGGGCGTGTCGAAGGGATTGTTTCGTCGAGAGACCTCCTGCGCTCGCTCGTCGAAGGATCGGCGAAATAGCGCCCGCGACGTCCGGAGCCGGAGACTCTGGTTCGGGATCGGGACGGCGTCAGCCGCGCGATCCATCGAGGTGCGCCGGGTGCGGTACGCGAAGCATGCGGCGCGCAGTCCACTCCCATGGGACGACTCGTCGCGTCGCCGATGCCGGATGGCGCGGCCCGTGCGGCCTCCAGAAGGAGGTTGCCATGCGTCGGGCATCCGAAATGAAGGGGCCCCTCCGGCGTGTGCGTCGGCGCGCGGGCGCGCTCGCGCATCGGCCGACCGGTCATCGCCCCGTGTATCTCGCGAGATCGAAGACGGCCCGCACGAGCGCAGTCGGCTCGACCGGCTTTGCCATGTGCAGGTTAAAGCCGTCCACCAGCGCGCGGGTTCTGTCCTCGTTGCGCGCGAACGCCGTCAGCGCAATCACCGGAATGCGTTGCTTTTCCTGGTCGGGCAGCATGCGGATGTTCCGAATGAGGAGGTAGCCATCTTCATCGGGCATCCCGATGTCCGACAGAATCACGTGCGGCGTGTATTTCGCGAGCACCGCCATGGCTTCGGCAACGCTCGTTGCGACGCGCACATCCATCCCACGCGTTTCGAGCACATAGGCGACGAGGTCGCGCGCGTCGGGTTCGTCATCCACCACGAGGACACGGATCCCGCGAAGATCGCCGGGAAGCGCGGCGTCGAGGGCCTGCTTTTTCGTCGCGCGCACCCGCGGGACGCTGAGGGTCGTGGAGACGAGAGGACTGATCGGGAGACGCACCACGAAGGTGGCGCCTCGCCCCTTGCCCTCGCTTTGCACTTCGATGGATCCGCCGTGCAGTTCGACGATGTGCTTCGCGATGGAGAGGCCGATGCCGAGTCCTCCGTGCGACCTCGACGCGCCGCCGTCGGACTGACGAAAGCTGTCGAAGACGTGGGGAAGAAAACTCGGCACAATCCCTTCGCCGTTGTCCGAAACGGTCAATTCCATGTCCGACGCGACTCGGGCCAGTCCCACGCGAACGACTCCGCTCTTCTGCGTGAACTTGACGGCATTGGCGAGAAGATTCCACACGACCTGTTGGAGTCGCTCGCCGTCTCCTCTCAGAATCGTCTCGGCACGGTCGATGCTCACGTCGAAGCGGATCTGTTTGGCCTCCGCTGCGGGTCGAAGGCCTTCGATCGCCATGTCGACGACGTTGCTCAAGTCCAATTGCGCTGGGTTGATGCGAATCTTGCCCGTGATGACGCGGCTGATGTCGAGCAAGTCCGCGACGAGCTGGCTCTGCGCCTCCGCGTTGCGCTCGATGACGTTGAAGGCGTGTTCTCTCTTGGCCTCGTCGAGCGAACCGCCGCGCATGAGCCTGATCCAGCCGAGGATGGCGTTGAGAGGGGTTCGGAGCTCGTGCGAAACGATCGCGACGAATTCGTCCTTGGCTCTCGTCGCGGCCTCGACGCGCGATCGCTCCATCTGGGAAAGCTCGTAAAGCCGGGCGTTGTCGATGGCGACGGCCGCGCGCCGCGCCAATTCGCCAGCGAGAACGAGGTCCGACGAATCGTAGTGCCTGCCGGAATCGCTGTGGGCAAGCGTCAGTCCACCGAACAGATTTCCTTGAATCTGGAGCGGTACGATGATGAGCGAGCACGAGTTGATCGCGCGGAGCAGCGCGCGGTGTTCTTCGTCCTGCGCGCTGGCCTCGAAGAGGGCATTGTCGATGGTGGGCAAGAGCTGAGGCTGGCCCGTTCGGACGACCGCCGGGTATCCGTAGGGAAAGTCGTGCGGTGCGGGGTAGCGCCGATAGATGTCGCGGAGGACATGCACTTTCGCCGGGTCGACGTGGGCGATCGGCATCTCATAGTTACCATTATTTTCGAGGTGGACGGCGCACCAATCGGCCATTCGAGGAACGAGAAGTCCGGTGAGCCGGCTGAGCGTGGAACGATAATCAAGCGAGGAGGACAGGAGCTGTCCCGCCTCGGCGAGAAATTCGAGGTTGGCCTTCTGGGCATTGAGTTGCCCGTCGCGGTACTTGACGTACTCCGACGCCGCCTTATGGACGCCAACGCCCAGGCATTTCGCGAGAACGTCGAAATCGTCGATCGCAAGTTCAGCCCCCGCCTGTTTCACAGTGTCGATGATGCACTGCCGAAGGACGCCGTACTCTCGGATGAGGGCTTCGAGGTCATAGCCAAGGGTCCACCTTTGCTCGCCGTGTTGGCGGGCGGTCTCGTTCGTGTCCACAAATTCCCGACTTGTACGAGCGGCTTGTGCCCGGGTCAGCTCCGACGCGACGTCATCGAGAAATCGGGGGATGTGGTCGACGAGCAAAGATCGGGACAGCCCAGGTGGACACAGATCTTGGCGCTTCACTTCGGCAACGAAGCGCGAGACGATTTGAGCACGTCGGCCCTTGAGAAGCTGTGCGAGGGCAGGGACAGTCAAAGACCCCTCCAGGTTCCATGGTGCGGGCGACGCCGACACGCGGTCGGCCGCCGCTTCAACGGTCGACCATTGGCGTCAGCCCTGCCTCTTTTGCAGGCGCTGCAGGCTACGGGCGCGGACCGGTCGGCGCGCCGGGGGATCGACCGGCCGCTCCCGACACGGCCGCGCCAGAGCTCGCCTTCGGCGCGACCGCAGCCAGTGGGATCTCGGCGAGGCGTCTCGCCACAGCGTGCACAACTTCGACACGCGCGAAGTCCCGCCCGCCCCCAGCCCGGACGGTCATCGTTCACGTCGCGCCGGGGGGTGGACGATGCGCGACGTCGCTGCGCAGTCCGGACATCAGTCGTGCGCGTTCCTCTTCGTCGTGTACGATCGCGGCGCGGAAGCGAAGATCGTGACGTTCGAGCAGCCGCGCGAGGGCTGGCTCCGCGCTCGACGAAAGGGCGGCCAGAGCGGCGATGCGGTCGCGCACGTTGCTGCATTCTTCGACCCAAACCGTCGCGTCGGTTTCTCCGCTCGAGCCTCGCACCAAAACGAAGACGCCGGCGCCATCCGGGGCGCGAAAAGCGTGCGCTTCCTCGAGCGGCCACTCGTCGGTCCAAGAGGCCTGCGTGCCGGGGTCCCAGTGAGGAAAGGCCGCCGGATGACGCGCCGGAATACCGAGCAACGCCCGCAAGACGTCGAGCGCCGACACCACTCCGACGGCCGTACCCGCGAAGTCGACGACGACGAGGTGGTGCGCGTCCGCCACGGCGAGCTGGCGCGCGGCCATCGTGATGCTTGCGCCGCCCTCGATGCACATGGCCGGCCGGCTCATCCGGTCGACGGCGCTGCCCTCCCCCTCGAGCACCGCGCACCCCGTGACGATCCCGATCGGGCGGCGTTCGTCATTCACGACCGGGACGGCGCTGATCGAAAAGGTTCGCAAGAGCTGCCGGATCTCGTGCACCGGTGTCTCCGGTACGACGGCCAGTAGCTCGCGATTCATGATTTCCCCGACGCAGCGGGACATGCGCCGCGGAGCTGCAAGCGCTACGCCATGCAGACTCGGTCGTCTACGCAGGTGCGTGCCGGCCTCGCGTCGAACGCCCTCGGTCACGCCGAATGGAATAAAGGGGGCCCGAGGCCGCTCCCTGCTACGACCAACGGTCGCTCTCGTCATTCGAGCGATCCACATCCAAATGGGGGGAATCTCTCTTGCGCTGGGTATAGGGAACCGCCGCCCACCAAGAGGGCCCCAGTAGTCACGTGCGGGCCTACGAGTACCTGCCCCGCGATGCGCGCATCGCTCGTTCGGACGAGCTGAAGCGGAGTCTCCAGGCTCGACGGACGCTCGTCTTCCGATGGCCGACCGCTCGGTTCATTGGCTGACGACTCGCCGCGTCAGAACGTTGAATGAAGCCGCGGTTCGACTTCGACCCGGCAAGGAGCTGCGGACGCCAAAGCCACCCCCCGACTCGTCGTGAGCCTGGACCACGGGCTCGAAGTCGAATTGGCTCGGCGCGCGCGTCGCTCACCGCCGGCTCAGGGTGAGCTCTCAGTCGCCTGGTGCGCGAGAGCCGGTGTCGTCGTCCTTTGAACGCTCCGCAACGAGGCATTCGGTCGTCAGCATCAGGCCGGCGACGCTTGCCGCGTTCTGCAGCGCTGTCCGCACGACCTTGGCCGGATCGATGACGCCCATGCCGATCAGGTTGCCGTACTGGCTGGTGGCCGCGTTGTAGCCGAAGTCGCCCGTGCCCTCTTTGACCTTGGCGACGACCACGGCTCCTTCCATGCCCGCATTTTGCACGATTTGGCGGAGCGGCTCCTCGATGGCGCGGCGAATGATCTGCACGCCGAAGCGTTGCTCGTCGGGTACCGCGAGGCTCTCGAGCGACTGCTGCGCGCGAATGAGCGCCACGCCGCCTCCGGCGACGATGCCTTCTTCGATGGCCGCTCGGGTCGCGTGGAGTGCGTCCTCGACACGCGCCTTCTTCTCTTTCATTTCGGTTTCCGTCGCCGCCCCGACCTTCACGATGGCCACTCCGCCGACGAGCTTCGCCAGGCGCTCCTGGAGCTTTTCCCGGTCGTAGTCGCTGGTTGTCTTCTCGACCTGAGCGCGGATTTCTTCGATGCGACCCTTAATCTTGTCCTTGGCGCCCGCGCCGTCGACGATCGTCGTGCTGTCCTTGTCCATCGTCACTCGCTTGGCGCGGCCGAGATCGCCGAGCGTGACGTTCTGGAGCTTGAGACCCAATTCTTCGCTGATGACCTGCCCGCCCGTCAGAATCGCGATGTCCTGGAGCATCTCCTTGCGTCGATCGCCGAAGCCGGGCGCCTTGGCCGCGGCGCAAGCAAGCGTTCCGCGGAGCCGATTGACGACGAGCGTGGCGAGCGCCTCGCCCTCGATGTCCTCGGAGAGCAGGACGAGGGGCTTTTGCTGACGCGCGATGGCCTCGAGCACCGGCAGAAGATCCTGCATGTTCGAGATTTTCTTCTCGCTGATGAGGATGTAGGCGTCCTCGAGGACGACTTCCATTCGCTCCGCATCCGTGACGAAGTAGGGAGACAGGTAGCCGCGATCGAACTGCATGCCCTCGACGACTTCGAGCGTCGTGTCGGCGGTCTTGCTCTCCTCGACGGTGATGACGCCCTCTTTGCCCACCTTCTCCATGGCCTCGGCGAGCTTGTCGCCGATTTCCTTGTCGCCGTTTGCGCTGATGGCGCCGATCTGGGCGATTTCCTTGGGGTCCTTCGATGGTTTGGCCATCTTTTTGAGGGACTCCACGATGCGCTCGACGGCCTTGTCGATGCCGCGTTTGATCTCCATGGGATTGTGTCCTGCCGCGACGAGCTTGGATCCTTCGCGGTAGATCGCCTGGGCCAGCACCGTGGCCGTCGTCGTCCCGTCGCCCGCCACGTCACTCGTCTTGCTGGCGACCTCGCGCACCATCTGTGCGCCCATATTCTCGAAACGATCGACGAGCTCGATCTCCTTGGCCACTGTGACGCCGTCCTTCGTGATCGTCGGCGCGCCGTAGCTTCGCTCGATGACGACGTTTCGCCCCTTCGGACCCAGAGTCACCCGAACGGCCTCGGCGAGTGCGTTGACGCCCGCGAGGATCCGAGCGCGTCCTTCTTCCGTATAAAGAATCTCTTTCGCCGCCATCGTTGAACTCCTTTGCTGAGTGGTATGCGCACCGCGTCGGATGGAGGCGCCGCGTGGCGTCCCGGACCGCGGGCCCGTTTCTTGGCCTCTCGGCCCAAATGATTTGCGCGAACGTCGTTCGCCTGGCGCCCCGGTGACTCGCCGCGACGCGAGCACAGTCGCGTGCTCGCAGGGACGTCAAGGGGCGCGCTCCTGCGCAGCCGCGCGCGGGCGGCTCGAGACGGCGCTTTACGGCTCGAGGACGCCCAGAATGTCGTCTTCGCGAATCACGAGCCGGTCTTCACCGGCTACTTTGGCTTCGGTCCCGCTGTACTTGCCGAATAAGACGCGATCGCCGATCTTGACGTCGAGCTTGCGAACGGTCCCGTTTTTGTGGACCTTCCCGCTGCCCACGGCCAGGACCTCGCCCTCTGCGGGCTTTTCTCTGGCCGAATCCGGAATGATGATTCCCCCTTTGGTTTTTTCTTCCTCTTTGACGCGTCGGACGATGACGTAGTCTCGAAGCGGGCGAATCTTGCTCATGCTGGTTCTCCTTGGTCGCAAAAATGCAAAAGGTAAAATGGCAAAACGGGAAAACAGGGCGAGTCATGGCGCTCGGAGTGCCCGCTCGAGCTTGCGGGCCGGACCGACCTGCAGGGCAGGGCTGATCCGAGCCGCAGCGTCGCCAAGACGCCGTCACGCCGGGCCAAACGCCCGCACACACTTCACTCGGCGCCGTGGAATCCAATCGGTCGCCGCAGGACCGCCGCCGAGCCATGGTTTGGCACTCTCGTCGCCTGAGTGCCAATTGCCGAACGCAATGTAAGCATGCCCTCCGCCCCGTCAAGCGTGAACAAACTTACGGGGTGCAGGTCTCGCGTGGGCGGCACCGTGCTCGCGTGGCCGACGTCAGGCCTTCAGCGTGGTCACGCTTTCGGTCTTTGCGATCGCCGCGGCCTTCGCGCCAGGCGTGCCCGACGGTGCAGGCGACCTCTGCCCGAATCGGCTGCCGCGCCGAAGGTTCATCGACCTTTGGCGTCGTCGCCGCGAAGGACGATACACGTGCTGAATACCTTTGCGACCAGGCTGCCACCTTCGTCTTTCACGTCGCATTCGACAAGGCCGAGGGTACGGGTGCGCTTCGTCACGACGGCCGTGGCGCGGAGGCGCGCGTTCCAGATCGGCTTGAAGTACTTTGCGGTGAGGTCGAGCGTCGTGAAGCTCTCGTTTTCCTCGATGGACGTTGCCATCGCCGTTCCCATGGCCGCGTCGGCCAGATCGCAGATGACGCCGCCGTGAAGCGTCCCCATCGGATTGGCATGCCGACGGTCCGCGCCCATTTCGGCGACCGAACGGCCGAGGTCAATTTCGACGATGCGAAAGCCGATGAGCTCGGCGATGGGGGGGGCTTCGGCCTCGCCCCGCACGAGACGTTTCAGCCGTTCGAGTTGCCCTTTCGTCTGCGGCGGCTTGATTCGCTCGGACATGGGGCCTTCAAACCATTACCATGGTTTCCGTCAGCGCCTGGCGGTCGCCGGGCCGGATCAGGGGCGTCTGCGCGACGTCCGGACGATCCGATCATCGCGCTCGTCTTCGTGGGCCGTTCTCCTCGGCAACGTGCCACCGATTCGACGGAAACGCTGGAGGTCGCTGGAAAGAGCGATCGGAGCGGATCCTGATCGAGTGCCGGCGGGGTGCGCACCCGGTCCGGACGTCATCGAACCCATCGCCAGGAACCTCTCCGCCCGCGGGCCCTTCTGCGGGCCGCACCTCGGGCAGAACGCCGGGTTCACCGAACCAGGCGCTGGCGGGCGGGGCCCTTTTGGCTTCCGCCCGTTGCCTCGTCGAGGTCGCGGACGAGCGACGACGCCACGGGTGCGGACTCGGCCGCGCTCCCCACCGCGGGCGGGGTGGCGGGTTACGCTGCTGTGCCCCCCCTCGCTGGTTTGCTCCGCGGCCGTATCGGGGCTCACCAAAGCCCCTAGTCATCGATTTTGGCGAGCGGATTCGGCGCAGGCTCGCCTGGTGCTCGCCGCACGGGAAAGGACGCGAGCAGGCTCTGCACGTCATGCTGAAGAAGCCTGTCGTCGATGCCCTTCGTCAAGTCGATCTCGGAAATCGCCGAGCCTCGCCACACTTCGGCTTTCGTGGCCGAGTCGTAGATATCCACTTTCAGCTCTTCGAGTTCAACGGGCACTTCCTTCATGGACCATTGGGGGTCCGCCTCGTCGTTGAAGGTTGCCAGCTTCACTTCGGTCCCGGCCGTAAACCTCACCAAGAAATTCGGGTTGACGGTCTCTTCGACATAGCCCTTCTGCCGCAGCGCAGCCCCGACGAGCCCCCGCATGTGGCGCTCGACCTCGAGCGCTCGGGCCGAAGCCTGGTCGGTCGTCGGCGGATTTTCAGCCCAGCCGAAGGAGAACGTGCGGTATTCGGCCACCGGCGCGCTCGGAGACGCGGTGGTCTGAATTTGAGGTCCAGGATTGGCGGCCGAATAGCATCCCCCCGCGAGGGTACTCACCAAAACCAGGGTCGTGACCCATGCGGTCGTTTTCATGTCATTCTCGTGTTTGGAAGTCCTTGGCGCGCCAGAGAACCTCGCAAGGTCCGTACCGCGAAGAGCGGCTCAAGCCATGACGCGCAGGCAGTTCAGCCAGGAGCCGTCACGGTCGATGTCAGGCGCTTCTCACGTTCGGTGCACAAGACGAACGGACGGAGCGCATGGCGCGGGGACCCTCTGAGCGCGCCCCCGGACGGTGGGCGCGGGTCGAGGGCCCATGGTTCAGGTGGTCCGCGCCCGAGAAGGGGTCGCGGAGCACATGGCGCGGTGGCTCAGTGAGCGCGCCGCCGGATGGTTGGCGCGGGTCGAGGGCCCGTCGTTCAGTGGTCCGCGCCCGAGAAGAGCTCGCGGAGCGCATGACGCTCCGACTCTGTGAGCGCGCCGCCGACCCACTCGCGTAGCTCTTCCAATCGGGCGAAAAGCCGCCGAGCCGGGTTCCCCGCGCAGCGCACGACACGCTCGACTTGCAGGTTGAACATGGTGTTTGCAGGGTCGAGCAGGAGTGCGCCGCGTACGATGCCGCCGTTGGCGACCCGCATGCCCCGAGACAAGCCGCTCGCCACTTCGCGCGAGAGCGGGGACACGAAGCGGTAGTCGGCGCAGATCACGGCTCCCGGACCGGCGCTCCGGATCGCGTCAAAGACCTGTGCGTCGAGCAATTCGACATCGCCTCGATTCGCGAGCCGGCGGGCGCGAACTTCGACGATGCGGCCCGCACGGACCCGAGCAGAGGACGCGACTTCCCGGCGCTCACCCCGCTCGGCCCCCAACCCCAATCCACTCACAGCTTCATGATCGCGCTGCGCGGCCCCCAAATCAAGTGCGGGCCGTTGGGGTGCACCCCCGTGCGGGGCGGTTGGGGTGCGCACGCCGTGCGGGCCGTTGGGAGTGCGTGCGGGACCGTCGGGGGTGCACGCCGACGCCGTGCGGGACCGTCGGGGGTGCACGCCGTGCGGGGCCGTTCGGGGGTGCACGCCGTGCGGGGCCGTTCGGGGGTGCACGCCGTGCGGGGCCGTTCGGGGGTGCACGCCGTGCGGGGTCGCAGGGGTTCCCCGTCCGAGCCGTTTGGGGCGGCCCTGAGGCTCATCCGCGGCGGATCGGGCGGTTGAGCGGGGGGACTGGCACTTTCGGAAGACCCAATTGGGCGTATCTCACGCGCCCATCCTCCCCATGAGGCGCTCGAAGCGCTCGATCTTGGCGCGACACTTCTTGAAATGAGTGCTTCCGGCGTGATCCTCTTCTGCGCGCAAGCTCTGCTCGAGGTCGCGGTCTGACGAGACGTCGTGGGATATTTCGACGCCGCACCGCGTACAGCGAATACCGGATCGCCACCTCGTACGCGGCGCGAATGAATGACTCGAGCTCATCAAGGCTCCTCGTTCGCCGATCCCCGGCGAACACGCACGTCCAGCGCGACCGCCGTCCTCGACGCGAGCCGTCGGGTGCGCCAGTCGCTTCCGGGAAACAGGGCAACCCGTGCGCCGCCGCCGGGTCGGGCTCCTAACCCCCCGAATTCGGCGCCAGCGAGATGAAGGAACGCCCGAGTCGAGCGTCCGTCTCCCTGCGCTCAATTGCCCCGCCGTGTCTTCTCTGAGGCGTTTGCGACACGCGGGCGGCATGCGTGGCGACGTGCCCATGAGGGCGATGGGCGCGGGTGAGCGCTAGGCTGAGGAACTTCAGGCTAAACGCAGATGCGCCAAGACGTGGTCGCACCCGCCGCCGACGCGCCTGGCGAGTCCTTCAGTTCGACGCCGAGCTCGCTCAGTTCGGAGCGGATTCGGTCGGCTCGCGCAAAGTCCTTCGCAGCGCGCGCAGCATTCCGCTCGCTCACCCGAGCCTCGATCGCCGCCTCACTCAAGCCGCGCACCTTGAGACGGCGCTTGCGCGTGCGCCCGATAAAATCGACGCAAGACGCCTGCAAGAGACCGAGCGGACCTACGGTTTTTCCGAGGGTCTCGAGCGCAGCCGCGGCGAGCGAACGGGCCCTCGCGAGTGCGTTCGGGTCCCGCCGCGCCTTGGCCACTTGCTGCACGATGTCGTTTCCGACTTTCGCGACGTCGCCGACGACGCTGAGTGCGACCGAGGTGTTGAGATCGGCGCCGAGCGCTTCGAGCACCCGAGCCGGTGCGTGGCGCAAGGTTCCGGCCTGGTCGTCGTCGGCGCCCTCGAGCGACGGAGCGACGCCGACAGCGGCTGCGGCGAGGGCTTCGGACGTCGCATAGAGGTAGTCGACGCGCCGCTCCGCCTCGTCGAGCCCTGGAAAGAGGATGCGACCGTCTGCCCGATGTTCGAGGTCGAAGTTCAGGGGTCCGTGGTAATGCGCGCCGAGCACGAAGTAGCGCAAGGCTTCGCTGTCGTTCCGTTCGAGGATCTGGGCGACCGTCACGAAGTTGCCGAGCGACTTGCCCATTTTCTCCGCGTCGACGGTCAGGAAGCCGGAATGCATCCACAGCCGCGCGAAGGGGGCGCCCCAGGCGGCCTCGCTCTGGGCGATCTCATTCTCGTGGTGCGGAAAAATGAGATCCATCCCGCCGCCGTGGATGTCGAAGTGCGCGGACAGGTGGCGCTCGGCCATCGCCGAGCACTCGATGTGCCAGCCGGGCCGGCCGTGACCCCACGGGCTCGCCCACCCGAGTTCGTCGGAAGAAGCCGCCTTCCACACGGCGAAATCCAGCGGGTCGCGTTTGGCCTCGCCAGGTTCGACGCGGGCGCCGGCGAGGAGCTCGTCGAGCACCCGGTGCGAGAGTTTACCATACGAAGGAAACGCCCGGACAGCGAAGTAGACGTCGTTGCCTTTCGCAGTCGAAGCGACGTAAGCTCGGTCTTTGGCGATGAGACTCTCGACGAGCGCGACGATGCGCTCGATATTTTGGCTGACGCGCGGCTCGAAGTCGGGCTCGATGCAGCCGCAGGCCCGAAGCTCTTCGGCATTGATGGCCGCCATGCGCTTCGAGAACGAGAGGGGGGGCTCGCCGTTCTGCTGCGCGCGCTGCAGAATCTTGTCGTCCACATCGGTCATGTTGCGCACGAAAGTGACGCGGTAGCCGCTCGCACGTAAAAATCGGACGAGGACGTCGAAGGCGATGAACGTGCGGGCGTGGCCCGCGTGCACGTGGTCGTAGGTCGTGGGTCCGCAAACGTAGAGGCGGACGTGGCCCGGCTCCGCGGGATCGAGCGGCTCGAGCCGTTGGGTCATCGTGTTGTACAAGTTGATGGCACGGGCCGGCATGTCGCGGAAGTCATAGCCGCGCCCAGCCGATTTGACACGCGCGTGATATGCAACGTGGCCGTATGCGCTGGCTAGGGCCCATTGCGTTTGCCTTTCTCTCCGCTTGTGCCCATGGCGATTCGTTTCGAGAGGGCGTCCTCGAGAAGGGCAAGCTCCGCGTCGAGGTCGGCCCCGTCCCCTTGTCCTGGCGTCGCGTTCACGTCGAGGGAGCGGACCTCGCCTTCCGGGACGACGCGCGCGAGGGGTCGGCGCTCATCGACGTTCGCTGCGGCGATCGCGACAACGATGCGCCCCTCGGGATCTTGACCGAAGCCCTCGTCATGGGAACGACGGCACGCGAGTTCGAAGCGCAGGACGTCATCCCGTTCGATCGACGCGAGGCCATGCACACACGCCTTCGCGCGAAGCTCGATGGCGTGCCGATGCAATACGACATCTACGTCATGAAGAAGGACGGCTGCGTGTACGATCTCGTCTACGTGGCGCCCCCCGATCGGTTTGCCGACGGCTCGGCCGATTTCGAGCGCTTCGTTCTCGGGGTGCACACGATATCTTCTTCGTCGGCCGCCAAGCGCGCTGCCGGGGCGTCGCCGAGGAATCCTTGAATCCCGAGTCAGCGCCTACGTCCACACCCTCGCCGTCCATGGCACCGGGGCCGATCTCGAATGTTCCGCCGCCCCCTCCGCCACCGACCCTCCGTGACGTCTGGCGTGCGCGGGTCATCTCGTTCGTCACACAAATGGGCGACATCGGCATCCTCACCGCGGGCGCCGCCCGATCGATCTTTCGGCGGCCGTTCGAGATCGGTTCGACCATCTACCAGATCGATTCGCTCGGCGTGAGGTCTCTCGGCATCGTCGCCGTCACGTCCGTGTTCATCGGAATGGTGATGACGATTCAGTTTGCGTACGGCCTGCAGCGCTTTGGCGGTGTCGACTACATTCCCCGGGTCATCGTGCTTTCTTTTTGCCGCGAGCTTGGACCCACGCTCACCGCCGTGATCGTCGGAGGGCGCATCGGCAGCGGCATGGCCGCCGAGGTCGGTGCAATGAACGTGACCGAGCAGGTCGATGCCATCCGAGCCCTCGGCGGCGATCCGGCCAAAAAGCTCGTTTTGCCCCGCGTGGCGGCTGCGATGATCGTGATGCCCTTCCTCAGCATCTTCGCCGATACCCTCGGCACGATCGGCGCCATCTTCGTCGGCTCGGTCGAGTACGGCATTCGTCCGCGGCTCTTTCTTCGCACCGCCCTCGAGACCGTGTGGCTGACCGACCTCTTTTCAGGGCTCGCCAAGACGCCCATCTTCGGCTTCATCATCGCCATCGTCGGCTGCCATTTCGGCCTGACCACGAAGGGGGGAACCGAAGGCGTCGGGCAAAGCACGACGCGTACGGTGGTCGTCGTCTCGATCGCCATTCTCGTCGCCGACTATTTTCTCACGCGCATTTTCGTGAGTGTTCTGCCTGGGTGAAACGTTGACGGGATCGCGTGGGCGACCCATGATCCGGCCCGCCATGATTGAGCCGCCGGCTGTCTTTACGCTCGAAGAGGTCAACGCGCTCGTTCCGCGCCTCAACGCGCACATCGGTGCGCAAATGAGCCGTCGAACCGACATCGAACAGCGTCTCGCTCGACTGTCGGAGCGAATCGGCGGCGTTCCCGAGGCCATTCGTCTCGAGGATACCGATCCGCCCGACGTGCACGCGATGAAGGAGGAGCTGCTCGGCCGGGTCGAAGAGTACCAGACCGCCTGGCGCCAACTCGAAGAGCTCGGCGCCGTGCTCAAGGACGCTCGCCTCGGCCTGCTGGACTTCTACGGCCGGGTGGACGGAACCCTCGTCTGGCTCTGCTGGAAGTTCGGGGAAGACGCCGTTACGCATTATCACGCCCTCGACGAAGGCTTCGCCGGGCGCAAGCCCATTCAACCGATGATGCGCAACCGGCACTTGAACTAGAAACGCATGGATCGAGAAGCGGCCGCGCTTGCGATCGACGCATTCTTGCGCGCGCTCGGGCGCGACCCGGAGCGGGAGCCGGAGCTCGCCGGTACCGGGCAACGCGTGGCCGCTGCGTACGCCGACGAGCTTCTCTGCGGCTACGGGGTCGACGTCGACGATCTTCTCGCACAAAGCGTTTTCGCAGGCGGGTCGGACCTCGTCGTCGTCCGGGACGTTCCGGTGGCCACCACCTGTCCTCATCACTTGATGCCGTCGACCGGCGTTGCCACGGTCGCATTCGCGCCGGACGAGCACCTCGTCGGAATCGGCACCGTCGCGCGCGTCGTCGACGCTTTTGCCCGGCGGCTCGCCCTTCAGGAGACCATCGGCGAGCGAGTCGTCGCGTCTCTGCAAAAGCACCTTTCTCCGCGGTGGGTCGCCTGCCGCATCAATCTGGTCCACGCGTGCATGACCGTTCGCGGCGAGCGAGCGCACGGCGCACGCGTCGAGACACTCGCTCTCGCAGGCGGCGAGGTGGAGTCCGCGCTCGTCTACGCCGCACTCGGGATCGGGCGGTGAGCGGGCTGCGGTACGTCGGACGGGTGTCGCGCGCTTGCCTCGGGGATCTCCGCCTCGTCAGGCTGGAGGACCCGCCGTTTCACGTCCTCGTCGCAATGGTCGATGGAGTCGCGTGTGCGATCGAGGACGCTTGCAACCATGCCGGTGCAAGTCTGGCCGAGGGCGTGCGCCGGGGGGCCTGCGTCGTCTGCCCCATGCACGGGTACACGTTCGATCTGCGCTCCGGGCGACTCGTAGAACCTCGGGGGCTTTGTGGTGATCAGCGCCGCCTCATCGCCTCGTCCGATGAGGGGGATATCGTGGTTTTCGATCCGGGCGCTCCCGTCGTCGTCGTCGGGGCGTGATGGCCCATGATCGCGCGTGAAAAAATTAAAGTGCCCGCGCAGAGGGGCCGGGGGGGCAGCCTCACTCCACACGGGCGTGGGTTCCTTTTGCAGCGTGCGTGCCACGAACGGTTATCGGGGAAAGCGACGTTTCTCAGGCTGCGGCCGTTCAATTTTGAAAGGGTGAGCCAACGCGCTTGCACGATTGGTTGCCACGAGACCCGAGGCTCGCCCGTCGGGCGCGAGCCTTCGTGCGCAGCCCCCTCCGCGCGCGGCGTCAGGGCGCAGAGCAACGCAAGAGGTGACGTGTGTGTGCCGAGAACACGCTGACGCCGATCGCGTGGGCCCCGGCGTCGAAGGCGCCTGGCCGGGGGAGTGTGCCTGCCAACGCGGCGGGCGGCGCCGCGCCATACGGCTCCACGGATCCCGACAGGCGATCGATGCACAGGCTATCGCGAGACACCCGCACGTGCGCCAGTGCCCCCTGGAGCGTCGCGTTGAACGCGCCGCCCATCTCGAGCTCGACGGCCCCTGGATAGTTCATGTCGAGCTCCCACCCCGGCGCGTCGGGGTTGCAGACGGACGGCGCTGCAGCGGCCGCGTACGTCGCCCTCACCGGTTCGGGATCGCCCATGGCTCCCGACGCGGCGTCGATGCTCACCAGCCAGAGAGCAGGCGCTCGGTCGAGATCCGGTTGACCTTCGACGACGATGGCGAGTGCGCGGCCGTCGCTTCTTCGAGCCAGTCGTGCTTCCGGCGGTGACTCGAAGCCCGCGCGCGGAACACGACGAAGCTCCCGGGCAGCACCCCCTTCGACGGCCCATACCACGGTGGCCGGGCTTTCGGTCCCGCTTTCCCTCGTCGCCACGTACCAGTGCCCGCCCAACCACACGGCGCCCTGGAAGTCCGCGAGCGGCTCGCCATCGCTCCTTTGGATGACGAGTGGCGTCCGGTCCCGCTCGAGGGCCCATAGCTCGGTGAAGGGCACGTTTGCAGCGCGTCTCGCAACGAGCAGGGCATGGTCGGCGTCGGCGCCCGGCGCGACGCTCCAGGCCGCGCCCGTCCCCATGCCCGTAGCCAACGCGTTTCGCGCCGAATCGAAGCTGGGCCAGGGTCCAGGCGCGACGGCGGACGCTCGGGTGTCGGCCGCGCCGCCCCAGGGCGAGTCCCACCGGACTTGCCACGCGCCTCGCGCGTTCCAATCGCCCGTGCCGGGCCCCCAGGCGTAGAGGCGTGCGATCGGCGTCGAACGGAGACCCCGGTCGGCCGCGCTCGTGGCCTCGGCGGTGAGGCCGAGCTCTGCGTCGTCCAGCGGGGGGCCGGCCTCCCCCGAAAATGGGGGAAAATACGTAACGCTCCCCCATGCGCTCGAATTGGGCACGGTTCGAGGTCGGTGCGCGGCGAAGGAAGCCGCCGCGCTCTCGTCCGAGGCGATCGGGAAGCCACGACCCGGTGGCGCGGCGCGCTCGCATCGCAGGTGCCAGGGCCATGGCACGCGAGCGCCAGCCGGCGTTCGCGTCGGCGGGATATCGGCCACCGCGGCGAGCGAGCGGCCGCCCCAGCCGATGCGTAACCAGCCGGCCATGATGCAACCGATGGGTCCGCAGACCCGCTCGCGTCCGGTTGCGGGCTCCGCAATGCGATCGGGAAGGGAAATGTCCTTCGACCAGGTCATGCCCCCATCGGTCGTCTCGAACCCGCGTCGCGAGGCCGTCCAGCCGAGTCCCCACCGCCCCGATACGGTGGGTGCGCCTGCCCCTTCGATGAATTCGCCGACGCGCGCTTCGCCGTCGACGGAAATCTCGATGCCGACCACCGATCCGGCCGCGTCGACCCAGCCGCCGACGACGCCCGGCCGTCGCTCCTCGAAGCCCTCCAACCATGTTCCGACACGCAGCACCCGCATCGTGTCGAGGGGCAAGCGCGGCAGGTGCACGGCCACTTCGAGCGACCGCCCGACACCTCCGTCGGGTTCGCGAAGGGTGAGTCGCGCTCCGCCGGGGCTTCCGCTGGCGGGTGGATGAAGAATGACCATGCGCCCATCCGCCAAGACCACAAGCTGCCTGGCAGGGCGTTCGCGTTCTTCTCCGAGCCGCAGCTCGTTCCATGCCCCCCCCGGAGACAGGACGCACCACCCTGCGGCAGCGGACGCCGACTGCGGAGCCGAAGCCCTTTGGGCCGTGCACGGTCCGTCGACCGAAAGCGCGCCATTGCCGAAACCGATGACTTTGCGAGGTTCCTCGAAGCGACGAATTTCGACGATTCGCCCGTTGCTCCCGTCCCATGCATAGATGATCGTGGGTCCCGCCGGTTGACCGCACACGAAGCCGAATGCCGGGGGCCGCGCCGGCCCCGCGAGCGACAGGGCATGACAGCGCGCCGGCTTGAAAGAAAACGCATCGGTCTCGACGTCGACGAGCGCCCCGTCCGACAGTCGCACGCGCCCGAGCGCGCCATCTCGCGCGACGATCGCCGACCCATCTTCGAGCGGCCATCCGTCCTCGAGGGCTGCACGGAGGGGCTGAGTCCCGAAGATCCGCGTCGCCGCATCGGTCGGAACGCGCTCGACGGGCACAGAGGGCGCCTGCGGCGGGGTCGGCAGCCGCTCGCTTGCCCCGTCGGTCCGAACGCGCCACCACTCGGTGCGGCGGTTGACGTCGACCGTGCTCACCGCAAAGGCGTCTTCCCAGGCGATTACGTCGACTGGATCGTTCGGCAGCGAGACGGTTCGCCAGGTCGATCCAGCGTCGGTCGTCAGGACCGGGCCGCGCAAGTCGACGATCGCCAGGGCGCGCCATGCATCGAGCGCCGCCATTCGTCCGAGGTGGGGCGAGGACGGGAGCGCTCCGAGATCGAGCGCCTGCCCGCTTCGAGCGTCGACGGCGGCGAGCGATCCCCGGGCATTTCGGACATAGATGCGATCGAGTCCGACCCGTACCTCATCGATCGCCGAGGAGGCACCATAGAAGGGGGCGGCCGGGCTCAGCCATTCGTCGGCGCGCCAAAGCCTGCGCCCGATGGTGAACACGAAGCCGGCCCCGAGCCGAGCCGGCAGCGAAACGACGTTGGAAGGATCGCCCGACAGGCGATCGTCCGATGTCCGTATGGTTCCATCGGAGAACGAGAGCAGCCGCACACCCGCGACCGTTCCGCGCAGCGCGCCTCCGGGTTCGATCCCCCAAAAGCGCACCTCCCGCATGCTCGCGGGCACGAAGTGTGCGCCCTTGACGGTCGGTTCGTCCTTCGCTGCCAAACCACGGGGGACCGGCGTGCCACGTTGGCGTGGAGAGGCCGCTCGTGTCGCCCCGCCGGCCGGCTGCCGCCCCGAGCCGGAGGCGCAGCCCGCACCCAGAAGGGCAGCCGCAGCGGCCACCGCGAGGATCGCGCGGGCTTGCCCCCTGTGGCTCGCAAGGGATTCCCGGCTCACCACCTCGATGCTATCGCGAAGCCGGGACATTCGACCGGCTCGACCGGCCGAAGGTCCTCCGGCGGGGACCGAGATAAGGCCGCCGAGAAGGACGAGTGGACCGGACGCCGAGCATGATACAAGCTTTAGGCCATGTCTTTCGTTGTGGCCGTTGTGGGCGCGACCGGTGCGGTCGGTCGGGAAATGATCCGTGTCCTCGAACAGCGCCGGTT
This sequence comes from Polyangiaceae bacterium, assembly GCA_050013115.1. GTDB lineage: Bacteria > Myxococcota_A > Polyangia > Polyangiales > Polyangiaceae > Palsa-1150. The sequence goes on from JBEKFX010000090.1 coordinate 18,393, forward strand.
CCCGGTGAAGCGCCTCGTGGCGCTCGCGAGCGCGCGGAGCGCAGGCCAAGGGCTGCGATTTGGCACCGAGGACATCCGCGTCGAGACGCTGACGCCATCGTCTTTCGCCGGGGTCGAGGTGGCGCTCTTCAGTGCCGGGGCGACCGTGTCGCGCGAGTTTGGTCCGATCGCCGCTGCCGCGGGCGCTCTCGTCATCGACAACTCGAGCGCATGGCGGATGGACGCGGACGTCCCGCTCGTCGTTCCCGAGGTCAATTTCGAAGCGGCCGCCACCCGACCGCGCGGCATCATCGCCAACCCCAATTGCTCCACCATTCAACTGGTCGTCGCCCTCAAGCCCCTGCATGACGCGGCGCGCATCGAGCATATCGTGGTTTCGACGTATCAAGCGACGAGCGGCAAGGGGCATGCGGCCGTCGAAGAGCTTCTCGCGCAAACGCGCGCGTCGCTCGACGGTCGAACCGTGGAGTCGCGCGTCTTTCCGGGTCCCATCGCGTTCAACGTGCTCTGCGACTGGAAGCCAGGCGACAACGACTATTCCGAAGAAGAGATTAAGATTGTGCAGGAGACGCGCAAGATCTTCGGCGATAGCACGATTGGCATTTCACCGACGACCGTCCGGGTGCCGGTGGTGAACGGACACTCCGAGGCCATTCACGTCCAGTTTCGTCGGCCTCTCTCTGCCGTCGAGGCCAAGCAGCTTCTTCGGAGCGCGCCCGGCGTCGTGTTGGTCGACGAACCCTACGGTCCCGGCAAGCATCCCCAGCCCCTGCAAGTCTCGGGGAGCGATGCGGTCTACGTCGGCCGCGTCCGAGACGACATGGCCGTGCCAGGCGCTCTCAACTTGTTCGTCGTGAGCGACAACCTGCGCAAAGGGGCCGCGCTCAACGCGGTTCAAATCGCAGAGCGCTGGGCGAACCGCTGACCCCGCGGAGAACTCGGGGAGATGTTCCATTCCGCCGCTCGAGGCGGCTCGAAGGCTCGAAGGCGACTCTAGGCGGGTAGGGCGCTCGTCGTGCGGGACCGCGCGTGGCTGGCGTGGGTCCCGAGGCGCTTCGCAATTCTGAATCCCATCTCCAGCGTCTGCCGATAATTGAGGCGTGGGTCGCACGCGCTCGCGTAGTTCTTGTCGAGGTCCTCGACGGTGATTCCGGCCGCTCCTCCGATGCACTCGGTCACGTCCTCGCCCGTCATTTCGAAGTGGACGCCGCCGAGGTGGGTACCGCACCCCTCGTGCACGTCGAATGCGGATTCGACTTCGCGTAAGATGTCGTCGAAGTCGCGGGTCTTGAGCCCGGAAGGTGCCGATTGGGTGTTGCCGTGCATCGGGTCGCACACCCAGAGAACGGCGCGCCCCGCGCTTTTGACGCCCTCGACCAGACCCGGCAGAACGTCGGCTACCTTGCGCGCGCCCATGCGGGTGATGAGCGCCAGCTTGCCGGGCTCGTTCGTCGGGTTCAGCGCGTCGATGAGGCGAAGAACTTGGTCGACCGTGCTCGTCGGTCCAAGCTTGATGCCGAGCGGGTTTCGCACCCCTTTGAAGAACTCGACGTGGGCGCCGTCGAGGGCGCGGGTGCGCTCGCCGATCCAGGGAAAGTGCGTCGTCAGATCGTAAAACCCCGGACGACGCGGGACGCTTCGCGTCTGGGCCGATTCGTAGTGCAGGTTCAGTCCCTCGTGACTCGTGTAAAAGTCGACGCGCGTCAGCTCCTCGACCGTCATTTCACCGAGTGCTTCCATGAAGCGCAATGCCTCGGCGAGCTGTTTCGTCGTGCGCTCGTACTCGTCGCGAAGGGCGTCGGGGATGCCGGCTCGGCGGAAGAACGAGAGCTCCCAATATTCCGGGTGGTGTACGTCAGCAAAGCCGCCGGCCGACAGCGAACGGATGAAGTTCAGCGTCAACGCCGCATGGCTGTAGGCGATGAGCATGTTTTCCGGATCGGGTCGCCGGCCGTCTTCCGTGAAGTCGGCACGGTTCACCATGTCGCCGAAGTAGCTCGGGAAGGTGACGCCCTCGCGCGCCTCGACCAGCTTCGTCCGCGGCTTGGCGTACTGACCCGCGAAGCGGCCGATGCGGATGACCGGCCGTTTGCTCTCGTGGACCATCACGAGCGACATCTGGAGCAGAATTTTGAGCTTGTTGGCGATGACTGGAGAGCGGCAATCGGACAGGGTTTCCGCGCAATCGCCCCCCTGCACGAGAAAGCGCTTTCCCTGCTGAGCCTCGGCCAAGAGGTGCTTCAGTCGTTCGATCTCCCACGATGTGACGAGGGGGGGCAGATCGCTCAGCCGCTCGCAGGTGATTCGAAGGGCGGCCGCGTCACCGTAGTCGATGGCCTGAGCGTCGACTTTCGACTTCCACGTGTCGGGAGTCCAAGGAGAGTTCGCCACCGCCCGCTCCTTAGCACGAGGCAGTCATTATGCTCGGCCGTCAGGGCGCCGTCATACTGGTGTCAACCATATTCTCTGGCGGACGGCCGATTTTTGGCAGGAGACTGGCGGCTTTCCATCATCTGAACGGATGAACCACTGTTGTCGACGTGCAACACCCCCTTCTTGACCCCGTCGTGCGGGCCGGTTATGCGATCGTCCCGGAGTGGGGAATCACCACACCGAGAGGCGCCGCCGGGCAGAGCAATGGCCGGGCGGCGGCAGGGGGGACCGAGGAACCATCGATGGGTTGTAGACTGACCTGGCCACAAATCTGCCGCAGTGATGAGTATAAGGGGCGTTGGGTCGCCCTCGACGAATGCCGATACGACCCCCGAACCGCGCAGCCTGCCGAAGGCACCGTGGTCGACGTGGATGAGGATCTTGTCGCGCTCTGCAGCCGCCTGCAAGCAAGCGACAGCAAGCACTGCGCGGTCCTCTTCTGTGACGAGCGCGGTTCGGTCGACGCCGGCCCGCCGGCTTCATCACCGTCGCGCCACTCGGTGCCGCCGCCGACTCCGCCCCGCGCCTACCACTAGGCAGGCTCGTTCCGTCCGGGAACGGCGCGAATTGGGATGTAGGTGGGATGTAGGCTAAGGGGCGCAAGCACCCCAGCCTGCGCTGTCCGGGGCCGGGGGACGCCTGCGCTGTCCGGGGACGCCTGCGCTGTCACGGGAGGCCTCGCTGTCCGGGGACGCCTGCGCTGTCCCGGGAGGCCTCGCTGTCCGGGGAGGCCTCGCTGTCCGGGACGCCTGCGCTGTCCGGGGACGCCTGCGCTGTCCGGGGACGCCTGCGCTGTCCGGGGACGCCTGCGCTGTCCGGGGACGCCTCGCTGTCCCGGGCCGCGGCTCGGGCCTTTGGCTGTTCGGCTGTCCCGGGCGACGGCTCGGGCGGGCCTTGCTGTTCCGGCCGCCTTCGCTGTGTCGCGGGCCACGGCTCGGGCCTTGGCTGTTCCGGGAGCCTTCGCTGTCCCGGGCGACGGCTCGGGACATTGACTTGCAGCGTCACAAGTCATTTGAGCACGGGCTTGAGGACCGTTTTGCCGTCCTTCACGGCCACCTCGAAGTCGACGGCTTTGCCGTGTTTTTCACGCAAGCGAGCGCTCGACTCACGCAGACTGCGCGACAAGTCGTCGTACGCGACGGGCGCCGTGGGCTCGTTTTGGCGCCGTTTGGTCTCGATGTACTGAGCGTAGAGCTGACGGACCCGTTCGTCCGGGAGATCCGCCGACGCGGTGGCTCCGGAGGGTCTTGCCGGTTGTGCGGGCTGTTTCGGCGGGCCCGGAGCGGGGGGAGGACGGGGCAACGCGACCGTGGGGGGGCGTGGTGGGGAGACAGGCCCAGGCGTGGCGGCGGGCTTGGGGTGTCCTGAAGTCGGCTGAACCAGGGCGGGCCGCGCCGGCGCCTGTTGCGGGTCGACCGGCGAGCCGATGTCATGTGGCGACGACCTCGGCGGTGCGGGCGAGCCGACCCCTGTCAAGGTCGCTTGGGGTGAACGCGCAGGGGGCAGAGCAGGCTGCACGCCACCGCCGAGTGGGATCGGCACGAGCGGCAGATCGGGTCGAGGGCCGTGCGCGAGCCGCGGGGTGGGCGGAGGAACCGTGATCCGAACGTCGGGGATGGGCCGATGGGGATTGGAAAGGGTCGGCCTGCTGGCGCGCGCCGCAGCCGATTCCGCACTCGGGCGATGATCGGGAACCGGCGCGGCCTTCGGCATGCCGGGGCTGTGCGGGGAGTCTTTCGGGGCCATCGGGCCCGAGCGCGCACCGGCCGTCCGGGCCGCGGGCGCAAAATCCCGCTCGAGCTCGGCGAGCTCGGCCGCCTGGTCGCGGGTCAGGCCGCCCTGGATCGGCGAGCGATCCGGTACAGCCGGAATTCCGATGGGGGCCGCCAGCGATCGCGCGCCGCGCGGAGGCGGGCTCACGGGTTGGGCTGCGGCCTCAACCGCACGGGGCACCGGTCGCGGTACGCCCAACGCGGGACGCGTGGACCGACCCCCGGCTTCGACCGGTTCGGGTCCCATTCGGGGCGGAGCCAACAGGGGACGCACGGATCCGACGGCTGGACGGATCGGCGGTGGCAGCGGTCGCGATCCGTCCGGAGAGGGCCGCCCCGGTGCACTGGCGGGCTGCATGGCCTGTGGCAGCGGCCGTGCCATGCCAGGCGGCGGGCGGACGGATGGCTGGACCGGCGGCGGAAGCGGTCGCCGGTCGTCGGCCGGAGGCCGCGCGGACGGGCCCGCGCCCGCGGCGCCCGCAGAGGCCGGCAGCGGTCGCGGCTCACCCGCAGGCGGGCGGAGGGATTGGGCCCCGGGTTGGACTGGCGCCGGCTGCGGTGGCGGCCCATCTGCCCATCGGGGCGGACCGGACAGCTGTGCGGCCTCCATCGGCGCCGGGGGCGCCTCCGAAGCCTCCGAAGGGGGTGTCGACGGAGAGCGCTGCGACGCGAAGCGCCGCTCGGCACGATAGACATGCCGCTTGTAGGTTCCGTTCTCGATTTCCCGGCAAATCCGTTGCCAGTGCGTCTGATACGTATTGTAGCGCTGAATCACCATCTGAAAACGGAAGCGAAGCGCCGTATTTCGAATTTGCTCCTTGCGGAGCAAGTGGATTTTTCGGTCGAGCTCCTTGCGAGGGACCGTCGGCTCGAGCTTTTCGAAGCCCATGAAATATTGCTCGTAGAGCGATCGCAGCCTGTCGACCGCGATCTCGAGCTCGCCGATCAGCTTGTCGACCTCAGTTTGGTCCACGGCGCCGCTCTCCGAATCCCTGCAGTGCGGCTTGGCCGCTCCCTCAAGAGCGAACCGGAAATGCCCGGTGGCCCTTCGATGACCCCCGATCGGGGCTGGACCCCGCCGCGGTCCCTCGCCGAACGACCCGAATACCCATCAGGGCAACGGCACGACGTGAACATTGTCGAAGCACACTTTCACGTCCCAGTCGTTGAACCCGAAGTGGTCATGCCCCACGCCCGCGAGCGGCATCGTGTCGGTGTACGTGAGCATCTCGTTTCCGTCGACCCACCAGTGCACGGCCTTGCCATCCGTCCGCTCGACCTTGAAGCGATAGACCTGGCCGGCGACGACGGGCTTTTCACGCGGGTCATCGGAGTGGGGGTCAACCGT
>JBEKFX010000091.1:0-40314 GCA_050013115.1 Polyangiaceae bacterium
CTCTTCGAAGGTCGTCGGTCGCGCAGCGACCGACGGCCGCGGCTCAACTTCCGGCGGCGGCGCGGGCACATTCAGGCGGGGTGTCAGCGACGGCCGATCGAGGGCGTGGAGCACCGGAAGGTCGAGGCTTGCGTGCAAGTCACCAACCGCTCGGAGCGTGCGCGAGAAGAGAGTTTCGAGGCGCTCGACGGCGAAGAGAAGAGATTTGCGCGCCTCGGTCAGGAGCTCGAGCGCGAAACCGACGGCTGCATCGAGCGACGCTGCGGGCGAGAGCAGAACCAAGGCGTCGTCAAGTGAAGCGATGGCCGAGCGGGTCGCGTCGAGGCGCGGCGCTCGTTCGTCGAACGCGTCGTAAACGGACCCGAATGCTCGCTCCAGCGCGCGTGCCGGTGGGCGAAGGTCGATCGCCGGCTGCGCATTCTCGACGAGCAGACGTGAGGCGCGCCGGAGCGCGTCGTGCGCGGCCTCCAAATCGATCATCCACAGGGGCGTCCCTGGATCGTCGAGCTTAGGGTCCACGGTCGGCGCGGACCAGTCCCCGAGCGCATTCATGGGCACGTTCTCAAAGCATTGACGGACACTTGCACCGGTGCATTCATCGTGGATCCCGCCTACCGCGCCACGGGCTTTTGCCCCCACGGCCCCTTCATCGACGCACGCACCCGCGCATCCGCGGGCTCTTGAACCAAACCTTCATCGAGGCTCGCGCGCACGCATTCACTGAGACCTTCGCCCTGGCTTCATCGAAACAATTGGTACCCTGAGCGGGGCAGCCACGGAAGGAGGGCCGTACTCGGCGACGCGCCTCTTTCGATTGCGCTACGCTTGGGACTCAATGGCTGAGGACCGAGCCCCGGAGCTGAGCCTCCAACAATACGCCGACATCGTCGCGGCGCTGGCCGACCCGCAGGCCGATCGGATCGAAGTGCTCGCGGCCCACGGCCTCCGCGAGCCCCAATGGGGCGTCATCGAAGCCGCGTGGCAGAGCGCCGTCGACGGGACCGGCGAAGACCAAGAACCGCCGACGGCAGTCGTCCAATTCGCCGAAGCATTCTCCCGGGCCCAGCGTGCTCGTGTCGTGGGCGTCCTCCCCTTCGCGAAGTACGCGGAAGCGACGCGCGCACTGCGGCGAGGGACAGGCGTGGCGGAGGCCCTCGAGCGGATGCAGGTGTCCTTGCCGCAGTACCTCAAGGCTCACGTACACTGGATGCACGTCATGACCGACGACGCTGCGCTTGCAGCGCACTTGGCCTGCGCGCTGGCCTCGTCCTAGCGCCAGAGCCGTCGCTCCGTCTACCCATCGAGGATCTCCTTCGGCGTTCGGGGCTCGTTGTGGCGCCCGAGCGGATGATCCGCCCGAGTCGCGCGGGCCAGAGTGGCTATGACCGGCCTCCGGTGGCCGGCAGAGAAGGCGGCCTGAGCAGCGCGCGGTAATACTTGTAGAGTTGCAGGTATCTCGCGAAGAGGTGGGGGTCGGTGAGTTCGTTCTGCCAGTGGATTTCCTCGAGGAGCCAGATTCCTTCATCCAGACCAAAGCTTTCACGCACCCGAGCGTGGTCGCCCTCGGTGGCGCACGAGAGCTCCGCGCGGAGCGCCGCCAGCTGTTCGAGACTCAAGCGCGTCCTGAATGATCCCGGATCAAGCGATGCCCAATCCGCCCGAAGTTCCGGGTGGTGGTCTGGTCCATCTGACGGCACAAGCTCGGGCGGAGCGGGGACGGGCCGCGCCTCCTGGATCGCCGCCGCCATCCCTTGCCTCTCCGGCGGCGACTCCGCCACGGGCCCCGTCGCGAGGGGACTTGGGTCCAACCGGGCGCGGCAAAGTGCGAATAGAGCCAAGTAGCGCTGGCTCAGGATGAAGCGCCCGCGGCGGACCTCGCCGGCCATGCGGCTCAGCCACAACTCCTGAGTCGCGAGCCAGACGTCCAGCGAAATGCCCTCACGTGCCAGCACGGCTTCACGCGAAGGCGCCCGAACCAGCTCGGCGCCGATGGCCGCGTAGCGCTCAAGGCCCAAGGGTGCGTGGCTCACGAGAGTTCCATTCTAGCCGGCTGGGGTGATGGAGCCTGACGTGACTCGCGCGGAGCCAGGACGCGCTACCGCCTTTTGCCCCCTCTCGCACGCAAAGGACCGGAAACCTTCCCAACGAGTACCTCGACTCACCGGAACAAACACGCCCGCCGCGAACACGCCCCGCACGAATGTGCAGTTCAAGGCCCGCTGCCATGTCCCAGAGACGCCGCGTATGGCCGTGCCATTTCGGCGGCACATGCCGCGACGAGCTCCTCGAGTTGTTCGTACGTCTCGCGCAAGCCGCGCTCCATGCCCGAGGCGACGGCAGCGTCGAGCGACTCCTTCGATGGATAGAGCTGATGAACGACGAGGCGCGTCTTTCCATTGTTCTCGTCGAACGTGGCTGTGACGATCGCTTCCCCGTCGGCGCGCATGGGCTCGAAGACCTGCGTCCAGACGAGGCGAGAGGGTGGCGTCACCTCGGTGTAAATGCCTGAGAAAGCCATGGTTCGCTTCGGGTCGCGCCCGAAGACGTAGCGGTAGCTGCCCCCGACACGCACGTCGGCCTCGCAGCTGAAAAGAGAGACGCCAAGCGACCTGGGCGCCCACCAGCGCTTCAAGAGATCGGGCTTCGTCCACGCGTCGAATACGATGCGCGCGGGGCCATCGAACGTGCGTGTGACGACAAGCTCTCGGTCCGATATGCGCTCAACCGTCGTGCTGTTCGTCGAGGCGGCCGGTTCACTACCTTTTCCTTTTGCCATGGGCCTTCTCCCTTTCCTTGAGGTCTTCCACGAGTTGATCCAATTCTTCGAAGCGCTGCTCCCAGATGCGCCGATAGCGTTGCAGCCAACTGTTGAGCTCACGAAGTGGCTTGGCACGCAGTTCGTAGAGCCGCTGCTGGGCGCGCGGGCGGACGTCGACGAGCCCAGCCGCCTTCAGCACACGCAGGTGTTTGGAGACCTGCGGTTGATTGAGATGGAGGCGACCGCCAATATCGTTCACTGCATGCGGGCCGAACCGCAGCAGCTCGACGATGCGGAAGCGATTGGGCTCGGCCAGAGCAGCGAATGTCTCGATCACACACACCATATGCACCACAATTCATATACGTGTCAAGGCATGTTCACTTCGGATGCACTGCAAGGTGCGCTGGTGTCACCCGTCGCCGACCAGCCTTGGCGCCGAGCGCGGCGCCCTCCAGATTGGCCACGAGCCGTCCGATCGGCACTCACCACGGGTGTGCGCGACGCGCCTTCGCGACGCGCGATGCCGCATGCCAGTGCGTCTTGGTTCTCGCGCGCCCCCACGCCGATGGCGTTCAGCCGATCCGGCGACAGTCGGAATGCCACCTTGGCTGTAAATGGGCGGCGTAAGCGGACCCCGCAAACAACCGTTCGCTATACCGAGCCACCTTGCCGCGGGTGGTTTTGGCCGGTGCGGATAGAAACCCGTGCTACGTTCTCGGGCGGTCGGATCGCGCTTCCTCGAGGCCGGAGCAAGCGGTGCAACGATAGAGAGTGTGAAATGAAACGACCGGGAGCAGCCCGCCGCGATGAAGGCTTGTCGACACGCACGGATTTGGTCTTTTCTGGCACTGCTCGCCACGTCGTTCACGGGTGCGGGCTGCGCGGGCGGCGATGCGGTGATCGACACGCTCGGAAGCGACAGCCGCGGCGCCCAAACGACAAATAGCGGAGCTTCAGAGGGGAGCCGGACATCCACCGGCCCGAGTACGCGTTCCTCGTCGCGGACCGCCGATACGACTGGCAACTCGGGGAGCGGTAGCTCGGGAGCCGCCGGAGCCAGCTCCGAGGAGGGCACAGCGTCGAGCGCGGGTCTTTCCCGAAACACGGGCGAGGACGCCGCGGCCGACAGTACGGGCGCGGTGGAAGCGGACGCCGCGGCCGCCGACAGCGGGAGCGGAACCAGCGCGACAGCCGAGGTTTGCACGAGCGGCGTCTTCTGGGGAGGGCTGCCGGGGCCCACCATGGATCCGGGCGACACGTGCCCAAGCTGCCACAGCACCTTCCAGCTCGCCGGCACGGTGTATCCGACCGCCGACGAGCCGACCGATTGCGATGGAGTGACCGGAAGCAATCTCTCAGTGGTGATCACCGACGCGAATGGCAACGTGCAGACTCTTGCCGTAAACGCAGCGGGCAATTTTTACTCGACGAAGGCGGTCGTCTTTCCCTTTCATGCAAAGGTGGTCTCGCAGACCGCGGAGCGCGAGATGGTGGCTACGCAATCGACGGGCGATTGCAATTATTGCCATTCACCGATGGGCCTGAACGGCGCACCCGGCCGCATCATGTCCCCGTAGGGGCGCGAGGGCTGTCCCTCGGCACGTCCAAATCGCCTGTCACACGCGGTCCCGTGTGATGGCTCCCGGGCGCGCAATTTGCTCTGTGCGTAAACGGTACCCACAAGTAAACGGTAAGCACAAAATGGGGGGTTCGGGGTGCTCGCGGCCGGGAGCAAGGCGAGGGGCGGGCGCGGTCCCGACCTGTTAGGGTTCGAAGTCATATGCCGAGAGCAACCTGGAACGGCGCCGTCCTGGCCGAAAGTGCTGACACGGTGGTGGTCGAGGGCAATCACTATTTCCCGCCGGACTCGTTGTGTCGCGAGTACGTCGTCCCTAGCGACACCCACACGACGTGCGGATGGAAGGGCGTCGCCAGCTACTACCACGTGGTCGTCGCAGGGCGCCGCAACCCCGACGCGGCCTGGTTCTATCCGGAGCCAAAGGATGCGGCCAAGAGCATTCGCGGCCGCGTGGCATTCTGGAAGGGCGTGGACGTCCGATGAGACAGCGACCGACGGAGCCGAACCTCGCACGGCGTTCCGAAATGACGTCACCCACAATGACGTCACCCATAATGACGTCACCCATAATGACGTCACCCATAATGACGTCACCCATAAATGACGTCACCCATAAATGACGTAGCCCATAAATGACGTAGCCCATAATGACGTAGCCCATAATGACGTCACCGATATGGACGAACCCGCTGTAGGCCGAGCGGGCCAGCGCGCTCGGTCGCGGGTCGTCCGACGACCCCCCCTAAGCCATGGACGAGTTCGCCATGGGCTCGTGCCCGGCCGCGGCTGAGCTAGACTGAAGTTTCTCGGCAGAGCGCTGGCTCTGGCCAGTTACGGTTCGAATTCGGTTCACTTCGTGCGCGGTCATGCAGCCCGTCGGCGTGCTCGCCTGACGCACGTGTCGACGATCCTCTTTTTTCCAGTTCGTCGCGCGATCAGCCCGAACCCGACCAGGATCGCGCCAAACTCCCCCACGGGGGACCGTTCTCGCCCCGCCGTATCGCAACCGCAGCCCGAGGTCCCCGTCTGGGGACTTTGCACCGGCCCCGCGTCGCCCTCTCCGGCGTCACTCGATCGATGGCTCGCCCCGCTGTCGCAGGGCGTGCTCGGCCAGCCGTCGAAGCCCACGGCAGACCCGCTGTCCACTGCGGGTTGACCCCAGATCGCGGCGTCCTCGCCGATCGTCGCGTCCTCCGCGGCGCCCGCGTCGGGGGTCACCGACCCGCCGTCACCGACCGCGGACCCGCCGTCCGCTGCGGATGGCCCTGAAGTCACGTCCGCGCTGACCGCTGCGTCCTCCGGGGCGCCCGCATCTTCTGCTTCCTCCGCGTCCCCGGCTTCGCTCGCGTCGCCCGAGGGGCACGAGGTCGGCGTCTCTGCGCCCCATGGAGGCGGCGTCCCGGAGCTCCCCACGGTGACGAAGCTCAAGGCCATCGCGCCGCCCTTGTCAATCGCCTCGATCATGACGTAACCCGCCTCCGGCCCGGCGGTGAAGGCCCCCGTCAAGGTATCGATCTTCGAACAATTTTCGCTTTTGTCGCATGTACTGTCCAAAGCCAATATCGTATACCAGTCGATCGGCTCAATACCCCCTACGGCCGAGTATGCGATCGACCCGCCCGGGCCGACGTTCGCCGAGGCCTGAGGAATGCAGAGATCGACACCGGTGAACGACACGCGAACGGTAGCCGACGTCGAAGCGAGGTGGTGGGCGTCGCCACTGTACGCCGCGCCGACGTCGACGTATTGCGCGCCGGGCCGGACGAGCCCTGCAAGAAGTGCAGTCGTAAGGGTCGCCGTCCCCATCGACGTGACCGCGACCGGGCCGGAGCCGAGGGCGTACGAGGATGAGGCTGCAAAGTAACCACTCTCGGGCAGAAAGAAGGTCGGGCCGTACGACCGGTAGGTGAACGAGACGTCGCCTCCGAACGCGGCGGTTGTAGTTGCGCCAACCGTGGCGACGAAGGTCACGCTCGCGCCTTCCGTGATCATCGAAGGGATCGCGGTGAGGGTGGTCGTGGTCGGCGCCACCCCCGCCCAGGTCCGCACGAGGTTGGCCGCATCGATGGATCCGAGCCCCGAGGCGCAATCGTAACCCGGAGCAGCTTCGTACCCGTAGCATGACTCGACGGAGTCCGCGGTCGGCCCTCCGCCGTCACCAAAGCCTTGGACCGGACAGATGGCAGGGCATCCGGGATCTCTGTCCGGCGTGCACGCGACCAAGTTGTTCCCGGTTGTGATGTCATGAAAAGCTTGTGGCGTGGTCGTGTTGATCGCGTAAAGAGATGGGTTGATGTTGCCAAGCCGGCCCCCGGTCGCTTGGTAGGCGAGCGCCAGGACACCCGCAAACGACGGCGTCCCCGCAGACGTGCCACCGACCGCCAGAACCACCGGGTGGCCTCCGGTCGAGGAGCAGCCGGCTGGCCTTCCGGAGTCGGCCGTCGCCGGGGTGCACTCGATGAAGTAGGGGTAATGGTTATCGTCCGCCGTGAGCGCAACATCGGGGACCTGCCGCATCGCCGTGAGCGAAACCGAAGAGGCCGATACGTCCAGCCCCACGGGCAACGGCGGTAGCTTGCCCACCGTGGTGCACGGGGTCACTTGGTAGGGCGGCGCGGCAAACACCGCGCTAATCCCGCCTCCGCCTCCGGTGGGATTCCCGCCCCCCGGGCCGGTCCCATTCCACACCTGCTCCGCCGTCGCATACCCCGTCGCGACTCCATTGCAGTCGAACGCGAGGGCGTTCGGCGGAAACTCGGTTCCGCCCACCGCGGTAACGCCTGGAAACGACGCCGGAAGGTTCACATAAAGGCCCGAATAGAGCGAAGGCTTGGCTTGGCCGGCGAGGCATCCCGTCGCGTCCGAGTCACCCGCACCAGCGATGTACGTGATGCCCAAGAGGTTAGCCGCCGAACCGTAGACCCCCAGCTCGTCCGCGTCGCTCGGCGTTTGATCAAACTCGCATTGACCAAAGCTTTCGCTGAGGATCGGAGCCATATCTTGTTCGATTACGTAGTACGCGGCGTCGTCGATGTTGAGGTCGTCTTCGCCGGTGAACACGTATTTCACGCTCGCGCCCGGCGCGATGCCGCCGGACCATTCGGTGTCGAGCATCGCCTCTTCCGCGTCCACCGGGGATGCCGTGGCGGCGCCGGTGTCCGGCACTTGTACTTCCATGATGTCCGCCGCGGGCAAACCGTATGTCGCGCGGAAGGTGTTGACATCGCTCAACGAAATTTGCGAGAGGCCTACGATGGCGATCGAAGCCCCCGAGCCGTCGAGTGGGGCGCCTGCGACACCCGTCGCGTAGAGCGGGGTGACGTCGTAGATCGTCGCCCAATCGCGCGGGGCCAGTCCGAAACCGGGCACGCGGCAATCCACGTCGCCCGGCGGGCACACGGCCAGGGGGACCGTCGTCGACCGCACCGGCGACGGCCGCGCGTAAAAGTCGTGGGTGTTGTGCACCGCAAGCACGATGTCCGACAGAGCGCTCGGGATGGCCGGCGCCGTCGACATGGCGTAGTGAATTTGGTCCCCGACCTGATAAACGCGCATGTCGGTCCGAAAAGCCGTCTGCAGATCGGCGACGCGCCCCGCGAAATTCACGCGCGCGGCGAGGCGGGAAGTCGCCCGCGGTTCGAGCCCCTCCTGAGCGAGCCATGCCCGGGTGCGAGCGATGTCCGAGGCCTTCGCACCAAATCGTGCTGCATACTCCTCAGGTTTGAGCCATTTGTGGTAGCTCGGCGAGGTCCGGTCGAGTTGTGCGGCAAGCAACGCGTCTCGGTCGGTCTCCTGCTGCGGCGACAATTTGAAAACGATCGCAAGGTTCGCGATGCGTCGGTCCGGGTCGAGGGGGCCCACGTCGAACTCGGGCCGTGCGAGTGGGTGCGCGCCCCGCGTCAGCCGGACATACCCAGCCGACGACGCCGACGCCGCCCCCGACGCGACCGCGCTCGTCGGTGGATCCGACTGCGACGCATGGCAAGCGACTCCGAGCGCCGCCGCGCCCAAGATGGCCAACGCCCCGACGAGCGGGTGTCGCCCACCGCGAGCTGCGGTTGAAGTCGCTCCCCCCAGCACGGTGTGCGCCCAGCCTAGCCTGACGAGCGCCGCCGTCCAGATCGGCCCGGATCGGCCGACGGCTCGTCGACCGGCGCGGTTCTCGCTCGCCGTCAGCGCCGGATCACGTGCCGCGCTGCCTTCGGACATTGCGGTCTCTTTGATTGTGGGCAATTTTGGCGCGAGGGCCAGTCGAACACCCGGAGCGCATCTTTTCGACGCGTCTGCTGCAGGTCTCGCGACAGCCTCGATCCGAGGTTAGTCGAAATGCGTAGCTCCTGATAGATTCGGACGGCCGTGACGAAGCGATCGCGATCGCCGTTCTCATTCCGCGCACGCGCTTGGACAAGCGCTTTCGCACTCTCGGCCGCCGCGACCGTGGCCGTCACCGTCTTTTGGTGCGTACCGGCGCGCGCGGAATCGTGCACGAATGACAACGATTGCAAGGCTCATGGCACGGCTTGCGGCACCGACGTGTGCAGCTGGCCCGGGCGAGTCTGCGTGTCGCCAACGAGCGGCTCTCCGGGCTGGTGCGACCCGACGAATCCGAGCACGTGCAAATGCGCTGGAGCGGGCGCTCACTGCGTCGGATACTTCTGCGTGAATGACGCGGGCACGGCGTTCGTCGTGCCGCCCGAGGTCGCCTCTTCGAGGGGCGGTGGGCGCACGAAGTGGGGATGCGCCGCAGCCTCCGGCGCTTCCCCGCTGCCGGCGAGCACGCTCGGCGCGTGGGCGCTCGCCGGCGGTTTCGCGGCAGCCCGACGCCGCAAGAACGCCCGATGATTCGTCGTGGCCGGTCGGCCGTACAGCGCATTCGCGCGTTTGCACGACCGCGCGAGCGCGGCGCTCGGCAACGGAGACCCCTTCTTTATGAACGGGTTTCTTCGCCACGCAAAGCGTAGATGGCGACGATGCCCGGGCGGAAGGACGACCGGCGGGTGAAGGGCGGACCGGGCCAGCCGAAAGCTGAGTGCCCCCGTCGAGGCGGCACTCGGGAGGTCCTCCAGACGAACGAGCGCGCCTCGGATCTCGAGACCCGATGGCCGGGGGCCGGGGGCCGGCGTGCGCGAGAACGTCTCGGTGACGACAGCACGTTTTAGGACCGACAGAACGAGAAGGCGACGAGCTTCAAGCGGGCGACGGGCGTTCTTCCTGTGAACGCGTCGAGGTGGGACGTAACGGCTTGGGCTTCTGCTTACGGCGCCTCGCCGTAGAGAATCCAGTTCATAATCGTCGTCTGATCCGCGGTGCTCAAATAAGGGCCACCTTTGGGCATTTGGACACCGCACCCGGCTGGAATACCTATTCCACTAACCTTCTGATAAAGCAGGCTGCCTCCCGGATTTCCGCTATTGACGTAAGGCTCGTTGCAAGTCGTATCCGGTGAGTTACCGAGAGAACTGTTCATAAAAAGTTCCGTGTAATCGCCGATCTCTGTGATGTCCAGATTTAAACCGCCACTCATGGTGGTCGCGTCATGGCACTTCACGCAGTACATCGTGATGATGGGATAGATGGAAGTCGCAAAGCTGATGAGTGCCGTCGGCGTGCTGCTGCTCGTGCTGGAAGCCGAATTCGTCGGACCGCTCGTCGACGAGCTCGCGGTCGAGGATCTGCTGGACGAGGGCGCAAAGACCGACGAGCTCGTCGTCGCGGCCTGATTCGTCTGCGTGGAACTGGTCGTCGTCATGCTTGTGCTTTGCAGAGCTGCGCCGCCACTGCTCTCGGGCATCGTCGAACTCCCGGTCGACGTGCCGGACTGAGTGGCATTCGTCTCGATTTGTGAGCTGTGGGTGGACGCTGTCGTGTCACCGCCCCCACAGGCCAGCATCGTGCCAGCCACGATGGGGCCGGAAAGGTGTGCGAGTTTCATAGAGCCTCCAGGGGGCACGCTACGACATCATCGCCCTGCCCCACAATCGCTCGATTGCGGTGCTGAATGGCGCTTGCCTCATACGATTGCATCATTGCAGCGCCTGGCCCTCCGCTTGGCCGAACGGCTGTCGGGCCAGCGCGCCGAACGGCTGGTCATGAATACGTCAACGCTTCTGCTTGAAACATTCAATAGAGCTCGACGAGCGCATCCACAAGCGCACCTCGTCTGGCCGGCCCTGGACCGAATCGACCAATCGCATGCGCGATTGTTCGTCGGTATACGCCTGCAGCCCGCCAAGAAACTTGCAGCCCGCCAAGAAACCCGACGTAATTCGCTACACACTGGACTTTCGCGCCGGCCCGTCTCGATTCTGGGGTCGACCCGCCGCGCCCTGGCCAAGGGGCCTTGGGGACTTATCGCTTTCCAGTACGTTCGAAGCGCCACGAGCAGTCGCTACTCGGTCCGACACCCGCGCCCGCGCCCGCGCCCTGCGCGGTCCGACACCTGCGCCCTGGCCGATGTTAAACTGCTGCAGTCATCGTCGTCTTGGCGACGCTCGGACGCGTGTGGAGCCTATTGGCATATCCACGAAGGCGCGGCGCAGCGACCAGGAAATCGGGGCGGCGCAGCGCGACGTAGCCGACGGCGCTCACCACCGCAGCGTCGGCCAGGGTGAAGTCGTCACCGTGCGCGTACGGCCGCTCGCCAATGTCGCGGTCGAGAAGAGCGATGGTGTCGCGAACCTTGATTGCGTGCTTCTCGAGGTGTGCCGCGTCGCGCTTTTCGGCCGGACGGCGCTCCTCGATGACGATCGGGATGAGTACGTCGCAGAGCCCGTCCCCCAGGGCCTCCCAGCGCCGGACGGCGATCCGGTCGCGCGTCGCTTCGGGGATTAGCCGGGGCGTGGGGTACAGCGCCTCGAGCGCCTCCGTGATGACTACCGAATCGAAAAGCACGGTACCGTCGTCGAGAACCAGCGTCGGTACCTTGCCAAGTGGATTGTACGCCCGCGGCTTGCGCTCACTCAGGCCGTGGTCGATCTCTTCGGCGGCGGCCTTCTTTTCCGCAAGGACGATGCGAACCTTGCGCGCGTAGGGGCTCGTCGGCGACATGAAAAGGAGCATGGTGCGACGCTAGCAGCGCGGCGCCCCCGCGTCGCGGCAGACGCGTCCCGACGCCCGCCAGCGCCGAACACCCGGCAGCTCGCGCGCTCGCGAAGTGTGTCATCGGCACGTCGCCCCTCCGCGCGCTAGCGGCCGAACGCCGACTCGCGTGAGGCTTCCCACGTCTTCACGCGGCGCGCCGCCCACCCGTACGCGCGCAACACGGCCGCGTGCTTGAGCCAGATGTACGTGAGCGCCTCGGTCGCCGTGCACAACCAACCTTGCCATCGCGCAGGCGCAACGCGCCTCGTCGCGTCGGGATCGCCGAGGTGCCGCGACAGTTGAAGTGCAGCCCCGTAGAAGATGAGGTCCCATGCCCACCTCACCAAAAAAATGCCGATGGCGACGCGTGACAGCGCTCGTACCGGCGAGACCGCACCGCGCACGAGGACGGCGAGTGACCCAAACGCGAGGAGGGGGAGAACGGCGTCGACCAACTTGAGCGGCAGGCGGACGATGCCAAAGCCACCGGCGCCGGTCCTGCCGATGAGATGGCGGAAACGGAACAGGGTGGAGAGAAAGCCAGCAAACCAGCGCGTGCGCTGCCTGACGAACCCTCGGTACTTGACGGGTACGTCGGTGAACGCTTGCGCGCGCGGCACCGTAACGACAATGGGGACCCGGCGCAGGGCGAGGCCGTAATCGACGAGCCGATACGTGACCAGCACCGACTGGGCATTCCGCACGGAAACGACCCCCGCTGCCGAGTCGACACGCGGATCGATGAACGCGGAGGCGAGCCGAGAGAGCGCGCCTGGGGCCGGCACGGTGTCGGCATCCACGGTGACGAACACCTCACGTCTCGCGCGTGATGCAAGCGCGTTGAGGGTGGCGCCCTTTCCGGCGTGAGAGAAACGAAACGCTCGCACCGTGACGGGCGGCTCATGACTCCGGCAGACTTCGCCGACAAAGCCGTCCGTGGTCGGTCGAAGCCCGAATGCGCGCACGACGGCGTCGTGGGTCCCGTCTTCGGAACCGTCATCGCCGACGAGAACTTCGAATGCGACACCCGCCTGGGCGGCGATACCGCGGACGGTGGCGACGATGCCATGGTCCGCACCGTCGCTCGCTTCGTTGTATGCGGCAATGAGCACGGCTACGGATGGCGTCGAATCGATGCATCGCGAGCCAGCATGTTCATTCGCTGCCGCGAGGTCGCGGGCCAGCCGCCGCCTCGCGGCCCAGAGAAGGACCGCCCCGGTTGCCAGGTCATAGGCCACAAAAAAGACTGCGATGTGGAGCGACGGTGCCACGTAAGCACCGAGGGCACAGATGGCAACCAATTCGATGGACAGAACCGCACCGCCGAGGGCGACGAGAAACGCCCCGAGGGCAGCTCGGGGCGGCAAGAGCGGGCGACGCGCGCCAGCGGCGGCGGGCAGTGTGGCGGATGGAACGATGGAGGCCACGATCGAGGCAGAACCGTAGCGGAGGCGAACGCGAATGCACGGACCCCTCCCTGGCTGGTCCGCCAATGTGGCTGACTCGTGCTTTGGGTCTTGGTTGGCTAACAAACTGTCCCAGTTTCGTACCCGAGCCACATGGCTGGACCCCATGGGTTGCCAATGTGGACGGACCTGCAAGAGCAAGACGCGATGGGTCTTTCATCACGGTGGCTGCCATGTGGTCGCGCGCCATCGACGCGCCGTTCATCTCGAAGCGATCCGCCAACGGCCCGCCATCGAGCCGCGGCTTGACCGGCAGCCCGTTTCCATTTCGTTCGCGCGCCGGTCGGCGGCGAGGCGGCGATAAGGTGGTCACTCGGCGCAGAAGTCGTCACAGGCCGAATCGTCACACCGCGAAGGGTCGTCACGATGCGGAGGCTCCGCGACGCCGCAAGCCTCCCTGACCGGACGAGGCCTCCGTGACCGCCCCAGGCTCCGTGACCGCGCGGAGGTCATCACGGCCGAGGCGCCGTGGCGCGGGGGCGAAGAGCTCGGCACCGGTGGACGTCGTTCGGAGAGGGCAAAGGAAATTCACCTCTCCTGGAATGAGTCCGGCGAAGAAATTTTAATGTGATTATAGGTGGACAGAGCGCCAACGAAGAAAACTCCGCTGGAGAAGAATCCAATACCAATAAAGAATATCCTTGAAAGAAAAGCCAACGAAGAAAACTCCGCGGAAGGAAGAAAAAGCGAACAAAAAAGCTTCGCGCGGACGTCTGATGCACTTTTTCTGAGCCATTTTTGCTAGGGATGGTATCTGCACCTCGTGACCAGAGACGGGGACGGTTGCGAACGACCTCCCGCCTCGACCTCGCGCTGTAAACCTGTCGTACATTGAAGGTCAACGGCTTTGGCGCGTCCAAGGCGGTCCCACGTTTCGTGGAGAACGGAGCCCACATGCTTCTAGGAAATCGCTCGCGAGCCCGGTCGATGCGGGTCGGTTGGCCGGCGCTGGCGCTGACGGCGGCTGCGTGCACGGGATACATCGGGTCTCCGTCGCCTTCCGGTCAGGGCGGAAGCGGTCCGAACACGACGGGACAAGTCCAGGGGACGGGTCCTGGGGGTGGGGGTGGGGGCGGGGGCGGGGCTGTCGCCGCTTCGAACGGAGGGGGGTCGGCGGGTCCGCGCGATCCGGGGCGGGTGACCATTCGCCGACTGAACCGGGCGGAGTACGACAACACGGTTCACGACCTGTTGGGGACATTGCAGACGCCTGGGGCATCGACGTTTCCCGATGATGCGCCGGCGCTTGGGTTCGACAACAACGGCGACCTGCAGACGCTTTCGCCGGTGCAGTTCACGCTGTACCAGCAGGCGGCGGAGTCACTGGCCGCCGAGGCGATGACGGTGGGATCCGCAGAGCGGGCGTCGATCGTGACGTGCGATCTGACGACGGGGACGGCGTGCGCGCAGACGGTGATAGCCAACTTCGGAGCGCGGGCCTTCCGTCGTCCGCTGACGACGACGGAAGTCTCGAATTTCGTGACATTGATGGCGACGGCCGCCCAAGAGGGAGCGACGAGCGACGAGCAGTTCCGGACGGTGCTGGAGGCGATGCTGCAGTCGCCGAATTTCCTCTTTCGGCCGGAGATCGATGCAAACCCGACATCTCTTACGCCACACCTGCTGAGCCCGTACGAGACCGCGTCCCGGCTCTCCTACATGGTGTACCGCAGTATGCCGGACCAGACGCTGTTTGACGCTGCGGCCGGCGGGACCCTGGCGACAGCGGCGGACGTTCAGGCGCAGGTTCAGCGGATGTTGGCCGACCCCAAGGGGGTTTTTGCGCCGACGTTCGCGTCGATGTGGCTCGGGACGAGCGTCGTGCCGACCCAGATGTTCGACGCGACGCTTTTTCCTGAGTTCAACACGAGCCTGGCCACGTCGATGCTGGGCGAGGTCAATGATTTTTTCAACGAATTCATTCAGCAGAACGAGCCGGTCAAGCAGCTGATGACGGCCAACTTTTCGTACATCGACACGAATCTGGCGTCACTCTACGGGCTTCCGGCGGTGGCGGCGGGGACCGGTTTGACGCGCATGACGTTGAACACGCCCGAGCGCGGCGGCGGTTTGCTGACGATGGCCGGCGTGCTGTCGGTCACGTCGTATCCCATACGCACGTCGATCGTGAAGCGAGGTGCGTGGGTACTCAGCCAGCTCTTGTGCGCTCCACCGCCCCCACCCCCGCCGGACGTCCCGCCGTTTCCGACGGAGGCCGGGACGGGCACGCAAGAGCAAATCCTTGCAGAGCATCGCGCCAACCCGGTGTGCGCGGCGTGCCACGACAGCATGGACAACATCGGCAGCGCGATGGAGAACTACGACGCGGTCGGCGCCTGGCGGACGGAAGACGACGGGTATCCGGTCAATGCATCGGGCATGTTTGCCGGACCGATCGCCGAGCCGGACGGCGGCACGGGTCCGTCGTTCGTCGGGGCGATCCAGCTGGCCGCGGCGGTTGCGGCGGACTCGCGGTTCGTCCCGTGCATCGCGCAAAACGTGATGACCTACGGACTCGGGCGCGCGCTGCTGTCGACCGACGCACCATACTTGGCCGACATCACCACGCCTGCGGCGTCGACGAGCCTCGGGATGCGCGATGTGCTGATGAACTTCGTCGCGAGCGATACGTTCCGTATGCGTCGCGGTGACGACACGACTTTGGACGGAGGAACGCTATGAGCATCACGCGCATTCGCGACAAGAACGTGTCCTTCGACCCGAAGGCCATCGCCGCCGAACTTCGAAACCCCTCTCGACCGCGGGTGAGTCGGCGGGCGATCCTGCGAGGGGCTGCGGCTTGCATCACGTTGCCGATGCTCGAATCGCTTCTGACGCCATCGGAAGCGCGGGCGCAGGCGGCTTCGACCCCCATCCGCTTCATGTGCTGGCACATCCCTGTCGGCGTCTGGGGCCCGAGCTGGTTCCCGACCGACACGGGCGTCAACTACACGCTGAGCACCACCCTGGCGTCTCTCGCACCGGTCAAGCCCAAGGTCCTGGTCTTTGCGGGCATCCAAAACACACCCGCAGTCAATCCGCAGGGGTCGCACGGGTGCGGACCTCCTGGCATGACGACCTGCGTGCAAGGCCAAAAGCCGCAGATCCAGATGGGCATCTCCGTCGACCAAGTCTATGCGCAGTCGCTGGGCGCGGCCACACGGATCCCCTCCATTCAGATCAGCGGGACGACCTCGACCTTTTCGGATACGTCGTACCCGTCGGTCTACAATGGCACGACGTCCTGGGCGAGCGCGACGCAGCCGCTGCCCCCTGTGTCGGACCCCGGCACGATCTTCGACCAGATTTTCTCGGGTGCCTCGGGCCCCACCGACGCCGGCGCCGATGCCGCCGCCACGGCGGCCGCGCTCAAAAAGCGCGCCGCGCTCCGCACGAGCGTTCTCGATGAAGTGCTGGGCGAGGCCAACACGCTCATCCCTCGCCTCGGGGCGACCGACCAGCTCAAAGTCGACGAGTACTTGACGAGCGTCCGGGCGGCCGAACTATCGGTTCAAGCCATCACATCGGGCACCGCCTCGACCTGCAGCCCGGGAACGATGACCAGGCCCACCAACGTGACCGGGCCGCTCACCAACGGCAACGGTTACCCCATCGCCGACCCGCCCACGCTCACCGCGACGATGATCGATCTGATGGCGCTCGCCTTCCAGTGCGATGCCACCCGGGTCATCAACTATCAGCAGATGAACGGCGGCCACTCCTCGTATTCGAGCCTGCCGTGGCTCAACATCGACCAAGACCATCACGGCCTCTCCCACCACAACGGCGACCCGTCCAAGGGTGCGTTGCTGGCCCAGATCGAGGCCTGGGAGATCTCGCAGTTCTCGTCCTTCCTCCAGAAGCTCGATGCCATGACCGAGGGCAGCGGGACCGTCCTCGACAACAGCCTCATCTTCCTTTCGAGCGAGATCGCCGACGGCAACGCACACAACCAGGGGACGACGACCTACGCGCAATCGACCGTCGCGAACCCCACGCCCTTCACGGGGCCAACAGGCAAGCCCATCCTCCTCGCCGGAAGCGCTGGCGGCAAGATCACGACCGGACGCCACGCGCCCTACACCAATGCCGCTCAAGCCGACCTCTTCATCGCCCTTCTGAACACGATGGGCGTGTGGCCCGGGCTCGGTGGGGACCCAGCCAATCTGGTGACTCAGGCGCTAGCGCTCTGACTGACGGTGGAGTCAAGCTCGTAGCGGACGCCCGTTAGCCGCTCGGACGCGTCCCATAGATTGCGGGCGGACTCGAGATTGAGGGCGCGCTTCGGAAGTCGAACCTCGACCGGCGATCCCTGCATGTGAAAGATCAGGGCAGGGCCATAAAATTCTCCCGTCGCCACGTCGCCGACAGCCGCATAAAGCGACGGCAGCGCGCCGCGATCGGCCTGCTGGGCGATGACGGCCATCACAAGCTTCACTCCGAGTCCCGTATGCTGCTGGAGATTCGAGTGCGTGGCTCCCGGGTGAGCCGCGACGCTCGTCAGCCACGACGCGCGACGCCCGAGTTCCAACATGAATAGGAGGTTCGCAAGTTTCGAGCTCGCGTACGCCCGGGCGGGCGAGTAGCTACGCTCGGATTGCAAATTGCCGAATTCTATCCTGCCCCAATACGCCACGGCGCTCGAAACCGTCACGGCGCGCGGTGCGCGACTGCGCCGGAGCGCCGGGAGCAAAAGGCCGGTCAACGCAAAGTGCCCGAGATGGTTCGTTCCGAACTGTCGCTCGAAGCCTTCGGCCGTGAGCTGACGCTCGGGGATGGCCATCACGCCTGCGTTGTTGACGAGGATATCGAGCGGCTCGCCGGCAGCTAGAAACCGGGTGGCGAAGGATCGCACGGATGCCAGATCCGCAAGGTCGAGCGCCTCCAGCCGAAACGATGCCCCCGGCGCGGCGGACCGCAGCCGATTGATGGCGTCCTCGCCGCGCTTCGGATCGCGACAAGCCACGACGACGAGCGCTCCGGCGCGACCGAGCTCGAGGCCCGTGTGAAAGCCGATGCCACTGTTGGCACCCGTCACAATCGCGGTTTTGCCTCGAAGATCGCCGATTCTCTTTGCGTTCCAGTCCTTCGGCACCGCTCGCATGAGCGACCTCCGCCCGGCCACGCCACCCTATGCAGACCGACAGACAACTAGATAACGACCGACGGTCTCTCGTCAAGCGTCGCCAACGAGGCGAAACGCGACGGTTCGTGGCGTGTCGTCGCCAGGCCACGCGACATGGCGTCCTCGTGCCACCAAGAAGCCGCGTCGACATCGCGTGACAACGGAAAATTACAGCGCTTCGTCCTGGAAGTGAGGACTCGGGAGTGAAGAGAAGAATCGCAGCCGCGACGTTCGCGACACGCCGGGCGACGACCGACGATGCCGTGCCGCGGCCTGCGCCGCGGCCGACGGGCCAGTCGATGCGTGGCCCGAGGCGACGACGAAAAGGGCCCCTCATTCGGGTGTTTGCACCCATTTTCCATGCCTTCCGCGAGCCGACCACAAGCGGAGAAACAGCAGGCTTTCGCTTAATAAGGCTGAAGGGGGGTCCGCTTTAGGAAGCATTCATCCGCTCTTTGGGGGTCCCGGCGTGTCGCAGACGGTTTTACATGACGGGACGGAGGATCGATTAGGCAAGTATCGCCTGCTCGCAGTCCTCGCCCGCGGCGGCATGGGTGACGTTTACCTCGCCGCTGCCGACGCGGTGGACGGTTTTAGCAAACTCTTGGTCGTCAAAGAGCTGCGGCGCGAGCAGGCCGACGATGAAGTTTACGTCAACATGTTCATGGACGAAGCGCGCCTTGCCGCGCGGTTGAACCACCCGAACATCGTTCAAACGATCGAAGTGGGCAGCGATGGCGCCCGTCGGTTTCTCGTCATGGAGTACCTCGACGGCCAGTCCCTGCACAGGACGCTCCGCCGCGCTCGGAGGGACGGACACCCCTTCTCCGCCGAACTTCACGTGCGGGTGCTCACCGACGTTCTCGAGGCGCTCGCATATTCCCACGCGCTGACCGACTTCGGCGGCAACCCGCTGGGGATCGTCCACCGCGACGTGAGCCCGCAAAACGTATTTTTGACCTACGAGGGACAGGTCAAGCTCATCGACTTTGGCATTGCGAAGACCCGCTTGGCTTCACAGCAGACGAGCGCCGGTGTTCTCAAAGGGAAGATTCGCTACATGGCGCCCGAGCAGGCCACCGGGCAGGCGATGGACCATCGCACCGACATTTTCTCTCTGGGGGTCATGCTGTGGGAGGCTCTCGTCGGGCACGGTCCGTGGGAAGGGCAAAGTGACCTTCAGGTCCTTCAGGGTCTCATGAGCGATGCAATTCCGCGCTTGCGTGACCGACCTCGAGACCTGCCGCCGCATCTCGTGGCGATCACCGATCGGGCCATGAGCCCAGCGCCCGCGGATCGGTACCCGACGGCGCGCGCGATGCGCGACGACCTCCTGCACTGCTTGCCGCCGGCCCCCGGAGGCGGCCACGCGAACGATCTGCGCGAGCTCGTCTCGCGCCTCTTCGCAGACGAACGCCGCTCACTCGGCGCCATCGTCGACGCGCAGCTTCGCGGAACGGGCGTCGATGCTCCATCGAGGCTCGTGAGCCTCACGCGCGTCCGCACGCAGGCTCGTGGAGGCGAGTCGGACGGCCACATCGAGGCGGCGCCTCCGAGCAGCGGTCGGAGCTCGCCGCTTTCGGCCGCCGCAGGCGCGGCGAGCCCCATGTCGGCCATGCCGATCTCCGAGCCCATTCAAGAGCGGCCTTCGCTTCTCAAACGAGGCGCCCGGCTCTCGGGGGCCGTCCTGGCGGCCGCAAGCGCCGTCATGCTCGTTCGAGCGATGCGCTCCGCGCCGCGACCCGTGCCACCGGTCACCGACGCGCCCGCACCGGCGATGGAGGCCCAAGTCGCAGCGCCGTTCGTGTCGGAGGTCGCCGTGCCGCCGACGGCGCACGTGACCGTGCGTACCTTGCCGGCGACGGCGAAACTCTACGTCGACAACGTCCTTGTCAACACCCCTTATGCTGCCGATTTCGTTCGCAATGACACCGTCCACCAGCTTCGGGTCGAGGCCCCCGGACACATCACCAAGACGCGCACCTTCACGCCGGCAACGGACATCGATCTCGAGATCTCGCTCGATCGCGACCCGGGCCGTCGGCGCAGCGCGCAGCCGCCGGAAGCTCCCGCGCGGCCGGCGCCGTTGGGGGCGGGCGCGGGCGCGAGCACGAGCAGCGGCAGCGGCCCAAAGTCAGACTGCGATCCGAACTTCTATTTCGACGCTCAGGGTCGAAAGCACTTCAAGCCCGAGTGCTTTTTGCCGGGCCACTGAGTCAGCAAGCTCGCAGTGGGAGCTCGAAGAAGAGACGCTGGCTCGTGCCGAGCCCGCTCGGCTCCTGCGATCACGGTGGAGGGCGGGCGGAGCGCGTCATCGCGTAGCGGAGGAAGAGGTGCGAACCATGTCGTCGTGCACTCAACAGATCGAGCTCCGAGACGCTGACGTCGAGACCGTCGATGAGGGATTTGCGGCCATCGTGCGGGAACCGACCGAAGAAAGAAGGTGACAACGTCAAAAAGAGCTCGTCCACGAGCCCCGCAGCGGCGAGCTCCGCAAATAGCAGGGGGCCACCCTCGACGAGCACGGTGCGCATCCCCTCGCTGCGCAGTCGAGCCCATACGTCTTCGAAGCGGATTTTCGCCGACTTGCAGATGATGACGGGCCGCTCGCCTCCGCTCGCCGCCGTCATGGCGTCGCGGACTTCCACAAAGGCGTCGCGTTGCTCGCGCAGTCTCGCCTCGCCCGCGGCCGTGGTCACGATGAACGCATCTCTCAGCGCCGGTTGCGTGAGATCGATGATGCCCGAGCCCGTGACGACCACGAGCTTCGGGCGGGCAAAGAGCCCGAGCTGAGCCCGCATCTGAGCGAAAGGCACGGCGGCCGAAGGGTATATTGCGTCCGCGTGCCAGAGGTCTCCGGGCGCCTTGCGAAGGGTCCCCGCGCCGACCACGACGGCGTCCGAGCAGGCCCGTAGAAGGCCCACGAGAAATCGATCGGCCGCGCTGTATCGGCTGATGATTTGTCCGGACTCGCTCTTAATCGGAAGCGCGACGACGCCGTCCACCGAAGCGACGAAATTCGCGATCGTGCGCGGCGGATCGAGAATGAGATCGGCGCCGTACGCTTCTGCCAGCGGCGCCGGAATGCCAAGGCCGGCTCCCGCGATGAACTCGAAGAGCACGTCGAACGGCCTGCCTCCTGGCGCTACAGGATCGAGGTCGGCGTCGGGGCTCAAGATCGGCCAAGTTACCATCGACGGGCGCCGCGCTCCACGTTCGTCGCACCCGAAGGTCATTCCCGCCGCACGAAGACACTCAAAGCGCCGTAACCCCGTGCATGATGCATGGGTCCAATACGCCGCCGCGAAACCCTCGCCTGGGGTTCATGAGCCGCCCGTCGTCTTGGCCGAATTGAGGAAAAGGTGTAGTGCACCGCCGCGTGTCGTGTGGTATCGACGCGTGTCGGATGGGAGACGGGCGGAGCCGCAACCTCGCGTCTCCTTCGAGCATCGCATGGGGCACCCTCGACGGGTCGAATGAAGCGCTCGTGGTCGTTCATCGCCGCCGTCGTTTCGATCGGCGCAGTCGCAGCCTACGTGATCCACGCGCGGTCGGGGCCCCTCGTGCTCACGGGCATCGTGACGACCCACGACGTCATCGTCAGTCCGCAGATGGGCGGACAAGTCAACCGTCTCCTTGTCCGCGAAGGCGACGCCGTGACGCGCGATCAGCTGCTCGCGGTGATCGCGCCTGATGAACTCAAGGCCGACGAGGCGTATTACGCGCACAGCGCGGAGGGCCTTGCCGTTCAGGTGCAGGAAAGCGAGGAGGCGCTCCGCTACGAGCAGCAGGAGGCAGAGCAACAGATTCGGCAGGCCGTCGCGACGCTCGCCGCGGTCGACGCGCAGCGCGCCGAAGCGTCGGCGGACTTCGAAAACGCCCGGGTCGAATACGGCCGGGTGCAGGAGTTGGCCAAGACCGACGCGGTGTCGAAGCAGGAGGTGGACCGGGAGCGCACCACCTTCGAAACCTCCCGGGCCAAGCTCGAAGCGAGCGAGCGTCAGCTCGAGGCGCAACGTGCCGCACTGGCCCTCGCACGGGCCGCAAAAGACCAGGTGGCCATGAAGCGCGACGCGCTCGGCGCGGCGGAGCAGCAACGCGCCGCGGCGGCCGCCCAGACCCAAAAGGCGACGGTGCGACTCGGGTACAGCGAGATCCACGCACCGGCCAATGGCATCGTGGACGTTTTGGCCGTGCGACAGGGCGAGATGGCCGCGACCGGTCAGCCGCTCATGACGCTCATCGATCCCGAGGACCTCTGGATTCGTGCTGATGTGGAGGAAAGCTACATCGACCGGATTCGCCTGGGCGATTCTCTCACGGTGCGCCTGTCGTCCGGCGCGACGCTCATGGGTGTGGTCTTTTACCGGGGCATCGACGCGGAGTTCGCCACGCAGCGCGACGTCAGCCGCACGAAACGCGACATCAAGACGTTCGAGGTGCGGCTCCGTGTCGACAACCGCGATCGGCGGCTCGCCGTTGGGATGACGGCCTACGTTCTTCTTCCGTCATCTTGAGGGGAACTGTCTTGCCCGCGATTGACGTCCAGCAAATCGTCAAATGTTTCGGCGATTTCACGGCGGTCGACCATATTTCGTTCGCGGTCGAACAAGGCGAGACATTTGGCCTCCTCGGCCCGAACGGCGCAGGCAAGTCGACCCTGATTCGGATGTTGACGACGCTCATCCCGCCGACATCCGGGACGGCGCTCGTCGGCGGCGTCGACGTGAGAGACGACCCCGACGGCGTACGCAGGGTGATCGGGGTCATCCCCCAGGCGCTCACGAGTGACCTCGAGCTGAGTCCGCGCGAAAATTTGCTCATTTTCGCCAAGCTCTACGGCGTGCCTCGCGCACGACGCGATCGACTGATAGGCGAGCTCCTCGAGGCGGTCGAGCTGACGTCCTGGGCTGACAAGCCGGTCAAGAACTTGTCGGGCGGCATGCGACGGCGCGTCGAGATCGCGCGGGGGCTGGTGCACGAACCGAAAATTTTCTTTCTCGACGAGCCGACGACGGGACTCGATCCGGTCTCGAGGACCGCGGTGTGGGAAATGCTTCGACGCGTCAAAGGAACGCACGACCTCACCGTCCTCATTACGACCCATTACATGGACGAGGCGGACAAGCTTTGCGACCGCATCGCCATCGTGGATCACGGCAAGCTCGTAGCCCTCGACTCACCGCTTCGTCTCAAGACTTCGGTGCCCGGTACCACGACGATCGAGGCGAGCTTCGGGGATGCAACGCCCGATTGGATCAACCGGCTCGCGGCGCTTCCCGGCGTCGAGCGCGTCACCGGCGATGCGCACGTCGCGCGGCTCGCGACCAACAGCGGTCCTCTGACGACGACGGCCCTCATGACGGAAGCCACGGCGGCCGGGGTCCGCGTCCTCTCGCTTGCCGTTCAAAGCACGACGCTCGACGACGTGTTCGTACACTACACCGGCCGGCAGCTCCGAGATGCCTTGCACGAGCCACCGCCCGCCGAGCGGTCGATGATGACGATGCGCAACCGTTGAGGAGGACGCATGCAGCGGATATGGGCCATCGTCGAGCGCGAGCTTCGCAGGTTCCGGCGGAGCCCCACACTCATCATCATGTCGCTGCTCATGCCAATCGCCCAGCTCGTCGTGCTCGGGTACGCGTTCGGGGGCCAGGTGAAGCACCTGAAAGTGGGGATCGTGGATCAGGACCATGGGGTGCCGGCGGTGCGGCTCCACGAGCTCTCCAACGCGGTGGGTGCCAACGCAAGCACCTTCGAAACGATGGATTACGCCGACATGGGCGTGGCGACCGCCGACCTGCGCGAGGGGCGACTGAACGGCGTGGTCGTCATTCCGCCCGATTTCTCCCGGCGGACGCTCACGAAGGACGACCCGCGCCTCGCGCTCATCGAGGATAACACCGACAACTTCGTGAGCAGCAGCCTCGGCGCAACGCTCGCGAGTCTCGTCGTCGCATACGATCGGCCGACGATCGAGGTCAAGCGCCTGTCGGATCAGACGTCCCTCGACGTCGTCGAGGTCTATCCGTACGTGCCTTATATCCAGTATCTATTGCCGGGGTCGATCGTCATGTCGATCTTCATGATGGTGATGATCGGCGGCGGCATCATCTTCGTCGACGACAAGGCCCGGGGTCTCCACGAGGGATACCTCGTGACGCCCATCACGCGGCTCGAGCTGATTTTGGGGTTCAACCTTTCGGGGGCCATCAAGGCGGTGATCGCCGGCGCCGTCCTCATGACGATCGGATCGCTCATCGCGGGCGTGCCGGATCCGTTCGATCCGGTGCGGCTCCTGCGACTGCTCGTCGTCGTCGTCGTGACGTCCTTCGCGCTCGTCAGCATGATGTTTCTTCTCATGGTACGCGTCAGCGACCCGCTGATCCCGCGTGCGACGTTCGGGGTGCTCAATACGTTTCTCTATTTCCCGAGCGGCGCAGTCTATCCACAACAGGCATTCCCCGGGTGGATGCGCGCGATCGCCACCGTCGATCCGTTCACGTATGCGGTTCACGCGCTCAAAAACCTGCTCCTCAAGAACACCGGGTTCGGAGCCATTGGTTTCGATCTCTTGTATCTCTCGGTGTTCTCGATCATCACGATGACGGCCGCCACACTCCTCTTTCGACGGACCCTGTGAATCGACGCGAGGACGCGAGTTTGCTCGCTCTCTCATCTTTCGCAATGCGCTCTTCGGTCGCGCTCGGACCGTGACAGGGCGGCAGCGCGAGCGACCCGGGTTGCGCTGGATGGGGGCGCAACCGGCCACGAACGAACGAGACGGTCATCAGGGCATTGGATTGGGGTCATGCTGCCGGCGGGGCCCGAGATCACGTCTTCTTCGTCCGCGACGCCTGACATGGGTCACTATGGTAGGAGCAGCCCCCTCATGCCGGCGATCGCGCCCGGACCCGGACCCGACGGGGGCGAGACGAGGCCCGAAAGGTGAGCTGTTTTGCGTCCCCCAGGGCTCTTATTCTCCAGCCCCTTGGGCCACTTCAGCGTCCTTCGGGGGACGCAGCCCCCGTCCACGTGAAGGAGCCCTCGTTGGCAATGAAAAGGTCTCGATCAAACTCGGTCCGGCGCCCAGGGCTCCTCGTCTCGCCTGCCTTGCGCAGCCTTCGCACGGGGCTCGTCACGGTCGCAACGGTCGGCGGTTGCAGCTCTCAGCCATCCATCAGCTCATCCACGAGTTCGGCCTTAACGAACGCGACCTCCACCGCGATCTCCTCCTCTTTGACCCCTTCGAGCGGCGGGCAGGCGAGCAGCGGACCCGCAACGTCGGCCGCGAGCAGCAGCACGAACACGTCTTCGGAGTCGCTCGCCAGCGCAGGACCATCGTCGACCTCGGCGGGCGGTGAGAGCAGTTCATCGGCCAGCGCCGCGGAGGACGCGGGAGGGAATGGCGGTCAGAGCGGTGGCTCGGACGAAGCTTCAGCGGGGGACGGCGCGGCTGGCGAGAACTGCGGCACCGCCAAGGTGTGCGACGACTTCGAGAGCTACGCGTCGATGTCGACGAATTTGGCTCCCTGGGTGGTCAACACGACGAACGCTACCCTGGCGATCGATTCAACCCACGTTTACAGCGGATCGCAGGCCGTCAAGTTCCACATCAATGCGGGAGCGAACAACGCGTCCCAAATGACGCGAAGCGGGGCGCCTGCCTTCCCGGAAACCCCGAATCTTTTTTGGGGCCGCATGATGGTGTACATGACCGAATTGCCGGCCAACGCCCAGGTCCATTGGGACAACATTCAAGCCAACGGAACCAGCGACACCCCCCAGTACCGCATCGGCGGCCAGGGAACGGTTCTGCTCAATTATCAGCCGAACGATTGCTACGATCACCCGTCCAATCCCATCCCCACCAACATGTGGTCTTGTTGGCAATGGCTTTTTGACGGCACGACAAATACTATCGAGTTTTATATCGGCGGTGCACTCCAAGCAAAGGTCGTCAACACCAGCATGGGTTGCACCGCCGGCCCTTCGACGAGCGTGTGGACCGCGCCCACCTTCAACGCGGTCCACCTTGGTTGGATCAACTATCAAGCCACGACGGCCGCCGTCGACATGTGGATCGACGACGTGGCCCTCGGCCCGGACGAGATCGCGTGCCCGGGCCCTTACCCGAACGCGCATTGAAGAGCTCCGATCGCGTCCCTATGTCGAAGGCGAATTGGGGATATCGACCGCCTCGGTTCGCCCGACCACGATAATGCGAAACGCAAGCATCGTCGGCCAGATTTCGCCCACCACCTGCTCAGCCGGGTAAACGAATTTCATGTAGGTCTTGTACGCCGGGGAATCGATGAGCGCCCGCGGGCTCGCGGCAGAAAGCGATTTTTTTCTGCCCATGATGGCCTTCATCGCGGGGAGAAATGCCCGCGCCAAATGCGGGGTCGATGCGACGCGTTCGACTCGACACCCGCTCGCCGTCACCAGTTCTTTCGCTGTCTTGAAGGTGAAGAACCGGATATGAGTCCGGTCCATGACCCCGGTATCTTCATATTCAACGCGGCCGAGCGCCCACGCGAACCGATTGGTCCAAACCACTGCATTCGGTAGTGAAACGAATACGCGTCCCCCCGGCTTCACGAATTCGAGATAATGCTGAAGCACGCTGGCGGGGTCGTAGAGGTGCTCGAGGACGTCCGACAGAATCAGGGCGTCGAAGCGACCCGGTAGAGCTCGTCGGACGAGATCGTAATTGGTCAGATTGGCTTGAACGAGGCCACGGAGGCGGCGCTCCGCCGTGGAGATGGCTTCGACACTCTGCTCGATGCCCCAAACGTCCCAGCCGAGCGCCGCCACGGCCTCTCCGAGCTGCCCCCGGCCGCAACCAACGTCGAGGGCTCGTCCGGTGAACGGCAAGAGGCGGCGAAACTCGCGGACGATGCCCTCGTTGACTTCTTCCATATACGCGTACGGAAACGATTGCACCATCCCGCATTTTCTTTCACGGCCGACGGGCTCGGTCAACCGCGAACGCGGACGTCGTCGGAAGGGTCGCGCCTCGGCGAGCGAGCATGCCCCCGCTCGTCGACCGGCGCTCGCGTGCCGCCTCGGCACGCCTCCGCACCTTGCGAGTCCCGAGGGTGCGTGCAACCCGGCGACGGACGGCGGCGAGATCGCTAGACAGCGAAGCGCGGAGCGCAGCGGTGCGCTAGGCTCCCAAGATTCCAAGGAAAGGGAGATGTCTCGAGATGGAGTACAGATTGCTTGGAAGAAGCGGGCTCAAAGTCCCGGTTCTCTGTCTCGGTGCGATGACGTTCGGGGAAGCGGACGACAAGTCGTTCATGCACAAGGTAGGCTGCGACGAGAAGACGTCGTTCGCGATCATGAGCCGTGCGCTCGACCGTGGCGTGGGATTCATCGACACCGCCGACGTCTACGGGCAAGACGGCCTCTCGGAGCGCATTGTCGGCGCCTGGATGGCCGAGACCAAAACCCGCAACCGCGTGGTGCTCGCTACGAAGTTCCGCTTTCGCATGGGCGAAGGGCCGAATTCGACGGGCGCGTCTCGCTACCGAATCGTGCGGACGGTCGAGGAGAGTCTGCGACGCCTCAAGACGGATCGCATCGACCTCTACCAGATCCACATGCAAGATATCGACACACCGGAGGAGGAGACTCTGCGCGCCCTCGATGACCTCGTGCGGGCGGGCAAGGTCCTCTACCTCGGCGCAAGCAACTACGCGGCCTATCGCCTCACCGACAGTCTGTGGATCTCGAAGACGGAGCACCTTCACCGATTCGTCGCTCTGCAGATGCAATACAGTTTGCTCGTACGCGAGATCGAACGCGAACACGTCCCGGTCTGCGCGCGGTTCGGACTCGGCGTCCTGCCGTGGTCGCCGCTCGCATCGGGCTTTCTTTCTGGAAAATACGCCAGGCATCAGCCGCCTCCCCCCGGCGTTCGGCTCGAGAAGTGGAAGGAACGCTTCGCCGATTTCGACAGCGACCGCGGGTGGCGAACGCTCGAGGCGGTCCACGCGATCGCGAAGGAAAAGAAGGCCACCGCGGCGTCGGTGGCCCTCGCCTGGCTGCTCGCGAAGCCGGCGGTCACGTCCGTCATCTTCGGTGCACGATCGATCGAGCAGCTCGACGACAACCTGAAGGCGGCCGAACTCGCGCTCTCGGCCGACGACGTACAGAAGCTCGACGACGCGAGCGCGTTCGATGTCGGCTATCCCTACAAGTTCATCGCAAACATCCAGAAGCGATGGTGAACCGACCATGAGCGCGGCATCCGTCTACGTGAGCGCCCTCAAGTTGGCTCGCAAGTTCGTCGACTTCGAGCAATCGTCGCTCGACGTGGCCATGGCCGCGAACGCGCGATATGCGAAGGGCCGGCTCCTCGACGTCGGTTGCGGGGACAAGCCCTACGAGAGCCTCTTCGCCTCCTACGTGGACCAGTACGTCGGGGTCGAGTACCGGGACACGTATACCGAAAGCGCGAACGCCAAAAAGGGAAAAGCCGATTTCATCTACTCGGGCGATAGACTGCCTTTCGAGGAAGGTTCGTTCGACACGGTTCTCGCGAGCCAGGTCGGCGAGCATGTCCTGGATCCGCGGGCATTCTTCAAAGAGCTCGTCCGCGTGCTGCGCCCGTCGGGTCGCCTCATTTTGACCGTCCCTTTCTCGTACCGCATTCACTCGGATCCGAACGATTTTCACAGATTCACCAAGTATGCGCTGCAGGAGTATGCGCGGGCACTGGGCTTGCAAATCGAAGTACTCGAAGCTCGCGGGGGGCTGTGGAGCGTCGTCGGCGCAAAACTGACCACGCATATCGGACACAAGTACGTGCGTATCGGCGCTGCCCTTCAGAAGGTCGGGGGACTTGGGTACGAAGCCAAAAAGATGGAAGCGCCTCGCTATTGGCTCCTCCCGGCGGCCGCTCCGGCCATGGTGGCCATTGCAGCGGCCGCGCGGGTTCTCGATCGAATCGATCCCGATGACAGTGAGACGCTCGGGTATATCCTCGTCGCGAAGAAGCCGGGATATGATGACCGCCGCGCGGCGGAGTTCGTGGACACAGCCGGCACGGCGGCCCGCATCGGTCCCGCCGGAGATGCGACCGCGAAAATCCCGTCGGTGAGGCAGTTCGCGATGCATGAACGGGCCGAGCCGGCGGAAGCCAGCGCGCGCGGCTGCGCACCGACCGCGACGCCCCACGGCAATCCGCCGATGTAGATTCGCCGGTCGACGTTGCCGGTCGCGATGTTCACGATGGACAGATCATGAGATGTCCCGTTGGCGGTGTAAAGCCGCGTTCCGTCCGGGCTCAGGGCGATGCCCCACGGGCGATTGCCGACGCCATCGATCGAGCGCACTTGTTTGCGCGAGGCGAGGTCGATGACGGCGACCGATCCGCCTCGGCCACTCGACACGTAGAGCTCTTGGCCATCGATCGAGAGCACGGCCCCCATCGGCCGCGGGCCGGTCGGCGTCGTCGAGTCCTGGCGAATCGAGATGCTGCCGAGCACTTTGAATCGCGAAGCGTCCAGCACCGTGATGGCCCCGCCGAGTTCGTCGGTGACGAACGCCGTGAAACCGTCGTTCGTCAAGACGACCGACCGCGGGCGCGATCCTGTGGCCATGTGTGCGAGGACCGCGAACGTCGCCGTGTCGATCGCAGCGACCTCGTCGTCCTGCTCGGAGGTCACGAAGACGACCTTGCCATCCGGACGAATTGTCACGCCTTCGGGTTCGCGCCCGACCTTCACCCGGGCCAGAACGGCGCCGGAGGAGACGTCGAGGACGGTCATCTCGGCCGTTTCTTCGTTCGAAACGTAAAGCGTTCTCCCGTCCGGCGACAAATCGAACGACTCGGGGTCCTGTCCAACCTGGTAGGTGCCGACGAGCTTTCGTGATGCGACATCGACGAGGCCAATCCCGTCGGCGCTGCGGTCGGGCGGCGGCACATGCAACGGGTCGATTCCCGGTCCGGTTCGGGGCGAGCCGGACAGCGCCACGTAGAGCCACTTGCCGTCGGGCGACAGTTTCAAGGCGCGAGGACGCTTTCCGACAGGCACGCGGGCGACGACTCGGGCGTGCAGCGGATCGACGACCGCCACGTAGCCCCCGTCTTCGTCGCTCACGTAGAGGACCGACCCCGCGGGCGGCTCGACGCGGCGCGAGCAACCTGCGGCAGCTGCCGCCACAAGCAGCAACGTCATCGCCAGCGGCAACGCCCGCCTGAGGATTCGACCCATCTGCGGCGTGGAGGCGCCGCGCTTGGGCCGCGCCAGGGCGCGATCCAGGCTTCGGCGAACGGTGCGGAACGTATCGCGATGATCGGCCGATGCAATCGACTCAGGTCCCATGGGGCGACCAGGAGCACAGATGGCCCAACGCAGAGACGACGATGCGGTTGTTGACGGCGATGGGAAAGCTCATGCTCGCGACGCCGTTGCACGGGGCGCCCGTCGTCGTGACCACCGGCGCCCCCGTGTCGCCGTCGACGGCCGAAAGCTGCGCACCATTGACGAACCAGACGAGCGCATTCGCGCTGACCCCGTCGGTCGTCGTCGAGATGGGCGGGAAGTTCATGTGACCGCCCCCCGAGTTGGGCGCGCACCAGACCTCGTTGGCGATCGGCGTCTGCCCGGGTTCGAGCAGCATCGAGATGATCATCTCGCCGCTCGTGGGGGTCCCCGCCGGGCAGTTGGCCGGGGCGACTCCAACGTTGATGGTTACATGCAGCCCCGAGGCCGATGTGTAAATGGTCGGCGCCGTGTAGACCGATTCCTCCGTCGTGCTGGCGACAACGAGGTCGGCCAGAGCGCCGCCGGGGGTCGGATAGGTGCCGGCGCTCAGATCGGATCCGTTGAGGACGAAGAGGCGCCCCGCCTTGGCCGGCGCGATGAGCAGCCCAGGCGGATTGGACCCCGCCGGCAACGGCACGTAGGCGGGCGTCGACGCTCCGAAGTCGAGGTCTCCAGCCGGTCGATCCCAACCCTGCCATTCGGTGGGGACAAAGACGCTCGCCTCATTTCGCGTAAATTGCGCAAGACCGGTGATGCGCACCACTTCTTGCGAATCGGAGGCACTGCGGGGCAGGTCCGTCGTGTCGCCGGTGACACCGAACACGTAGGTTCCATCGGACGCAAGGCCGCCCGACCCCCAGATGCCGGACCGCGCGCTCTGCGTCGCCCAACCGGCGATGCGCGTCGGATTCGTGGTGTCGACCGCGACAATCCAGCCGAGGTAATCGCCACTGTCGCCGTATGGACCGCCAAATGGAATGTACAAAATGTCGTTCACGAGGAGCGATGCGCCATGCTGGTTTTCCGCTCCCGAGTTGAACACCGCGCCGCCATACGACACGGTCGTGCTCGACAGCGTGACGGGCCAGCCTCCGGTCGTGACCTCGACCCCGTTGTCGACCGACAGCGCGTGGACGAGATGTGGGCCATTGCCCGTCACGACGAACAACCGACGCGAAATCGGGTCGATGACTGGTGTTCCTCGGATTCCGTCGCCGCCGGTCGTGACGTGTGCTGTCCACACCGTCAGCCCGCTCGTCTCGTCGAAGGCGACGACGTTCGGATTCGACCCGAGGGCGGGAAAGGCGAAGAAAAGCCCACTCTCTCCCGCGCGCTGGCTCGCCGTGCAACCGAGGGCCCCCGTCGGGCAGCCAGCCTGGGCAGGGCCGTCCTGCAAGTACAGCACGGACGCGGTTCCTTGATTCTCGGTGTTGCCGTTCGCCGGGAAGGTCGCGTTGTCGTTGAATGTTGCATCGGGGGCCATCGTCGCGGCGGTCGACGCCGAGAGTCCCGGCGCGACGAAAGTGGCGCGCCGGAAGATGTCGTTGCCCCGCTGAAGCACGGACTGCGCGCCGCCGTCGCCCGACGGGGTGACGATGGGGCTGGTCGCGCCGCTCGAGGTTGACCCCCGATTGGCCGCCCCGGACGATCCGCAACCGAACGACAAGATGCCGGCGCCGAGGATCGAAAGCGCCCGTGCGATGGATGCGTGGATCACGAACGCCTCTCTCTCGACCATCCTGATGGCGCGGGGTGCCGGGTGGATGCGAGCCCGATCCGCCACAGTGAAGTCGGTCGGCCGACCCGATTCTTATCATGCCGTCAGCGCGCTCGGGAGCGGCGCGTTGCGTCTGCGAACACGCTATAAGGACGCGCCGTGCGCCGCATTTTTCGGATTGGCTCTCCTCTCGTCGTCCTTCTGGCGGTCGTCGCATTCGGCGGGCGCCGGGAGCTTCCCGATGCCGTCAGCACGGGCGGTGAGGGCCCGGCCGACGAACCGGGCGGCGATCGGCCCGCGGGCGCCGAGGACGTCGAGGACCCTGCCGATCATGCCGAGGACCCTGCCGATCATGCCGAGGACCCCGTCGACCATGCCGAGGACCCCGTCGACGCCGTCAACGACGCGAATTCGGAGCCGGACGACGACGGGCGTCTGGCCACGACCGATGCGGGCCCAAAACACAAGCGCCCGCGCGGCGGGTGCCCCCCCAACATGGTGCGCGTCCGCGACTACTGCATGGACAGGTTCGAGGCCCCGAACCGTCGCGGAGCGAGGCCCCTCGTCATGCAATCGGCCAACGACGCGCTCGAGTGGTGTTCCGCCCACCACAAGCGTCTCTGCACCGAAGACGAGTGGATTGGGGCGTGCGAGGGCGACGAGCGCCGAAAGTACCCGTACGGGGCCGAACACGTCGATGGCCGCTGCAACGACGACAAGCCGTGGCGCAAAGTCGACGAAGCGACGCTCGCCAAATGGCCGTCCGCCGAAGCGCACGTCCACGCAAAGGAGCTTTATCAAGCCAGTCCAAGCGGCTGGAAGCACAAGTGTGTATCGGAGGCCGGTGTCCGCGATTTGACGGGCAACGTCGAAGAGTGGGTGACGCGGACACGCGAACACGCGAGCGATTGGCCGTACCTGCTCATCGGCTGCTACTGGTCGGGGTGTTACGGAGGCAACAAGCCGACTTGCCATTCGACCAACGATGCCCACGGGCCCGAATTTCGATTTTACGAGACCGGCTTTCGTTGCTGTCGCGATGCCGCGAATCGTTGACAATGCGCCGCGCCCGAGGCGCGCCGCGATGAGTGCCGCTTAGCGCGCGATCGTGAAAGCGAGCTTCGTCAGGGGACGATGAGTGCCGCTTAGCGCGCGATCGTGAAAGCGAACTTCGTCACGGGACGACGGCTTTCTCAAGCAGACCGGCGACCGGTGCGAGGCGCTCGGCCAGGGCGGGGTCGAGAGCGTGTCTCTCGACGAGAAGCAGAGGGGTATTGTACGTCAGCCATACGGCTCCGCGATCGTCTTGCCACGCCAACGCCTTGAGGGGCAGATCGATCGCGACCGTGGGCTGCGCGAGCATCAAGGGGGTACCCGCTTTGGGGCTTCCGAAGAGGAGAAGCACCGCCGGCGGCATCGCGAGCCCGGCTGCCTGCGCTTCGGCAGCATGATCGACCCGGGCGAAGACCCTCATCCCGGCTGTACGGACGGCGACCTCGATGCGTGCGATCGCGTCTTCGACGCTCAGCGCGACCGGCACCGTCTTCATGGTCGACCGCTGCCTTGCGGCAGGGGGACCCGCGTGCGTGCCCGTCCATTCCGGCGCGTCGCTCGCGGGAAAGGATTCGTCGCTCGTTTCGTCAACCGGATCGTCATGCGGGATCGGCTCGGTCATCTCAGGGGTGGTCCTTGGTCGGCGCGCGCGCCACTGCAAGCGAGGGCGACCTTCGATGGCGGTTAGCATCGCGCCCTGGGTCTGGCCACGGCCATCGGAGCGCCTGACCGCGTCAGGTCCGCACGAGGCCGCCTTGCCCCTCAAGACGGCCAACCGTGGCGCGAACCAACGACGGCTTCAATCGACGAGCGGATGAGACTTGAATCCGGGCGTTGCGACGCGCCCAGGATTGCCCTTCGGACCCGCTGGCTCCAGACTTGGTGCATCGTGTGGCCCTCCCCAAAATCGTCACCCGCATGGAC
The DNA here is from genome assembly GCA_050013115.1 of Polyangiaceae bacterium. GTDB lineage: Bacteria > Myxococcota_A > Polyangia > Polyangiales > Polyangiaceae > Palsa-1150. Next base: position 33,987 of record JBEKFX010000091.1, read on the forward strand.
CGCTCCGTTTGCGATCGTCCCCCGGTGCGGAGCCGATGCCGAGTGAGCGACGTGGCCCAGTGGTTTGCGGGCTCGTCGTCTGCGCCTGCGTGCTTGCGCCACGCGGCGCTCGCGCGGAATCGTGTCCCGCACCAGCCGATGCGCCCCTTCTGGCCGACCACGATTCCGAGGAGCGACTTGCCTTTCTTGGGCGCGTCTTCGATCGCGAAGTCCACGATCTCGATGTTTGGTCCTGGACTTGGGGATCGATCTACGCGACCGCAGCCGTCGCCCAGGTCGCTACGATTCCGCTCGTGCAAGACAAGGGCGTTCATGAGGACCTCGGCGCTGGAGCCGTTTCGGCGGCCATTGGCAGCCTGTCGCTCTTTCTCTTGCCACTCGAGATCACCCTTCCGCTGCGCGGCGCGCGGAGCGACTGGGCCGATCCCCGGCGTTGCCGCCTACTCCGCGAAAGCGAAACCACCCTGACCCGCGTGGAAGGGCAGCAGCGGCTCAGCACCGGCTGGCTTCCGCACGTGGGCAACGTGGCCTTCAACGCGGGCCTGGCCCTGGTTTTGGGCTGGGGATTCGGGCGCTGGAAGTCGGCCGCCATCAGCGCCGGGGTCGGCACGGCCGTCGGCGAGTTGAACATCTTGACCCAGCCGCATCACTTGGCGGAGGCCATTGAGCGGTATCACGCCGGAAAGCTCGACCAACAGACGGCCGCGCCGCGCGTGTGGTCGATCGGACCCGAGCTCTCGCGAAGGGCTCTCGGCCTATCGCTGAACCTCCAATGGTGAGGGCCGGGAGACCTCGCGTATCTCGCCATTCCGGCCGGCCAACACGTGGATGGCCGCAGCGGCGAGCGGCGCCGCGCCCGGGTTCGGCTGCGGCGCGAGTCAGCGCGCCGGCCCTTGGGTGTCGTCAAAAGGATCGCCTTCGGCCTCGCCCGTTTCGGTTCGGTCAGCACCTACGCGGCGCCTGTCGAAGAGTGCGGCCAGCTTGCCGCGCTGGTCCGATCGCAAGATGGGCAAGAGCTGGTTCAAGAAGCTGACTTGCCGGTCGAGCCCGGCGTGCGGCGCTTTGCCGGCGCCGACGGCGATGGTCGAAGGGTCGATGGACTTCGGGTCGAAGGCGTCGCCCTCGAACGCCGTCAGCAGGGCGTCCAGGTGCGACTTGCCCGTCACTCGCAGCCCCCGCCGGATGGACGTTGCGTCCGGATGCGACTCGTTCGCCACCAGCGCAGCGAGCTGCTTCTGCTGCCCAGCGTCGAGATCGAGATCCTCGACCATTCGATCGAGCCGCCTCTTGGCCCAGTCTGCCCCGCCCCCATCGCCTCGTTCGAACGGCCGCTTGTGGTCCGTCTCGCGAGCCGCCTGCTTGGCCCGTATGGCGTCGACGAGCGCCGTCCGATGCGACCCGTCGAGCGCTTGGTAAAGCCCGGTGAGCGCGCTGACCTCCGTGTCCTTGCCCGCCTGCAGCGACTGGCCCACGGCGGCCACGTCGCCCTGCATTTTCGCAGCGTCGAGCTGGCCCGCCTTGATCCCGGCGAGCAGATCCGAATGGTAGGTCTCGAATGCCACGCGAGAGCTTTGCGCCGTCTCAAGCGTCGGCTCGAGCTTGCTGATCGCCGACTTCTGGGCTTCTGTGAGGTCGATCTGCCGCGCCGCGCGGAAAAAGACGCCCGCGAGGCCGTGGCGGCGGTCTATGGCTCCGCCGTAGGCTGACGCGGACGCGCTGGGCCCGGACGCGCTCGGCGCCGGCAGGGCGGTCAGCGGCGAGGAGGTCTGTGCCACCGGCCCGCCCGACGCCATTTCCCCGGGCGAAGTCTTGGCTTCGCACCCCGCGGTCGACAGAGCCGACGCGAAGAGAGCGATTGCAGCCGTCGGAAAACGCTTCGTCCCCAAAGCTTCCATCATGACGTGAGTGAACCCCCGCACCCCAGCCTTCGCCAGACGGTCGGTCGGGGTGGGGCCACGGCGTGTCGGAAAACCCGAATCTCGTGCCTCGACCTACCGGCCCCGATATCGGCGCCCCAAAGAACGTCCGCCGATGCGGCAAACACGACGTCCTGCTGGTAAGTCCTTTCGGACCGAGGAGGGGCCACGAGCCGCCCTCGCGGGTGCCGATGCGTTCCCTGGCCTGGATAGACCATCCCTTTCGCGCGCTACTGCGGCTGACGTGGCCGATCGCCGTCTCGAGCCTCTCGTTCAGCGTGATGACCGTCGTCGACACGCTCCTCGTCGGGCGACTGGGCACGCCCGAGCTTGCGGGGGTTGGCCTGGCCGGAACGGTCGCCTTCGTCCTTCTCTGCTTTTCCTTCGGCCTGCTCCAAGGCGCCAAGACGTTGACCGCCCACGCGACGGGAGGCGGCCGGAGCGATGCAGTCCTCGCCTACGTGGGCGCCGCCCTGAGCACGGGGATCGTGCTCGGGCTCTTGACGACCGTCGGCGGCGAAATCGCCGCGCCGTTCATCGGCCGATTGGCCGCCTCGGAGCCCGCAGGCCGGGCTGCCACGACGTATCTGCAAATTCGGACACTTGCCGCGCCCCTTGTGCTCGCCCACGCGGCGCTACGCGAAACGCGACAGGCGCAAGGCGACGTCCGATCGCCGATGGTGGCGACGGTCGCGGCCAATGTCGTGAACGTCGGACTCGCGGTTCTCTTCATCTTCGGCCTTCGTTGGGGCGTCGCCGGAGCGGCGCTCGCCGCGGTCGTCGCGCACGGCGTCGAGTGCGGCGTCCTCGTCGCTGCGCAGCTCTGGGCCGGGGGACTCGGTCTTCGCGCCGTTCGGCGCAGCCACATGGTTCAGCTGGCGCGGATGGGCCTTCCAACGGCCCTTCAGTTCATGCTGGAGGTCGGTTCGTTCGGGATGCTCACGCTCGCCATCGCCGGCTATTCCGAAACGGACATGGCGGGTCATCAGATTGCGCTGCAAATCGCGCATTTTTCGTTCATGCCGTGCGTGGCGGTGGGCGAGGCCGCCGCCGTTCTTGCCGGGCAAGCCATCGGCGCCGACCACGACGATCTCGTCCGGCACATTTCCCGACGCGCCACCGCGCTCGCGGTGGGCCACGCCTTCGGGTGCTCGATCGTGATGGTGGTCTTTGGCCGAATGCTCGCGGGCCAATTCACAAAAGACGGAGCGGTGGTGGCGATCGCCGTCCAACTGCTGCGTCTCGCGGCCATTTTCGGCGTGTTCGACGCAGCCAACATCGTCGCACGATGCGTGCTTCGCGGCACGGGCGACGTCCGTTTCGCCGCCTGGATCGGGACGGCGGTCGCCTGGGTGTCGACGCCCACGTTGGCCTGGGGGCTCGGTCGGGGACTGCGCCTCGGCGCCTGGGGCGGCTGGCTCGGACTTCTCATGCAAATCCTGGTTTCGACAGCGATCTTCGTCTTTCGCGTCGAGCGGCGCGGATGGACGCCGGCCGCGCGCGCGGCGCGCGCCGGGCTTCGAAACCTGCCTGAAGCCGTCGGCGAGCCGGTCGCCCTGGCTTGAGCGAGAGCCCTGGCGGGCGTGGCCAAGCTCGGACACTCTGTCGCCATGCGGTTCGTCGTTCTCGGCGCTGGAGCGATCGGTGGCGTCGTTGGGAGCAAGCTCTCGGCCGGCGGCCGAGAGGTCGTGTTCATCGCACGGGGCGCGCAGCTCGAGGCCATCCGCGATCGCGGGCTGCGCCTCGAGACGCCTGAGGGCGCGCTCACGGTGCGCGCGCCGGTGGTCGAGCATCCGGCGCGCGTCGACTGGCGGGCCGAAGATGTCGTGCTTCTCGCAGTCAAGACGCAAGACGCGGCGGCGGCGCTCCGCGACCTTGCGGCGGCGGCGCCGGCGGAGACGCCAATCGCGTGTTTGACGAACGGACTCGAAACCGAGCGTCTCGCGCTCCGCTGGTTTCGGCGCGTCCTCGCGGTGTGCGTCGTCTGTCCCGCAACGTTTGTCGTCCCCGGCGTCATCCAAGCCTGGGCTTCACCCGTTGCCGGCACATTCGATCTCGGCCCTGTTCCCGAAGGGCGATCGCCCCTCGCCCACGCCCTCGCGGAACAGCTGACCGAGGTCGGCTTGTCGTCCAACCCGCTCGCGGACATTTTGCGATGGAAGCGCCGCAAGCTCCTCTCCAATCTGGCCAATGCGATCGATGCGCTGTGCGGGCAAAGCGAACGCGGCGACGAGATCGCGGAGCGCGCGCGGCGCGAAGGCTTGGCCTGCTTCGCGGCGGCCAGCCTTCCGGTGGTTTCCGAGGAGCAGGACATGGCGCGCCGCGAGATGCTGCAGATGAAGACCATCCAAGGCCGACCGCGCGATGGCGGATCCACTTGGCAAAGCCTGGCGCGCCGCACCGGCGCCGTCGAGTGCGACTATCTGAATGGTGAAGTCGTGCTGCTCGGCCGGCTGTGGGGCGTCGCGACGCCGGTCAATGAGCTTCTGCAGCGGCTCGTCGCGCAGGCTGCGCGCGCGGGGGCCGCGCCGGGCGCCTTTCCGATCGAGGCGCTTGCGGGGCAGCTGGCGATGTAAGCAGTCGCACCGACGCGCGCTTGTCATTGCATCGGGTCCCGAGACAGCTTGCGGGCCCCACTCTCGAGGGCATAGTTTTCGTTCTCCGCATGTGAATCCCGCCCGCATCCATCGACGAACGCCACAAAAGCGGCTTGCCATTTTTCTCATTGGGGGAATAGGTGGCGGGATCGCGCTTCAAGGAGTGCCGGCGATCACAGCGATCACCGAATCGCTCGCAAACACCTTCGAGGTCAGTGTTTATTCGCTGATGCGGCCCGATCACGAGTTCACGCCGAAAGGTTACACCCTCTACTCACCGCCTCGGTGGCTTGCAAAGCGTGCTGTCAGGAAACTCCGCTGGTCCTGGCTTGCATGTCAGTTTCTGGCTGAGCACTGGAAGCGACCGTATGACGTGCTCTTGTCTTTCTGGGGCTATCCGATGGGCCTCTTCGTGGTTCTTCTCGGACACCTCGTGCGGCGACCTTCGGTGATCACAATCCTGGGTGCGGAGGCCGCATCGGTCCCGTCCATCGGCTATGGGCACATGCGTTTGCCTACAACCAGACGATTGGTTATCGCAACGTGCGCGCGCGCCACCGAAGTGGTGGTGCTATCGAGCCACCAGCGAGCGGCCTTGAGACGATATGGCCTCCGTCGCAATGATCTTCGCGTCGTCCCGTTTGGGATTGACCAGCGGCTCTTCCCGTGGAAACCAGCCAGCCGGCAACCACCACTGAAAATCCTTCACGTGGCCAACCTAACGGAGGTCAAGGACCAGCAGACCCTTGTCCGCGGCTTTGCCCTCGTGCGCAAGCAGACTGTGGCAAAGCTTCGGATCGTCGGCCCTGACCACCTGAATGGAAAACTCCAGAGCCTCGTTCAAGACCTGGACGTACAAGACGACGTCGAGTTCGTGGGACCCGTGCCGTACACCGCCATCCCCTCCCATTACGAATGGGCAGACATGTTCGTATTGACATCGCTCAGCGAAGGCCAATGCACATCGCTCGCCGAAGCGGCGATGAGCGGTGTACTCCAGGTCAGCACCCCCGTCGGCTGCATTATAGACCAAGGCGAGGAGGCGACCGTCGTTGTGCGTCCCGGTGACCCCATTGACTTGGCAGAAAAAATCGTCACCATTGCGAGTGATCGCGCCGCTTGGGACAGCAAAGTCGCGCGCGCGCGGGTCTGGGCGGAATCCCATGATTTACAGTGGACGATCGCCCAGTTCACGGACGTGATCAACCAGGCTGTCTCATGGAACTAAGTGTCGTAATCCCCACATGTAATCGACGCGACGAGTTGCTCTCTCTGCTGCGCGACCTGAGCCGTTCCACGCACTTACCGCAGGAGATCTTGATCGTCGACTCGAGCGACCAGGAAGCTACCACAGTAGGTTCGACGGATTTCGTACAGTTCCCTTCCCTCGCAATCCATTACATTAGATCGCCTGTGCAATCCGTATGCGTACAGCGCAATATTGGTATTCGGGAGGCTAAGGGGTCGTGGGTCTTCCTGTGCGACGATGACATCGAGGTCCCCCCGAATTACCTGGCACGGATAATTGAACACATCAACACTCATCCGCGGGCTGGGGCTCTTTCAGGGCTTGTCTTGGAACAGGACGGGGGGGATTGGCGAAGCCGCTGGCCCGTCGATTCGTCGTTCGAACTCCTTTGGAGCTACGCCTTCCAGTTAAGCATCTGGGGCGAGATCGTCGTTCGGGGGCCGATGATCGACTGGATCGCCAATCGATACCGCCGCCGCGGCAACCACATCTCGAGAGCGGGCTGGCCAGTCATTGTAGACTTCTCCGGGTCATTTTTTCGGACCCCGGTCTATGGGCTTGGAGCT
>JBEKFX010000092.1:0-28065 GCA_050013115.1 Polyangiaceae bacterium
CGACTCCTCGACGAGGAGCGCTTTCTCCTGAGCCGCTTGCCCGGCTACGCGGCCTATCGGGAGAGGGTCCGGTACCGGTTGGTCCCTGGCGTCTGGTAGCGCCAGGGCTACGTCAACGGGGTCCCCACCGGACTGCAGCCTCAAAACAGATCAGGAACGAGCTAGGGCGTTTGCACTTCTCGGGCGACGATAACCAGCGGCGGCGGGTGGTCGACAGGACTCTTGAGCACATCTTCGTGGAGGCGTCGCCGAGAATCAGGGGGGCAATCTGCGGAGCTCTTTCGTAGCCTCGAGCTCATGGGGGGCGGATGTGCCGAGCGTAATGCGCACGCACTTGTGTGCCGGCTGATTGCTCTCCGCCGCGACCGAGCGCACGGCGACGAGCACGTTGGCCTCGGGGTAGTAACTGGCGGCGCTCTTCCTCGCGATGGGATACGCGACGGCGCGGAAGCGGCGCGCGGTGCGCGTCTCGCCCTCGAAGTGGCTCGTGATGTCGACCCACTGTCCGTCGGCCAGGCCGAGCTCGCGCAAGTCGTCGGGGTTCACGAAGACGACGCGCCGCCCGCCCCAGATGCCGCGGTATCGGTCGTCGAGCCCGTAGACCACCGTGTTGAATTGGTCGTGGCTACGCACCGTCGTCATCAAAAGCTCTCCGGGCCCCAGATCGTGCTTGGGGATGCCGCACGGGCTGAGCTTTGCCTTGCCGGTCGTCGTACGGAACACACGGTCACGCGCGGCGTTGGGCAAGTAGAAGAAACCCTTGTGAAGGCGCTCGTTGAAATTCTCGAAGCCAGGGATGACGCGGGCGATGTGATCGCGCACGCGGTCGTGATCGAGGAGCGATTCCCAGTCGACCGGGCCGTTGTCGCCGAAGGTCGCCTGCGCAACGCGCACGAGGATCTCCGTGTCGCTGAGCAGGTCCTTCGCGACGGGCTCTTCGCGACCGCGCGTCGGGTTGACGATTCCCATCGAGTCCTCGGCGCTCGAGATCTGCGCCTTACCTCCTTGCACCGCGCGCTCGGCGCGCCCGAGGCACGGCAAGATGATGGACTCCCTGCCGCCTAGAAGGTGCCCGCGGTGCAGCTTGGTGGACACGTGCACGACGAGCGGGCAGCGGCCGAAGGCCTCTGCCGTGAAGTGCGTGTCGGGCGCCGCGGAGAACAGGTTGCCGCTGACCGCGAAGAAGACCTTCGCGCTGCCATCGTGCAGCGCGTGCAGCGCCTCGACGGCGTCGACCCCCGGCTTGCGCGGCGAGCGGATGCCCATCTCGGCGTCGAGCGCGGCCAGGAACGGTTCTTTCGGGCGCTCCCAGATGCCCATCGTGCGATCGCCCTGCACGTTGCTGTGCCCGCGCACGCAGCACGGGCCGGCGCCAGGCCGGCCGATGTGCCCGCCGAGCAACAGCAGGTTCACCACCTGCTTGACGTTCTCGACACCGTTCGGATGCTGCGTGAGCCCGAGGCACCATAGGACGATCATCCGCTTGCTGCGGCCAACGACATCCGCGACCTTCTCGATCGCGGCCCGGTCAAGGCCGCTGCTCTCGACGATCTCCTCCCACGTCGAGCGGTCGAGGTTCGCAACGAAATCGTCCCAACCGCTCGTGTGCTCGGCGATGAACTCGCGGTCGACGACCGTGCCGGCGTCCGCGCGATCGCGTTCGACGAGGAGCTTCATCACGCCCTGGAGCAGCGCTGCGTCGCCGTTCACGCGCACCGGGACATAGAGGTCCGTGAGCGGCGTGCCACGACCGAGGAGCGCGAATGGCAGCTTCAGCGGGTTCGAGTAATCCTGCGGGTTCGGGTTCACGACGCGCATCAGCCCCGTCTCAGGCATCGGGTTGATCGCGACAATGGTGGCGCCGTGGTGCTTGGCGGCCTCAAGCGACGTGAGCATCCGCGGGTGGTTGGTGCCCGGGTTGTTGCCGATGATGAGGATCGTGTCGGCGTGGTCGAAATCTTCGAGCTTGACGGTACCCTTGCCGATCCCAATTGTCTCCGTGAGCGCGGTGCCGCTCGACTCGTGGCACATGTTCGAGCAGTCCGGCAGGTTGTTCGTCCCGAACTGCCGCGCCAGGAGCTGGAAAAGAAACGCCGCCTCGTTCACCGTCTTACCGGCTGTGTAGAAGACAGCCTCGTCGGGGCTCGTGAGCGCGCGCAGCGCACCGCCGATGCGTTGGAACGCGTCAGCCCACGTGATCGGCTCGAAGTGCGTCCCGCCCTCGCGCTTGATCATCGGGTGCGTGAGGCGGCCACGTGCGTTGAGCCAGTAGTCCGACTGTTCGACGAGCTTCGCGATCGAGTGCTCGGCGAAGAACGCGGGCTCTGCCTTCCGGCGCGTGAGCTCGTCGGCGATCGCTTTCGAGCCGTTCTCGCAGAACTCGGCAACCTTGCGCTTCGTGTCCGGGCTCGGCCACGCGCAGCTCTGGCAGTCGAAGCCGTCCACCTTGTTCACCGCGAGGTATGTGCGCAGCGTCTGTGCGAAGCCCATCTCGCGAAAGCCGAACCGCATCGTCTGTAGAATCGCAGGAAGCCCTGCGGCCTTCTTCGAGCGATCGTCGACAGCTATTTTGAGCGGCCTGGTCTCCTCGGGCGTCTCGCCCGACACGATGGCGTGCTCCGGCCCGGGACGGAGCGCGAGCTTGCTCGGAGCAACGCTCGGAGGGCGCGTGTCGTGCTGGGTGTCGTAGCGTTTTTTCGACATCGGGCTTGAAGAATACCCCAGGACGGCCACGGATATCGCGCTCCCGCTGCCAGCCGAAGCTTAAGCGGGTTTCGGCCGACACAGCGCCTACGCGATCACGCACGTCTCGAGTGACGCGGCGAGGGAAGACTCCGCTCGACTGTGCCAATCACAAACGAAAGCGGGGACCATCGATGAGCACGACGTCGCCGATCGTGGCGTTCGAGATGGCCGTCATGGCGTGGCACTCGTTGCGGGCCCAAGGGTGTAAAGGCGTGCGATCTCTTCGGCCTCAAGCGAGCGCTTGTAGACCCGGATATCGCGCATCCGACCGGAAAAAATTCGCTTCGTCCCATAAAGCAAGTCGCCGTCATGGCAGCCGAGCCAAAACTTGGTTGCCCCGAGGGTGAGCGGCTGCGACCGGTCGAAATCGAGCAGGGTCCCGTTGACGTAGACGGAGGCCATGTTGGTCCCCGAATCAGCGGAGCTACCCTCGGTGATGACCTCCGCTACGAAGTATTCGTGTCCCGAAAGAAACATGGCGCCGCCGTCTGCCGGCGTCTCGCTGACCAGGCATGTCCCTGGCCCACCCGGCTGGCACGTACCGATGCCCTCGACCGCAAGTGCGGCTCCGCCGTCACCGTTCGACCAAACGTTGAGGCCGATTCCGTAGCCGTAGTCACTTAGGTCGTCATCCCCAAACGCATTGGTCGGGTAGGGGTCCTCACCATGTGAGGTGGTCGCTTCATCGGACCGCGTGAGTGGCAAGAGCCATCCGCTGAGCGTCAGGGGGGCGGAACGGAACGATGAGTCGACGCTCACCCAGCCGCAACCTCCATCAGGAACGAAATAGGCACCAGCGTTCCATGTCACACCGCTCAGGCCCGGAACGTCATAGTGGTTGCTGGTTGAGTCTTTGGCGGTCGTGCCGCCGGTCTCATTGAGCAGGTACCAAGCAAAGTCCGGCGACAGTGTGTCGCCGTCGAGGACGCTCGCGGCCTCGACGGTGTCGGACTCGTCGTCGCCGCTCGGCGGTCCAGTCGTCGTGTTGTCGATCGTGCCGTCGCCGACGGAGTCGCCGCCGCCCTCGAGGTCGGGCGCTCCCAACGTCGCGTCCGCAACCGCGGCGCTGGCGTCATCGAAATCTGCGCCGACGTCCGGGGTGGAGTCGGTCGTCTGGTCGTTGCAGGAGGTGCCCACGCACGCGGGCGCGGCATCACACGAAGTCCCGCTACAACAGGGCTCGCCAGCTCCGCACGCGGAAACCGTATTGTCCGCGTCACCGCCGAGGCCAGCTGGAAGGTCGGGACTCGAGCCCGAGCAACCGGCAGCCGTCGTCAATGACAGGACGCCTGCCCACTTCTTGGCCGTCCCGTACTTCTTGGCCGTCCCGTACTTCTTGGCCGTCCCGTACTTCCGCTCGGCGGTAAAACCGCAACAGCGGCTCGGGCCCGATGTGACGATGGGTCGTCTCACATTGCAAGGCTACGTCACCAGGCGGAGCGCAATCAATGGCCTCCCGAGCGTTGGCCGCGTCTCCTTGCGGTTGCCCATCTGAAATGGCAACCCCTACGGCCGAGGCGCGAGTCCGATTCGCGAGACTTCGGATGCCATTTGTCGCATGGCTGTGCTTGCCCGCCCCGCATCCAGCGCGTGTCCGTCGATTGCCGGCCGGTCGGATGGCTTGGCCTCGAGCTCTCGACCCTCCCCGAAGTGGTGGGCCGAAATTCGGACGCCCGCGCGCGTGGGGTACCCGACATTCGCCACGGGGCAATCGCCGTCGGAGTTTACGGCGGGGACGTTCCCTCTGGGAACCGGTCGAGACTCCTTGACGCGAACGTCATCATCTTCCTGTCGGTCGAATGCTCCTCCGCCTCCGCTCCCGAGGCGAGGTGGCTTTGCGGCTGAGGCGCGTTTTTTCCTTGCTGCGAAGCTCGATGAGCTTGGGCGCCTTTCGTCCAGCCGCGCCGCCGAGCTCTCCGGGATGCGACGCGTTGCTTTCTCCTTGCGCTGCCGCGGGTCGGCGTAACGGTCAGCAACATGTCGGGGACGACGCCGACGACGAGCTGCAATTCGCCCAGCGTGGCGACCCGGAGGCACCGATGCGGTTCGGTGCATGGCGTCCTTCACTGTATTGGACAAGAAGCTCGCTCTCGAACACGTCCAGTGCCTTTCGCGTCCTCGCCGGGGGACTTGACGGGATATGCATCCAACAGCATATTGTCCGCATGCTGGAGCTCCTCACGACGGACGCTTTCGCAACGTGGTTCTACGCTCTCGAGGCGGCGCCGGCCGAGGACGTCGCTGCGACGCTCGAGGTCATCGTGCAGCTCGGGCCGCGCAAGGAGGCGCCGGGGAGCAGCGACGCGCTCCTCTGGTACGAGCACCCGTCTCTCTCAGACGTCTCAGGCGTGTCGTGCGGCTTGGGCGTGTCGCCGCGTGAGGAGCAGGTGCTTCGCATGCGCTTTGGCGTCGATGCATCGGGCGCCTCGGGCGCCTCGGGCGGCGTCTTCGCCATTCTGCGGCAGCAGATGCAGCGAGTCCGAGATGCGGGCCAAGCGCACCAGATGCCGTCCGAGATCGTCACGTTCTCGCGGGACTGGGGGCGCTTCGTGGGCTACGCGAAGCGGGTCGTGAAGCACCTCGAGTCGCCTCAGTTCGTCGCACGCCTGGCTCGCCTCTCCCCCGAGAAGGCCGCCATCGTGGCGGGGGCGGTGCAGCGCATCCGCCTGACGTCCACGACGCGGCACCTGAACCTGGCGGCGCTCCAGACGAAGAGGCGCTACTTCATCGGCCAGCAGCCGACCGCCCGCGACCTCGAGACCCTCGCGGGCTTCCTGGACGAATCGGAGGTCCGCTCGGCGTACTTCGCGGCCCTCGCGGCCGCCGGCTTCGAGGTCGAGGACGTGGCGCCCCAGCCCGCGGCTCTGCGCGAGATCTCGCTCCGGTCGACGCCTCCCGGGCTGCGTCTCCTCTACGGGATCGACGAGTCGAAAGGGCGCGGGCTGGTTGTCCTCGGAGAGTGGCTGGACAGGAGCTTCTACGGCGATTCGGTTCGCCACGCCGAGGCGACATGGGCACAGTTTCTCGAGGGGCGTCCCCTGGCGACGCAGCCCGCAAGCGCACGCTGAACCGTGGGGAATCCGTGGGGGAGAGAAGAGAGAATGAGATGGGAGCGCGAAGAGAGCCGCCGGGAGCGCGGAGTTGGACGGCGGTACGGGCGGAGCGGCTGGACCCATCGGCGATCGCGCGCGTCAAGCGGCGTGCGCGTGCCCAGGTTGAGGAGCTGACGCTCCAGGAGCTGCGGCGGGGGCTATCGATGACACAAGTGGACGTCGCTCGGACGGCGGAGATGACGCAGTCGGAGCTGTCGCGGCTCGAGAGCCGCGGCGACCACCGGATCTCGACGCTTCGGCGCTACGTCGAGGCACTCGGCGGCGAGCTCGAGGTCGCCGCGGTTTTTGGCGCAAGAATGGGTTCATACTCCGACAGAATGCGCCCCAGGGGCCGGGCATCGCTCACCCTCGTCGGCCGTACGCCAAGAGTAGAACGTTTCAACCGCCTAAGAGGATGCTCCTGAGCCGAGGGCCTCGCCGGCCACGGCATCCCATGGCGGAGGTAAGACCTTCGCTTGCTCGGTCGAGCCATCACGGCATGCGGCTCTCGATTCTCTTGAGGTGTGCGCTGATGACGTCGGGCAGGGCGCGGGTATCGATGGGTTTGGTGATGTAGTCGTCGCAGCCTGCCTCGCGGGCCCGCTGCTCGTCTCCCTTCATGGCGTACGCGGTGAGCGCGATGACGACGATCGCCCGCGTCTTTTCGTCGCGCTTGAGGTGTCGGGTGAGCTCCAGACCGTCCATGCCGGGGAGCTGCAGATCCATCATGATGAGAAGCGGCTGAAACGCGTCGAGAATCGCCATCGCCTCTTGCGCGTCCGCTGCCAGGCGCACGTCGTATCCGCTCGACGAAAGGACAAACGAAATGAGCGCGGCGTTGGCCGGGTTGTCCTCGACGACGAGAATCGGCTGGCCGGACATGGTCAAGGGGCCGCGCGAGCGACGGGGGCCCGGCGCAGCAGATGTTCGAGCTCATGGACGACGGCCGCCACCCCGCCTCGCGCTTTGCTATGGACTGCGTCAGCGTGCTCGCGAAGGCGATCCTCCTCGGCCGCCGTGAGATCCTTGGCTGTCCAGACGACGACGGGAACGTCGCGGTGCTGCGGTTGCCGTCGAAGCCGGTTGAGAAACTCGAATCCATCCATGCCCAGCGTGAGAACATCGAGGATGACCGCGGTCGGCCGAAACCGCGTCGCCGCGTTGAGCGCCGAGGCGCCGTCGCGTCTGCATTCGGCCGTGTACCCGAGCCCCTTCAGCGTCGCCGCCAAAAGCTCGAGCGCTCCCTGATCGTCGTCGACCACCAGCACGGTGCCAGCTTGCTCGATGACGACCCCAGCCCGTCGCAAAGAGGACAGCACCTGGGCGGCATCGATGGGCTTTCCAAGGACCTCGTAGATCGGTATCGCGTCGAGCGAGCGGCCGCCGGCCGCGGCGTTGATGGCGATGATGCGCACCGCCTGGCCCCCCGCTTCCACCCGAGGTCCCCCCAGGGCGTCGAAAGCGTTTACGTCGGGCAACGCCAGGTCGAGAACGACCGCGTCGAAGCTCGTTTGGCGGAATTTCTCCAGGCCCTCGGTTCCCGTGACAGCCGAGTCGACGGCGTAGCCGGCGTTAACGAGGGCGCTGACGAGCAAGCCGCGCTCCTCGGCGTTGCCATCGACGACGAGGACCGATGGCGCAGGCAGAGCGGCCCCGGATTGCGCTGCTACGGGGGGTACCTGTGCTTGATTCCTATGACGGCGAGGAAGAACGGCGTGGAACACGCTTCCTTGTCCAACCACGCTGCGGACACCGATGGATCCCCCTTGAGCCTCGACGATGCGCCTGGTCAAGCTCAGGCCGAGGCCCGTTCCAGGATGTTTTTTCGTCAAGGCCGCGTCGAGCTGTTGGAATTCGATGAACAACCTTCCGAGGTCCTGCTCCTTGATGCCGGGCCCCGTATCTTCGACCTCCACCCGGAATGTCGTGGTGGTTTCCGGTCGGACCCGAACCGTGACACGGCCGCCTTCGCTCGTGAACTTCTGCGCGTTCGATAGGTAGTTATAGAGGACCTGCTTGAGCCGAGCCGGATCGAGGACGACGTCAGCGATGCTCGCGTCGACATGTGTATCGACCTTGAGCTGCCTTTTTTGGGCGACGGCGCGCAACGTCGCGACGACTTCGTCGACAATTTGAGACACGTCGAGCGCTTCCGGAAAAAACTCCATCTTGCCGGCTTCGACTTTCGATAAATCGAGAATGTCGTTGACGAGCTGCAAAAGATGGCGCCCGCTCGCCAGAATGTGGCCCAAGAACTCCTTGTGTCGGGGCGAGTCCGAGTCCACTTTCTGATCGCTGATGACCTCGGCAAAGCCGATGATGGCGTTGAGCGGCGTCCGCAGCTCGTGAGACATGTTGGCCAGAAACTCGCTCTTCAGTCGGTTCGCCTGTTGCAATCGTTCGTCGAGTTGCCTGCGCTCGGTGATGTCTCGGATCGCCGCGGTCACCAGGGTTCCCTCCGACGTCTCGATCGGACTCAGACTGATCTCGGCGGCGAATTCGCTGCCGTCCTTGCGGAGTCCGAACAGGTCCGCACCCTTGCCCATCGGCCGCGATCGCGGGGCGGCAAAGTAGCCTCCGCGGTGGCGCGGGTGCAGGTCTCGGAATCGCTCGGGTACGATGGTCTCGATCGGTTTCCCGAGAAGCTCCTCGCGTTCGAAACCAAAGAGCGCCTCCAGCTGGGCGTTGATGAGCACGATGCGACCCTCGCGATTGACAATCACCATCGCGTCCGGTGCCGATTCGAGCAGTCCCCGAAACTTGTCTTCGGCCTTCTTGCGTTCCGTGATGTCGCGGATGGCGCTCGACACGAGGGTGCCTTCTTCGGTCTCGAGAGGGCTCAGGCTGATCTCGATCGGAAACTCGCTGCCGTTTTTGCGCAGGCCATAAAGCTCGAGGCCCGAGCCCATGGCACGCACCTTGGGTGTCGTGAAGAACCCGGCGCGGTAGCTCGGATGGTTCGCCCGAAAGCGCTCCGGAACGAGCTTTTCGATCGGCGCTTCCAAAAGCTCCTTTCTCGAGTAGCCGAAGAGCTCCTCGGTCTGCGCGTTGACGAGCACGATGTTGCCGTGTCGATTGACGATGACGATGGCGTCCGGAGCTGCCTCGAGGAGCCCCCGAAACTTTTCCTCGGCCCGCTTTCGCTCGGTGATGTCACGGATGGCGCTCGAGACGAGGGTGCCTTCTTCGGTCTCGAGAGGGCTCAGGCTGATCTCGACGGGAAATTCGCTGCCGTCCTTGCGAAGACCGTAGAGCTCCAGGTTCGAGCCCATCGAACGAGCCTTCGGGGCGACGAAGTAGTTCGTACGATGGCCCGGGTGCCGCGCGTGAAAGCGAGGCGGGATCAGAATCTCGACCGGGCGGCGGATGAGCTCCACCCGCGCGTACCCGAAGAGCTTTTCAGCCTGCGTGTTGACGAGGACAATCGTCCCCTCCTGATTCACGATCACGACCGCGTCGGGAGCCGCCTCGAGGAGATTGCGAAACTTGGCCTCGACCTTCTTGCGAGCGGTAATGTCGCGGATGGCGGCCGTGACGAGCCGGCCGGTCTCCGCCTCCATGGGCGACAGACTGATCTCCGCGGGAAACTCCGATCCGTCTTTGCGCCGGCCGAAGAGCTCGAGTCCCGCCCCCATCGGTCGCGTCCGCGGGTCGTCGACGTATTCGGCACGACGTTCGGGGTGTAGGGCGCGAAAGCGCGTCGGGACGAGCACCTCGACGGGCTGCCCCAGGAGCTCCTCGCGCTCGTATCCGAACACTTTCTCGGTTTGGCCATTGACAAGCACGATGCGTCCGTCATCGCCGACGATAACCATCGCATCGGGTGCCGCCTCGAGCAGACCTCGAAACATCGACTCGACGACGCGCTCGCTGACTGGAGTCTTATCGGCCATCTCGTAGCTCCTCGGCTCCCCGCACATGCACCGATTGACGACCGGTACGCGGGGACGCGCCCAATCTCAAGTTTGTCCTCAGCCGGGCAGGCGCAAGACGAACGATGTGGGCCACTCCGGCGTCTCGACGACCGAGATCTGGCCGCCGAGGGCTTCGACTGCGCGCTTGCAGAAGTAAAGGCCGAGCCCCGCATGGCCGCGCTGCGTCGTTGGTTCGATGCGGGCAAACTTCTCGAAGATGCGCGTCCGTTCCGACGGGGGAATGGGCGGACCCGTGTTGGAAATCGCGATCTCAACCGCCCCCTCCGTACGCGTCGCAATACCCATCTTCCCCTGCTCGGGCGTATATCGGAGCGAGTTGTCGATGATGTTTTCGATGACCCGCTGCAGGAGCGCGCGGTCGGCTTCGAAACGCGCGGTCGTCATCGGCGCTGGGAGAAGGTCGACCCTTCGGTCGGCCGCCTGTCGGGTGAAACCGGAGAGGACGTCGAGAAGCAGATCCGAAAGCACGATGAGGTCGCGCTTCAGGGGAAAGTCCGCCTCTTCCAAACGCGAGACGACGAGCAGGTCGTCGATCATCGCGCGGAGCCGGCGGCACGCTTGCCTCGCGTCTTCGACCGCCTCCTCGATGTCCGCGTGCTCCGCGCGAAGCCGGTCTCGAATATGCGAGAGGTTCCCCCAAACGATGGCAAGCGGTGTTTTCAAGTCGTGTACGATGAACGCAGTCAACTCCTGCTGCTCGTGTTGCAAGGCGCGGAGCTCGGCGTTTCGCTCCTCGAGCCTGTCGTTGGCCTTCCGGAGCAAGTCGCGGGACTCCTTTAGTTGGAGGAGCGTCGAGACGCGGACCCGCAGACTGCGCCCGTCCGCGGGCTTCTCGAGAAAGTCGTCGGCGCCCGCTTCGAGGCCGCGGAGCTTGTGTTCTCGTTCCGAATGGGCCGTGAGAATGATGATGGGAATATGTTCGGATCCGCTGCGCGAGCGCATCGCGGTGAGCACTTCGAGACCGTCGATCCCGGGCATGGCCAGATCGAGGAGAACCAGGTCTGGCTTGCAAAGGGCGAACGCCTTGAGGGCCGAGCGCCCGTCCTCCACGCGAATGAGCTCGTGACCAAGAGGAGCCAGCATGGCCTCGAGCAGCGTTAGGTTTCGCGGCTCGTCGTCGACGAGGAGCACGCGCTTGCGCGGGCGAGTGTCCTCACGCGAACCGATTGCAGCCGGCGGGAGCAGGGTAGCGAGCGAAGGCGTCGTCAGGCGGGATACGCTGAGAGGCCGAGGAGTCGAAATGGGCGGCGGCGGCAGTGCCCGGTAACGGGTGACCGTCGGCCCTGACCACCGGGTGTCGTTCACCCGGAGGGCGCTCCGAATGAGCTTGTCTTCGTACATGCGCCTATCCGCTGCTCGACCAACTCCTCGAGCGAGGGCGATTCTCCCGGAACGCACTGGCTGAGCCCGATGCTGATGGAGACCCGGTAAGCGCGCTCGGAGCCGGCATTGAATTGGTCGACGGCGGCCAGCAGGCGCTCGCGCAGCACATCGGCGTGCTCCTGGGCTTCGGGGGCGAGCACGACGAACTCGTCGCCACCGAGACGGCCGATGATGTCGGAGGTCCGAAAGCAGCCGCGCAGAATCCACGCGACATCGATCAAGAGCCGGTCGCCCTCGGCATGGCCCAGTGAATCGTTGATTTCCTTCATGCAGTTCAGATCGATGAAGAAGACGGCGGGTTCGTGACCGGACTGCCTCGCCCTTTGATAGGTTGTGCTGGCGAGATCCATGAAGCCGCGTCGGTTGTAGACGCCCGTCAGCGCATCGGTCTCCAGCTCCTGCTCGAGCTTCGACCGCGCGGTCCGGATTTCGGTGACGTCTCGCCCCACTTCGACGGCTCCGCAAACCATCCCCTGCGCATCGAAGAGGGGCGTGGCATCCACGCTATAAAAGCGACCATCGGGCTGATTGGCCGAGCGCACGAAGAGCTCGACGTCGCGAACGACCTCGCCCGCCAGCGCACGCGAAAGCGGCAACTCTTCGGCCGGGAAAGGGGTTTCGCGGTCCAGCAAGCGAACCTCTGGAATCGAGTCGTTTCGTTCGGCGTCGGCACCGGACACGGCCGGGCCAAAGGCGCGACGTCCTGCGTCATTGACGAGCACAATCCGCCCGTTGGCGTCTGCGGCAGCGACGGCGTCTGCCATGCCGCTCAAGACCCCTGCCATGAGCGCGTGCTGTTGGCGAGTCTCTTGCTCGAGTGCATGCCGGTAGAGGGCGACTTCGACAGCAGCTTGAAGCTCGAAATCTTGATACGGCTTGAGGACGTAGCCGTGGGGCGGCGCTTCCGCTTGCGCGCGCATCAGCATCGCATCGTCGGAATAGGCAATCAAAAACACGATGGGCGTGGGGTACCGCGTGCGAATCGCCGCCGCCGCCGCAATCCCGTCGGCGGTTCCACCATCGAGGCGCACGTCGATGATGACCAGGGCGGGATGGTGCGCCTCGACCGCCGTGAGTGCCTCGGAGGCCGAAGTTGCAATCTGCGGAACGTCATAACCAAAGCGCAGGAGCGACGACCGGATGTCGTCCGCCACCAGGACTTCAGACTCGACGACGACAATCGGCCTCGGCGCCGGCGGACGGCTCGCCGCGCGCACCCTCGCCCGCAAGTCCGGCAGGGCCACGTCGGGCAGAGCCCGCATGACGGCGCGAAGCTGCTCTTCTTCGCGAGGAATCTCGGAGACGGAAGATCGCGCATGGGCGAGCAAGAGCCGCGTGAGACTCACGAGAGTCACCACACCGGCGAATCGGCCTTTTTGGTCGACGACGGCCAGCGCGTCCACAGACGCCGATTCCATACTCGCGAGCGTCGATTCGAGCGTCGTCTGGCCCGAAACGGTGGGGGCGGCTTCCGTCGGAAGGAGATCGGCGAAAATCCGCCACGGATAACGAGCGATTTGCGTCGGAGTGACGAGGCCCAAGAAGTCCTCCTTCCGCTCGCTGTCTTCGAACACGGCAAACACCCCAGACGAAGCGGGAGCAGGTCGTTCTTCTGCCCTCACGCGAGTGAAGTTCTCGGTCAGAGCTTCCCGCGTGAAAAGCGGCCTCACGAGGGGTTCTCCTCGTTCAGTTCTGACTCGATCCCGAGGTCGAAATGAAGGCCTTCGCCAGCCGTCACGAGGACGGGCGGATATGGCGCCACGGTCACGCGATCGCGCAACATGCCCTTAGCACCCCCATAAGGGACGACGCTACGCTCCAGTCGGCACCGGGTCAACACACGCTCGACCGAACTTTTTATTTCACCCCTGAGTCACCACACGCCACACCCAACGATGCCTTCGATGACCCGGTGCTCATCATCGACGAAGCCCTTGCGGCCCAGAAATCTCAGAGACGGCGACGTCGCTCAAAGGATGGGACCCGATGCTTGCCGCAAAGGCCATCCCGTCGGTCGGTCCAAGGACTCCACCCGATGCTTGCCGCAAAGGCCATCCCGTCGGTCGGCCCAAGGACTCCACCCGATGCTTGCCGCAAAGGCCATCCCGTCGGTCGGCCCACCGGACGGACTGTTCCCATGCGGCCGGATTGGACCCGATCGGCGTGATCGGATGTCGTGAAATAGCGTTCGGGTCGCGCGAAGCACGCACGACGCGATGCGTTTGCACGCATCATCCCTTCCAGGCCCGGCCATGCGCACGCGGGAACCCGGCTTTCGACTGAGGTCGCACGGGTGCCTTCGGAAGCCGGTTTCCGACGCGAGCCGAGAGGGCCTTCGCGTGCCACACCTGAACGGGTCGCGCAGGGGGCCGTCGCGGCGTTCCGCGCCACCCCGATCGCCCGGGAAGCGCGAGGTATCCGGACATCCCAGCGGCAACGGGTTGCGAGGCCGGCACGAATTGCGAGGCCGACGGGCCTGGCATTCGCCTTGCTCATGCCGGAGGAGCGGAGGTCCCGGCCGCGTCGGCTCCTCGCCCGCGCGACTTTGCATGTGCGCCCGTGCGCAGCGTTGGCCGCAGCGTGCCCTACAGAGCGATTGCTTTGCCGAAAAAACCGGGCCCCCATCGGACGAGGAGAGAGGCCCATGCTTTTGCGCGAGACGAAGGGTCGGCGGCCATCCCATGCTGGCCATACCGCGCGCTCCGTCGTCGAGGCGCCCCGCCGGCGCATCGGCGGCGCGCCCGCCACGGACCGCCTTGCGCATTGATGCTTGCGCAGGCGAGGGTCCCGCATGAAGCGTTGACGCCTTTGCCCAGCGGATGCGGCTTATGGCCGAGCCGCAGCGCCTTCCAGTGCATCCTTCGCCGCGTCGGCGGTCAGCGCGGTGACATGCCCCACTGCGCCCGCCGCATCGTGTATGGCAGCCTCGGCACCCTGAATGAAGCGGTCGCGGCTCTGCCCCATGAGGGCGTCCTCTTGCCGTGTGCGGGGAAGTGCATATCCGAGCGCCGCCCCCGCTATGACGACGGCCGCACCGACCGCCAAGGGTCTCTCGCGGAGCATCGAGTCGAACCCGCGTTCGACCCGCCGCGCCTGCGACCGGGCGCTTTCGAGCGCGCCCGACGCCGCGTCCGAGGCGCCCTGCACGAAGTGCAAAGCGGCATGCGCTGCATGATCCGACACATGCCCCGCCGCCGACGCGGCGCCTTGAAGCAGGGCGCCCGCGCTCTCACCGGCGTGATGGACCGTCTCGCCCGCCTGAGCGAGAGCCTCGGTGGCCGTGCTCGCCATGCGGTGCCCGGCATGGCTGACGACATCGGACGCCCGATGCGCGACGTCCGCTACGGCCTGCGATCCGTGCCGCGCACCGTCTCGAAAGGAGGAGCCCGTCGCGGTGCGCGGACCGTATCCTTCTGGCCCTCGGGTGTCTTGGGGCCGGCGGCGCTCGGCCGAGCTGCTTCGGTTCATGAGAAGCCACGCCAGTCCGACGCCGGCCAGCGCGGCGGGAATGGGGTTGTGACGGATCGTCTCAAGCAACGTATCGCGGGTCTCGTTCATGACGTCTCCTAGGGATGTGGCCAGGTCTTCGACCTTGCCGAGGGTCGCCGCGCGAGCGGATTGCTTCGCGTGGGTGATGGCTTTTTGCAAGTCGTCTTTCACGATGTCTCGGGCGTCAGCCAATCCGGTTCGGATTTTTCCTTCGGCCAAAACGACCTCTCTGCGCAATAGGCCACTTGCTTCGGCCAACTCTTCCTTCACGAGCGTGCGCGCCTCTACGAGGACTTCGCGCGCCGCCTCGCGCATTTTGGTTTCGATGCGCGCCGCCTCGACCCCCAGCTTCTCCTTCAACTCGGAAGGGCTGAGTCGGGTTTCGAGGGCACCGATGGTGGCGGCAATCTCGGCGCGCGTATACGCGATCCCCTCACGGAGGGGCCCCGCATCGGGCGCGGTCGCAGCGGTCGATTCAGTGGCTCCTTCTGGCGTTACCTGTGATTCGTTCGGATGAAGCGCATCGCGCTCGGGGGCGGGGTAAGGCTTGTTCATCGCGACGGCTCCTTGGCCCAACGGCGGTCGGTATGGAGCACTTTCAGTGCTTCCTGTGGCAGCGGGTCGATGCGCTTGAGTGCCCTCAATCCGGCTTGAAGAACGGCGTATCCGCTGCCCGAAACGGCCAGACCGAGAACGAGGGCGCCGACCCACGCCGGAATGACCAGGCCGAGCGCGAAAACGACCGCGGCCATGACGGCGAGAATGCCGGCGTGCAAGAGAGCGCCGCCCGCGGCAGCGATGCCGGCGGCTCTTGCCACCTGTGATCCCTTGGCAGCGAGCTCGCTCGACGCGAGCTGCACCTCCTGGCGTACGAGTATCCCCGTTTCGCGGCCCAGGGTGCCGAGGAGTTGCCCGACACCCAGTTCCTCTTTGGCCTCGGCGATCATGAGCCGGACGGTGCCTTTGGAGCGGGTACTTCCTTCGCCACATTGCCGTTTTTGGTCGTCGAGGCCGAGGTCGAAGTCGAGCCGAATCCCGAACTCGCGCCGATCCCCTTCGATTGGCTACTCTTGTCGGCGGGGTGCAAAGCGCGCGACGGCGGTGGGCCGCCGACATCGCGCTGGCTCGCGGACAATCCCGATGTCCGTCCGCTGGGTGCGTCGGTCTCCGGCGCTCGATGCGATTCAGTCGACACATCCCCGGGCGCCTGCCAATGCTCATTCGGCGAGCGTCCGCTCCCGAGGGCGCCCGAAGAAGTGGCCGGTGCGATCGTCGAGCTCTTGATGAAGCGGCCGCCCATCAAGCCGGCCACGAACGCGCCGCCGAGAAAAAGCGCGGGCTCACGGCGAGCGAAGCCCTCTACGTCGGCTGCAATCTCACCGATCGTTCGATTGCGGATATAGACCGCTGCGGCGTCGACCTGTCTGGCCGCACGGTCGAGATACGTCGTCATCTCTCCTTGATCTTCGGCCCGAAGCTGTTCGCCCGTTCGGCGGATCGCATGGGCGACGGAACTCAAACTCTCGACCGCACGCGTCTTGCTGTTCGAGACTTGCGACTCGGCCGTCTTTCGAGCCTGCTCGGCGACGTCGCCGGCAACATGTTTCACGTTTTGGGCGAGCTCCCGCGCGCCCTCCATGACCTTGGACGAATCGTTCGTGCTCTCTTGTGCGCTCGGATACGACCACGCGTCGTGGCCCGCGGGTGCCTGCCTCGAGGGATTCGATTTCTCGTTCATGATCACACTTCCTCGCTCTGAAGGTCGATGGACCGGGTGCTCTCCGGGCCAACTGGTGGACGGAGCCGGTCTGCGCTCACGATGCGATCGCTGTGCCAGGGACCAAGTCCCCCCCATTGGTCTTTGCGCGGTCGGTGAATCGGCAAATGAGGGGGATGCGACGCAACACCCGTCAAACCAGTCCACGCGCATGCCACGATCCGAGGCCGACTGCCTCGGCGTACCAACGGATCGAACGGCAACCCGCACGACGCGCCGCGGACGGCCAGTTTCCGGATTCGTCCGAGCCGATGACCGATACGCGTGTCTCCGACGCGGCGCAGAGCTCCGCAACACACTCCCCAATCGACCGACCGTCAAACAGCGGCCGCTCGACGGAAAAGCACCTTCGGGGACGATTGGACACATCCGTCGCAGCTTGTTTAGCTCGGCTCAATAGCGCTTTTGCCATCAGAGGTCGAAGACTTGAGATGTCGCGCGCGATCTGGACCTCGACCTCCGGGTCGAAGACGTGCTTCTTCGTCGAACCGCCGCCGCGGCGGTAGCGCGGACCGTGCTGCGCTGAGGGTTGCGTCCGCGACGGGCTTCGGCAAACCGTGGAGCGCCACGACTGTGACGTTTCGATTCAATGTCGCCGGTCCCTCGGCGACGACAATCTCGACGCGGACGTGGTTCTCTTTGGTTTGAAAGACGTGACCGACCCTCGCGTGGACGTCGAAGAAGCCCTTGGACCGGTAAGAGCGCTCGACGCGCGCCATGTCGCGCTGCAACGTCGATTCGTCATGGGGCGAGTAGTCGACGGCAACGCCCCGTCCTGGCGACCTTTGGCTCATTCCGGCGCGTTTTCGCCCGTGTCAGAATGGACACGACGGGGCAAAAAAAGGGTGGCTTTGACACTCATGGGTGCGACCGTGCTTACGACGGTGATGACTCATGACCGGCGCGGAGTGCGGATGAATCCGCTCACGAGCCCCTCGTGACATGCGAGAACGCGGCGACAAGCTGGCGCACAGCCACCGGTTCAATCGCGACACCGGTCCGATGACATGTTTCAATGTCGTTGGCGAGTTCGACGATTCTTCTCCAGTCAGGACTTTCCATATCCAGGCATGAGGCCGCCCCTCTTTTCTTCCCCCGAGGTCCGGGCTGCGCAGAGAGCTCACCGAAGCGGGCGGCCGGCTCTTCGCCTTGGTGAGGACCGTGAAGCACACGAATGTAGGTGGGGTCTACGAGGTGCGGGTCGAACCCGGCCATCACGGTGCCCGGATAGTCCAGCTGGGGCTGCCCACTGATCCGCCGCCGGTCGCGCGCACGTGATCCGACCGACGACCTTTTTCCTTTATCGGCGGCTGCGCCTGAAATGTCCAGCCGCTGCACCTCGCATTTTGGTCGATCGCAATCCGATTTGACAGAGAGTGAGGTGATTTGGGGCGGGCGATGAAAGGACGACGCGAGCAGCACCCGCGTCGGCGCGATCGACGTGTTCGGCGAGGCGCTGCGGAGGGTCGCGTAACCGGTCCCCCAGATCGGCGACTTTGGCGCGGTCAATGCACCGCATGGTGAGCATGGGGGCCGCCATGACGACCGATCGGATCGCGGAAGGGTCGTCCGCTTCAGGTTCGACGACGGGCCCATGGCGGGAAAGACGTTCGAGCATTCGTTCGGTAGGGATGGGACAGTCAAGTTTCGACAGGTCGGCGAGGCCAAACGCGGCTCCGAAACGAGCGATACGAAGGATGCGACGGAGGCGCCTGCCGCAAAATACACTGCAAAATACGAGGTGGAGTCGATCCGGGACGATGTACTGGCAATCTCCTACCAGAGTGTTGCGGGATACACGCTCACTACGATTCTCGACCTCAACACGAAAACACTCGTCGCCTTCTCGTCGAACGAGAAGATGCACCTAATGCAACACGGGACATTCGAGGGGCCCACCGGGCCGTGACTGAAGCGGGTGCCGCGCGGACGGCGAGCTCAGGTACGGACGGCGTTGTCGGCAGACCGGTCTGACTTATCCTCCGTAACTGAGGCAGGATGTGAACGCCACTGCAAACCATGACGGGAGCCACAGGACCTGAATGACACAACGCAAGGCGCGCCGGTGACTTTAGACGCGGCAAAACGGGACGCGACAACCGCTGAGGACGAGCGTAGTGAGGCTGTTTTCGTCACGGGCGGTGGCGAGACGGGCGCGCTGATTCGATCAATCGACTGGCGAACGACGCCCCTCGGGCCGGCGGCCGAATGGCCGCAGAGTCTTCGGACGTCCATCAGCATCTGTCTAAGCTCCCGATTCCCCATCGCGCTCTACTGGGGGCGGCAGTACCTCATGCTTTACAACGACGACCTTTTGCCCATGGTCGGCGCGAACAAGCACCCATGGGCCATGGGCCGCCCCGCGTTCGAAGTGCTTCCGGAGATTCGTGCGGTCATCGAGCCGATGCTCGATCAGGTGGTCGGCACGGGGGAGGCAATCTGGTCCCAAGATTTGATGCTTCCGCTGGTGCGCGGAGAGGCTCCGGAAGAGGGCTACTTCACGTTTACCTACAGCCCGATACGGGACGAAACGGGTGGTGTCGGAGGCGTCTTTTGCGCGGTCCTCGAGACGACCGAGAAAGTCATCGAGGAGCGACGCTTGCGGCTCTTCAACGCGCTCGCCGATGCGACGCAGGCCGAGTCGCCCGAAGAGGCTTGTGCGCTCGCCGCTGCACACATTGCTCGAGCTTCGAACGACGTTCCCTTCGCACTGCTGTACCTCCTCGACGAGGCGTCGTCGACCTTTCGTCGGGCCGCAGTGGCGAACGTCGAGCCGGGCACCCCACAATCGCCCATGTCGATCGCTCTTGGAGACTCTTCGACGTGGCTGTTCGACCCGTCGGTGCCAACGCCGCGCTCGGTGGCGTGCAAGGACGCGCCGGGGGGAGCGCGCGGCGCAGTCATTCTTCCCATCGAGCGGGCGGGAGCAGGCAAGCCGCTGGGGTTCATCGTCGCCGGTCTAAGTCCATTGCTTCGTGCCTCCAAATCGTACGATCGGTTTCACAATCTACTTTCCGCGGCCATCTCCCGAGTGGTCAGCAACGCAGCGGCGTACGAAGCCGAAAAGCAGAGAGCCGAATCGCTCGCGGAGCTTGACCGCGCAAAGACCACGTTCTTTAGCAACGTGAGCCACGAGTTTCGGACGCCGCTCACGCTCATGCTCGCGCCCATTCAGGACATGCTTGCGGTGCCCGCCGGGGCTGCGGTTGACCCCGACGTGCTACGGCTCTTACACCGCAACGCGCTGCGCTTGTTGAAGCTGGTCAATACGCTCCTCGAGTTTTCGCGCATCGAGGCGGGCCGCGTCGAGGCTGTCTACGAGCCGCTCGACCTGGCCGCCTTGACGTCCGACCTGGCCAGCAGCTTCCGCGCGGCGGTCGAGGGCGCAAACATGGCACTGATCGTCGAGTGCCCTAAGCTGCCCGAGTCCATCTACGTCGACCGAGCGATGTGGGAGAAGATCGTGCTGAACCTTCTCTCGAACGCCTTCAAGTTCACCTTTGACGGATCGATCACGGTGCGGCTGGGCATGGTCGACGATCGCGCATGCCTTGAAGTGGCCGATACCGGCACGGGCATCGCCGAGGGGGAAATTCCTCGCCTCTTCGAGCGATTTCACCGCATCGAAGGAGCCCGGTCGCGCAGTCACGAAGGCTCTGGGATTGGCCTTGCCCTCATTCAGGAGCTCGTGCGTCTGCATGGCGGCGAAATCCGCGTCTCGAGTCGCATCGGGACCGGTACGACGTTCGCGGTGTATTTGCGCGGCGGCTCAGCGCACCTTCCCGCCGCATGCATCCGCGCGGAGCGAACGCCTGCGCCTTCCGGGCTTGGGGCGAAATCTTTCGTCGATGAAGTCTCGCGTTGGTCGGTTGCGGCCAACGACACGGCGGAGCCGTCCGATCCATTGCTTCGGCCTGAGGAGCGCATTCTTTTTGCGGACGACAACGCCGACATGCGCGAATACGTCGAGAGGCTCTTGCGCGATCGCTGGGACGTTCAGACGGTACGCGACGGGGTCGAAGCGCTCGAGAACATGCGGCGTTCGCCCCCGTCGCTCGTGCTTTGCGACGTCATGATGCCCCGTCTCGACGGTTTCGCGCTCATTCGGGCCATCCGCGCCGATCCCCGCCTGCGATCGATTCCCGTCATCGTCCTCTCGGCCCGCGCGGGAGAAGAGGAAGCGGCCAAGGGCCTGAGCGCAGGAGCCAACGACTACATCGCCAAACCATTTTCGGCGCGCGAGCTTCTTGTCCGCGTCGCGTCCTCGCTGGCGGCCGCGCGCATCGCCCGTGAGAGAGAGGTCTTCGAAGCCGAGCAGCGGGCCAACCTCTACCGCCACTTCATGCAGGCGCCGTTTCTGGTGGCCGTTCTCAAAGGTGCCGCCCACGTCATCGATCTCGCCAATCCGACGATGCTTGCGTCGTGGGGACGAGGGCCCGAGGTCATCGGCTTGTCTCTCGCGGAGGCCCTTCCGGCTCTCGCTGGCCAGCCATTTATTGGCTATCTCAACGGCGTCTTTCAGACTGGACTGGCGTACGAGGGCCGCGAGGAGCTCGCGCGGTTGCCGAGCGGTCCCGACGGCGCGCTCGCGGAGGCGTACTTCAACTTCGTCTACGCACCGCTGCGCGACGGCGCTGGGGCCGTCGAAGGAGTGCTCATCAGCGGCTTCGACGTCTCCGCGCAGGTGCGCGCTCGGCACGAGAGCGAGCGGGCGCTTTCGCTCCTTCAGGCCGCCACGGAGGCGCGGTCGCGCGCCCTCGAAGAAGCCACGCGTGCGAACCGCGCCAAAGACGAGTTTCTCGCCACGATGAGCCACGAGCTGCGCACGCCACTTAACGCCATCGTTGGCTGGTCGAAGCTCTTGCGCGAAGGCAACGTGGCCCCCGCCCAAATGTCCAAAGCGCTTGAGACCATCGAGCGAAACGCGCAGCTTCAAGCAAGGTTGATCGAAGACATGCTGGACCTGGCCCGAATCGAGCAGGGCAAGGTTGTCTTGTCGGTCGGACCGACGGAGATGGGACGCGTCGTCGAGGCAGCCCTCGAAGCCGTGCGGCCAGCGGCCGAGCTCAAAGGCCTTCGCCTGCAGCCCGCCCTCGATTCGCACGCGACGATCGTCGGAGACGCCGATCGGCTGCAACAGGTCGTCTGGAACCTACTTTCGAACGCCATCAAGTTTACGCCGCGGGGCGGGCGCGTCCAGGTGCACTTGGTTCGTGAGCAGTCGTACGTGCAGCTCGTCGTCGCCGACGACGGCCAAGGGATCGACGCATCCTTTCTACCGCACGTCTTCGACCGCTTTCGCCAGGCCGACGCCAGGACCTCGCGCAAGGCCGGTGGTCTCGGCTTGGGCCTCGCGATCGTCCGCTCAATCGTAGAGCTGCACGGGGGCGTCGTCAGCGCGCAGAGCGATGGCATCGGCCGCGGTTCCACGTTCAAAGTCCGGCTACCGACGGCGGCCCTCCGGGCCGAAACTTCGACATCGGCGGCGTCCGATACGAGCGACACGAGAAGCCGGAGCCGCTTCGAGTGTCCCCCCGAACTTATGGGAATACGGATCCTCGTCATCGATGACGAATCCGAGACGCGCGACCTGCTCCGCTACGTCCTCGAACAATGCGGCAGCGTCGTCACGCTGCTCGATGACGCCGCGGCGGCGGCCGCCGTCGTGCGCAACGGAGCTTTCGATGTACTGATCAGCGACATCGGAATGCCCGAGGTGGACGGCTACGCGCTCATTCGCGCCGTCCGCGATCTGCCAGGTCCCCACGGCGGGTCAATCCCCGCCGTCGCCCTCACCGGTTACGCGCGGAGCGAAGATCGTACGCAGGCGCTTCGAGCCGGTTTCGACATGCATCTCACAAAGCCAATCGACCCCGCAGAGCTCCTCGTCGTGGTCGCGTCCTTGGTCGAAGGAGTACGACGGCGCCGCGGCTGATGCTTCGCAATCGACAGTCAAAACGGTTGCGTCCGGATTGCCCCGGCGGCCGACGGCGCCCTGGAGTAAACCGAAATGCACGTGCAGAAGTGCAGAAGAGAAGTGGTCGAGGTCAACGGCCGCCTGCTCGGTGCTTGTCCCATGCCAGAAACCTTCGTGGCCCGGGCCGCTTTGACGAGCGCTCAGATGGCGCTTCTTCGGTCCCTCCCCGCTTTCGGTCTCACGTTTTCTCGGTCATCTCGGACCGTGACGAGAACTATTCAACGCTCTTGGCGCGTCCAAGGTGCGAGTTCGTCGACCGGCTTGTACTGCGGGTCGGCGGAGGGGACCGCGATCACACCATCGTTGCGAAGCCGCCCCCGGTCCTCGGCCGGATGGGGTCCTCGGCGTGGTACGGACTTTGGCCTGTCGATATTCCGCGAGCATCACCCCAGCGATTTCGACCGATGGCGCAGGGTCCACGTTCCCTCCAGAGTTTGCTCTGCGTTCGAAATTGCACGGTCGCCACTCTTGTCCCCGTGTTCCCACGCGTGTCACGCCCGCGTCGGCTGTGGCAGTAGTCCACGGCGTAGCGCGCAACGATTTCGCGCAAGGGCCGACAGGGGCAGCAAACGGGTCGGGCGGCCCCACGATCCGAAACGGACAGCCCAACACGACTTGGCGTTATACGAGGGTGCGTGCCTCCGGAGCCCCACCGCCACGAGCGGTTCGATTTCGGTCCCTCAGTGTCGGCGGCGAGCGCTGGACGAAAGTCGTCATCAAGTCTCCGTCCAAGGGCGAAGGGACCGTGGGCACGGTCGTCGAGCGCGAGGGCGGGGTCGCGCGCGTGTGCGCCAAGGGCACGCTACGCGCCACGTCCCGATGCATGGGGTGCGCGGTCCACGGGGTCGGAACCGCTGCACGGCCAGCTCCTTGCAGGCTCACGCAAACAGGAGGGCACCGTGCCGAACGCATTCGAAAAAACCGCGTCCAAGGTGATGGGGGCTGCGAAGGCTGCGAAGGCCACACTCGAGAATCTCTCGGGTGTTTTCCAGCAGCTCGAAAGGGAGCACGGGGAGGTCACGGCGCTGCTGCTTGTCGTGAAGGCGACGTCGGACCCCGCAAAACGAAAGGAATTATTTCCGAGGATACGAGCGGAACTTCTCTCGCACGAGAAGGGTGAGCTGGCGGAGGTGTATCCGGCCTTTCGAGAACATGCGAACTTGGCCAACTACGCCGAGATCCACGAACGCGAGGCCAGGACCCTGGAGCGAACGATCGAGAAGCTGATGGCCATCAACTACGACGACCCCAACTGGGGAGCGACGTTCGCCGAGCTCGTCAATGCGGTGTCCCATCACGTCAAGGAGGAAGAGGGCGACTTTTTCCCTGCGGCCAATCGTGAACTCGGAAAAGACACCGCCGAGCGGTTGAAGGAACGCTACCTCACCACCAAGGCTGCGGTGATGGAGGGCATTGAGTGATTGTTGCCCTCGAGGCGAGCAGGGCGCCCATCGATCGTTGACGAACGCAAGTGACCGCTGAGGGGTGCCTGAAGCCTCGGCAACGAGGCGGCCGCGCCACGTCCAGTTGCCGATAGCGGCCCTCTCGGCCCGGCTCCTCGCGTGATGGATGGTCGCGGCGCCTCGTGACGTTCCATGGGGTCCGAGAAGGTCAGAGAAATGACGGGGCCGGTGCTGGACCCTGGGGTCGGTGTGGTTGGAGTCACGTTGATGCCGAGCAGCAGGTCCGCGGCGCTCGTCGTCGTATTGCTGATGTTGAACGTGCAGGTCTCGCCGATCTGGAGGTTGCGTTGCGCGATCTGATTCGAGCCGTAGGCCGGTGGAAGCGCCGGCTGGCCGGGCTGAATCGTCGTCGGAGGCTCCGCCTCGCCGTCCGCCGCAATCGCCGCAAGCAGGCACTTGTGCCCGCCATCCGAAGGCGTGAACTCCCACGGACCGATGATGGCCGTGCCGAACGCCGGCACAATCACCTGCCCGGCGGTGCCGAACGGGTTGTACGCGCCCGTGCCTGCGCCGGGGGTGACCGGGATCCAGTTCTCGAATCCCAAGTTCGGATCGGCGCCGTCGATGAACACGTTGATCGGCCCGGTGACCGCCGAGCATCCCGCCTCGTTGTGAACGCGAAGCCAGACATCGTACGGCGCGTTCGCCGTAAGCGCCCTTCGGGGATCAAGCGGCGTCGAAGGCCCATTGGCTGTCACAAACCATCCGGTATGTGACAAGCTGTGGACCTCATTGGTCGGGATACCCGCCGGTCGCTCGGCTCCCCACGTCCTAATTGTAGCCGACTTTTAGCCGACCTTTAGCCGACCTTACGCAAAGCGCACCGACGAAACGGCGCTTGAGGACCATCGAGGATCGGGTGGAATCTTGGCGACCGACCCGAATTCAATTGAGACAGCACGTCTCGTTGGCCAACGCACACGAATCGGAGGGCCCCTCTCCCTGGCCGCATTGCACAACGTTTTGACTGCATGTGCCCCCCGCGTCGGCGCACGCAGGTAGGGTGTCCTTTTTGTCGCAAGCAAGCTCGTCGACCTTGCAAGTGCCGCTGACGCAGCACACACGCCCGAAGAGTGGGCATGCACAGTAACCTGGATGGATCGCGCCAGAACCAAGCGGGGTCTTTGCAACGTCGACGTTGAATTCGGCCAGCCCAGTCACGCTGATGGGAGAGCCGCCGCACAGGCAGCTACTGCTGCAATAATCCGTCGATGTGACCTCTGAGCAATCGGTGTCGACGGTGCACGACTGATCGTAACTGGCGGCGTCAATCTCGCAGGACCCCGAATAGGCATCGGCGTTCGCATCGCTCGACCCTTTGGCGTTCGATTCGCCGTCGCTCGACCCGTCCACCGATCTTTCGACGACCACGTCGCTCGACGCATCGTTCACGGTGTTCAGGCACCATGCCGATGCCGCTGGACCGCCAAAAAAGGGGGGGATCGGGGGATCCCGATCGGTCGGCGCTGCGCCGTACATTGTTTCTCCAGCACAATAGACCACGGTGCCGTCGCAGGCGCAGATCGGCCCATCGCCGCACCCAGTCGGGACAGGCTGGCAGCTGCCGGGCTCGTCGCAACCGCCAAACATGAGATAACCACAGAAGAACCCGCCCGGGCACTGAGCCGCGTTCGTGCAAGGAGTCCCTGCCGAACTGCTCGTATCGTCGGTCGCTCCGACGTTGACGTCGCTCGACGCGGCCTCCGTTGCTTCTACATCAACGGCGTTCGCTACGGTCGACGCGTCCACTGGTCCGTTCTCCGTGACGCTGCCCCCGCAGCCACACGCGAAAACGCTGCCCACGAAAAGCGCGCGGCTCCACCTCATGTTCGAGATCGTGTGCAAACATCTGGCCATCGTCGCGCTCGCTTTTGCCGGTGCAAATGCATGTCGCACTGCGCCACCGTGTGCCACCCGTTGACGTTGGGGTCATGGATCGCGGGTGGTCGTCCCGCGCCCTGATCGGGGTGGGGGCCACCCTGATTCGCCGGACTGCAGGAGCTGAATGGGCAGTCGCATCGCTGACGGGGGGAATCGGGCCTCCTTGACGGGCGCATACGATGATCATCATAAGACGCATGTCATCCGATGAAAACCCGCATGGGCAAACTAGACGTCAAGGTTGCTCCCGCTCGAACTGCTGATGCACGCGGCAGGAAAGGTGGGGATCATTCCCCGGCAGATGACGTTCACGGGAGCCAAATTGGATATTCTGACGGGCGCCAGCGCTGTGATTGTGGGGCCGCTCATCGCATGGCGCGTCGTCGGCGTGCGGGCGACGAGAATGTGGGACTGGATGGGCGCAATCGTGACGACACGCGCGCCTACGGGCAGTCCGTGCTCAAGGTGACACCGCGCGCTCTCAACGTCGCGATGTTCTGCGCCTGCGCCGTGCAGTCGATCGGGTTGCCCTCGATCGCGATGCCGGTCCCGTAGCCGAGCGAGGCGTTGGCGGCCAAGGGAGACAGGTCCGTGATCTGATTGTCGCTGAGGTCGAGGCTCCGGAGATTCGCAAGTCCCGACACTGTCGAGATGTCTTGAATCTGATTCGAGTCGAGATCGACGTCCGTCAGACCGTTCAGGGGCCCGAGGGGCCCCGTGTCGGTGAGCCCCGCGTTTGGGAGGGACAGCGTTGCCAGACTGGTCAAGGCGGAGAGCGCGGATCGAGCCTGAGCGGTCGAGACGTCGGCGCCCATCAACTCGAGCACTCTCAATGAAGGAAGTGCCGACAACAAGGCCACCGTATTCGAGTGAGGCTCCCCCCTAAAGTCCGTCACGTGAGGCAGGAGCGGAATGTTGGTCTCGCACGGTTGCTGCAAACCGAGGACTGTGAGGTTCGGAAGGCCTGAAAGCGGGGTGAGGTCCACGAAGTACGATTCGAAGTAAAGGTTGCGCAGGTTCCAAAGACACTCGACGCCAGCGAGCGACGTGACAGGACCGACGTAGCCGGGGGGAGGGTCCACCGGGGTGTTGGGGGGTGGGGCCATAAGCAAGTCGGTAAGGCCCGCCACGTCGGCCGGATGGATCGGTCCGCTCGGGACTCCGATGGCTCCGCGCACCGCAGCCTCGATGTTCGGATCGGCAAACGTCAGGGGGTCGGCGCAAGCCGTCGTCGAAGAATCCGCCGGGTTCGGGGAGTTGTCTCCCGCATCCACATTCTCGAACGCGTACGCGCAGGCGAGACCGAACGGCTTAGGAACGGAGCCGCCGCCGCTGTTCAACCCGCCCCAGCACGCGACCCCGCCATCACCCGTTACGGCGCAGGCGGCGACGCCGACGTCATTATCCCCCCCGACGGAAATTGCGGTCGCGCCGCTCTCGAGCCCCGCGACCGTCATCGGTGGATACACGTTGCCGAGCGAGAGACCGTTACCCCAGCAGACAACCCCCCCCATGTCCAAGGTGAGCGCGCAGCCGTTGTTTGCCGCCACGGAAACCGCCGTGACGCCGCCCGGCAGGCCTGCGACGGGCACGGGCCCCACCGGTCCGGCCACGTTGAAGGGCGATCCGCCCCCCCAAGCGTTTCCCCAGCAGGTGACCTGGCCACCCGTGGCGATCGCGCAGGCGGCGCCGTCTCGGACGGATACGGCGGTGACGCCCGACGTGAGACCCGGAACCGTCACCGGCACCGCGCTGAATGCGAGCGCCATGGGGTCAACTCCGAGTTGCCCAAACGTGTTGTCGCCCCAGCACTGGACCGCGCCGGCCGCCGTGATGGCGCACGCATCGAGGTTCCCCACGGATATGGCGGTCACGCCGCTGTCGAGCCCTGTGACGGGTACTGGCTCCGCTGCTGTCGGGACGGGGACAACCCCGCCGATCGGAGAAAATCCGCTGGAGCCGTTCCCGAGTTCGCCGTAGGTGTTGTCGCCCCAGCACTGGACCGCGCCGCCTGCAGTGACGGCGCACGCCGAGAAGTGGGGTGCCACCGAATCGGAGATCGGACCACCGGTGGTGCTTCCGACGGAGACCGCGACGATGCCGCTCTCGAGACCAGGAACAACCGTCGCCGGGGACACGCCGGCCCCGACTTGGCTCTCACCCCAGCACTCGACCGCGCCGTTCGTGGTCAGGGCGCAGGCGTAGAGGTTTCCGGCAGATACGGCCGTGACGCCGCTCTCGAGACCTGGAACGGTCACCGGGTACGTGCTGGACGCGATGAGGCTGTTGCCCCAGCACTGGACCGCGCCGCCCGCGGTGAGGG
>JBEKFX010000093.1:0-21596 GCA_050013115.1 Polyangiaceae bacterium
GCTTCGTAAGGCACCGCCCCTTGTGGCCTGCGATGCTCGTCTGGCTCCTCTGGCAGTTTAGCCCGTGCTCTGCAACGCCGCTCCTCTTCTTTCTGACGGAGCGGCTTGGCGCGACCAGCGATCAATATGGCCTCTTCATGGGACTTTTCTATATGTCGCTGATGCCGGCCCCGATCGCATATGGCTTTTTGTGCAAGCGAATTCGCTTCTCGCAACTGCTCTTTTGTAGCACGTTCCTTGCGATTCCTCAGGCCATTCCCCTCCTCTTTCTGAGGACGCCGCCTCAGTCGCTGTTTCTCGCCCCGCTGCTGGGGCTCCTTGGCGGCCTCCCGACGTGCGCCTATTACGAGCTGCTTCTTCGCTCGTCCCCGAAGGGCTTGGAGGGCGCTGCCATGATGATGAGCAGCACGGTGCTCTTCCTCGCCATTCGATTCGGCGACATTTTCGGATCGTGGCTCTACGGCAGGGGTGGATTCGGACTGGCCGCGTGGGTCACGACCGGGGTGTACGCCATCATTCCGTTGGTCTTG
This sequence comes from Polyangiaceae bacterium, assembly GCA_050013115.1. Classification (GTDB taxonomy): domain Bacteria; phylum Myxococcota_A; class Polyangia; order Polyangiales; family Polyangiaceae; genus Palsa-1150. The sequence goes on from JBEKFX010000093.1 coordinate 531, forward strand.
GCGTTCGTACCAAGGAGCCTCATCGCCTACACGGACGGATCGCACTCACCCTGATGGATCGCGGGCCTGTCTTCGGATCGGTCGTCCTTAGGCCAGCCGGCTCTCAAAGCGCGGACGCGCTCGCGATTTGCGATGGGTTATCGTAGCGATAGACGCGAGCGATCTTGCCATTGTCGATCTCGTAAATGTCGACGACTTCGACACGGAACACCTTGTCGCGCTGCGCGGCCACCCAGCCGATGGGCCCGAGCTGCTCGCCGTCGATCGAGTACTCGATGACCGCAAACTGCGCGACGCCCCAGCCGTTGTCGACCGTCGTATCGAGCTGGCCGATGGACCTGTGCATGGCCTTGTAATAGGCCTCGACCGAAGCCTTGCCGCGCGCAGGTTGCGCGCGCTCCAACGTGTAGAGCTCGACGTCGTCGGTCGTCATGGCGACGTACTCGGCTTCACGATTGTTCTCGAGCGCGTCGAGCCACGACTTCGCAACAGCCAGGCTCTGCTCGCCCTCGGAGCCCGTGCTCGTCGGCTCGAACACGTGCGCGGCAAAGGACGGCGGAACGGACAACGGCAGCGTCAGAAGCTCCTTGGGCCCAACGCCCAGCTGCGCCTTGACGAGCGCGACGTCGACGTAGACGTGAACGTCGGTGACGCTCCCGTCGTCCTGCGTCCACAGAAGCGTCAGACCCTTGAACGCGACCGGCTTGTGCGATGGCGCCACGCCCAGAAAATCATGTTCCTGCGTGCCCGTCATGGTCCACTCGACCGTCTGCTCGTTGGGGGTGCGCCACACACGACTCGTCGTGAACTTGCGGTTGTCGAAAGGCCCGAAGAGTCGCTCGTGCGCCCGCACGACGGGGCCACGCCCGTGCGCATCCTCCAGACCGGGGGAGCTGAAGTTTGCCTCGTCGTCGAACAGGGGGCCGAGAAGGGCGAAGCCTGGTGAGGCCAGCGCCGCGGCGTACGACTCGGGCAGAGTCCTTTCTTTGGCCGTGATGGTGTTGGCTCCCGCATCCACGACGGGGTGCGCTTGGAACGACTGCCAGTTCACCGGCGCAGGGGGCGGCGGCCCGACGGTTTCGCTCGAGCAGCGGTTGAGACAGAGTAGGGCGGCGGCCACGGTGGTTCGGTTCGTTCGCATCGCTCGGGGGTCCTTCGTCGGACGAGTCCGTCGCCTACGCCGACCAATGAAGGAGAGATGTTGACCTTTTTGAAAACGCAGCGTGACGAACGTGAAAATCAGCAGTGCCGCCGCCCCAACCCCCATCCGCAGAACGTCGCTGAACGCGTGCCCGATCTTCATGACGGGCGACCAGGGTAGCTCGGATCGCCCGGGGCCGCGGCCGGTTCCGACCCGCCCGGCTTCGAGGATTTCCACGGTGACGCCGTGCTGGGTGCCGTTTGCCGCGTTGGCCTCGACCGGCGCCGCCACGGGCAAGACCAAGGCAGCGTGGGTGGAAAACCGCTGCAGGGGGCCGAGGCGCCATCCGTACCCACGACCCGAACACGACCGCTCCAAAAGGGTCGAGGGACGGGTCGGCAGTCCGATGCGACGCCGCGGGCCGCCCGGTGCGCTCGAGGGCTCCCCAGCGCCAACGTGAGCATGAACCACCAGCCAAAATGCAATGGGATCGCAGAAGGCGGGGACCCTGCCGGCTCGGCGAGCTTCGCGCTCGAAGAGCGTGGCGCATGCTGATATACGAGTGGCCGGACCCAGCGGTAACGCGTCCATCGACGCTTCGGTCTTCGCTCCCTCCCGAAGGTTTTTCGACGTGAACCCGACCCGCTCCAGCGCCCGTGCGCGCAGCCGCACCGTGCACCGGGAGGGCTTCTTGGCCGCTGGACCGGTCGTCTTTTCTCTTTTGCCCACCGCACTGCCCGCGACGGGGTGTGCCAACATCGACACGCCCTACACGTATGTCGTCATGGACAACAAATACCCGGCGTCTGCCGCGGCTCCCCTCGTTGTCTATCGGGCTTACTGGCAGGCAGTCGCATTCGCGACGCCCGTCGCGCCCGGCTCCTCGTCGGCGCTCGAAGCCACGGTACCGGCATCCGACAACATGGCGTGGGTCGTGCTCGCTCCGGGATGGGACCCGTCGAGCTCTTCGCCGCCGGCATCGTTCGTCGTCATGCAGTCGCGAAGCGGCTTCGCCGTACACCTCGACAACATTCTGCACATCCCCGTGGACGATTCCGAGTTCGCCGGCAACTGCGCGACGGGAAGCGCCCTCACCCAGTCCGAGGCCGACTTCATCACGCAGCGGGTCTTTCCGAGCGTCTTCCAAGGGCTGCAATACGACGCCGCGACGTGTGCGACGTCGCCGATCGGCGACGCGGGGCTCGAGTGAACCGTCCATTCCGGTCGCTCGCCAGCCGATCTCCCTTCGTCGGAGTGTGCCTCGTCGCTCGCATTTTTCTGACGCCCCTGCCTGCGCGCGCCCAGGCTGCACCGCCCGCGGCCCATCAGGACGCGGCGTTCGACGTCATGAACCTCTTGGCCGAGCACGACCTCCACGACATCGCCGACGAAAGCTGGAACGCGTACGGTCAATTTACCTATATTTCCTCTTGGAAGCCGCCTTTTGAGGCTCCCTACACGAACGCCAACGGAAGCACCAATTCGCTCGTGCCGGATGCCGAACGAAGCTTCACGGGCACCTTCACCCTTTTCTTTGGAGTGCGCCTCTGGCCGGGTGGCGAAGCGTACTTCGTGCCGGAATTCGTCGCCGAGAGAGGCTTCTCGGGGCTCAAGGGGATCGGCGGCTCGATCCAGAACTTCGAGCTGCAGAAAACGGGGTCGGAGATCCCGTCTCTCTACCGATCGCGCACGTTCGTCCGGCAGACGTTCGAGCTCGGGGGCGAACGCGTCGAAAAGACATCCGACCCGATGCAGCTCGCCACGGTGGTCGACAGCCGACGCGTCGTCCTGACCGCGGGTACGTTCACGGCGCTCGACGTCTTCGATCGGAACAATGTGACTTGGGACCCGCGACAGACGTTTCTCAACATGGCTTTCATGACGCACTCGTCGTGGGATTTCGCAGCCGACTCTCGTGGCTATTCACTCGGCGGCGCGGCGGAACTCTACTGGAACGACTGGGCCTTGCGCATCGGTCGGATGGCGCCGCCTCTCAACCCCAACGTACTGCCCATCAACGTCAACCTGTTTCAGGTCTACGCGGACGCCCTGGAACTCGAGTACGATCACTCTTTCTTCGGACAGGCTGGCGCAGTCCGGGTTCTCGGGTACCGAAACCACGAGGTGGCCGGCCGCTTCTCGGATGCCATCGCCGCGCTCAAAGCGGATCCGGCGAAGAACGCCGCAGCGTGCCCGGCGAGCGTCTATAGCTACGGCTCCGGGAACCTCACAGCGCCGGACTTGTGCTGGGTCCGTAAGCCGGACACCAAGATTGGCATCGGGGTCAACCTCGAGCAGCACATCACGGACGACGTCGGGGTCTTTCTCCGAGCCATGTACTCGGATGGCCAAACGGAGGTCGACGCGTTCGACCCCGCCGATCGTGACCTGTCCTTCGGCGCCGTCGCGAAGGGGCCTCTTTGGCATCGACCGTTCGACGTGACCGGGCTTGGCTACGCGGCCGCCTGGATTTCCGACATCCACGCCCAATACCTCGCCATGGGCGGTGTCGACGGCTTCGTGGGCGACGGCCATCTGCACCAGGCGCCCGAAAACGTCATCGACGTCTTCTACAGCTTCAATCTGTTCAAGGCCCTCTGGCTTACGGCTGACTACCAGCACCTCTGGAACCCCGGATTCAACGCGGATCGCGGCCCGGTGGAGATCTTCGGGGGGAGGGTCCATGCCGAATTCTGAGACACCCGCGCAAACCGCGTCCGGCAAGCGCCTCGACCTCGAGAACGCGGAGTTCAAGCAGGCGAGCGGACGGACCTCCGCCGCGCCTCTCGCACTTGCAATCCTCTTGTCGTGCGTCTCGTGGGCCGGCCACGCCGAGGCGCAGCAGCAAGCGCAGGGCTTTGCGCTGGATCGCCTGTATCTGTCGGCCCCCGGCGGAGGGTGGTTCGTCATGGACACACTCGACATGCACGGCGGGCTCGGCGGAGTCATCTCGCTGACGACTGGATACGCGCGTGACCCATTGCGTGTCCGGACGAGCGACGGCTCCGAACGACTGACCGCCGTCTCGGACGAGGCTTTGACGGACTTTGGCTTCGCGGCGACCTATGACCGCTTTCGCGGGTATCTCAACTTCGACATGCCTCTCACGGTTGCTGGGCAGGATGGGACAGTGGGCGCCTATCAGTTCACGGCGCCCAACTCCGGGCAAGCATTCACGCCCTCGGGCGTGAATCCTTCGACGGCCCCCGACGCTTTCGCCGATGCGCGGATCGGCTTTGACGCGCGCCTGCTCGGCTCCTCGCGAAGTCCTCTTCGCCTCGGAGTCGGAGCGCAGCTCCTCGTACCGAGCCCGAACACGGCCCGTTCGGAATACCTGACCGACGGGACGTTCCGCGCGATGGGCCGCCTACTCTTCGCAGGCGATGTCGGCGTTCTCAGCTACGCCGGACAACTGGGCGTCCACGTTCGGCCCCTCGACGACGCACCGGCGCCGGGTAGCCCGCAGGGCAGCGAGCTTCTGTTCGGTCTCGCGGGGGGGCCCAAATTCGCGGTCGGCAAAAACCAGGGGATGTCGCTGGTGGTCGGGCCCGAGGTGTTCGGCGAGACAGCGTTCCGGTCCTTTTTTGGCTCGAGCGGAACCGGTGTAGAAGGGCTCTTGTCCGGGCGCCTCGAAGGCACGTCCGACGACGGGGCTCAGGTCAGAGTCAAGCTCGGCGCCGGTGCAGGCCTGGATCCTCGCTTTGGCGCACCGGAGTGGCGCGTCGTCGTGGCCGTCGAGCTGTTCGATCACCACAACGACACGGATGGAGATGGGGTGTCCGATGCCAAGGACGCGTGTCCCAACGTGTTGGGTGCGAAAACCAAAAATCCCAAGACCAACGGCTGTCCGCCGGACCGCGATGGCCTTGGCAGTCCGGACTCCGAGAACGCCCGCCCAAGGACCCGGAAAACGGAGGAGAGCAAGCTGATCGCGGACCCCTTCGCACGCATGAGCGAGGGCGAGGACCGCAGATCGCAGTGAATCGTCGCGCTGACGGCAGTGCCCTCCGCCGAACCGCCGCCTGGCGACGCCGATGCTGGCAGCACGCGGCCCGATCGCATCTTGACCGACCCTCGGAGGACCGATCGATGGCGGACCGTGGACGACGGCGAAGCCGCTGCGCGCTGCAGCGCGCCCCTTTCGAGCCCGCGAACGCCGAGGCGCGTCGGTCGTCACGAAGACCACCGGGGTGACCCCGCCCATCCCACCCGAGCGGGTCAGCCGCGCGGGAGAGCGAACAGTCCTTGTAGGCCGACACCTCGCTTGCAAAGGCTTTCGGCCGAACTCGAAGCGCGGAGTCGCCGCCCAAAAAACCCAGGCGGACGCGGTCTCTGTCCCAATCGAAGAGCGCTATTGACTTCGTCCGTCTGTTCTTGAACTAAGCCGAGCGTGAGTCCGACCACGCCGAACTCGACTCTTCCGGCCGCGCGACCGTCCAGAGCCTTGCTTTGGCAGAGCCATGGCGAGGCGTTCACGACCGCGCTTTGCGCGGGCTTTGTCGGGGCCGGCTGGCTGGCGCACCGCGGAGGGATCGGCGTCGTCGGAACGAACGCGATCTTCGTGGCCGGTTACCTGCTCGGAGGATACCGGCAGGCGATTGAGGGCGTGACCACCCTCCTCCGCGATCGAGAGCTCGACGTCGACCTGCTGATGGTGGTCGCCGCAATCGGCGCTGCAGCCATCGGCTACTGGTTCGACGGCGCGCTCCTCATCTTCATCTTCGCCCTCAGCGGAACCCTCGAGGGCTACGCGAGTGCGCGGACAAAGCGTGACATCGAAGCGCTGATCGCGATCCATCCGGAAGATGCGATCGTCGTGCGCGAAGGGCGTGAGGTGCGCGTGCCCGCGGATACCCTCGCTGTGGACGAGCTTTTCGTGGTCAGGCCGGGCGAGCGCATTGCAGCAGACGGCACGGTCGTCGAGGGGACCTCCGCCGTCGACCAGGCCTCCATCACGGGCGAATCGATGCCTGCTGACAAGGGCGCGGGCGATCAGGTTTTCGCGGGTACCGTCAACGGGCACGGCGCGCTTCGTGTGACAGTCACGCGTCCGGCGAGAGACACGATCCTCGCCCGGATGATCGACCTCGTGCGGCAGGCGCAGGAACGCCGCCCGCCTGCCCAACTCTTCATGGAACGATTCGAGCGAGGCTATGCCAAAGCCGTGGTCGTGGGCGCCATTGCGGTCGGGGCAATCCCCGTCGTCGCGCATTGGTGGTCGTTTCGCGAGGCGCTTTACCGGGCGATGATTTTCCTCGTCGTAGCCTCTCCGTGTGCTCTCGCGGCGGCCATGATGCCGACCCTTCTCTCGGCCCTTTCGAACGGTGCGCGCAACGGCATTCTCTTCAAAGGAAGCACCTTCATCGAAAGCCTCGGGCGAGTCCGCGGCATCGCATTCGACAAGACCGGAACACTCACATCGGGTCATCCCGTCGTCACCGACGTGGTCTCGCTTTCAGGCGAACCGTCGGACGACATTCTGGCCGCCGCAGCTTCAGTCGAGAGCCTTTCCGAGCACCCGCTGGCAAGAGCGATCCTCGACGAAGCCACGCGGAAGAATCTGCCGGTCGCCGTGGCGTCCAATTTTCAATCGGTGCCGGGAGCGGGTGCGCACGCCGTCATTGGCGCCCTGCCGTGGTCGATCGGCAAGGCGTCGCTCTTTCGCGGGCTCTCGGACGCCGCCGTCGTCCATCATGAAGGGCTGACGGCAGAGGGAAAGACGGTCGTCATGGTCGGCAACGAAGCCGTTCGGGGCCTGGTTGGGCTCCGCGACACGCTTCGTCCGCGAGCGGCAGACGCCGTGCGGGCGCTGCGAGCCGTCGGGATCGCCCACGTCGCCCTGATCACGGGAGACACGCGCCAGACTGCAGAGGCGATCGCACGGGACGTTGGAATCGCCGAGATCCACGCTGAGCTGCTCCCCGCAGACAAGGTTCGCATCGTGGAAGACCTGCTCGGCCGTTACGGGCACGTCGCGATGGTCGGCGACGGCGTCAACGACGGGGCAGCACTGGCGGTCGCGAGTGTGGGCATTGCCATGGGCGTGAGCGGCACGGACGTCGCCCTGGAGACGGCGGATGTCGTCCTCACCACAGACGACCTCGAGAAGATCCCCTACGCCGTCGCGCTCGGGCGACAGACCCTCCGCGTCGTGAAACAGAACCTCGTCTTCGCTCTGGGCATGATCGTGCTCCTCGTCGCGTCGGACCTTCTTGGCTGGATCACGCTCCCCTGGGGCGTCGTCGGACACGAAGGCAGCACGCTGCTCGTGACGCTGAACGGCTTGCGTCTCCTCCGGCAAGTGCGCGTGAATGGACGGAGGGCAGAGAGAGGAGCACGATGAAAGCCCGTTGTTCGGTCATTACGCAGCGCGAAGCGCTGGCCATGCCGCCCAAAGACATGCCGATCCTTCCCGCATCGCCCGGCCGCGACGCCAAGCGCTGAAGGTTCTCGTCACTTCAGCGTCTCGACGAGGGCAGGATCGAACATCGCGGCACGACGGACGGACTGCGAGCGGCCGTCGCTTTCGAAGAACGCGACGAGCTCGCCGAGGGTCCGAATGCCCGCGAGCTCATCGAGCGACCAGGTGCGAAGCGTGTGCCGTTCCACCTCGATCGCGGCAAGGACAATTTCGAGCGGCGTAAGCTCGACGTCATCGCCCAGCTCGGGTGGCGGGCTCTTGGCGCTGACGCGCGATGGTCTGCGGCGGGCGATCGCAGCGCGAACCGCTGAGTCGAGTGTCTTCATGAGAGCCTTCCTTCCCCCCGAGATCGAGGGCTCGCGCGTGGAGACATTCGACCCGTTGCCGGATTCCGGCCGCCACATGGTCCGACGATAGCGGTTGACCGGGGGAGGCGTCATCGGGCCGACCGGCCGGCAGGGCGCGACTCGCGTTCGTTGTCGCCGCGAAGACCGAATGAACCCCCATGGGACCCGACCCGCGCTGAACGGGCGTGCTCATCCATCATGCCTATCGATTCGACAGCCGAGCGTGACTCCGAACGGGCCGACTCCGAACGGGCCGACTCCGAACGGGCCGACTCCGAACGGGCCGACTCCGAACGGGCCGACTCCGAACGGGCCGACTCCGAACGGGCCGACGACCACGACGACCGTATGCCTCCCTCGCCCTTGGACCCACCATTCGCCCTCCTCGTGCGATCGATCCGGCGAAACGGCGCATTGGACATCTCGAAACGATCCCGTCTTCCATCGAAGCAGGGTGACCGGGAGATGGCGTGCTCCACAGGCGCGATCTATCTCGTCGATTTGGTCAAGGCCCGTTCGGTCGACTGGAGCGTCCCCTGGCTTTTCGGAGATGGCTATGCAAGCACCTGAGCGTCGCTACATCAGAATGGGGGCGGCCGGGATGCTCCTTCACCTTTGCGCGTGTGGCGCTTCGAACTCCGGTAGCACTTCGAACGGCGCCCCGACTTCGAATGCCTCCGTGAGCACCAGCGCCGAAGGCACCAGCGGCTCCGCAAGCACCAGCGCCCAAAACACCAGCGGCTCCGCAAGCACCAGCGCCCAAAACACCAGCGGCTCCGCAAGCACCAGCGCCCAAGGCACCAGCGGCTCCGCAGGCACCAGCGCCCAAGGCACCAGCGGCTCCGCAGGCACCAGCGCCCAAAGTACCAGCGGCTCCGCAAGCACCAGCGCCCAAAGTACCAGCGGCTCCGCAAGCACCAGCAGCACGCCAACCACCGGTGGCAGCGTGATAGGACTCTGCGATCCTTCCAACCTAGTCGACACGACGTGTCTTCCCCCGCAGCCCGTCCTCCCGCCAGGATGCGCCAAGGTCGCGGCACCGCGCACGGTGGCGCCGGCCGCAAACGACACGTCGACGGCGTCGAAGAACGCGGCCGTTCCGGAGAGCGCGTCGGAGACGCTCGACAACGGCCTCATCGCGCAGGCCTTTGCGAGTAACCCCTGCGTGGAGCTTGCGACGGGTAGCGGCGGAGCCAATGCGTTCCTTATCGGACAGCTGAAGCTCACGTCCGGACAGTCCCTTGTCATCGACGAGGGCGTGACAGTCTATGCTTCGCGAAACCCGCAATCATATGGTGCAAGCTGTGTCGTCATCGATCCGACCGGAGCGGTCTCCGATACTAGCGTCGCGACGGATGCCCAGTACGACTGTGGGGGCGTGCTCATGGCCACCGGCGACCATGTCGCCATCATGGGTCAGGGGACGATCGACGGCCAAGGCGGTGAACCATTGATTGGCGTATCCGCCCCGACCGCTGACATCGATACGGTCGCCAATCCGACAATCCCTGCCGGCAGCTTTTCATGGTGGAACGTGTCGGACTTTCAGCGCCACGACACACGCGCCCAAGGGTCGGCGCCCGGTTCGGCCCCGAACCCCGCTCTCATTCGCGTCGACAACGCATCGAACTTCGTCCTTTACGGACTCAACTTGTACAATTCGCCTTTCTTTCACGTCGCGCTCAACAGCAACGCCTTCGTCGTATGGGGCGTCAACGTCCTCACTCCGAGCAACGCGACGAGCAGCGCCGGACAGGCGCTTTCAAACTATGTCGCACGGAATACCGATGGCATCGACCCCGGCGCGGCGACCGGAACCACCCAAAGCGGGTACATCGTCGGCAGCCGGATCTCCACCGGGGACGACATGGTCGCGGTCAAAGGTGACGGGGTGGGGGGCGCGAACGACATCGTCGTTGCGCACAATCACTTCGGCACGGGTCACGGAATGTCGCTCGGCAGCGACACAATCGACGGCATTACCAATGTGCACGTCTACGATCTCACCATCGACGGCGACGTGCCGGTCGATCCCGCCACGGGATCGAGTGATCTGAACGGTTTGCGGGTCAAATCCTATACGGGAAATGGCGGTTTCGTCAAAAGCATACTCTTCGAGGACATTTGCACGCGCGACGAAGCTTATCCGATCTACATCACCGCGAGCTACGACGCCAACCCGCTCGTGAACCCTGCCGGCGTGCCGCCGGACTTCGAGGACATCACCGTGGAAAACTTTCACCAGTTGAACGTCCAAGGCCCTCAGCACGCGTTCGAGGTGACGGTCTACGTGGAAGGCGACTCCACGCACCAGGCCACGGTAACCTTCAACAACGTTTACGTGGAACAGTCGACGGGCAAGAAGGGCGGCCCCATACTCACGGTGGAACCGACGGCGACCCTTACCGGGACGATGAACATCGGCGACCCGCCCTCGAACGACCCATGCACTGGAAAAACGTGGTGGCCGGCCCTGCCGACAATCCCCTGATCGCGGCCGGCCCTTCCAACAATCCTCTCACGGTGACCGGCCCTTCCGACAATCCTCTCACGGTGACCGGCCCTTCCGACAATCCACGCATTGGTGGCCGGCCCTGCCGACAATCCACGCGTGGTGACCGGCCCTTCCGACAATCCACGCATTGGTGGCCGGCCCTTCCGACAATCCACGCGTGGTGACCGGCCCTTCTGACAATCCACGCATGGTGACCGGCCGATCGAGCCGGCCGATCATGGCGCTTACGTGACGGCAAGTCACCTTTCTTCGACTGCAGTCATCCGATCAGGGACCTAAGACGCTCACGTTGCCCCGTGAGGATCTCGACGGCCCGCCCGAGTCCGATCTCCGCGGCAATCGCTCTTAGCAAGTCCTCCGCGCCGGTGCTTCCGGCGGTCGGCGGTCGGCGGTCGGTCGTGCGCAGAGGCTTTGCGGCCGTCTTTCTCGCCGATGACTTCGTCTTGGCGGCGTTGACCGAGGACCGGACGTTATACACGTACCCCACCTCGAAGTGGAGGCCCTCCGCCTTGCCCCGTAGGACGACGTCCTTGGGCGACAAATTCGGGAACTGACGCACGAAGGCGGCTTTGCTCGTGGCCTTTGTCGCTGTCGGAGTGCTCTTTTTCACTCTTCCTTTCGATTTCGCGCGACCTCGAATGTTGTAGACGAGGCCAGGGTCTATGGTGACCCCTTCGGCTTTTGCCTTCTCGACGACTTCGGCAGCCGACAGAGTGGATGGTTGATTGCGGATGAACTCCGACTTGTTCGGAATCTTCGTGGCGTTTGGGGTTGTCGTGGCAGCCATGTGAAACCGCAGTTCAGCACGGGCAGGGCACGCGGTGCAACGTCGCAATCAGAGGTCCGCGGTAACCGCGAACGCCCTCCGCGAACGCCCTCCGCGAACGCCCTCCGCGAAACGCCCTCCGCGAACGCCCTCCGCGAAACGCCCTCCGCGAAACGCCCTCCGCGAAACGCCCTCCGCGAATGCGGCCTGACTCCGAAGCCCGTTCGGCAAGCTGCATATTTGCACCCGCATCGCAAGCACAGCGTGAGCCCAATGATTTAATCGTGTAATCTCGATTCATCTGCCAGACTGATGCCTATGCCAGCGCTGCCCACGAAGCTTGAGTCGTGCATCCGCTCCGACCAAGCCGCAGCGGCGTGGGGCAGCCCCATCGGCAGGCGCGTCTCTTGGATCAGCACGGACGGCGCTGAGCCCGCTCCGCAGCCGGCCACGCCCAACGCACGAACGCTCCCGAACGACGCCCGACCCGAGGCGACGTGACATGGTGCCAAGAACCAAGGCCGCGCCTGAGGTCGAAGTCCTCGACGACGCCGAAGTGAGCCGCCGCGTCGCTTCAGGCGAGCTCGTCTCGCTGCGGGTCCTTCCGCCGGCGAACGTCGACCCGCTCGTGATGGCTCGCTTGCGTGAACTCGCGGCTCGGTCGCTCCGGGGACGAGGTTCGTCGGCAACGTGAATGCACGCCGACCGACGGCCGAGACCCGAGCGAACGCCGCTGCATAAGGGGCCGGCGGCGACCCGAGCGAACGCCGTTGCATGAGGTGCCGGCGGCGACCCGTGAAGCCAACGCGCTTCGGTGGGTGCGGGGCGGCGTAGGCCGATCCCTCGTCAGTCCCGTCGCTGCGGATCGCCAGAGCTCGAGTCGACCATCGTCCGAGGCGCGCTCCCAGCTCGGGGTTGCCCCTCTTCGGGGGGCCCGGTGTACGCCTGTTCCCAGCTCCAGGTCGAGGCATTGGGCTGCGAAACACCGACCTTTGGATCACGTCGTTCGGGCTCGGCGGGTCGACTCATGGCGATGCTTGGAGCGAGCATACGGCGTGCCCTTGGCCGAAACGGGCAGAGCTGAAACGAGAATCCCCACTTCTCGACTCGACCGCTTCTACCCCTGCGTGAAGCTCCAACGCCTGCACGATCCTCTGCCTGCACGAAGCACGCTGCCGGCGAGGGCTGCCCTTCCTGCGAACGGAGCGGTCGTCGAAAGGGACCTGTGACCGCCGAAAACGCGCGTCCCCGGGCGTCACTGCGTTGACAGCGTCGATGGGTTGGCGGCGGGCGGCTGACGGGCGGCTTCTGTGTGACCAGGTCGACGCCGCCGTTCTGCCCGCGGGGTCGTCGGCCGCTCATCGCGCGACTGACGCTTCTTTCGCACTTCGACTGCGATTCGGGCGCGGACGACGGGACATCGTCACCGTGGGCGTGGCCCGGCGAGGTGCGGTCTCGATTCTTGCAAGAAGCGGGGCCGTGCGTCCCAGGGTCTGTCCGGTTTGTCACTCACCCGAGGCCGAATCGATCTTCTCGTATGTACCGCGCGACTTCGACCAGCACGCGTTTGCCGACCGTGCCGTCTACCGCGCGTGCCGAACGTGCGGCATGCTCTTCGTTGATCTCGGCGTCTCTCCCGACGAGCTTGTGGCCTTTTATGCGACTGCGTCGCTCTACGAAGCGCCCACGGGTTTCGGCACTGGCGGCGCGACGCCCGCGGATCTCGAACGATACGGGTGGTATGGCCTCTTGCTTGAGCAGAGCGGCGTTTCCAAAGATGGCGTGCTCGTCGACGTAGGTTGCGGAAAGGGAACGTTTCTCGAAACGCTGAGGCAGCGCGGCTTCGCGCGCGTACACGGGGTCGACGTCGATCCGCGCCTCGTCGAGATCGGGCGTTCGGGACGGGGGCTCTCACTCGCCGTCGGATCAGCGGAGACAATCCCCCACGCGGACGGAGCGCTCGACGCGGTCACGTCGTTTCACGTGCTCGAACATCTCGACGACGTCGGCTCGGCGCTTCGGGAGGTCGCGAGAGTCCTGCGGCCGGGCGGAGTGTTCCTCGTCGAGGTCCCGGACGCGTCCAAGTACGCGGCCGAGCGCGTCTTCGACTTTTTCTGGGTCGGCATGAAGGAGCACGTCAATCACTTCACCCCGACGACCTTGCGTGAAGTACTCGGCCGCCACGGTTTGCGTGTCACATCCATGCGGCAGACCCGCCAGCGAATTTTTGGTGAATTTCATTATCCGTCGCTCTCCGCGGTGTGTTCGAACGACGCTGCTCATCCGCACACGCCGGAGGCGTTCGATGCCGACGGCGTCCGCAGCTTCGTCGACCATGTCCGCGCCGAAACGGCTCGCAGCGAGGAGCGCGCCGTAGGGCTCCGCGCGCTCCTCCGCTCCGGCAGGCCCGTCTCCTGCTGGGGCATATCGCAAGAGTTCTTCAACCTCAGGCGCTTCGCCGACCTCGATCCCATGCGTCTCTGCGCCCTTTATGACCGAAGTGCTCTCAAGGCCAAGCTCACGGTGGCAGGCTTGCCGATCGCGCACCCCGACGGGATTCCGATGGACAGCTCGGAACTGACGCTGGTGCTGACGTCCGCGTTCCACGGGCCGGCGATGGAGCGCGAGCTCATCCGACGAGGCTTCCGTGGGTCCGTCCACCGCATTGGGTGAAGCTCGAATGCAAACTGTCGAACGCATCTCGCTGCCTCTCGCCTGCGATCTCGGCTCGAACGATGGCGCGGATACAGCCTATCTTCTGGAGAAGGGGTTCAGGGTTCTGGCGGTTGATGCCGACCCGAGCCTTGCAGCCGCCGTGTCCGAGGCCTTCTCCGAGGCCGTCCACGAACAGCGGCTCGTTGTCCTCAACGCGGCCGTCTCGTCCCAAGCGGGCGCAACCGACTTCTTCGTTTCGGGTGCGAGCACCCACTGGAGCTCCTGCGTCGAAGACAAAGCCCGATTCGGCGGCAGCGCCGTGACGCGAATTTCGGTTCCGACCATCGCATGGGCCGCGATCGTGGCGGGCTATGGCGAGCCCGTCCTCGTCAAAGCAGACATCGAAGGAAATGAGGTCGACTTGCTCGATCAGATGATGAGCGCCCGCCCCGCCAAGCTCCCTTACCTCGCACTCGAGCTGTCCAAAGACAACTATGCTGCGATTTTCGAGCGCGCGGTATCCCTCGGATATGCCGAATGCAAGCTCGTCAATCAAATCCACGCGATGGGCGAACGGATGATTCGGCATCTCGACGGTCGACGCACAGTCCGTTCCTTTCCAAAGGGGTCGTCCGGGCCGATGCACGATGACCTGGATGGCGCAAACTGGGTCGCGCTCACGGAAGGCCGTCGGCGCTACGACCTCTTTCGCGAGCTGCGCGATCTCGACGCCCGTGAGCTGACGCCCGGCTGGCTCGACCTTCACCTGCGCTCACCCGATGCCGAGGATGCCGGGGGGTGAATCGGGTGAACCGAGCCGCCGGGAGGCTTCCCCCGGTCCTGTAAAAGACTCACTGGACGAACGCGCTCGCGGTCGGGTCGTGCTTTGACGCCGGGCGTCGTGCGCACGGCCTCGCCCCAACGCTTCACGCTCCTTGCGTGAGCTTTTGGACTGCCGCGATGAGAAGCTCGGGCTTGAATGGTTTGACGATCCAGCCCTTGGCGCCAAGGGCCTTTGCCTGACGCATGAAGGTCGGGTGGCCTTCGGTGGTCAGCATGACCACGGGAAGCGCCGCATGTTCGGTGCGCTCGCGCAGGGCCTTGAGAAAGTCGAGGCCGCCCATGTTCGGCATATTGAGATCGAGCATGATGAGCGACGGAGCGAAGCCTTCGTCCGAAAGGCGAGCGAGCGCGTCGACACCATCACGGGCTTCGACGACCTCGAACCCAACGTCCGCAAGCGTCCTCGCGACCTGCAGTCGCACCATTTCCGAATCGTCTACGACCATCACGGTGTGAGCCACGTCGCCTCCTCAAAACATGACCATTTCGCCTTCCGAGACGGAGTGCGCGCTGTCGTCCGTCGGAAGGGAGAATTCAAGTTCGAACGACAGGTCCAATCGAATGTAAATGGATCGAGACGAGCTCGTGAAGCGATGCCAGGCCGACATGCCACTCGTCGGAGCGGGCAGCGCCAGATGCTCTCCAAAAATCGTCGTAGGCGTGGACAAGAGGGGCGTCATCTCGGGCGTCGCCAATCGATTCTTCACGCGCGAAATGAGCATGTTGCAGTATTCGCCGAGAATATCGCACAAAAATGAATTCGTCGGCGCGGGACGCCGCACCTCGGCGGGTTGCAACGCCGCCACGACGTCGCGGGCCGCAAGCAGCAGGAGCGATCCTCGAACGGCCGGCGCTGCGACCCCGACGACCGCCATGAACGCGGTCTCTTCGATTTGCGCGTTGGCGGCGCCCGGTGAGTGCTCGACGGGCAACCCGTGGCTGCCAAAGAGCTCGCACGCAGACTTGACGAGCGTCTCTTGGAGCTCGGAAAAAGAGTGCGATTGCTCGGCCAAAGTCTGCATGGTGGTGGTTTCTCGACGGTGGCTGGTTCGGTCTCGAGCTCAGGCAACGCTCTGGAGATCGCTTTGGACGTTGGACGCGGCCGCATCTTCGGCGCATACGGTCACCCGATTTCGGCCGGCCGCCTTGGAGGCGTACATCGCCCGATCGGCTCGATCGACGAGTCGCTCGAGCGACTCGCCCGGATGCAGACAGGCGAGTCCAATGGAAGCCGTGACCGGTATGCGCACGCCCCCATCGTCGAATACGAGATGGTCCTCGATGGCCCGGCGCGTCCGCTCGGCGGCGACGCACGCACCCAGCAGGTTCGTGCTTGTGTAGGCAACGACGAACTCCTCGCCACCCCATCTTCCTGCCATGTCGGAACGGCGCAAAAACTTCCGCAGGAGATCCCCGAGCGAAGCCAAGACACGGTCGCCGCCCTGGTGGCCGCGGGTATCGTTGATTTGCTTGAAGTGGTCGATGTCGAGAAGGGCAAGCGCGAGCGGGTATCCGTGCCTCACACACCGGGCAACCTCCGTCGCCATGGCCGAGGCGTAGGCCCGCCGGTTCATGAGTCCCGTGAGCGCGTCGACACCCGCGAGTTTCTGGGACTCTTCGACGAGCGCCGCAATTTTGATGGCGCCGCCAAGCTCTCGTCCCACGATCGAGGCCAACGGCCCGGCCTCGTGTTCTTCGTCGCAAGGCGCGATGGCAAACCGGGCAACGGTCGCGAAGCCGAATGAAATATCGGTGACGAGGCATGGGGGCCCGGCCTCTTCGCCCACCGCGTCTTCGTCTTCGACGACGCAGCAGGGCACCGACGCGTCCACCCCGAGCGCCGCCCGGGCCTCGTTGTCGGCAAGAGTCCGCCGGGCCGGGTGGTGGTGAATGCCGAGGCGCTGGGCGCCCGTCGTCACGAGCGCAATCCAGCGGTAGCGCGCGATTTGCGAAAGAAACTGGGCAAACAGGTCAAAAAGGCGCTCAAAACTGCCGGCGCTGGCGAGCGCGCGCAATTCGGACGCAATGATGGATTCGAACAGGGCGGCATCGAGGTGGCGAGCCAGGCGTTCACGAATGTCCATGCCGCTCAGCTGCACGAAAAAACCTCCGGTCGACGCTTCGTCGACCGCCTGGGACAGGGCGCGAACGAGCTCGCCCGTCCGGCCCTTGAGCACGTACGCGGCCGCGCCGGCACGCTCGGCCCAGAACCGATTGCGCGGCTCGTCTCGTTCGCCGCAAAGCACGATGGGTACGTCGGCGGTGGCGGGCTCGGCGCGAAGCAGGCGACACAACTGCAGACCTGAAATGCCATGCATCCACAGATCGGCGACAACCGCCGCAGGTGGAGCAGAGAGGGCCATATCGGCACCCTTGGTTGCATCGGCAGTGTCGTCAACCGCATACCCTTGCGCCCGCAGTCGGCGACACAATACCTCGCGACGCGCGTCGCTCGCGTCGATGAGCAGGATGCGCTTTTGAACATCCATTCCCAAAAGGAGAACGGGCGAGCTCGCCGGCAATTAATGCCGGAAGTAGGACCACCGGTGCGACGGCACCTGTTTCACATCTGCCCACCGACCGCGGTCAGCGCTGGGGCTCCCACACGCATACACCTGTCCACGGTCTCCCCTTTGCCCCATAAGGCCTCTCGGGGAGTCGCGCAAAGAGCGACATCGGGAATGGCAGCCGTTTGAGCCGGCCAGCGGTCTTGAGGATCGATGTGGCGCCGATGGTCTTCCAGCCGAGTGGCTCGAAGACGAGTGGCCCTTCCTCCGGCCCGAATCTCATCTTGGCGGTGCCCTGGAGTACGTGCCCGGTGCGTCGGCTCACATAGGCATTGACCGCGGCGTTGTTGAGATCGGCGATCCATCGAAAGACCCCTGGGATTGAACGGATGTCTTTCGCCAGGCCCATTGCATCCTGCGGCGCCAAGTAGCAGAGGAGGCCCTCGGTCATGACGAGAAGGCGCCCAAAGCGGCTTCCGACCGTCGCAAAGAAGGCCCGACGCTCGTCGACCATCGACAAGTCCAGCTTCACCCGGTCGAGGTGGCACACGGGCGCGCTGCCTTGCAGGCACGCCTCTTTCTCGGCGATCACGTCGGCATGGTCGACTTCGATCCACGTCAGCGACGGGGGCAGGACCATCCGAAAGGGTCGAGTGTCGAGGCCCGCAGCAAGGTTAAGAACGGCGTCGGCGCCGTCCCGGATGGCGTCTAGAACCAGCCGGTCGATGATGTGCGTGCGTGCGACGATGGGCCACGCGCCGCCGGCCCTTCCGCTCAGCCTCGCAAAGAGCTCCACCCCGGCGGGGCCCGCGAGCTTGCGGGCGAAGGGATCGGCGAAAAGCGCGTCCTTTCGTTCCGATTCGAGCGCGCGAGCCATCGCGACCCACCGCGCCGTGTCCTGCACCCTATCGATCCTCCGTGTCTCCGCAGCCATCGGCGGCCTTCTTACCACGGCGGCCGTAGCACCGGAGCCGCGGCTGGGGCTCGTCGCATCCCGCCGGGCCCCCCGCCCGCCTCCCCCGATCTGTCACGCGTCGGCAACAGGATTGGCACTTTGAATACACGGACTCGTCCAAATCGCCATTCGATCGTCGCGTCCTGAGCGGGACGGCGCCCGGCCGGACGATTCCGCAACGCGAACTTCGTCGATTTTTTGTCGCTATCCAGGACTTCGCTTCAGGCCGTCAATCGAGAACGATCGATGCAAATCGATGCTTGACCGACTTAGTCTATCGGAGTAGACACGTCTCCTCTAAAGGAGACTGCGCCGGCCCAGGATTGGGCCGAAGCTCTTTCCGGAAGTCGAAACGCGACCGGAGGTCGCACATGAAAAGCATTTTCGCATTGACCACATTCGTCGTGGCCAGCGTGGGCGCAGTCGGCGTGGGCGCCCTCACTTTGGCGGGCTCCAACACGCTCGAGAACCTCACCGACGACATGATAGCGACGACGGTCGTCGTGGGCAGTCCGTTCTGCGAACCGAACGGCGCGAACACGGGTCCCTATGCGGCCGTGTCGCAGATCACCTATGCGGGAGGCGGCTCGAGCAACGGCGAAACGGCCATGATCAAGGGCACTCAATCCGTCGCCCCGATGTCGCGTTTTCTCAGCACGGCGCTGTGTGACGGCGGCCCGTCGAATGGCGAGGGCATCGTCATCGCTCTCGACGGCGTCTCGATCATCACCAGCGTCAGCACGGGCGGCTCGGCGACCTGCAACGGCCCCGGCGATGGCGGCAGCTGCGTGGGCCCGGACGGCGCAGCTCCGTATCCGACGGCCGGCCTCGCCTTCGATACGACAGTCACCACCCGCCTGATCAACGGTGTCAGCGAGCCCTTCACGTTCGTCAGCTGGCAGGACATCCTCAAAGTCCTCTACTTTGGCAAGATCGATTCGGGGTTTCATGCGAGCGACCCGGAAGTGGGTGTGAACTGCAACAGCCAGCTCCGCCAGACCCTCGCGAACAATTGGAGTGAGCTCTTCGAATCCCCGAGCAACTGCACGGGATGCACTGTCCTCCAGCACGTCTTCCGTCGAGACGACAACTCGGGCACAACGGACATATTCGCCTCGCTGCTCGGCTTCAGCGGCCCAAGCACGACCAAAGGCACATCGGTGACCGTCAACAGCGTCGCCTACGATCTCGGCTCCGACCCTCCATTCTGCAACGACCCCGGCGCCAATACGCCGGCAGGCTTCCCAGGCTCGAACGAGAACACTCCGAACGTGTGGACATCGAGCGGCACGCCCGTGGCCGCCGCCGTGTCAAACATCGTTCCGAACGACGATCAGGACCTTGACCCGATTCGCCGCCCGTGCACCGAGGTTGGCCGCGGAGCCCACGAGCAAGTTTGCGAGCCCGGAACGTTCGACGCCATCAACACCAAAGTGACGGGCACGGCTGCGACCGGCTTCACCTACGCGTGCGGCGCGACCGGCAATGGGGCCTGCCCCGCCGGCGAGAGCTGTTTGGGTGGGCAGTGCTGGGGGTCCTGGGATCCGCTGCAGACTCAGGTCACGAACACCGCCAGTGGCCCGACCTACGCATGCGGGGCGAGCGGAAGTGGGTCCTGCCCGGCTCCCGAGACCTGCGCTGCGGCGCCCAATGGCGGCGGCAAGGCTTGCTGGGCGGCGGTAAACCAGGGATCACTCGGCTTGTTGGTTCCCGTCATCACCAACAGCAACATCGGCAACCAACCGGGAGCCGGCCAGTACGCGACCGCAACGTGCGGCGGAGCGACGTTCGTCAACGCGCCGTCGTTCAAGGTGACGGGCCAGCGCGCCGCCGTTTACGGTGCGTGCCCGAACGGCGACCAGCCGAGCGCAGGCGTTTGCTCTGTGCCCGCCGACATCACAGAGACCCCCCCCAACCCGAACTGTCTCGCGACGGGCAGCACGGTGAATCCCCCGTCCATCTTGTCGAGCCAAGGGCTGTCCGGCGGCGGCCCGAGTCCCTCGAACGTGGACCAGCGCGTATTCAACAAGTTCATTTGGCAAAACACCGGCACCGCCGCGGCGCCGAGTTGGTCGTACGCACTCGACGACTCCGGGCGCCCGATGACCGGCGCCTACGCCCGCATCCACACGACCCAGACCATGAACAACGGTTCCGTCGGGCCTGGTTGCGCGTACCAGGACAGCGACAGCCAGCTCGGCTGCCTCGTGCAGGCTAGCCCTTGCAGCCTTGCGTACGCCGGGCGTGATTCGACCGCGATCGCAGGCCCCGCGGGCCTCGTGACCGTTCAATCGCTCAAGATCAAGGGCCGCCCGGATGCGGTCGCGTGCATCCAGACCTTCCAATACCCGTACTCGCGCAAGCTCTACCTCGACTCGGTCGTCGGCTTCCTGAATGCGTCTGCGGCCGAGCAAGCGCTCGCGCTCTGTGAGTCCCAGGAATCCCTCATTAACCAAGCCGTCAACGCTGAGGCGTTCGCTCCCCTTCCGCCTGCCGGAACCTTCGTCACGGGCCAAAACGGACAGCTCATCGACGAAGGAGTCAACGGCGGCAACCCGTTCTGCGAAGATTTCAACGAGCAGTTGATCTGCGGCGCAGCGGTGAACAACAACGGCTGCGCGACGAATTCGCGGGTCGTCGGCGCCGCCGGCGCCGGCAGCTTGCCAACCGCGCAGACGACGTGCGGCAACGGAATCCAGGAGGCGTTCGAAGACTGCGACCTCGGCTTGAACAACGGTCCGCTTCCCTCCACGTGCTCGACCACCTGCCGCTTCAATCAGTGACCTACCCAGGGACCTGATTCCATCAGCTCATCAACCCAGTGAACCTGATTCCATCAGCTCATCAACCCAGTGAACCTGATTCCATCAGCTCATCAACCCAGTGAACCTGATTCCATCCTCATCCACGCTGGCA
>JBEKFX010000094.1:0-43514 GCA_050013115.1 Polyangiaceae bacterium
GACGCTCCGCGCTTGTCGAAAGACGAAAGGATGCCAACGTGACTTCAGTCGTGAAAGGCCGCGCAAAACAGCGCCCGGGCGCGATGAACGCGACGACGACAGAAAGACCGGTGGTCTCGTTCCCGGACGCCGAAGAGTGGTCGGCGTGGCTGGCAGCATACCATCTGTCATCGCGCGGGGTATGGCTCAAGATCGCGAAGAAGACTTCGGGAAACGTCTCGGTCACCTACGCCGAAGCGCTGACGGTCGCCCTCATCTGGGGATGGATTGACGGGCAAAAGGAAAAATTCGACGAGGTGTGGTGGCTTCAGAAGTTCACGCCACGCGGTGCGAGAAGCATGTGGTCGAAGCTCAATCGCGACAAGGCAACCGCCCTCATCGCAGCCGGCAAAATGATGCCTTCCGGAATGGCGGAGGTCGAACGAGCCAAGAAGGACGGTCGGTGGAAGCGAGCGTACGAATCGCAGAAAACAGCGTCGCTGCCGGAGGACCTGGCGAAGGCACTCGCCGACAATCCTCACGCCGAGAAGTTCTTCGCCACGCTGGAGGCTCACAATCGTTACGCGATCTTGTGGCGAGTTCACAACGCGAAGCAGCCAGAGACCCGAGCCCGTCGCATTGCGAAGTTCGTGGCGATGCTGGCGAAGGGCGAGAAGCTTCACCCGTGAGCGACGTCCGGGGTGGAGCTCGTGTAACAACTCGCCGTTCCACTAGATTGGCTCGATACCGCCAGCGCCTCGCGTCGCGCGAGGCGGCGCGAAGCCGAAAAACCGCAGGCGCGAAGCGCACGAGCACGCGCGATCGTCGCCTGCTTTCGCTCATCGGCCACGAGAGGACGCCGTCGCCTTCCACTGCGAAACCAAACGACACTGATCCGACGCGGTCATCGTGAACGCGCTTGGCCGCGATCGCCTCGCCTGCGCGCGCGAATCAGCTAGTTGAAGTCCTGAGTGGAGCACACCGCGATCGGCTGTACGGGTCGGTCTCGCTAGCTCTTGCCGCGCGCCGTCAACGCCTTCCACGCTGCGAGGGAGTCCATGTAATCCCGCCAGTGCGCGATCTTCCGGTTCTCGACCCGGATGATGGAGCAGAAGCGGTTCTTGTACTCGACGCCCGTCGCCAGGATCGTTCCGTGGACCTCGTATTCGATGACCACGATGCGCCCGCCGTCTGCCCTGTGTGTCACGAGATGATCCGCGGCATGGACCTGGATGTCCTTGGCGTAGCCGCGAAACTGTTCCATGAGCGCAGCGCGTCCCCGGATGACGCGCGGCCATCCCAGGTCGTACAGGACCTCGTAGACGGTCTTTTCGTCGACGACATCGAAGAAGTGCGCTCCGTCGACGAGGTCGCCAAGCGCTCCTCGGGCGAGGTCGAAGTAGGGTGCGACGTGCTTGAATGCAGCATAGGTCTGGCTCGGCATCTGTGGCTCCCCAGCGTAGGGTGGCGACCTCGAACTGGCGATCTCGTTCAGCCGTTCAGCCGGCGATTCGTTGCACGAGGAACGCCTCGTCCGAATTCGCGAGAAAGGTTTTGAGGGATCCCTCAGGCTTTCAACAGGCTCGGACGTCGGGGCGCGCCCCGGCGCGCCCCAGAAGACCCTCGAAGCTCCGGAGTGTCGCGCGGCGCGCCCCCACGAACGTCCGTGCACAGACGAGCTCCGCGCGCTAGAAGATCGCGTCGGCGAGCAGCTTGACGTTGAGGACGACGATCACCCCTGCGATCAACCAGGCGACGACGGTCAGCGACCTGGGAAGGACCAGCGAGCCCATCTTGCGCCGGTCCGACACGAACCGGACGAGTGGGATCACCGCGAACGGCAGCTGCATCGACAGCACAACCTGGCTGAGCACGAGCAGTCTGGCTGCGCCTTTTTCCCCGAACGTGGCGATCACGACGACGACCGGGACGATCGCGATACCGCGCGTGACGAGCCGGCGCGCCCAGTCCGGAATCCGAAGTCGGAGCAAGCCCTCCATCACGATCTGACCGGCCATGGTTGCGGTGACGGCGAGTTCAGGCCCGAAGCGAGGAGCGCGACGGCGAAAAGGGTCGACGCGATGCGGACGCCGACGATCGGCGACAGCGGCTCGTGCGCCTGCGGGGCCCTCGGCGTCGGCGTTGGTTGCCTCCAGGGCAAGCTCGTCGGCTCGCCGTGATGGTCGCGGGTCCTGCCCGCTCACGCTATGTCAGGCCGTGATGCAGCTCGCTTCCGTGCGATCCGTCCTCGTCACGCAAGTCGATGGCGCCTCATCCCGCGCTCACGCAGTCTTCGAAGAGGCCGAGGACGCGGTCGTCGTCGAGGAGCCGCTCGCGATCCGAATCTCGGGCGACACGCTGGCGGTGACGATGCGGACGCCGGGACACGATCGGGAGCTCGTCCTGGGCTTCCTGTGGGCCGAGGGGGTGATCGAGTCGTCCAACGACATCTCTGCGATCGCCCACTGCGGTCGCCAGGGCGACGAGGGCCTGGGCAATACGATCGAGGTGACGCCGTCGCCTGGAGCGCGGCTGCATCTCCCCGACGAGACGATGGCCCGTCGCGGAACGCTGACGACATCGGCGTGCGGAGTTTGCGGACGCCGTTCAATCGACGACTTGCTCGCGCGGTGCCGACCGATCGAAACAGGGGCGACGATGACGCCGGGTGCCATCCATCGGGCCGTTCTCGCCCTACGTGCGCGGCAGCCTTTCTTCTCGCGCAGCGGCGGTTGCTACGCGGCGTCCCTCGTCGCACTCGCCGGCGAGCATGTCGCCACGTTCGAGGATGTCGGTCGCCACAACGCGGTCGACAAACTCGTCGGCTCGCGCCTCCTTGCCCGAGCGCTCCCCGCGTCGAATCACGCACTGCTCGTCAGCGGGCGAACCAGCTTCGAGATCGTCCAGAAGGCGGTGGCCGCGGGCATCCCGATCGTCATTGGGGTGTCCGCCGCAAGTTCTCTCGCGGTCGACGTCGCGAGCCGCGCCGGCGTCACGCTCGTCGGGTTCGCGCGTGGCGAACGATTCGTCGTCTATACGGGTGAGGCCCGGATCGCGGACGGGTGACTCCCCCGCCGCCTGCATGCCATAGTGCGCCGCGGCCCGACGAAGCTGCGCTCTTCGGCGGATCGCTTGCGCCAATCGGCGCGAGCCAAGCGGACATTCGGGAGGTGGGCGGAGGCGATGGCGTTCAAAAGGTTCGAAGCAGCGCGCGGGGGTTCGTGGGCGTTGGGGACGTTCGCTGTTGTGGGCGTCCTCGCCGCGTGTCTCCCGAGCTTTCAAGAAGCCGACCAGGCCGGTGCGGATGCAAGAGCCAACTCGGAAGCCGAGGGCGGCTCGTCGGACGCGAGCACCCTTGCTCGAGCCGATGCCGCCGGCGATGCGGGATCGCTCGAAGCGGGGCCGACTGAGGGTGTTCGCGACGCGACCGGCGCGGGCAGCTCGAGCAGCACCGCGGGCAATCCGGGCGCCAGCTCGGGTGACTCCGGCAGCTCCAACGGAAGCTCGGGGGCGAGCTCGGGCAGTGGTTCCAGCTCCAGCAGCAGTCCCGGCTGCGGCGTTGGAGAATTCGTTTGCGATGGCGGCTGTGCTTCTCTCGCCGGCATTCACAGCTGCGGGGCCTGCGGCAACGATTGCACAGCCTTACCGCACGTCAGTCTTTCGGGTCTCGCCTGCAATGCAGGCCATTGCAGCTACGAGTGCGCCGTCAATTATGACGATTGCGTGGATGCGGGCACAGGCTGCACGACGGCTCTCTCTCAGTCGTCGAGCTGCGGTGCCTGCGGCGCGAGCTGCGGGCCGAACATGGCCTGCACCGAGAGCGATGGAGGAGTGTACGGCTGCGCCTCGACATGCAGTGGAGCAACCCCCACCCCCTGTGACGGCGGCTGCATCGACAAGCTTCACGACAACTCAAACTGCGGCAGCTGCGGGTTGGCGTGCACCGGGGGCAAGATCTGCGCAGGGGGCTCGTGTATCAACCAGCTCGCCGCCTCGGGCGACGACGTGTCAGCCACGGCCGGCATGGCCTTCGGCGGCGCAGTCGCCACCGTCACCGACGCGCTCGCGACCGATGGCGCCGGCGCTCTGTCGGCGATCGTCGACTGGGGGGATGGCACAACGTCGGCCGGCACGATCGACGGTGCTGGCCCGTTTACCGTCAGCGCCACGCACACGTATGCGACCCCGGGCTCTCCGACGATCCGCGTGAACGTGAGCGACTCGGCCACGGGCGCCACGGCGACCGCAAGCGCGACGGCCACCGTTGGTTGCCCCGCGACGGAAGGGGCCTGCGGCAGCGGATGCTTTGCCACGGCGACCGACCCCGACCACTGCGGCTCCAATTGCAAAATCTGCCCCGCACCCGCGAATGGCCAGGCCACGTGCACCAACTCGGCGTGCGGAGTCTCGTGCAATGGCGGTTATCACGATTGCAGCGGCGCGTGCACATCCAACACCGCGTTGAGCTCGTGCGGCTCGTCCTGCGTGGCGTGCGCGAGCCCCACCAACGCCATGGCATCGTGCAATGGTCAGAGCTGCCAATACACGTGTACTTCCGGATATGCGGCCTGCGGAGCGAGTGCAGCCGGCGGCTGCACCACGAATTTATCGAGCGACACGAACAATTGCGGAGCGTGCGGCCACTCCTGCGGCGGAGGCACATGCACCGGCGGCTTGTGCGCAGCGGTTACGATTTTGAGCGGGCAGGGCACAGTTGGGACCCCGATGGCTCTCGCCTGCGACGGCACCAATGTCTATTGGAGCGACTGGGACGGGGTGCTCGGCGATGCCGACGAGATCCGTCAGGCAACCGTTGCCGGCACGGACGTGCTCACACTCGACGGCCAAGCCGTGGCGGACGTGAACAGCATCGCTGTGGAGGGCACGACCGTCGCCTATATGGCACAAAGCGGCGCCTACTTTTGCGCGGCGACCGTGAGTCATTCGCAGTCTGGGGCGTGCAGCTTGGCGCTCGGCGAGGGGCCCGCGGGCGGCTGGGTCGTTTCGGCGTCGGCCAACTCGTTCTACGAGCTCAGCGCGTTCGATACGATCGGTCCGACGTACGAAGTGTCGAGTTGCGCGGGGTTGGCCTGCACGGCGCTGCCAGGTGTGGGCGAAGCGCAGAGCGCGATTTCGCTGGCCTACGTTCCCGGCTCGTCGGCGCTCTTCTGGGTGGCCGCAAACGAGATCAACTACTGGAATGTGGCCGCCTCGCTACAGGGCATGGTTGCCCCAGTAACCTCGGACGAAGTGAACCCTGCGCTCCTGACGTCCGACGGCACTTATCTCTATTGGATTGACAGCGGCACGACAATTAAGCGGGTCCTCGCCTCGCCAAGCATCGGCACGCCGAGCACCGTCGCCGGGCCCCTTGCGCTTCCCGCTCAAAACCCAAACAGCTCGATCGGCGTCAACGATTGGATTGCGACGGACGGAAAGAACGTGTTCTTCGGCGCGACCGGCCCGAACGGCGTCGGCCTCTACGCCGCGCCCGTTGGCGGCGGAGCCCCCATCCTCGTCGCTGGCGCCTTGTCCACATCGCCTCCCGCGCTGACGATCCAGTACGGAGGATGGCTCTACTGGTTCGAGAACGCGACGCTGCCCGTCATCCGCCGCATGGCCACGCCCTGAGGCTCTCGTCGCCGCATGCTCCGGTGGCGACGACTCGTTCGGCCGCAGGCCCACCCCTCGCGTCCTTGTTCTTGGCTTGCCGGGCCTTTGCCGGACCTCTTGAGCGTGCGGACCGGCCGATGGGGCCCGCCTTCGCTGAGGTCGGACGTGTCTTCCGCGGCCGCTCGGCAAAATGCAGCCAACGCCAAAATTCACGCTGAGGGAGGAGTTCTCTCCGGGCCGGACGTTCGGAGAGGGCGTCCCCGCGAGAAGCGTTGACGGTGTCTTCGCGGAGGTTTCGGATACTCTATATTGCGAAGGCCCACTCAATGTGACATGAGCAGGGCGTCGCTACTCCTCGGGTTTCTCGTGGCGGTTCCCGGTGGACCAGGCCGCCGGTCCTCCTCGGCGCCGAAAGGTCTGTATTTCAAATGCGCATAACTACGAAACTCGCAGTCACCTCATTTCTGTCGACGCTCGCAGGGTGTGGGGCGTCGGCCAATGGCTCAAACGGCGGTACGACGAACGGCGAGCCTGCCTCGACGTCCACCTCCGCGTCGACCTCCAGCTTCACGTCGAGTTCGAGCCCGACCTCGAGCTCCACGTCGAGTTCGAGCGCAGCCTCGACCACCACGTCGAGCTCGACCTCGACCTCGACCTCGAACTCCACGTTGAGTTCGAGTCCGACCTCGAACTCGACGTCGACCTCGAGCGCAACGTCGACCTCCACCAGCGGTGGCGCCACTGGAACCTCGAGCTCGGCGGGGACTTCGAGCAGCGACGCGGGCGCCTCCTCCGGCGGGTCCCAGCCTGATGCGAGCGTCACAGGCGATGCCGAAGCGACTTGCACCGGGGCGACCAGCCTTGCAGGAAACGGCAATATGTCTGCGACGGTCAGTGTCAACTTCGGAACGGCCGGATCCACCATGTCTTCTGTGGGCATCGGAATCGACACGGCCGTCTACGATGGCTACCTCATCAGTTCCGCCGTCGCGACGAGCCTCAAAGCGGCGGGTGTTCAGGCTCTTCGGTATCCCGGGGGGTCGTACGCGGATATTTTCAATTGGCAAACAACGACTGTCAACGGTACGGGCAACGTATACGTCGATACGACTGACACTTTCGACAACTTCATGAACACCCTGGTCAATCCGGCGGGAGCGAAGCCAATCATCACGGTGAATTACGGCTCGAATACCACAAACAACGGTCCCGCCGACCCGAGCGAAGCGGCCGCCTGGGTGACGTACGCAAACATAACGAACAAGTACGGCATCACATACTGGGAAATCGGAAACGAAAATGTGGGTAACGGATATTATGATAACGAGGACTGGGAATACGACTTGCATTTTCTCGACCAAACTGCCGCTGACCGCGTCGGCCAGTCGGTCCTGTCCCCGGTTTCCTATGGGAACAACTCGGTGGCTTTCATCAATGCGATGAAAGCCGTCGACCCAACGATCAAATGCGGCGTCTATCAGCTTGCGCCCGACGCCTATCCGAACACCCTGACTCCGTCTTACAATTCGCAAGTACTTCGAGGCAGCGCGAGTGTTATCGATTTTGTCATTATCCATTGGTATCCTTGTGGCGCGGACGTGGCGACCTGTTTGCAGGCACCCCTGCTGATTCCGAGCATCATCTCTGGCACCCATGCCGACTTGACTGCCGCAACCCCGTCGCGCGCGAGCCAGATCGAGATCCTCATCACCGAAAGCGGTGCCGGCACGGTCGTGGGGCCGGCCACGGCACTGTTTGCTGCGGACGAATACCTCAGCTGGTTCGAGAACGGCGTCGTCAACGTGGAGTATCAGGAACTGCACAACGGGTTTTTGGCGGACACTGCGGCCAGCTCTCCGGAAGGACCCTATTATGGGGCGAAGATGTCCGGGATACTCGCGGGGCCGGGAGACACGTTCGCAAGCGCCACCTCTCCCTCGACGATGATTGGCGTTCACGCAGTCAAAAAGACCAACGGCAGTTACGCGATCATGCTGCTCAATCGAGACCCCAATAACAGCTACACCGTGACCGTGAACGTGACCGGGGCCACGCTGGGCAACTGCGGAACACGCTACGACTTCGGACAAGCCAACTTCAACGGCGACAATCCGTCCTCTGACGTCGTTCGGTCCAATGTGTCCGGATTCAAGGGGTCGTCCTTTACGATCACCGTTCCGGCCTACACGATGAGCATCGTCGAGAATCCTGGTTGAATCGCGCTGCCGGCGGCATTGCAGCGCACGCGGAGGGCTGAGGACCTGCGAGCACCAAGGGCATTTCACCAAGGGCATTGCCAAAACGCACGCTCCCGGCGAGTCTCCGGGCCCAGGTCATGGCTCTGACGCCCCTCAAGCCGGGTTCCGCTCGGGATGCGCATGGGGTGATGTCCAACTGGGCTTTTTGGGCGGCGGCGAGTCGGATTGCGGCGCGCATGATGCGCGGTCCTTGGCTCTTGGATCTCGCTCTCGGCGGCGTTTGCAGTTGCGAGCCACGCTTTTCGTCCGACCTGCCGCCCCTCGTGCCCGAAAGCGCTGCTCCCTCATCCCCGTCGAATGCGAGTGATGTCGAGTCCGCCAGTCCTGTCGCTGCCAGTCCCCCAGTCGTCGATTCTTCTCATGCGCTGACACTTGCGCGCTGCTCGGCGACCCCTCAGGCTTGCTCCCCCTCGGAGGCAGACGCCTCGGTCGATGCGAGGTACCGGGTCGTTTTCGGTTCGGGGCGCGGTGTCATTCGATCGCGCGGCCAAGCCATGACCGACCTCTACCGGGAGCTACGAGACAGGACGGCGTTGGGCGATCGGCTCGATGCGGAGGCGCGCGCTCCGGGCACCACCGAGGGCGTCCCCGCGCCGGGCAGCAAGTCGGCGAGACAGGCGAACACGAGCGGCGGCGATCCCATCGCACAATGTGCGTTTGAGCTGCTCGCTCTCGTCGACGACGTCGGCGAGGTGACCCTCGATGTTGTCCACGGCGTCGGGTCGAACGGGTGCTTGGTATCGCTTGGCCGATCCACTAAGGATGGCGGTGCGCATCAATGCCTCGTGCGGGAGCCAGAACACCCGCAGCGGCCGGGCCGCAAAGGGGGAATGGGCTTTTGACTGCGCCCTGCGCGGGCGACCGACTGGAAGCGGGCCCGATGGGCCCTGCACCCGACCGAACGTCGCGGCGGGCCGCCGCGATGCAGCAAGGACCCGACGAAGGCCAGTCCCGCACCGTGCGATCGACGGTCGCGCAAGCGGTCGTGGTCCTTGGCTTGAGTGGCCGATGGGCGGGTGTTAGGAGCTCTGCAGGGGCAATCAAGTCTCTCGCAGGGCGATCAAGGCAGGCAGAGGGGCACGGACGCACTCAAAAGGCGAGGTGAGACATGCTCGGCGACTGGAGTGAAATGACGGCCGCGGCCGTCGCATGCTTTGCCGTTGCATGTGCGGGCTCTCCCGCGCCCTTGGCGACGGCTGTGGATGTTGAGCGTCAGCCGTGTCCCGGAAGTGGCGGTCAAAGAGACCTCGATGTTCTGGGCACGGTGAAGCTGGTCCGAGTCGAGCCAGCCTATTCGCACATCTTCGACGGGATCCGGTTACCGTGAACGACTCACCGCCGGGCAGCCATCGGTGGTCTTGCGGCGGCGTTCGGGGGGACTCTGCGGCAGCCGCTCTGGTTTCCGCGATCAGCCGGAGCACGATGGTTGCGGGGGGCGGCGAGACCCCGCCGGGCCATCGGGCACCTGCGACCGCTGGGGTCGTTCTACCCGCGGGTGCTTCCTCTACCGATGGACCCGCGACGGGCGCTTCTCCGGCGAACGGGTTTGAGCGGCCCCCGCCCCGCAGAGGGCGGATTCTCGTCGTCGATGACGAGGTCAACATTTGTAAGACGTTTCAACACATTCTCGCGCCCGACCACGAAATCGTGACCGAGACGAGCGCGCAGGAAGCCGTTCGGCGAATCGAGTCAAATGAGCGTTTCGACGTCATTTTTTGCGACTTCACCATGCCCAAGATGAACGGCATGGATCTCTACAAACGGCTCGCCGAGACCGCGCCCGAACAGGCGAAACGGGTCGTTTTCATCACCGGCGGAGCATTCACGCAAGTCGCGGCCGATTTCCTCAACCATGTACCCAACCGGTGTCTCGAAAAGCCCTTCAGCGCACAGGAGATACGCGCGATCGTTCGCGAACAAGAGCCATGAGGCGCGCGGCGCGATCGAGACCGCCTTGCCCCGATTGTGCGCGTCCCAAGACATCACATCGGTCTGCGCAGCTTGACCGGTCCCTCGCTCAACCCCTGGTCAGCCTGTGCAGAGCATTCGACAGCAGGTGGTCGCGAGAGCCGATCGCCGTTTCGAGCGAGAGTAGGTAATGCTGGTCCCGGGCACTCTCCCTACGGCGCTTCTGCATGAACCAGCGCGTCACCGCGAGGGTCAGCGAGCCGGCCGCGCCGAGAGCACCGACGACGGGCGTGGACGCCTGCGCAATGGCCAACCCCGCGGCAAGGGAGGTGGGGGCACTCACGCCCAGCAGCGCCCAGCGGTCCACGGCGCTGGTCTCCCTCATGGCTTGGCGCGCAGCGCTCATCTCGTCCTGAATTTCAGTCGCGAACGCGCTCATGTGATCGCGGACCGCCTCAGCATTCGGCAGCCGTGCAATGGCTCTCGTGTGCGCCTGCACCTTCTCCCGAAATGACCGCCTTTGGGCGGCGTATTGTTTGCGAATTTTGAGCAGACTCGACACCGACAGAGGTGCGACGGTCTCGGGCGACGGGGTCGGGATGTACAGCTGCGCCGCGGCGAGCCTTTCGGCCGGCTCGATGTCTTTCAGGTCCTCCGCAAGCTTGGTGCTGTCGATGTAGGAGGTGATCGCCTGAAAGTAGGGCTCGTCGGTGACTGGCGAGACGTGGCGTCCCCAGGCGGCCACGTTGGCGAAGACCGTGAAGCAGAGCCCAAGGGCCGTCAGAGGTTTCGCCCGTATCGCGCGGGCGGCCGCCGCATACCCTCGCTCATGAAACCCTTGGGCGTGCTCGTCGATTTCGGTTCGAATGGCCTCGGGCGGGACGCCCCGAAGGCCGCAGAGCTCGGGCATGGATTGCAGCACGCCATCACCGTGCGACCGGAGGAGGTTGTCGACCCGCTGAAGAAAAATCCCGGCCGAGCGATTCCAGTGAGGGCTGTCGGGGCCAAAGGGAACAGACTCGATCAATCCTGCAGCGGCCAGCTCGCGAATCTCTGGACCATCGTTGGGCGGCGCAACCCGGGGGTGAGCGAGTCGGACAATCCCGTCCCAGTAGAGCAGAGCACGCTTCACACACGCCACCGACGTGAACGCCGGGTGCGGATAATAAAGTGCCTTGGACGGTTCAACATCAGTCACGGGCTGAGCCCCCTCTCCCCGCCCGCGACGCGTGCGCCATCCGTGGTCGACGCGTCCCATCGCGTGCGGGACCATCGTGATTGGGCCATTTTTTTCCTCGTCGGCGCCTCAAGACTCAACAGACGGATTCCACGCTCGGCCCACAGGCACGTTGTCATGCTGGCCATTGCGGACAAGCCATCACGCAAAAGGTGTTCCGACGTGAATTCGTTCGGAGTGGGTTTTTGACCGGTGGTTCCAAAGGGGGGCGTCTGGCGCTTCAGCCGGTTCGTTCGGAGTGGCCTTTGACCTGGGGGTCCAAGGAGGAGTCCCTCGTACGCTTCAGCCGCGATGGCTGCACCGTGTCAGCGGGGACGTCCGCACCGTGACCGTGGAGGAGGCGCTTTCACGGGACCAGCACGATCTTTCCGCGGGCGTGGCGCAACTCGAGCTCTCGATAGGCATCCCGCACGCTCGACAACGGATAGACTTTGGAGATGGGGATCTCGAGGCGACCGGCTGCCATGAGGGCGACGAGCTCGCTCAGCACATCGATGTTTGCGGCTTCCTGGCTGCCCGCGGTCTTGACCCCGTCGTGCTTCTGGGCCGCCGCAAAGTCGATGATGGTATCGATGCGACTCGGCGTGACTCCGAGATCGATCGCCAAGTCGACGTAGCCGTGGCCATATGTGTCGATGAACGCGTCGATCTGGCCCGACACCGCGCGAATGCCGGCAGCGGTCCCGTCGCCGTAGGCGACGGGAATCACACCGTGGTCTTGGAGCCACTTGTGATGGCTCGGGCTGGCCAGACCGATCACCTTCGCCGCCGAGCGGGTCGCAAGCTGCACCGCGATCGACCCAACCCCGCCGGCCGCGCCTGACACGACGAGCGTGTCGCCGGGCTTGAGCGAGACCGCGCGAACCGCGCTGTAGGCCGTGGTCCCGGCCACGAACAGAGCCCCGGCCTGCTCCCACGGGACGTTGGGGGGACGGGCGGTCAATTGGTCCGAGGGGACGGCAACGAACTCGGCCTGGCTTGCCCGCTCATTTGTAAACCCGACGACCTCGTCCCCCCGGCGCCATGATGTCACAGCCTCGCCGACCTCTTCCACAATGCCTGCGAAATCGCTCCCTTGTCCCGACGGAAACGTGGCGGGCCATCGTTTTGCGAAGGCGCCTGCGCGGATGGCCGATTCGCCCGGGTTGATACCTGCGGCTTTGACGCGAACGAGCACGCGTCCCCGCGGCAAGGCCGGACGAACGACGTCCCGCACTTCGAGGACCTCGAGCCCGCCATAATTGTCGAACTGCACGGCTTTGGGCATGGCCAAATTCTCCTTTTCGCGTGTCTTCGTGGTTTTCGAGACCGTTCGAGTCTCTGCTTCGGCCTACCGCTCGGCGTGGGCCGGGCTTTGGTCTCGCGCTCCTCATAGCGCGCGCTGCGAGAAGGACCGAACGGGTGCCCACCGGGGGGGGCGCCTTGGGGGGGCATCGCAGCCGCGCCGTGGTCCCGCCCCGGTTCGACCCTCGGCTGCTGAGTTCGAGTTCGGCGACCCCGCGGTCCGGTCGAAAGGCGCGCCGGCGCGTCGCTCATGTTCGCTTAGTTTGGGGGGACGCGTTCGCGCCGGCAAACGGTGACGATCGACGCCGGGAGACCGCGACGTGGTATGGGATGACCGACGCCTCCGTGACGGAAGCGGAAAGACATGCGCGCCAGCCAGGTACGCGTATCCTGAATGAGGGCGTCCATTGGATAGAAGCCTTCCCGGAGACAGCGGTCCACTCGACGACCCGCGGCATGCTCGCGGCCGCGGTTTTGCGGGCACGAACGTCCTCCAGCTCGCCCGTTTCGCTCACATCGTAGGGCGTACGCGCTTGCGCCTTTTCAGCCCCCTTTGCGGAGGACTCGTGGCTTGTGCCGCCTGCTCCTCTGGAGGTGACGTCGCTGGCGGCAGCCATCGCGCGAGCTCGGCGGCGGCAGACGCGGATGGCGCTGGCGTGGGCATCATCGACGCATCGGGGCAGACGCCGGCGATGGACTCCCCGTCGGGGTCCGGCGGTTCGGGGTCCGGCGGTTCGGGGTCCGGCGGTTCGGGGTCCGGCGGTTCGGGGTCCGGCGGTTCGGGGCCGTTGGATGGGGGAAGTCCGGACGCCCACCCGGATTCGGCCGCGTCGAACACGGGGGGCGGCAACGCCGGTGATGGCGGTCCGGAACAATGCGTGAATCGGTCACCCGTCGCAGCCCGTTGGACCCTTCTGTGGTCGGACGAATTCGATGTGGACGGTGCTCCGAACCCCACAAACTGGGGCTTTGAGAGCGGGTTCGTGCGAAATGAGGAGCTCCAGTGGTACGAACCGGGTAATGCGACGGTCGCCGATGGGCTGCTCACCATCGCAGCGCAACGCCAGCAGGTTGCCAATCCGAACTACGTTGCGGGCAGCACCGATTGGACGACGAGTCGTCAGTATGCGGAGTATACCTCGAGCTCGATGACGACCGCGGGAAAGCACAGTTTTCAATACGGCCGCTTCGAAATGTGCGGCCAGATCGACACGCGGCTGGGTAGCTGGCCGGCGTTCTGGATTTTGGGTGACGGACTGAGCTGGCCGAGCTCCGGCGAAGTCGACATCATGGAGTACTATGCGAGCGGGGTGCGCGCCAATGTCTGCATACCGTCCGCGGGCAACTGCGACTGGACCGGCAGTGTGAGCCAGCCGCTCAGTTCATTGGCCGCATCCTGGCCCGCCCAGTTTCACCTCTGGGCCATGGAATGGAATGCGACAGATATCGATCTCTACCTCGACGACGAGCTCGTCTACGATTTCAAGGTATCGAGGGTCACGACGGGGACGAATCCGTACACCGGTAATCCATTTTACATGATCGTCAATCTGGCCATCGGCTCGAACGGCGGCGACCCGACGAATACCACGTTTCCAATGACGTACAAGGTCGACTACGTGCGCGTTTACCAGTAGCAAGCATTGCTTTTCGATGCCGCTGGGGCGATCGAGCCGCTGCGAGGCCGGCTGGCCCGCCCGCTCGCACGCTGGCCCGCCCGCTCGCCCGCTCGCCCGCTCGGGGGAGGGAAGCTGGCTCGATCGATCGCCGGCACCCCAGGCACGGGCCCCGCGAGAGGCGTTCCAGCCTCGGCCGCGACGAGCGGCCCGACCGAGACCCGGGAGATCGGGGCAGGAATGGGGGCGGCGTGCTCGAGGTTGGTCTTGCCTCTTCCCCAAAGCCGTCCCGATGCGCTAGGAGCCGTAGCTACGATGGTCGATTCATCGGCACTCCGGGCGGCGCTCCCTTTCTGCCTCGACAAGACCGACTTCGAACGGCTCGGGACGAAGTACGAAGGCAAGGTCCGCGACAACTACTCGCGCGGCGGCAAACGTTTCATCGTCGTGACCGATCGCATCAGCGCGTTCGATCGGGTGCTCGGGACAGTACCGTTCAAAGGGCAGGTGCTGAATCGTCTCGCGGCATGGTGGTTCGATCGTACGGCCGACGTTGCGCCCAACCATGTCGTGGGCGTGCCCGACCCGAACGTGCTCGAGTGCGTCGAGTGCAGTCCCATCCTCGTCGAAATGGTGGTTCGGGCGTACGCTACGGGGACGACGTCCACGAGTCTCTGGACCCACTACGAACGTGGCGTCCGGGTCTTTTGTGGGCACGCGCTTCCGGAAGGCCTGAAGAAGCACCAGAAGCTCCCGCAGGCCATCCTCACTCCGACGACGAAGGCGCCAAAGGGCGAGCACGACGTGTCCGGCTCGCGCGAGGAGATCCTGGCGACCGGGCACGTCCGCGAGGTCGACTTCGACGAAGCGGCCGTGATGGCCATGAAGCTCTTCGCCGCCGGAGAGCGGATCTGCGCGGCCCGCGGGCTCATCCTGGTCGATACGAAGTACGAATTCGGCCGCAGTCCGGACGGCCGGCTCGTCGTCATCGACGAGATTCATACGCCCGACTCGTCACGCTTCTGGAAAGCATCGACTTATGCGGAACGAATCGAAGCGGGACTCGACCCCGAGCCGCTCGACAAGGACTTCGTGCGGCGCTGGTACTTGGCGCAAGGCTACAAGGGCGACGGATCGCCGCCGCCGATGTCTGACGAAGTTCGCGTCGGCGCGGCCGAGCGTTACGTCGCGGCCTACGAACAAATCACGGGCGAGCCATTCGTTCCGGAGCTTGAGCCGCCTTCGACGCGCATTCCGAGAAATCTACGAATCGCCGCTCGAGGAGACCGCCCATGAAGGCCACCGTCGTCGTGAGGCTGAAGCCGGAAGTGCTCGACCCGCAGGGCGATGCCGTCCGGCGCGCGCTCGGAAAGCTCGGCTTCGAAGGGGTGAAGGACGTTCGCGTGGGCAAAATCATCGAAATTGAGATCGACGACGCGCACGGCGCTCCGCGCGACGTCTCTCAACGACTCGAACGAATGGCTGACGAGATGCTCGCGAACCCCGTCATCGAGGACTACGAGGTCAAACTCTGAGCATCACGCCTTCGGACTCAGAAGACGAATGGCGAGGGCATGAACAAGAGCACGAAGAACGCGAGCGTGATGACGGCGATGACCGCGCGGCCGAAGTCGAGCGGCTCCGGGCCGGTGGGCGGGTGATCGAGCAGCGTGCTCGTCGGGCGCAGCGCACCCCAACGCGCTTCGGTCGCGATCAGGAACGCAAGCCCGACACCGAACGCAGCCCATAGGAAGAACGAGTTGTGGTCGTGTAGGACGTAGGCAAGCAGAACGAGGCCGAAGGTGACGATGACGCGGGTCGACGCTGCGGGCCGCGCGTCGACCCGGCGCGCGCGCGCTTGAGTCGTGAAACTGCCCAACGTCGCCAGCACCTCGAACCAGACCAGCCAAAACATCGAGTTATAGACATGGCGGCCCAAGTGCCAGAGGCCGAAGCCGCCGCGCAAGTCTCGTGCGACGAAGCTCGAGACGCTCACAAAGAAAAAAACGAGCATCGACCGGTGAACCCACGTTGCGATGCGATCTTGTCGGGGGCCAAATAGGGCGTAAGCGACATGCCCACCATCGAGCTGTCCCGCGGGGAGCAGATTGATCATGGTGACGAACATCCCCGCCCAGCTCGCGTAAGCGACCGGTGAAAGCATGAGGTCCATCCCGTCGGGGATCGTAGGGGCGAAGCGGGCGTCCAACCAGCGAAGAAGGAGCGACGCTCCGAGTTGGCCCCCATCGCCGCCGTCGATCGCGACGAGGCGCGAGTGGGTTACACCCCATGCATAGAGAGGTATGGCGAAAATAAGGCCAGCCAGCGGCCCCGCCGCTCCGATGTCGAGCAGCGCACGCCGCGTCGGAATGGTCGAGCGCATTCGAATGACCGCGCCCATCGTGCCAAACGGCGAGAGAAACGGCAGCGGGATGAAATAAGGAAGTGATGCGTTCACCCGGTGGGCTCGCGCGGCGATGTAGTGTCCAAACTCGTGGGCGACGAGCGTTGCGAGCAGCGCGCCCGTGAACTGTGCAGCCGCGCGCATGGCCCCCCGCGAGGTCTCACCGCTTTCCTTGTAGAGAAAGAAGAGCGTCACGAACACGCTGCCGACAGTCGTCACGAAAAGTGCCGCGTTCGTACGCCAATCGAGCGTGCCGCTTTTGCCCCGCGCGAGCGGCTGGTGAGGTCGCTCAGAGGGCGTCGCGGAGGGCGTCGGCGAGTCGCTCGAGTCGGGGTGCAATGCGGGCATCGATGGTTCCCAGGTCGGTGTGCAGCCGAAGTTCGCCGCGCGAAAGGGCGGCGTCGTCACGAACCTCGACCGGCTGCACGTCGAGATCCAAGAGTCTGAGGCGCTCACGAAGGGGGCCGGCGTCCAGCGGGTGGACGTCGATGACGGCTCTCCTGGCGCCTCGCGCCTCGGCGAGGACGCCCGCGACAATGCCTGCGATGCGACCCGGATCGAGATCGAGAGCCGCCTGAAGAAGACGCTCGGCCAAGGCGACCGCGACCGCTACGATTCGATTGGAGTCATGCGTCAGCCGACGCTGCTCTTCGCGACGCACCTCGATCCATTCGGCCACGACCCGCGCCGTCGCTTCCTCCCTGCCTTGCTCCGCCGCTCGCTGCGCGACCGCACGCGCATCGAGATCGGCTTGCTGCACGATACGCTGGGCTTCGGCGTGCGCCTCCTCGACCATGCGGCGGGACCGGGCGCGGGCCTCGATCTCTCCCCGCAACACGTGGCGAAATCGCGGTGGGTCCGCTTCAGGCGCCATCAAGGGAACGGCTCCTCCGGCTCGATCGGCCGAGACGATGCGAGCACGCCGCACGCTCAGCCGAGCCTCAGGACGTCGATCGCTGTCGCCACTTCTGTCAGCTCAGTGGCCAGCGCACGGGCACGCGTCATTCGCGAAGGCGACCGAAGCGCGTCGAGCATTCGTGCGACCCCATCGGTTTCGCCGTCCAACGCCTCTTCGATGACGTCCACCGGCTCGCCGAGCAGCCCACTCACAGCGACGAATGCAGGGTGCCACGAGCGCATGCCTGCAGCATAGCCGAAGGCGCGATCTCCGCTCACCCGATGACAGGACTCGGCCGGAGCGGCCCGAGACGCCGCGTCCCCCGCGCGCTTCGGTTTCCGCTCGCGCCGCTTGGTCACGTGCGCTCGACGACCATCGCGAGAGCTTCCCCTCCACCGATGCAGAGGCTGGCGAGGCCGCGCTGGACCCGTCGATCGCGCATGGCGTAGAGCAGCGTCGTGACGATTCGCGCTCCTGTTGCACCGATCGGATGGCCGAGCGCGACCGCACCCCCCCGCACGTTGACACGTTGAGGATCGAGCCCGCAGAGCTGGCTGACCGCCATCGTCACTGTGGAGAAGGCCTCGTTGATTTCGAAGAGATCGATCTGCTCTTTGGCAAGGCCGAGCTTTGCCAGCGTTCGGTCGATCGCGGGGGCTGGTGCCGTCGTGAACCACTCGGGTGCCTGCGCGATCCCGCCGTAGCCGACGATTCGGGCGAGCGGGTCGATCCCATACCTTTTGACGGCGGCCTCGCTCATCAGGATGAGGGCGCTGGCTCCGTCGTTCAAGCTCGACGCGTTGGCGGCCGTCACTGTACCGTCCTTCGAAAAGGCGGGCTTCAAGCTCGCGAACTTCGACGGGTCACCCTTGGAGGGCCCTTCGTCGACTGTGACGGCGGCTCGCTCCCCCTTGCGCTGCGCGACCGATACCGGCTGGATCTCGGCATCGAACAGCCCTTCGCGCTGGGCCGCCAGCGCTCGACGGAAGCTCTCTCTCGCGTAGTCGTCCTGTTGTTCGCGCGTAAAGCCGAACTTGGCCGCGCATCGGTCGCCGCACGTGCCCATGTGGACGTCGCCGTACGGATCCCAAAGCCCGTCGAAGATCAACCCGTCGACGATCTTGCCGTCGCCGAGGCGGTAGCCGCTCCTTGCCTTCTCGAGGTAATAGGGCGCGTTCGACATCGACTCCATGCCCCCGACGAGAACGACGTCGGCGTCACCGATCGCGATCGTCTTGATCC
This sequence comes from Polyangiaceae bacterium, assembly GCA_050013115.1. GTDB lineage: Bacteria > Myxococcota_A > Polyangia > Polyangiales > Polyangiaceae > Palsa-1150. The sequence goes on from JBEKFX010000094.1 coordinate 18,440, forward strand.
CAAAGATGATCGCCTGCATCCCGGACCCGCAGACCTTGCTCACCGTCGTCGCGGGAACACGTTCCGGAATGCCCGCACGGATCGCTGCTTGGCGCGCAGGAGCCTGCCCGATCCCCGCTGAAAGCACGTTTCCTAGAAAAACCTCTTCGACCGCATCGGGCGCCATCTTGGCGCGGGCCAAGGCCCCCTGAATGGCTGCGGCTCCGAGCTCGGGGGCTCTGACCGTCGAGAGCGATCCCAAAAACGCGCCAATCGGAGTGCGGGCGGCCGAAGCGATGTAGACAGGCGGCAATCGTTCTGGCACGGAGACCTCCAGGGCGGAAACACGCAAATGAGCGTCCGGATCGCAGCATAAGATTAGGCGCCGCAAAGGCCGAGCGCGAGCGCGAGCGCGGTCCCGCCCCCGTCGAGACGAAAGCTTTCCCGGGCGGCGGATTCGCGTTGCGACGGTCGGATGGAGCTCGAGCGCAGAATGTGAGCTCGAGTGTTCGGATTCGTACTTGGATGTGAAAACGCGATGTGCCGGACCGACCGAGAGATGTGCCGGACCGACCGAGAGATGCGCCGAACCGACCGAACGATGCGCCAAACCGACCGAACGATGCGCCAAACCGACCGAAAGGGATGGCAGACGCAGGATAAAGGGGGAAGGGGCCCATTGGCTTCGACCTGCTCGGTTGCCGACACCAACCGTTCCAGCGCCCCGATGGCTGCGCTGGGCGTGAAACGTGGATCGCAAGCAGCGCGGGCGTCGAGCCGCTCGGTACGGCACCGACACCGCGCCGCGTGCCAGGCCGACGCGTGAAGGGCTGCGCTGGGCGTGAGAGTGGGGGGCGGGACGGCGAGACACGGGGGCCCCGGCGCGATGACGGAGGGCCCCTTCGGGCCGTGGCGACCGGTTACCCGCCCCTTGCAGCGGGCTGTCTCGTCCGATAGTCTGCGCGGCCCGTTTAAGATGACCACCGAGGAGTCCATGGCCGACACGACGAAGTCCAACGCGGAGTCGAAATTCGCGGAGTTTCTGGCGACGAAGAAGCTCGATGCTCGGCGCGTCCTGATCGCCTCGAGGAAGATCGAAGGCTTGCAACCCGAGGACCGAGCCATTCGGTTGGCGAAGCGACAGGCCAAGGCCAGAGAGGGCGGCGGCGATAGCAGCGGACCGAAAGAAACGCGAAAGGCGCGCTCCGGACGCCCCGTGACGCAGCGCGCACTCGCTGCCGCTCTGAAGGGCGGGACCCTGGCCGGGCCGATCAAGACGCGCATCCTGCGGGCCGTAAACCACCTTCTCGAGCAAAAGAAGCAGGAGCCGGTCGATCTGCGCGCCATCTTCTCATAACGGCCAGTCGGCGACCGCAGCCGAAAAGTGGGCCGCCGGGCGCTCGGAGCGCGAACCTTGCCCGATGCTGCTCGTGGCTGCTGCCGCCGTCGTCGCCGTCGTCGCACTCGACTTGCGTGATCTCCTCAATCGTAAGCGCACCGACTGAGACTCTCGGTCGCCGGGTCCGTGTGAATGCCGCCGGCCGCGACGCACCCAATCTCTACGGTGGGTGCGACCTTACAGTGGCGAGACGTCGCGCCGATCGCGATCGTTCCCGGGCGCGAGCGGCAACTCCGCGGAATAATGTCGCCCATGGCCGATGAGGACTCGCTCGTTGGGCGTGCCGCAGCCGGCGACGCGTCCGCGTTTCGTGCCCTCTATGAGCGGCACCGACAAGATGTCGCTCGTCTCGTCTATCGGATGCTCGGCCCGCGTGCGGACCTGGACGACGTCATCCAAGAGGTGTTCGTCCAGGTCCATCGAAGCCTGCGCGATTTTCGAGGTCAGGCGAAGTTTGGGACGTGGCTGCACCGGGTGACCATCAACGTAGTCCTGATGCATCGGCGTTCGGCGCGGAGTCGTCCCGTGCTGGTCGAGGAGGCGCCGGTCGACGTCGTTCGCGGTGACGAGGGATGGCCTGACGAAGATGCGGCACGACGGGAACGCATGCGCGCCTTCGGGCGCCTGCTCGCGCGCCTGGCCGAGAAAAAACGAATCGTGTTCGTTCTGCACGAGCTCGAGGGTTTGGCGCCGAGCGAAATCGCGAAGATTGTGGGCGCTCCGGTACTCACGATTCGAACCCGCCTCTTTTATGCCCGTCGCGAGCTGGAGGCGATGCTCGCCGACGAGCCTGCGCTTGCAGGCCTCGACTTGAGCTTTTCGAAGGTATCGGGGGCAGAAGGAGATGCGTGATGTCCCCGCTTGATCGATTGGTGCGCGAGGCGCGCAGCCATCTCGATGTCACGGAGCCCATCGACTGGAGTCGCGTCGAGGCTGGTCTTTTCTCGCGTGTCGAGCAAGAGCGGCGCGCCGAGCGCCGCCGTTTCATCCCGAGTCGAGGGCGCGCCTGGGTCGTCACCGGAGCGGCCGCGGTGGCCGCGGCTGCGGCCCTGACGGTTGCGCTCGGTTATCGCGGCGAGGCCGAACCGCTCGATGACCGCCGCGATCGAGCCCAAGCCGTGGCCTTGTCGGTCATTCGGGTCGAGGCCCCTGGGCAACTGTTGGTCGACGGGGCGGTCGTGTCGCGTGGAGCTGCGGTGCGCGTCGGCGATTTCGTCGAAGCGCGCAATGGTCAGGTCTTGCTCGAGCAGGCAGGCCGCGCGAGTGCGCGTCGATGACTCGAGCCGGACGCTCGTACTTGCACTCGAGCAAGGCGCCGTCGAGGCCGACGTGGTTCCCGTCGCAAGCGGAGAAGCGCTCGCCATCGACGTGGCGGCCTCGCGCGTTGCCGTTCACGGCACGCATCTGCGCGTGGCGCGGATGGCAAACCAGGTTGCGGTGGACTTGAGCGAAGGCGTGGTTGCAGTCGGCGAGGCGCCGCGAACCGGGCCCCTCTTGGGGTCCCTCGTCGTGGCCCCGGCCCACGCGGAGTTCGCTGCCTCCGATCCGATCGGTACCCTGACCGTGACGCACGATTGGAATGACGTTCGCACCGCAGCGGCGTTTGGCTCGGCGGATCCCCCATCGGCGGCTTCGAACGCGCTCTCGGCGGCCTCTTCAGACAGCCTGCCTGTAGGCCGCCCCGACTTGCTTCTGCCGGGTCGTCTGGCAACACCGCTCGTGCCGACGAGGGCCCCTGCGGCAGCTTCCGGGTCGTCCGCAGCCGTGACGCCGGCGTTGGCCAACGCCGAGCAGGTGATCGCTCACGCGGTTCAGGCGTGCATGGCCGAACGTCCACGCGCCGACAACGTCACAGTCCTCGTCAGCACGACGCTTCACATCGATGTCGCCGACGACGGCGCCGTCCGAAGTGCACGATTTGACCCGCCGGTGATGCCCGACGTCAACGAGTGCGCGTCGCGGTCGATCTACCGTGTGCGGTTCACGCATACGGGGCCCATCGCCATTTCGATCGACTTCAAGAACTGACCAGCGGGGCTTGGCCGACGGCATCACCGTACACGGAGCGAGCGCCATCCGCGGCGCCTCAGCGCTTGCTTGCAAGCTGCGTGATCGCGTGTGTTTCGCGAGCGCCGAGCAAACCGAACTGGATGCCCATCCCGCCCGAACCAGTCCAGCGTACGACGCCGGGGATGGCGAGGGCGGTCCGCTGGCCCGGCAGCGTCACATGCACGACGATTTCGGTGGCAAACGCGGCCGGAAAAGCTGTCTCGACAAACATTCCACCTACCGAAAGGTCCTTCGCGCGGCCCGAAAAGCGCTGCGCCGAGGAGCGAAGTGAGAACTCGACCGTCACGTCGACGGGCGTTCGTTCGTAACGTCGCAGTTCGACCACGTTGCTCCCCTTCGCCGCCCCCTCACGACTTCGCACTTCAAAAAGAATGATACCATCTCCGCCGTGGCGGCGGAGCCTCCCAATTCGCCCGCATCGACCCCCCACGTCCGGACGCGTCGCGCCGAGCTCGTCGACGCCATGTGGCTGACGCTCATACCAGTCGGTGTGGCCGTCGTCCTGGGTGTCTTGCTCCTCCCGCGTCGCGCCATTCCTGACTCGGTCCCTTTGCCCGTCGCCGATCCGAGGGGGCTTGCGCGTGCCGTTGCCGTCGACCGCGATCTCGCTGCCCACGCTGAACGTGAGCCGCTCTCGACGGCGGTTCGTGCCCTTGGTTCTGCGCTACGCGCCTTCCATACCGCCGAGGCGCGGGGCGTCGAAGACTCGACGCTGGCGCAAGCGCGCCAAGCCATCGACGCGGCCCTCCCGGAAGCTCTGGCGGCCGGCGACGAACCGCTGCTCGAGCTCAGGGCAGTGCAACTCGAGACGTTCGAACGCGAAATTCGGACGTTCGAGTCGACGGGGCTTCAATCCGAAGAGCTGGCGGCCGTCGCCGGGTCGTTCGTGCATGGGATGCAATACGAGGGCTGGTGCGACGGCCACCTCCTCGCAGCATCGAATGGCGCACTGCGCGCGATGTTCAAGGACATGTGGAACAGCCTGGTCGGCCTGCAAGGGCGCCCGGCATTCCGCCCTGCCCTCGACGAAGAGAGGGCCCTCTACGCGCTCTACTTGGAAAAGCCCCACCCCGCGCGGGCCATGAGAGAGGCCATCGTGGCGGGTCGTCGCGGCGCTCGAGACCCTCGGTCGTGCCAGGCCCTCGAGGAGGGCGAACGCCTGGCCATCGAGGCTTGGCGCATCGAGCGCATCACTCGCCTTGCTGCCATCGACCCAGCGTACCCGGCCGATTATGCACGGGGTCTCGCGAACCTCCGCCGTGGCGAATACGCCCGTGCGGCCGAAGACCTGTCTGCATGGCTGCGGGTGCATCCCGACGGACCGCTCGCGCTGCGAGCCCGGACGTTCCTCCGAGCTGCGGTGTTTGGCGCGCGGGTCGATTGATGTCTGATGCGCGCGCTCTGCTGGTCGACGATGACCGCGAGCTCGGGCGGCTGCTCCGCGAGTATCTCGTCCCGCATGGCGTGCTGGTCGACCATGTCGAGGACGGGGCGCGAGCGCTCGATGCGCTGACGGCCGGAGCCGACGCATACGACATCGTCCTGCTCGACGTGATGCTCCCCGGCGCTGACGGCTTCGAGGTTTGCCGCCGCATCCGTGCTCGCTACGACGTGCCGATCGTCATGCTCACGGCCCGCGGCGAGGACGCGGACCGCGTCGCTGGACTGGAGATCGGCGCGGACGATTATTTGTCGAAGCCGTTCAATCCACGTGAGCTTCTCGCACGGATGCGAGCGGTGCTCCGCCGCGCCCGTCCAAGGGGCGCATCCCTGGATCGACTGCAAATCGGGGATCTCGTCGTGGATGTTCCGGCCCACACCGCAACGGCGGGTGGGCAGGAGCTCCAGCTGACATCGTTCGAATTTCGCGTTCTCGCCGCGCTCGCTCGACGTGCGGGTGAGACCGTCACCCGCGAAGAGCTGGCCCTCGCCGTCCTCCCGAAGAGCGACCGGTACGACCCGAGCGTCGACCGTTCTCTCGATGTCCACGTCTCGCACCTGCGCCATAAGCTCGGCGACGACGGACGTGAACCCCGCAGAATCCGCACCGTCCGGGGGGTGGGGTACGTCCTTGTCCGCACCCCGGGAAGCGAGTCGGACCCGAGAAGGCAGGGCTGAGACAATGCGTCAATCGAAGTGAATCTTGTCTGGAGAATACGCCGGCCGCGCGAAGATGGAGGCATGCGCGGCCCCCGGACGCTCCGTTCACGCCTCTTTTCCTGGTTCGTCGGTGCCATCCTGCTGGCCGCCTTCACGGCCGCTTGTGTCGCTGCATGGACCCGTCCGGAGGCCGGGGTCGGCGTGCAGCTATCCGCCCATCACATTGCTGAACGCCTCGCGAGCCGTTGGGAAGACCCGGTGGCCACGCAGCAGTTCGTGGACGAGGTGCACGACGTCATTGGTTTCGACGTGCAATTGGCGCGCGACGTGCGCCGCGCGGGCGCGCGACTGCGACGTGCCGCGGAGCGAGGAGATGGCTTTTTCGTCGACGGCTCTTCGACCGCCCAGATACCCGTCGTGCGCAGCGGGGCGCTCGTTGGAGTCGTGACCATCGAAGGGTATGGCCCCGCGAGCGTCGCCTGGGGGTGGTCGCGCGCCGCCGTCGTGCTCGCGCTCATCGTCCTTTTGCTCTCTGCAATGGCCGGGAAGGTTGCAAATCAACTCGCCCGCCCCCTGGAGCGCCTTGCGGGGGCGGCCGATCGATTCGGAAGCGGTGACCTTTCGTTTCGCACCGACGTGGCGGGTGGTGGTCAGCGGTGGGTGGCGCGCGAAGTGCGGGACGTGGCGGTACGCTTCAATCGGATGGCCGATCGCGTCGAAGCGACGGTTCGAGGTCAGCGAGAGCTCCTCGGTGCGATCAGCCACGAGCTACGCTCGCCGCTCGGGCGGGCCCGCGTCGCTCTCGAGATAGCGCGCGATCGTTTGCCGCGTCGAGCGGACGTCCCCGACCGTTTCATTGCCGGCGCGCTCGATGATGTCGAAAGCCAGCTTGGGGCCGTCGAGTCGATCTTGAGAGGGTTGCTCGACGTGACGCGTGCGGGTCTGGCTGATCTGCGGATGGATAGGTCCGACCTGTCCGAATGGCTGGTTGCGCGCGTAGTCGAGCATCCGACGCCGCCGCGAATCGAGTGCGTCATCTCGCCCGCCGCCCGCCACGTATTCATCACCTTCGATGCGACGCTGCTGGAACGTGCCCTCCACAACTTGCTGGTCAACGCCCGTGCCCACGGACACCCTCTCGATCAGCCGATCGAAGTCCATCTCGACCGATCCGGCCCACATCCCGGCGAGAGTCTGCGAATCACGGTTCGCGACCGGGGGCCCGGCTTCGCTTTGGGCTTCGAAGAGCGCGCGTTCGAGCCGTTCGTACGCGGCGACGCGTCGCGTGCCCGCCCGAGCGTCGGCGACGGTTTCGGCCTCGGCCTTGCCATCGTCCGGCGCGTCGTCGAGGCGCACGGCGGTTCGGTGTTCGCCGGCAACGCCGTCGGCGGGGGGGCGCAAGTCGGCTTCGAGTTGCCCATCCGGCCCGAAGCTCGATAGCGTTGCCTGATGAGTGTCTGGCTGCAGCTCTTGGGCTGGACTGGCGCCTTGGCGGCCGCGATCCTCCTCCTGCTCTGGGCGGTTGCGTTCGACTTGTGGCGCATCCCGACCGACGACCCTCTGCTCGCCGCGTCCATCCAGCCGACGCTCAGCGCGGGCGACCTTCTGCTCGTCACGCGGCGAACGACTCCGTCCCGCGGCGACCTGCTTCGCTGCGCGGACCCGCAAGCTCCCGGCCGGTTCGTCATCGGTCGAGCCATGGCGCAAGCCGGTGACCATCTCGTTCTCCAGGGCGGCGTCGTCATCGTCGACGGCCACCATGCGCCGAGTCCGCACGCCTGCGACGAGCCGAAAATCTCGGTCTTCGACCCCAATCGCAACGACGACGTCGAGCTCGACTGCGCCGTCGAAGCCTCTGGAGAGATGACCTATTCGGTCCTTCGCTCGCGCGACGCCACCGAGCCAGCGACGAAGCTGACCATCGAGCGAAACAAGTGGTTTCTCGTGAGCGACAACCGCTCGGTCCATCTCGACTCGCGCGATTTCGGCGAGATCGGCGCGGACGGGTGCCAGCACATCGTCTTCCGTCTCGCGGGCCCCGCCGGCCTCTCCGACGCGAGGTCGCGATTCACCGTGATCTGGTGATCGGCGGGTGCGCGCAGTTTGATACCCTCGCCTTATCGCATGGCTTTCGAAATTGGCGTCGTTTGCGGCCGCTGCGATCGCTACCACGTGCTCGGCGTCGACGCGTGCACGTGCGGGCATCCGCTCGCCCTCGAAGCGCCACCCCCAAAGGGCCCCGTGCGAGGGCCCGAACTGCCGGGATCGGGCGGCGGGCTGGGGCAGTGGCCACCGGGGCCTGCGCCTTTGGGAAGCGAGGCGGAGCCGCGGGAGGTTTGGGGATCGGCGCACGGGATCGAACCGCAGTCATCTCCGGAGCTCTCGGGGACCGCAGGTCTGTCGGAGCCACCACTGTCCCTCTTTGCGACCGACGACCTGAAACGCCGCCGTCTGCCTTCAAGCCACGGCGTGAGCCCCCGATCGTCGAGTTCACTTCGTGCTGCCGAAGCGCAAACGGCGCTATCTTCGGCTGGCTCTTTCGACGACCATGAGGCGACAGACGCGCGGATGCGCTTCCCTCGTTCGGAGCCGTCTCCGGAGGAATTGATGGATCAGGCAAAAAACTACGTGTGCAGGTCGTGCTCGACGCCGGTCCCCCTGGGCCACAAATTTTGTGGGCGTTGCGGCGCCGCCATTCCCACCGACGTCGCCAACGCACGAACGCAGTTTTTCGGCCAGCTCCAGCTGCCCGGAAAGGCCAAGCTCATCCTCATCCGCGGCGACGGCGTCGAGGGGCTGAGCTACCAGCTCAACGCGGAGCAGCACGTGGTCGGCCGGACCGGTCAGCTCGTGTTCCCGGACGACGTCTTTATATCGCCCCGGCACGCCAATCTCTTTTACCGGAACGGAAAACTCGTCGTGCGTGACGAAGCGTCGCTCAATGGTGTTTTTTGGCGCGTTCGTGGCACCCTGGATGTTGCGCCCGGCGACCATTTTCTTGCCGGCGAACAGCTTTTCCGCATCGAAGGCCCCCAACGGGCCAACGACGGACCTGCCGCGGACGGCACTTATTTTTATTCGTCACCCAAGCATCAATCGCAGTTCAAGATCGTCCAGATTCTCCAAGGAGGAGCGCCCGGGACGGCCGTGTGCACGCGCGGAACCGGACTGCAGATCGGCCGTGAGGGGAGCGATCTGAATTTCCCGGGAGACCTCTACATGAGCGCATCGCACTGCAGAATCGAAGAGGCCGGCGGGCGTCTGACTCTCACCGACTTGGGCAGCCGCAACGGCACATACCTCCGGCTCAAGGCCGAAAGAGAGCTGTCGCACGGGGATTACCTTTTCATCGGACGCAAGCTCCTTCGCGTCGAAATCACGATCAATTGAGCGGGCGCCCGTGTCCAATCGGTTGGCCCGTGAGGCATCCCCCTACTTGAAGCAGCACGGGGAAAACCCGGTCGATTGGTATCCGTGGAGCCAAGAGGCCCTTCTTCGCGCGAAGGCCGAAGACAAGCCGATTTTTCTCAGCATCGGGTACTCGGCCTGCCACTGGTGCCACGTGATGGAGCGCGAGTGCTTCGAGGACGCGGCGATCGCAAAGCTCATGAACGAGTGGTTCGTGAACGTGAAGGTGGACCGGGAAGAGCGGCCCGACCTCGATCACGTCTACCAGCTCGTCGTACAGCACATGGGGCGGAGCGGAGGCTGGCCCCTCACCGTGTTCCTCACGCCCGAGCAGCGGCCGTTCTTCGGTGGGACGTACTTTCCGCCGACCGATCGCTACGGAATGCCTGCCTTTGCCGTGGTGCTGCAGGCCGTTCGGGAGGCCTATCACACGCGCCGCGCCGAGGTCGATCGCCAAGCGAGCGAGCTCACTCGGGCCATTGCAGTCTCGGCTGGGGGTGAACCGACGGCCCGACGACGGATCACCGCCGCCTCGGTTCGACAAGCGGTCGGCAAGGTGGTGTCGCGGTTCGATGACGAGCACGGCGGTTTTGGTGACCGGCCCAAGTTTCCCCACACGATGGCCCTCCACTTGCTCCTTCGCGCCGGCGAGGGTGCGCGTGTGCGCAAGGCCCTCGAGGCCATGCGGGCCGGGGGCATTTGGGATCACCTCGGCGGGGGTTTCCATCGCTACTCGACCGACGAGCGCTGGCTCGTCCCCCACTTCGAGAAGATGCTCTACGACAACGCGCTGCTGCTCAGGCTGTATGCCGACGCATGGCGAGCTCAGCGCATCCCCCTCTACGAGCGGACGGTTCGCGAGATTGCCTCGTACGTCGCACGAGAGATGACCTCGCCCGAAGGGGGCTTTTACGCAACGCAAGATGCCGACAGCGACGGCCATGAGGGCCAGTATTTCGTCTGGACGCCGCAGGAGATCGACGTGGCGTGTGCACCCGACGACGAGGCGGCAAGGGTGGCGAAGGTCGCGTTCGGGGTTACCGATGAAGGTAATTTCGAGCACACCGGCTCGACCGTTCTCTCGCGCTCCGTGCCGATCGAGGACCTGGCCAAGGCGATCGGGATGTCCGCAGATGCGACCGAGGCGGCGATCGAGCGAGCTCGGGCCTTGCTTTTCGTATCGCGCGCAGCGCGCGTTGCGCCGCGGCGGGACGAGAAGGTCCTTGCCAGCTGGAACGGGCTCATGGCCGGTGCCCTTGCTTCGGCCGGCGCCGCCATCGGCGATCCAGAGATGATCGCGATGGCCGAACGCGCGCTCGGTTTCGTCGAGCGCACGTTGGTCGCAGAAGAGGCGGGGCCGCGCATGCGTGTCCTGCGCCATTTCAAGGACGGTGTGGCCCACGGCCCGGGGTTTCTCGACGATCACGCGTTCGTCGGCGACGCCGCCATCGATCTGTTCGAGGCCACGGGAAACCCCCGCTGGGTTCATCTCGCGCGCCGTATCGGCGACGGTATCGTGGCGCACTTCTACGACACGAAGGAGCCGAGGTTCTTTTTCACGGCCGACGACAGCGAAGCCATCCTGGTGCGGCCGAGCGATACCTTCGACCACGCCGTGCCCAGCGCGACGGCCATCGCGTGCAAGCTTCTTTCGAGGCTCGGTTCGCTCGTCGAGCCACACTACGGCGATCTCTCGACGCGAGTCGTCGAGCGGCTGGCGGGGTCGGCATTCGACAACCCGCTCGGCATGAGCGTGACCGTGGCGCTTCTCCAGCACGTCGTAGCCGGACCGGTCGAGATTGTCGTGGTCGGACCGCGCGCGAATCCCACGACACGTGCGCTCGTGGCTCAAGCCGACCAGGTCTATCTGCCGGACCGCGTACTGGCCTGGGTCGATCCCGAAGATCCCGCCTCACTCGAGGCCAGTGCCGTTGTGGCTGAGGGAAAGAGGCCGGCCGCGTCTCCGGTGGCTTACGTTTGCCGTGATCGGACATGTTCGCTCCCCGTCGATACGCGCGAGGCGCTCGCCCGCGAGCTGGCATCGGCGGCCGGTCGTTCGATCAGCGCGTCAAAAGCCCGATAGCGGCCGCGGCGCGGGCGTCTCCGCCAGGGGCGGCTCGCCCCTTGGCTCGCTATGCCCCGGACCGAGGCCGAGGGCTTCACGCGTTCGGTCGGCCACCTTGGGGATGCGCTCGGGGCTCTGGTTTTGGTGGCCGCCCGGTGTCACTCGACGCCGCGGCGTTCGCGTAGAGGCCGGACGTTTCGTCGCATCGGTGTCGGGCGTGTCGAAGGCGCGCGCGGCGCGGTGGCGTTGGTCGAGCGAAGCTTGTGTGCGGCGTCCGGTGGATGGCCTTCGCTCAAAAGCTCGGCCTCGAGCACGTCGACCGCGGACACCATCAAGTCGGTTCGTCCGAATCGGCCGGCACGTCCTGCGGAGAGTCGGGGGAGCATCGCCGCGATCCGGCGGACCCCGTCGGAAATCCGTCGGGGAACGGCAATGCGCTCGATGACCGGGTCGAGAAACTCGGCAACCGCGCGTGCCTTGTCGCGCTTTCCAGCGCACGCTTCATCGAGCGGTTCCTTGAGCAGCAGCGTCCAGAGGACGATGTCGTCGAGTGCACGGCCCCTCGCCTGCGTCATGCCGTCGATGGCCGTCATTTTCCGGAAGAAACGCCCCGCTCCGCCCTCTGTCGCCTCTTCGTCGTCGAGAAACGCGGCGAGCTCCGGAACGAGCACAGACATCGCCCCAATCTCCCAGAGGAGCCACATCGACCGGTGGGCGGCGCCGCCCCGGACCAGACGAAGGATCTCCTCGAAGACGCGCGGGCGAGCGGCCTTCGCCAAGTCCTCGCGCGTCGCGACCATGGCGTCGTAAACGTCGGGCGCGATTCCGAGATCCAGACGCGCCGCAAATTTCACCGCGCGAAGGATGCGGATGGGATCCTCCCGAAAGCGCACCGTCGGATCGCCGATTGTATGGATCGTGCGGCGCCGGACGTCATGCATCCCCCCGCACCAATCGAGAACCTGTCGGCGATCGAGATCGTAAAAAAGAGCGTTCATGCTGAAATCGCGACGCAGCGCGTCTTCGTGCGCCTCACCGAAGACGTTGTCGCTCCGGATGAGCAGGTCATCGAACACTTCGCTGGCCTCTTCGTCTGGGGCCTCCATCGAAGGATTGCGACGGAACGTGGCCACTTCGATGACCTTGCCACCGCCAAAGAGGATGTGTGCGAGCCGGAAGCGACGCCCGATGATGCGGCAATTGCGAAAGAGAGCCCGCACGTCCTCGGGCCGCGCGTTCGTGGCGACGTCGAAGTCCTTCGGCTTGCCTCCCAAAAGGAGGTCTCTCACACAACCGCCCACGAGGTAGGCCTGGTACCCGCTGCGCTCGAGCCGTCGGACCACTTTGGCCGCATCGGGGTCGATGCGGTCGTCTTCGAACTCGACATCGTGGCGCACCAGACCGGTGCCGATATGCCGCTCCATGACCTCGCGGTTGTCGCGGCGGCGACGCCCCTCGGTGCGCGCGGGGTCAACGGCGTCCTCGACCGTGAAGGACGGAAGATCAGGAGGCGCCGGAAAGTGGTCGTCGGGCGGGGGCATAAGCCTCCCGGTCTGAGCCGGAAGCGGGAGAAACGTTTCGTGGACCTTACCACGGGGGCTTCCGCGCCTCCAGATCCCTTCTCGTCCAGCTTTCCGATAGTCGAAGCGGGGGCTTGGGCCGGCCGCCCCGGTCCCGATCGATGGCGCTTGCCGGCCGCTCGTGGTTTGGGCATCCCGCGCGACCTCCGTCAAGGGGGCGCGCGATGCGCCGTCATCAAAGTCCGTGCCGTTGACGTCGCGACCCTGGTGGTTAGGTTCCCCGTCGCGCCGCCCGATTCACGTGGACGCACGGGCAGTTTCCGGCGACTCACGCGGGCGGCACAATACTCGAAACGCCGTGCGGCTCGGCCGGGGAGCGCCGGGCGCCGGCGAGACTTCCGCGAACGATTTCGGAGGCACGACATGGGTAAGATCATTGGCATCGACCTCGGCACGACCAACAGCGTCGTGGCGATCATGGAGGGGCGTGAGCCCAAGGTGATCGTGAACGAGGAGGGTTCCCGCACGACGCCGAGCGTCGTGGCTTGGGACGACAAGGGAGAAGTCCTCGTCGGCCAAATCGCAAAGCGACAGGCTGTCACGAACCCCGAAAACACCATCTTCAGCGCCAAACGGTTCATCGGCCGGCGTCCCGAAGAAGTGCAAGAGGAGGTCAAGCGCGTTCCCTACAAGGTGGTGCGTGCGAGCAATGGGGACACGGCGTTCGTCGTGCGCGGCAAGAACGCGAGCCCGCCCGAGGTGAGCGCTCGGGTGCTGATGAAGCTGAAGAAGGCCGCTGAGGACTATCTCGGCGAGAAGGTGACTGAAGCGGTCATCACGGTGCCGGCGTACTTCAACGACGCGCAGCGCCAAGCGACCAAGGATGCAGGCCGGATAGCGGGTCTCGATGTCAAGCGCATCGTCAACGAACCGACCGCCGCCGCTCTGGCTTACGGTCTCGACAAGAAAAAGGACGAAGTCATCGCCGTGTACGATTTCGGCGGCGGCACGTTCGACATTTCGATCCTCGAGGTGGGCGACAACGTCGTGCAGGTGATTTCGACGAACGGCGACACCCATTTGGGCGGCGACGACATCGACAATCTCATCATCGACTGGATGGTCGCCGAGTTCAAGAAGTCGAACGGCGTCGACCTTCGAAACGACAAGATGGCCCTTCAGCGTCTCAAGGAGGCCGCGGAAAAGGCCAAGATCGAGCTCTCGAGCGTGCAGGAAACGAGCATTAACCTGCCGTACATCACCGTCGGGTCGGGTGGCCCGATGCACCTCGACATGCGGCTTCCGCGGGCGAAGCTCGAACAAATGATTGGCCCGCTCGTCGAGCGTTCGATGGAGTCGGTGCGGAAGGCACTGGGCGACGCAAAGAAGACCCCGAAGGAGATCGACGAAGTCGTGCTCGTCGGTGGGTCGACGCGCGTCCCGCTCGTGCAAGAGAGCGTAAAGAAGTTCTTCGGCAAGGACCCACACCGGGGTGTGAACCCCGATGAGGTCGTCGCCGTCGGCGCAGCGGTGCAGGCGGGTGTTCTTTCGGGCGACGTGAAGGACCTCGTGTTGCTCGACGTCACGCCTTTGAGTCTGGGCGTCGAGACGCTGGGCGGCGTCATGACCGTCATGATCCCCCGCAACACGACGATTCCTACCCAGAAGAAGGAGATCTTCTCGACCGCCACCGACAGCCAACCGAGCGTCGAGATTCACGTCATGCAGGGCGAGCGGACCGAGTCGAAATACAACCGCACGCTCGGCAAGTTTCACCTGGAGGGCATCATGCCGGCTCCTCGGGGCGTGCCGAAGGTCGAAGTCACCTTCGACATCGACGCGAATGGCATCCTCAGCGTGCACGCAAAGGATACCGCGACCGGAAAAGACCAGAAAGTGACCATCACAGCCAACTCGGGTCTCAACGACGCCGAAATTCAGAAGATGGTGCGCGAGGCTCAGGAACACGAGCGAGATGACAAAGAGCGTCGCGAACAAATCGAGCGACGCAATCGGCTCGACAACCTCTGCTACACGCTCGAAAAGACGCTTTCGGAAAACAAAGAAAAGATCCAGCCTGCTGATCTCGCCAGCCTCGAGGCCCTCATCAAGGAAGGTCGGGAGGCGGTCGAGAAGCAGGACGACGCCAAGGTGCAAGACGTGGCGGCGCGTCTGGAGAAAGAGGCGCATCGGCTGGCCGGCGTCATGTATGGCGCGAGCGCACCGGGCGAAGCCGGCGGACCCAACGGTGGTCCAGCCGCTGGACCGGGGGCCGGAGACAAGAAGGGCGGCAAGGACGGCGGCGTCATCGACGCCGAGTTCGAAGAGACGAACGGCTAAGATCGACAGATCTTTGTTGGAAACGCTGCGGGGCCGTGCCGCGGACCGCGGCGAAGCGAGACGGGCGGCTTCGATGGAGACGAAAGCGTCGGCGAGCGAAAAGCTCCCGGCGCTTTCGCCGCATGTGGCTTGGCCGCACGCGCGTTTGACAACGCACGCCCGAGCGCGTTCGCATCGTTCGAGGCAAGCCCACGTCGACGACGAGCGGTGCGGGACGCTGTGGGCGATGGCGAGCGCCGCCCTCGCGCCGCCCATCTCCGTCGGTGAGCCTTCTCTTGGTTGTGAAACGCGGCCCTTGGCGGCCGACGAGCTTTCCGTCTTCGTCGGTGAGCCTTCTCTTGGTTGTGAAACGCGGCCCTTGGCAGCCGACGAGCTTTGCTTGCTCGAAGGGTCAGGGTAAGGAACACGCGTCGTTCGCGGCTCCGGGGATCGATTGGCACGTCGTCCCCGGGTAAGCTGCGCAGTCGGTGTTTGTCGTGCATCCGGGGAAGCAGATGTACTCGGCTCCGTTGTCGACACAGCGCCCGGGCTCACCCGCGCTATTGGTCCCGCAGGTGGCGTCGGACGTGCAGCTGCCGGTGCACCAGCCGCCAACATCGCAGACGTCTGACCCGCAAGCCGAATTGTTGGCGCAGGGATCGCCGATCGCGCTCGGAACCGCACAAATGTAGCTTGAGCCGCCGTTGATCAATTGGCACGTGGTCCCGACGAAGGCCGAGCAGTCCGCGTTCGTCGCGCACCCGGGGAAACATATGTTTTGATTGTTGCCATTGTCGACGCAGTGTCCGGACTCTCCCGCGCTGTTCGTCCCACACGTCGCGTCGGACGTGCAACTGCTGGAGCACCAACCGCCGAGGGTGCAGAGGCCCGACCCGCAAGCGGAATCGCTGGCGCACGGGTCGCCGATGCCCGCCGTCTGCGCGCAAATGGAATCGGAGCCGCCAGCGATGAGCTGGCACGTTGTCCCCGCAAACGCCGCGCAGTCGGCGCTCGTTGCGCATCCCGGAAAACAAACGCGCTCATTATCGCCATTGTCGACGCAGTGGCCGGCCTGACCGGTGCTACTTGCCCCGCACGTCGTGTCGGAACTGCAAGGGCCGGTGCACCAGACGCCGTTGCATTCACCGGATGCGCAGGTCGCATTGGCTGTGCAAGGATCGCCAAAGCGCCCGAGCGCGGAGGCGCTGCCTGTCGTGGAGCTGCTTCGGGCGCCGCTGCTCGTCGAACTGCCACCCGTCGACGTGCTGCTTGAAGGACTGGTGGCCGAGCTGCCGCTCGTCGTGCCGGTGCTCGAGTTCGTGTTTGCCGCGGCGCTGTCCGGGCCCGTCGATCCACCGTCCGTATCGGTTGCGGGGGGCAAGTCTTCAATGCCCAAGATGGCCCCGCAGCCCACGGAACCCAAGAGAAGGCCGTAAAGAAGGGGGACACCCTTGGACATCAAAACCCTCCTCGCAGATCGACGCCGCCGCCGCCCAGGCTGAGGGAGGGTTCCATCCGAAGCGCCTCGGGGTTGGACGGCGCCGCGATGTAAAGCACCAGCCCCGTCGCGGCGAGAGCGGCGCCGGCAAGGAACGCGACCGTGGACACCGCTGCGGCGCTGGAGGCGCTTTGCCACTCGCTCACGGCAGCCGGGCGCGTCGCTGCGGGACAGATGGCGCCGCACTTGCTCTTGGCGGCGCTCCAGGTCGAGGCCGCACTCAGACCGGCGACGCTGCCGACGACGAGGCCGGCGACCCCTGCACCTCCCACGACGAGACCGGCCAAGCGCATTGTCCTTCCTTTGTCGCCAGTCGCGTCAGACGTCGCCTGGCCCTGCCGTGCGCCCGCCGCAGCAGGCGGCGGGCTCAACCACACGGCTCCGGAAGCCGGCGAAAGACTCGGCGCGGGCGGGGGGGGAGCCGGCGGTGACTCGGGTGCCCCCGGAGCAGCCGTGGCCTGTGGAGCGGAAGGGAGCTGCGAAAGAGCGGTGAGCGGCGAGGATGTCGTCGGAGAGACCGGATTGGCGGACGTGGCCGGCGCTGCAGACGGCCCTGGGAAGGCCGCAGAAGCGGGCTGGCCGGACGTTCCCGCCGACGCGGGCGGGAGCGGCGGAGCAGACGGGGTCGGAGAGACGGCGGAAATCGCCCGACCGGGCGCCGTGGGCGGGGTGGCCGCGGGCGGACTCGATGGTCCTGGAGAGACAGAAGGGGGCCGAGTCGATGCGGTTGGCGCAGTGGAAGGAACGCCTGGCGGACCGGTCGGGGCCGGCGCGGGTGGGGAGACCGGCGCCGGCCCCCCCAAGATGACCCGCTCGAGCCGCGTTTTTTCAGCCTCTCGCAACACATACATGGCGGCGAGCGGCGGCTGCCCGGGCGAGTCAAACCGAAACGTGTGCGCGCCAGGGTCGACCGGTACCGCGGTCCCGTCGAGCCGCTCGAGCCAAGGTTGTCCATCGAGCGTGACCTTGACGGACGCCAGGTCGTGGCCGGCGCGATCCTGCACGCGGAACACGATGGTGGGCTGGATGCGTTCGAGGTCGTCGAGCCGTTGAGAACAGTCGTCGCGGACGAGGGCCGGGCATGCCATCGACACGCAAATTTGAAGTTGCTTGCGCGCGGCGGCGAGTTTGCCGGCGCGCTTCAGCGCCTGGGCGCTCGTGTCCGCGTCGACGCACTGGTCTTTGGTCGGGTCTGCGGCGGGCGCCGAAGCGGTGAAAGCAACGGAAGCGGCCGTCGCACCGGCACAGGCCAAAAACCTGTGCAGCCGGCGCACGAGCCTCGGGTTCATAGGCACTCCTTTTTGAACACCTTGTTTCCTGCGCCATCGAAGTAATAAGGGGGCTTGCAATTGGGAGCCGACAGCGGCGCCGGCAACCCGGACGAAGGGCCGTCGGGTCGCCAAGGCAGCGGCGTCGGCTCGCGGTGCCCGGTCACCGGCCGCGCAAGGGGCAGCGACGGAGGGTCGGCCAGCCGGACCGTCGCCGGCGTACCCGAATCTGTCGCGATCGCGGCTGTTCGAGGATCGAGCGATGCGCGCGACGGCGCCGGCTCTGCCGCCGACGCTCGGGTGGAAACCGCCAACGGAGCGAGCGTGGAAATGGAGGTCGAAGTGCCGGATGCCATGGTCGAGTCCGCAGACATCGATCGAACGGCCCATGCAGCCCCTCCGGCCACGATTGCGGCCGTCGTGAACGCGGCCAAGAACAGGAAAGGACGGCGGGACGGCAGGCCCGCGGGAATCAACGGCTCGTCGCTCGAGACGGGCTTCGAAGTGGTTCCGCCGATAAAAACGGGGGCCGCCGGGGGGCCGCCGTCCACCGTGAGAGGGACGCGGGTCATCTCCTCGGTCTTGGGCACGCGGTCTTGTCGTGCGGCCGTGACCGACCGGCGCGCTCCGTCTTCCACCGTGGGGGCCACGGAGCGTTGGACCGGGCTGGCCGGCGGTCGAGCGGACTGCGATGGGGCGATGGTTCGGTCGAGTCCCTCGAAGAGAGCGGACAGGACGTCGGCGGTTCCCCGTCGCCCGAAGATGGCGATTTGGGCCTCGATGACGGCCTCGCGCATGGCCTCCGCCGAGGGCCACCGCTGGGGTTTGGAATACGCGAGTGCTCGGTCGACGAGCGCCAGCACCGGCGAAGGAAGGCCGGAAACCAGGCTCGCGAGCGGAGCGGCGGCCGCTGTCGCTGCTTGAATCAAGACTTGCGCGGCCGTCTCTCCGTCATGTACCGACCGGCCGCTGAGCAGGGTGAACAGCGTCGCCCCGACGGCCCAGATGTCGGTCTGCGCGTCGACTTCGCTCGTCTTGCCGAGCGCTTGCTCGGGGGCCATGAAGGCCGGAGTACCGAGAAGCAGCCCCGTCCCGGTCGACTTGCCGCTCGACGCGGCGTCTTTCACCCGCGCGATGCCGAAGTCGAGGACCTTGACGGTCCCGTCGAAGGTCACGAAGACGTTCGCAGGCTTGACGTCACGATGGACGATCCCGTTTGCGTGGGCCGAGGCGAGGACGTCCAAGACCTGCTGGGCGATGGCCAAGGTCGGCGCGAGCGGAAGCTTCGATTGGCACTTTTCCCAAAGCTCCTCGACGGGAGCTCCTTCGAGAAGCTCCATCACCAGAAATGCCGACCCGTCCTCGGCCACGTCGTCGTCCATGACTGCGACGGCGCCGAGATGCTTGACCGAGTTGGCCGCGTAGCCTTCGCGCAAAAAGCGCAGCCGGAAGTCCTCGTGAATCGACAGTTCAGGGTGAAGCAGCTTGACCGCAAAGCGCTTCTGGTTGCGATGCGTTGCCGCGTAAACAACCGCCATGCCGCCGACGCCCAGCACCCGATCGAGGCGGTACTTGCCACGAAGAACGGTGCCCAGGCGCATCTCCGCTCGTCGCCGTATCTCGTTGTCCTCTGACATCCGCATACCTGCCGCTGGCGCTCGGGCGCACTACAACACCCCACTAGAGCAGATTCGACGCCATTCTGGAAGGCGCGGCGTCACCGAGTTTTGCGCATACGAGAGGGACGTCCCTTCGACCGGCGTCCACTGCGGAGCCCCGTCATGGCTCACGACGAGCTCCCCGCTAGCGCGATGGGCCGTCGCCGTTTGTGGAATCATCGTTGGCGATGATGGCTTGTTGAAATTCTGGTGTGCGCGCGACCGAAGCAAGGACGGTTCGCTTCCCCGTCGACCCCCGGCGCGGCGCCTGCCCCAGCGGATCATCCATCCCGCGCCGAACGGGGTTGCCGCGTGAAGCTCGGGCTCCTCCGAGGGCCCGTGAGACGGGCCATGTACCAGGCAAAGAGAGCCGGCGACGCCCGCTTCATCGTCCGACGGGCTTCGATGATCGCGCTCGGATCTTGACGCCCATGCGGCGCCGAGGTCGCGACCAGCGCCTCCACGAATTGCCGCGTGCGCCCGAGCGCTGCGGCATGGCTCGGGTGCGGGGCGGACAGGGTCCAATCGCCCGGGGACGGCAAGGCCAGAACCCCCGCGACAATCCCTACCGCGGCGGCCCACGCGCGCGGCTCGTCCTCGATTTCGACCTCCGACGCGGCGACGTCCGCGAGCGAACGCACGCCGTCGTCGAGAACGTTTTCGAAAGCCGAATCGAATGGGTCGATGAGGAGGGCATCGCGGTAGTGGCGTCGAGCCGAGATCGGGTGGCCGCGCCGAGTCTCAACGTCGCCCAACGCAAACAGGAGGTCCGCGGTATGGGCGCGCTCGAGGGCGGACGTGAGGACGGAGAGCGCGCCATCGAGATCCCCCGCCTCGATCCGCAGGCGACCCGCAAGACTGCTTGTTTCGCTGTCGACGGCACGCGCCGCGCGTACAAGCAGCGCCCGGCCGAGGTGCGACCAAGGCGCTTCATCGGCGGTCAGCTTTCGCGCCAGCGTTGCGATGGCAGCCGCCGATTCTCGGGGACTCAAACGGCCCGCACCCGCGAGTTGCTTCGCGATTTCCGACAGGCGCTCCCGCGTCCCGCCGACGTCCAAGTCGGCGTCCGGCTCGACGGACTGAAGCCGATGCCGCGCTTCGTCGATGGCTCCCGACGCGATGGCTTCGCGGATCGCGCGCAGCTCGGCCACACGCGCATCGAAGAGGCCTATCTGCGACGATGTGCCGACGCCCGGAGGGGGGTCTGGCTGGGCGAGTGCTTCGTCGGCCGCCGGCAACTCGGCGGCCGTTCTGTCGAGGGGCGCCGCGACACCGGGGAACAACGACAGCTGGTCCATCGGTCTGGGAAGACCCTGCTACCCGGCGCCGGCCGCGAACACAACGTCGGCGCCTGAGGCCCCGCCTCGCCACCGGCGCGACCTGGCCAACATGGGGTGCACAACCGTGGCCCCTGTGCCCGGGCCACCTCGACTTCCGAGTCACGGGGCTTTACACGCCTCTCTAGCCGGGGCATCTAGACCGCGCAGGAAATGCCGCTCATCTGCGTCTGCCAGCCCAGCCGAACGTGTGCAGCGCTTGGACGAACAGCACGCAAGTAATTGAAACCATTGAACGCGCCACTAGCTCAGTTGGATAGAGCGACGGCCTCCGGAGCCGTAGGTCGCAGGTTCGACTCCTGCGTGGCGCGCTGAAATCGTTCAGGATTTATTTTGGGCGATGGAGGCAATCGTCCGGAGCGTGACGATTGGGCCGTCGAAAGCGCCCCAGAGAGCCGCGGCAGCACCGCCTCCGGGATGGTCCGCATCACCGTCGTCTTCATCACGTACCGCATGTGCGTTCGCGCGTCCGAGTGGGCCGCCAACGCCATCGCCGTCTGCACGTTGATCCCTGCCTCCGCCAGCGCTGTGTTGAAGGCCCGACGGAAGGAGTGAAAGTCGACGGGGCGCGTGACCGCCGTCTCGAAATAGAGCGGGTCGCTCGGATTCGGCGCGAGCTTGGTCCCCCGCGCCGCGCATCCAAGGTCGGTGCGCGTACCGGGGCTTGTGTTCGGAACCTCGGGCTCGAGGCGCCAGACGCCGGCGCGAAAGAGCGCCGCGCGCAGCCGTTTCGCGAACGTGTAGCCGTTCGCCCGCTTGAAGTCGCCCGCGCGCTTGCCCCGGCGCGCCGGAAACACCGCGCCGGCGTCCGGGTACCCCGCCTGCGCCCACCACGCGCGCAGAACGGGCGAGAGGGAAGGAGGGATGGCGAGGACCTGCGGCGTTCCGGTCTTGCTCCGGGGAATGACGCACTCGGCGAACGCGGCCCGATCGATCATGGCCCAGTCCCACCGGAGCAGGTCCCCCGTGCGCATCCCGCCTTCGCAGCGCGCGACGGTCGATGCCATGCGAAGCTCGAGATCGACCTCCGCGCACGCGATCAACTGTTCGAACTCGCTGTCCGTGAGGATGACGCGCTCCTTGCGCACCTCGCGCACGCGCGGGGTGCGCACGCGCGAGACCGGGTTCGACTCGATGATTTCCGCGCGCCAGGCCGCGTCGAATAGCCGGTGGATGACCCCGCGCACGTGCGTCATCGTCTGCTGGCTGTAAGAGGCCGCCCGATTCGAGTCCCCCTGTCGCTTCGGCCGCTGGCGCGGCTTCGTGAGCATCTCCTCGAGGACCGAGCGGAAAGACGAGTAAACCGCTTCGACGGAGAAAATTGAGCGCAGAGGGCATCGCTCAGCGAGACGAGCGCGATGTCGTACTCTTTTGAGTGCCTGATGCTCGCGTGATCCAACTGAATGAGCTTCTCGCCCGCACCACAAGACATGAAGGCTGGAACGCCGTGTTGCGTAAGCAGGCGGCACACGTGCTCGGCGGTCAGGATGAATCGACGATTGTCGATCTGCAGCAGTACCCCCGACCCGTACAGCACAGGCTCCCCATTTGTGCTCTCGTGGTGCCCCCAGAAACACATTGTCCGAGCGTGCAAGAACGCGCCTACCGTCTCGAGTAGAGCCTTTTGCGCGGCACGGCGCTGGTCGTCGGGAATCATGCCGGTATCGTTTGGGGGCATCAGAGCCTCGTGACGATCCAGGGCGACCGAGCCATCAGGTGCGACCAGGGCGACGGAGGAACGTAATACGAGACGTCCACGACGACCGTTGCTCCAATCGGAGCGAGAGCTTTCGGTGCGTTCGGCACATCGACAACGCGCCCATCTCGGAGACGAACCTGGACCTCTCGATAGAGAGCGAGGGCGGCGCCGTCTTCCGGCGAGACGCTTGCGACGGTGCCCCGGACTTTCCAGGGCGGTAGCTGTAGATTCTCTTGCATTGGACTCACCCGGCTTTAGGCGCAAGCGCAGCGTCGGGGCGCCACCTCGAAGGTATGCGTGCTTCTCGCATGACTTTGCTCGAGGTAAGCCTCGAGCCCGCCCGCGTTCTCCACGCCCTCCAGCACGGCCACGATCGCCAGGCGCACTCCCGGCGGGACCTCGGCAGCGCCCGTCTCGTAACGCGAGAGCGTCTCAGTCGCGACGCCGAGCCGCTCGGCCAGCTCACTCTGCTTCATGCCGATGGCCTTGCGCGCGTACTTGACGGCACCTTCGATGTCCTTTGCTTCGCGCAGCACAATGGCCGCGGCGCGGCGCTGGTAGCCGGCGAGCTCGTCCAGCGTCATGTCCACTTCGCCGCACCCAGGGCATTGCCAGGCAAAGGCCGTGGCATCCGTGACACTGTTCTTTCCCACCTTCTCCTCGTGCATGTAGCCGCGGTGGGCCATCGGCTTGCCGCACTCGGCGCACTTTCTCGTCATAGGGCGTAACCTCCTTTTCTTGATCTTGCGGCAATTCTTCGGCCGGTCAGAAGACCGTCACGATTCGCAGGCCATAGTCCTGCTCGCTCACGACCACGGTGAGCTCGTCTCCGTCGCGGTCGGTCCCGCCCTCCAGACGTACGGCTCCGTCGGCCTGAAGCTTAGCTACTTTGGCCGAAAGGAGGGCCGCCCGCACATTTTCGGCTGATGCGTTGCGTTCGGCCATTTGCTGTCGAGCGTGCTTGCTCGGGCGGACCTCGCCATGTCGCGTGGCTCTCTGGATGCGTGCAAGCAAGTCATCGGCTTGAGCCATCGGGCGCGATCCCTTCGTCGGCGCCCATGTGGGAACATGAGCGTAGATTGATTTACCGTCAAGTGGCGCGGATGTACAGTTCCGCTCGCCTGCCTCGTCAGGTCCGGGGGCGCGACCACCCGGACGACGGCGCCGCAAGGGACGCCGTTTCGGCCTCTCGCGCGCCGGTCTTCCGACGCTTCGCGCCGGTGGCGCTGGCCTCGATGCGCACGGCCCCGAGGTCTCAGTCGAACACGCGGTCGCGTACGGGGAACGGAAGCTGCTCGACGTGTACCGGCCGGCCGCCGGTGCCGTGTTGCCCGGCCCCACGGTGCTGCTCTGGAACCCCGCGGGCCCGCCCCAGCTCCCTTAACCGCATGAACCCTACCCGCCACCAAACTGCGCGCTCAGGTCGTCAGCCTCGACCGCGCCGGCAAGGCGGCAAACAAAGCAACGACGGACGATTTCGCGCAACGGCCAGCGGCGATGAAGCGATGAATCGCCGTGAACCGATTTTCCGCGATCGCCGCCCTCCTCATCCTCGTCCTGCTCGGCCTCACCCTGTGGGCAGCTTGTTTCACCTCGACTTTCACGCGGGCAGCCGCCGCGTTCTCGAGTCCGACGGGCAGCGCGTCGAAGTCCGTCTCTGCGGAGTGCTCGACGACTACTCGAGAGTCGGGTGTCACCTGCAATGGTATCGGGGTGCTGGGGAGACCGCGGAGGGGGTGACGCATGGTCTCGATGGTCCAAGGCCTCTCTCGGTTGGGCGTGAACCATCACACCACGTTGGCCGAAAGCCCCGAACAGAACGGGAAGATGGAGCACTTGACTCAGGTAGAGGGTCGACTGATGGCGATGCTCGAAGGTGAGAAAAACCTTACTCTGGAGCTTTTGAATCGGGCGACCCTGGCTTGGCTCGAACTTGAATATAATCGCAAGTTGCACTCGGAAATTGGCACAACGCCGCTGGAGCGATTTCTGACCGGCCCGACGGTCCTTCGCCCGAGCCCATCATCGGACATCGGACGAGCTGAGGTGGGCCTTTCGTCGGCAGGAGATCCGAACCCAACGTCGCAGCGACGGCACGCTGACCGTTGGCGGAGTGCGCTACGAGATCCCCTCGCGCTATCGCACCTTGCTGCGCCCGACGGTGCGGTGGGGGCCAGCTGGGACTTATCGAGCGTAGACTTGGTCGACGCGCGGACCGGCGTGGTGCTCACGACGCTGTGGCCGCTCGACAAGGAGGCCAACGCCGATGGCCGTCGCCGGGTGCTTGGCGTCCAACCGGACCTCGAGCCGGAGCCGACGACGACGGGAATCGCTCCGCTGCTGCGCGAACTGATGAACGACTACGCCGCGACGGGACTTCCGCCGGCCTACGTGCCGCTGCCTACCCGCCCTCCGGAGGACGACAATGAATGAACCGTTGTTGCCTTTTTTCAGACTCAAGTTTCACCCGTTCCGTCCCGAGGTCCCGACCGAAGCCTTGCATATGACGCCCGCGGTGGACGTATTTTGCGGCCGGGTCGAGCGCACCGTGGGCGACGGCGGCTTCGTGATGGTCACCGGGGAGCCGGGCAGCGGCAAGAGCGTCGCGCTACGGCTTCTGTCCGAACGCCTGCGCGGATTGCGCGACGTCGTCGTCGGCACTGTCGATCATCCCCAGAGCCGGGTATCGGACTTTTATCGTGAACTCGGCGACATTTTCGGTGTCCCGTTTCCACCGCACAACCGGTGGGCTGGC
>JBEKFX010000095.1:0-32770 GCA_050013115.1 Polyangiaceae bacterium
CCGTACGCAAGCTGGCCCGTGCCCTTCGCTGGGCCCTGCTGGAAATCACGAGCGACGACGCGCATGGCTGGTTTTCACACTGCGGCTTCCACGTTCCATGTCACTGAGAGCCGCTGTAGGCGACGAGATCGATTTCGCTTCCTGTCCAGCGACGTCATCGTCGCGTTCCACGTCCTCAATGGCCTCCACCATCATTTATCGGCGAGCTGCGTGATTCGTGCGGATGGCTGAAAGAGCCACTACAGGGGTCTGGCCGCCCGCGCTCACATGTCGCGCTCGTCCTCGGGGATCCAGCCGTGGCTGCGCAAGAAGACGCGGATCCTGCCCAGAGCATCCACTGCGTCTGTGTGCGCGAGAAACCTCTCCCCCATGTTGACGGTCGTGCCGTCGCAGTCGATGAGGACGATGCGCGCCACGTCGACCTCGGGGGCTGTGCGGCCTTCCGAGTACCGGACAGCAGGCACCATGCTGGTTCCTTCGACCACGCGTTGAATCGACCTCGTGTCGAGCGTCACGTCAGCGAGCTGAGACAAGGGAAGGTAGGCGAGCGGCTGCTTGATCCCCCATTGGTTCAGCGACAAGCTTCCACCCGCCATCCGCACGACGAAGCGCTGTGCCGTTTGACCCCGGCGGTAGAGCCAGAACATCAGGACGGCTGTGGCCGCCATGCCCGTCAGCGCGAACTCCGCCGGCAGCCACATCTGCAAGAGCGGGGCAATCGCCAACGGAGCGCCTACCAGCTGAAGTGCGGCGACACCGGGCCTACGGTCGCGATTGGGGGTCACGATGGAGAGTTCCTCGGGCACGACGCCCGGCCCCCCACTGCCGCAATACGGTTCGCGATACGGCGCCCCGAGGGGCGTGGGGGCCTCGACCCGATTGCCGCTGGCTGTCTCGCTGGTCGCTCGCACCCCTTGGCCCCGTACGGTGAGCATCGCTCACGAGCCGGGCGCCGTCCACAGGCTCCCAAAGCGGGGACCAAGCATCGGCAACGCGCTTCCGCCGATTTCCTTCGCGACCTCTCGAAGAACCATCGGGTGCAGGCAAGTGGTCCAGGCCTCTTCGCCGTAGGTTCGACGTGACCCGAGAGGCTGGGGATTTGACGGATGTCGGCGGCACAATGGTCTGGCATGATGAACGGCCGAGGATGGGGGCCAATGCCGGGCGTGACATCGAGGCGAGCCGTTCGGTTCGCGATCATCGGAGCAATCGTGGGTGTCGCCGGATGCAGCTCGAGCGGCGACGGCACCGAACGCGATGGCGCAAGCGAAGAGGGCGGGGGCGCGGCGGCGGAGGCCGATTCGGGGGCGCCGATCGTAGACGCCACGGTCGCTGACGCGGGCGTCGATTCATTTGGGTCGGCCGGCGACGGCGACGCCATGGCGGTCGACGCGACGGCCCCGCCGGATGCGAGCGGGCTGAGCGGCGAGGCCGGATCGGGCGGGAGCGTTGGCGACGCCACGACGGGTCACGGCGGAGACAGCGCCTCCCCCGACGGAGCAAGCGAGGCAGGGGCCACGGTCACGTGCACCCAGTGCATCCCGACGGTCCTCGCCCTCGGCCCGAGCACCTCGTCCTACCCGCCCGGCAGCTCCGGCCCCATCGCGAGCCCGGTGTCGATCGCGATCGATTCCTCCTACGTCTATTACGCAGAGCAGGTCACGGATGACGTGAGCGTCGTCCGCATCGACCACTATTGTGCGATCCGACGCGTCCCGAAGACGTGGGGTGTTCCCGCGACGGACCCGAACCTTGCAATTTCTCTCGGGCAGAGCGGTCTTCCGGCACAAGACGTGTTGCTCACGTCGTCGAGCGCGAGCCTCTCGACCCCCGCGTGCCAGGTCGTCCTCGTCGGGCAGAACCTATTTTGGACCGACGTGAGCCAAATCGACGAGGTCGGGCTCGACGGTGGAAGCGCGACGTCGTTTGCTCCGACCACGGGCTCTCCCACGGCCATCGCAACCGACGGCACGAATGTGGTGTGGATTGCAGGCAGCAACATCGTTCTCGCGGCTCCCGACGGGGGCGAGACGACGGTGGCGAGCGACTCCGAAGTCTGGGGCCAGCCGGGTTCGCTCGCGGCGGACGGAAGTCACGCGTACTGGATCCGTCAGTTCCAGAATTCCCCAGGCCAGCCCTCCTACACCAGCGCGATCGTGGCGGCCCCCTTCGATGGAGGCGCACCGACGACGCTGGCCTCGAGCGACACGCTCCAAGCGAGCGGCCTATCGGTCGACCGGAACGGCGCCTACTGGGTCTGGACCTCGCCCACCTTGGACACGATCATGGCGGTTCCGTTCGACGGCGGATCTCCGGTCTCTCTCGATTCCGTGGCCAGCGGCATGCAGGCTACGCACTCCGACGGGCAGATCGTGTACGCTGGCGGGGCTCCCCTTCGCCAGATCCCGCTCGACGGCGCTCGCCCGGTGACCTTGAGCGACTCCGCTCCGGGCTCCTTTGGCTTCCAGGTGGTGGCGCTGACGAGCGACTCGGACCGCGTCTATTGGGCGACGGGTGGCGAGGGCGGCGAGGTGATGGCGTTGCCCACGCGCGGGGTCAATGCCTGGATTACCGCCTCTGCTTCAGGAGGCAATCGTCCGCCGACGCTCGAGTTCGACTTCGATTGCAGCCAGGCCAGCCCGCCCGCCCCGCAGTCGTTCACGCTCACGAACACGGGCTCGATCGAGGCGCAGTGGGCTGCCGTACCGCTGGCGCTCGGGGCCGTTCCGCCTCTCGACCCCGGCATCACGTTTGCTCCTGCTACGTCGATGCTGGCGCCCGGAGCGTCCGCCAACGTGGCGGTCTCGGTGCAGTGGCCGCCCGATCTCGCGCAGTTCGGCAACTCGGAGTCGGGCGCGATCGGCATCACGACGGGCGTCGTCAACCTCCCGACCCAGTATGTCGAGGTTCGTGGCAACGTGATCGGCTACTTCCCGATCTGGGTGACTGAAACGCCCTGCCCCATCGATCTGTCGACCCAAGTTTGCGTCTCGGACACGTCGATGGGCACTTCGAGCACGGCCGGCTCGACCACGATCGGGTTCGGCACCGACGTGCCGCTGAACTCGACGAGCCAGTGGTCGGTCTCGACGGGAGAAGAGCTAGGGAGCACCTACGCGCCGGTCCCCGAGTGCACGTCGGACAATTCCGCGTTCGCCGTGACGAGCGACGGCCAGGGCGACTGCACGATCACGTTCACCGCCGCGAAGATCGGAGCCCAGCGCGGCAATATCAGCGTCGCGCTCAGAGGGAGCAGTCCGGGCGGCCTGTGCGCTCCTGCGCTCCCGCTCGCGGTGACCGCGACGGTCGTCGCAGGCGACGGTGGGCCGTGACCGGGGGCCGCTTCGACGCATGGCCGCTCGGCCTTTGCGCGACGATGTGCTTCGCCTGTCACGACGGGACGTCGGCGGGCGGCGTGCAATGCTGGGGCGACAGCGCCAACGGCCAGCTCGGGATCGGCTCGACGACGGACAGCCCCACGCCCGTCAGCCTGGTCGAGCCGTGACGTCGACACGCGCGTCGCTCCCACGTCGGGCACACATTCGTTCGCTCCCGCCGGCGGCGAGCTCTCGTGCTCCTGGGAATATTCAGGCGATAGCCCCTCGGCAAAAGACGAAGGCGCCAAAAAAAAAGCGCCCAGACAGCCACTCAGCTCACAGTTGCGTCCGACGTCGATCCGCGCTCCGGGATTCCCAAGCTCCGCTCCCGTCGTTGGCTGCCCGCCCCGGCGCATATCGCCGCCCGCGACGCCGAAGCGTCCACCTCGGCGCGGCGCACGCGATCGCCGTTGCAACCTGCAGTCAGCGTAAATGACTGTTCGCTGGCGCTGCGGCGCTGCGGCGTCGTACACACCCAGCGCTGGTGCTCGCCAGACTGGAGAAGGCCGGCACAGGATCGCACTCCAAGGAAGATTGTCTGGCCGCCACTGGGTGTATGGGCCGCGCTTGCCCCCGATCGAAGAGATCGCGCTCGAAGCGAGCGTTCCCGACCTCGAGGGTCGTCACGGCGTGCCGCCGTTCTGAAGGAACGACGCGACGGCGCGACCGAATTCGCCGAACGACGCGATGCCCCGAGGTAGCTCGATCCATAGGCGCTCGACGTCCACGGTCGCGTAACCGTGCGCGATGCGATTCCTCAGCTGAGCCGCCCCTCCGAGCGAGGCGGCGAGGTCATCCGCGATGACGCCGTGCCGGGCGAGGACGACGAACGCGTCGCGGTAGGTCGAAGCAAGCTCCCAGCCTTCATCAGACGCGATGTGAAGGGCGATATCCATCGCCTCTTGGACGACCACGAGGACGCTGAGGGCGATGGCGTCCTGAAGGAGCGTATCCGCCCGAAGGTCATCGACGGCCTTCGGCCTACGCTCGGTCAAGCGCCGTACGTGCTCCTGCATCACGGCGAGTTTGGCCGCCACGAGCGCCACGTTCGTCACCGGCGGCCCCCGGCGAGCCTGCCAAGAAATCGCGCGCGGTGCGGCGCTATCGTGTCCTCGAAGTCGATCCACCGCGAAATGGAATCCGCGCGGTAGGCGGCAAAGATTCCGGGCGCGCGTTCGAATAGACAGACTCCGCCGCGCGCGACCTCGGCCCCGAGCAAGGGCGGCCCGTCGTCGAGCCTCACGACGTCGACCTCGGTCGAGACAGCCCCCGATAGAGCGGCCGCAAGGGCCAGTTCGTCGTGGAGCGAGAGCCGGGGATCCGACGGGATGATTCCGACGTCGAAGTCGCTTGCCGACCCCGCCCGGCCGTTCGCCCGGGAGCCGAAGAGCACGCCGAGCTGGAGCTCTGGCCCGCAGGCGAGCGCCGCCCGTAAGCGATCGAGCCGAACGATGTCGAACGCGGTCACGTATAAAAGATAACCTCGCAAACCGGGCCGTGGCGAGGCGGGGCGGCAGCGCCTTACTGGCGGACGAAAATCGAGAGCCTCTTTTCGAGAAACGCGCGCATCCGCTCCCGCTCATCAACCGTGCCGAAGAGGGCCGCGAGCGCCGTCGCTTCGAGCTCCTTGCCTGCCACGAGCGGCGCATCGACGCCGCGCAACATGACCCGCAACGGGCGGCTGCCAGCCGCGCGGTCGCGCCGGGGCCGTACGTTCAGCCGCTCGTGCGCGCGCTGCGGCAGGAGAGTGGCTACGCGTTCGAGCTGCCCTCCGGCGGAGCGTGGACCGTACGCGTCACGAGGACGAGAACGACATGCTCTCCGCGCGGCAGCTACCAGACGAACAACCGCAGGCATATTCGATTGACGACCGCCGATTACTGATCTGGGCTGCTCTCCCCCACAACCGAAGCTCCGGAATCGGGCAGGGCTGCGGCGTCCATCGCATCATCGTGGAGAATCGCGGCGTCCGCATCGGCATCCGTGCCGGAATCAGCCACTGGCGGGTCCGCACCGGAATCCTCAATCAGATCGAATGTCAAAGGGGCGCTCCTCTCGGAACTGCTCCCACATCCGGAAGCGAGAGCGAGCAGCGCTGGAGTCAAAAAGATGGCGCATTGGGTCTGTCGAAGTCGAGGCGAGCAAAGGGGTAGGGCGTTGCGCTCGAGTGTCACCCAGGTCCCCGGTCTAAACTGGTACCGGTCTATCCGGTCGTACCGGTTCACCGGCGCTGCTGCAAGCGTCCACATCGCTCGGACGAGGAGCGGCCCGCATCATAGGCGCGCGAGGACGCGCACGGTGGCGTAGTAGATTCCCCACGCATCCGGGTCCCGCGCGAACTGGTGATACCCCTCGATGTCCGCGTCGTCGGCGAGGCCGGTCTTCCCCCCCGGGGCCCTGCTTCGCACCCGTCAACGATACATGCGGCTCCGATCCGGACTGCTTCGCGCTCCAAACTTGTATCAATAGGTGCCCGTAGAACGCGCCCCGCGCGTCAGGCCTTCCACTTCGCAGCGTTCTCACGGACGAACTCCTTGAAGGCCCTCGGCGCCCGACCGGTCACGTCCTTGACCGATGTTGTCACAGCGGCGGCATAGCCCGCCTTGTCCACTGCATGGAGTTCCATCAGCGCGTCGACGGCGCCATTCGGTATTCCCCGATCGAGCACCGCCTTTCTCGCCGCTTCCTCCGGCACGTCGACATACTTGCGTGTACGCCTTGCCCGCGTGCCCCCGCGTGCCCCTCACTCGAGAGAGCGCGCGCGGCGACGGCGCCGATGTCCTCGGCGGCGATGAAGCTCACAGCGCCGTTGCCCCACGGCAGGAAGTTGTTCCCCTGCTTGTCGGGGCCATGGAAGTTGATGAAGTTCTGCATGAAATTGTTCGGCCGGAGGAACGTCCACGCGACGCCCGATGCCTCGAGATGCTTCTCGACGGTGCGGTGCGCGCGGCCGAGCAGGATGCCGGGATCCATGTCGCAGCCGAAGGCCGAGAGCTTCACGATGTGCTTTACGCCCGCCTGCTTCGCTTGATCGACGAAGCGGTTGCAGATCGCGACCGGGTTGTCGCCCATCGGCGGCAAGAGGAACGCGCGCTCGACGCCGCGGAGCGCGGCGGACACCGAGTCGGGCTTTTCGAAGTCGAAATCGATCGGCTT
The DNA here is from genome assembly GCA_050013115.1 of Polyangiaceae bacterium. Lineage (GTDB taxonomy): Bacteria > Myxococcota_A > Polyangia > Polyangiales > Polyangiaceae > Palsa-1150. The sequence goes on from JBEKFX010000095.1 coordinate 6,534, forward strand.
GACGTTCGCCGCCCGGACCGCAAGCCCTCTGTCGCCTGAGCGCACGCCCGCGCGCACTTCGATGTTTTCCGTCTCGGCCAGCGCCGCCAGCACCTTCGAACCGATCGTCCCAGTCGAGCCGGTCACCAGAGTCGTCGTCGCCATGTCGCCATGTGGGTACGTCCTCGGTCAGTGAGGTGGGATGCACGCACGGTCGCGCGGGTTCCGTCAATGGTCGACGGACGATACGGCGGCGGCGCGCGGCTGGGCTCGTGACGGTTTCCGCTTGCACCTCACGCGACGTGAGGTCGTAGCTTCTTCGAATGGCACGAAAGGTCGGCGAGCTCGCAGCGGCGACGGGGCTGACGGTGCGCACGCTGCACTACTACGAAGAGATCGGCCTCTTGCCCGCGGCCGAGCGGAGCCAGGGCATCGCCTGTACTCCGACCGCACCGTCGAGCGGCTCTACCGGATCTGCGTGCTTCGCCAGCTGGGCCTCTCGCTCGAGGACATCCGGCGCTCGCTCGGCGACCCCGGCTGGGACCTCGACGGTGCGATGAAGAAGCACCTCGCCGGCCTCGACGCGAGCCTCGAGGCGATGTCGCGTCTACGCGCGCGCCTCGCCCATGCAATCGAAACCGCCGGCGGCGACGAGAGGCTGACTCTGGACCTCATAGGAATCATGGAGGACATGACTATGCTCGATACCAACGTTCAAAAGCGCATCTCGATCCTCGTCTACGCCGACATGGAGACCGCGTTCGAGTACCTCGTGCGCGTGTTCGGTCTCGGCCCCGGCAAGCTCACGCGCGACGACACCGGGCGCGTCGTGCACGGCGAGCTGCAGGCCGGCGACGGCGTCTTGTGGCTGCACCCCGAGGTGGCGGACAAACTGGTGTCCCCGCAGACCGCGGGGGTGTCGACCGCCATGATGGCCGTCATGGTCGACGACGTCGACGCCCACTTCCGCCACGCCAAGGCGCAGGGCGCTCGCATTGCGTACGAGCCGGTCGATCAGCCGTACGGCTACCGAGAGTACAGCGCGCGCGATCCCGAGGGGGGCATGTGGTCGTTCATGAAGCCCATCGCATAGAGTTGACGATACAGGTGGCGACAGCGTGCCGGGCGGGTCCTGGCCAGCTCGGCCATGTGTCGGTCTGCATGCGCAAGGTCATCGTGGCGGCTGGCGGCCAGCTTCCAACACGACCTTGGCCAGACGACGCCTGAAGGCAACCTGTGGGTCGAGTGCGGAGGCCAGCGGCGACGTTCTCTCGAGAAGGTTACACGACGAGGGTTGATCGATGACGAAACCTGAAAATTTCAGATGGGGCAGGTTTGCGCGTCGGTTGGGCGTGGCGCTGGTCGTTGCATACGTCTGCTCGGCTCTTGTGCTTGTTGCGGGCGAAGAGGTCATGATCCGTTGGCACCACCGAAATGCTGTGATGAACGGTTCGGGGGTTGATGTTTGGCTGCGCACAGAAGACGGTGTGCGCATCTACGCTCGCTACTACGATCGAGATCCGACCTTGCCAACGTTGCTTTATTTCCATGGGGGAGCGGGAAACCTCGCGAGCCGCAGCGATCGGCTCGAGCTTTTCGCAACCCTAGGCGCCAACTTGTTCGCGATCGATTATCGTGGCTACGGTCCAAGCGAGGGCACTGCGTCCGAGCATGGTCTTGAGCTCGACGCCAGCGCTGCCTACGCCTGGCTGCGCGAGCATACAGAGGCCGCTAAAATCATACCCTTCGGAGAGTCGGTCGGCGGCGGACCGGCGACATGGTTGGCAGTCTCGCGCCCGGTGGGCGGGCTTATCCTGCTCTCCGCCTCCACGAGCACGCCGGAACTCTTTGGTCGCTACATGCCATGGTTACCGACGCAACTGCTGGTACGCACGCACTTCGACAATCTGCACAGGATTAATCAAGTGACCGTTCCCAAGTTGTTCATTCACTCACGTGCGGACGGGGTCGTGCCCTTCGACATGGCGGAAGCGTTGTGGTCGGCCTCGCCAGAGCCGAAGCGACATCTCTGGCTCGACGGCGTCGGCCACAACGAGACGTTTTACAAAAGAAGAAGTGAAGCCAGCCTCGCGATACGCGAATTTCTGTCTTCGCTCGGCAATCGCAATGCTGACGGGTACTCCGCGCCCCCATGATCGTGGTCACCGCGCGAGCGCGACACACGGAGACACCCACAGGCGCCACGTTCATCGAGGGGGATCTCCGCACCGAGGCGGGCGCGAAGGCGATCGGAGCAAAGGCTCTGGCCGCCCTCGGAGGGCTCGACATCCTAATCAACAACGCGGGCGGGACGCGCGTCCACCTTCCTAACAGCGAGGCCATCTCCGACGCGGAGTGGGTCGAGTCGATCAACCTGAACTTTCTCTCTGCCGTGCGCCTCACCTACGCCGTTCTCCCTGCACTGCGCGAGGGGACCTCTGCCTCCATCATCAACGTGTCGGCCGGGGGAGCCTTGCCGTTTGGCGGCCCCGTGGCGCACTACGGCGCGGCGAAGGCGGCGCTGAGCAACTTCACCCTCTGCCTTGCCAAAGAGCTCGCGCCGGCGAGGATTCGCGTGAACATCGTCACCCCCGGGCCGGTCACGACCCCCGGAGGGGACGAGGGGCGGGAGCAGCTCATGAAGGCCTTCCACCTCACCCCCGAGGCCTTCTTTTCTCGGGTGCCGCTCGGTCGAGCCGGGCGCGCCGCCGAGGTGGCCGAGATGGTCGCGTTCCTCGTCTCTCCCCGCGCGGAGTTTATCACCGGTCACAATCACTACGTCGACGGCGGCCAGGGGGCGCTCTAAGTGAGCAGAGGGGCGTCACACTGGGACACGCGACCCCAGTTCCCCACTGCCACGCGGCAGTTTGTTTCGGGAGGCCGTCGAGGCTTGGCGGCGGATGGCCACGAGCCGAGGAAGGGGGAGCGCGGGCACCTACGCGTACGTTGGGCGCCGCGGCCAGCCAAGCGCCCTTTACCGTGCCGGCCGCCGCGCAAGTGACGGACGGGCAGGCGGGCACGACGCAGACGCTTCGGGCCAGTTCGGAAAATCTCGTAGCGCTTGGATAAGTGCGTCCTCGTCGTCAAACGAGCGTGGGGGACCGTTCGGAGGCGCAACTTCGAAGGCAAGCGAAGAAGCGCGGATAACGAGCCTGACACCTTGCTTGAAGACCCAAATTTCAGGGCCTGGCTCGTACAGTTGGAAGCCTTCGCCCTCGAGTCGCTGGCATAGGTCGGTCAGCATGGGCCAATCTACGGACGCCAAGCCGGTCGGGGTTTAGGGGCCCGTAAGCGTACGTGTCCGCTTGCGGCGACCATCCACACGGCACCTCGGGTACAGCATGTCATGCAAGACGCTCCGTGCCTGGTGCAGGCTTCGCGACCGGACCGTGCGCCATGCTGAGGCCGGCCCGGTCTTTTCGTCATGGAAGGCCGTAGAGCGGCCGCTCCGGTCGCTTCGTCATGGAAGACCGCAGGGCTGTCCTTCGATCGACTCCATCCGGCTTCAAACGAGCACCCCTCCGCCATCGACCACCAGGGTCTGGCCGGTGGTGAACGTGTTCTCCATCAGGTAGCAGTAAGCTTCGGCAATCTCGGCTGCTTCACCGACCCGCTTTGTGAGGAGCTTGGCGCCTGTCTCGCGGAAGAGCACTTCGCGCTCGGGCTCCGGGATCGGGTTCCACAGCGAGGTGCGGACAAACCCGGGGCTGACGGCGTTCACCCGCAGCGGGGCGAGCTCGACGGCGAGCGCCCGCGTCATCGCTTCCATCGCCCCGCACACAGCGGCGCCGACCGCCCAGCCGGCCTGCGGACGTGCGCCGGCGATGCCGTGCGTGAGCACGATCGAGCCGCCCGGCCTGATCGCAGCCGCTGCATGCTTCACCGCGCCGAGCGCGCCGAAGACTCGCACCTCAAACGCTCGCCGCGCGGCCGCGACGTCGACCCGGGCGACCGGGGAGAGGAGGAGCTCGTCGCCCGCCGTGTAGACGAGATGATCGAGCGCGCCCACGCGCTTGCACAGCGCTCTCGTCTCCTCTTCGTTCTCCAGATGGATGACCTCGCCGCGGGCTGGGCCACCGATCCGTTGCACAGCCTGTGCGACCCGCTCGCGGCTGCGCGATGTCACGGTCACGACCGCACCCCTCGCGGCCGCCGCCAGCGCGGTCGCGAGACCGATGCCCGACGCGCCTCCCAAGACCACGACGCCCTTGTCCTTCAACGAGCTGGCCATGCTCCTCACCTCCGCGGGCAAACATGCGCCCGTGGGGCGACGCGAGAAAGCGACTACGGGTCAGGGTCACGATGACGGAACGTCACGCTCGGCGCGACGGCCGCGGCGGCACGCACGCGGCGGCGACGAAGTCGAGGAACGCCCGCACCTTGGCCGGCGTGTGCCGGCGTGATGGAACGTAGGCGTAGAGGGGGTAGCGCTCCTCGGCCCAGTCCGGGAAGAGGTCGACGAGGTCGAGCCCAGGTGTGGCGCGCAACTCAATCTCGAGCTTCTGCACGATACCCACTCCAGAAATGCACGCCGCGAGCGCCGCCGTCACATCGTTCGCGATCATCCGGGTCTTCGGCGTGACGGACAGGACTCGACCGTTCTGAACGAAAATCCACTCGAAGGGGCGCCCCGTCGCAGGATCGCGGAACTGGATCGCGTCGTGCCGAGCGAGATCGCGAGGGTGCCCTGGGCGACCGCGCTCTTCCAGGTAGCCGCGCGATGCGCAGGTGACGACGCGGGTGTCGGTGAGCTTCTTCGCGACCAGCGTCGACGGCTCGGGGTCGCCGAAGCGAACGGCGCAGTCGAACCCGTCGCCGACAAGATCTCCCAGGTGGTCGCGCACCACAAGGTCGAGATCGAGCGCGGGATGCGCGCGGAGGAATGCGCCAGTGCGAGGACCGATGACGACACGCGCCACGAGGGAGTCGACCGCGACACGCAGGATCCCCTTTGCCAGCGCGGTGGAGCCGGCCGCTTCTCCGGCCGCGTCCTCGATGCCTTGCATCAGCGGCCTCACCGATTCGTAGAAGCGGTGTCCTTCGTCGGTCAGCGTCACCGAGCGCGCTGTCCGCTGCAAGAGACGCACGCCCAGGCGCTCCTCGAGCCGTGCGATCGCGCGACTCACCCCAGAGGGTGTAAGGCCCAGCGCTCTCGATGCGCGAGCGAAGCTCCTCGTCTCGACGACGGCGCCGAGCACCCCGATGCCGTTGAGGATTCGACCGTCGAATGCCATGACCCGCGGCATCGTACCCATCGCCGGCGAGGCCGGAGGCCGTTTGCGCAAAGCAGCAGACGCACGGCGTTGCCGAAAGTCCGTGCAATGGCGCGGTGTCGGTGGCGTGATAGACGTCGCTCATGCGGTTTCTGGGGGAAATCGTCCCAGCGTGTGCCGCCTCTCTCATAGCGGCGGCGTGTGGGGGACGGGTTGTGGGCGAGGGCCCAGGAGCTTCTTCTCTCCCATGCGGGTTCGGCCAATCGGGCCAAGCATGCCCGGACGTCGACGGCAGCGTGCCCGCAGGCGGTCCCGACGCGAGTGCCCTCGGGTCGCTCTCGGGCGGCGATGCGGCGGGCTCGGCGGATGGGCCAGGCGGAGACGCGTTGCCCGGTGCGACGAACGACGCTGGCGCAGTCGATGAAAACGCATGGCCGACGTCAGCCGCCTCGTACCTCGTCGATACGGCGCACCACAACGCCGTCGCCGACTCGACATTGATCCCGCCTCTCGAGCGCCAGTGGACGCGGAATCTGGGTCAGGCGGTGTCTTACCCCCTCATCATCAACGAGATCGTCTACGTCACGACCGCGGGCTCTGGGGCGGTGGATCCGATGCTGTACGCCCTGGATCAGTCGACTGGGACGACGCTATGGAGCGCCGACCTCGGTGCAGCCACCATGGCGTCGATCGCTTACGACGAGGGGCGGGTCTTCGAGCTCGACGAATTAAACACGGGAATTCAAGGGCATCTCCGTGCGTATGATGCCATGAGCGGGTCGGTGATTTGGTCGACGGCCCTCGACCCGAACCAAGCGTTTTACGACGCGCCGCCGGCGGCCTACCGCGGGCTCGTGTACGTGTATGGAGAGGGGACCGGGGGGACCGTGTATGCGTACGACGAGGGCGGAGGGGGCCTCACCTGGCGCGCAGAGACGTACGAGGGAAGCGAAGGTTCGCCCGTTGTTTCTGACGCTGGAGTCTTCATCACGGACGGATGTCAGGAAGTCTACGGGTTCGATCGCCTTACGGGCGCCCAGAACTGGCTCGACCGAGGTCCCTGCGAGGGCGGCGAAACGACGACGTCCACGCTGCTCGGCACGTCCCTTTTCGTTCGCGACCCGCTCGACGGAAACGAGATCGTCGACGTCGCTTCCGGCGCCAAACTCGGAGGGTTCACTGCGGATCTGCCGGTGGCGTTTGGACCGAACGGCGCTTACTTCGTGTTGTCGGGCGTTCTCCATGCTGCGGATCCGAGCCTCACGACCACGGCGTGGAGTTTCGCCGGCGACGCCAACGACGTCTCCATGATGCCGCTCGTGGTGGGCAACTTCGTCTACACGGGCTCGAGCATCGGCACTGTGTACGCGCTCGACTCTGTCACCGGAGCGGTCGTCTGGTTCGAGAACACCGGAACGCCGCTCGTCTTCCAAGAAGGGTTTACGAGTCTGACGCCACGGGTCAGTTTGGCCGCTGCTCAGGGATCGCTGATTGTTCCGTCCGGCGCGACTCTGTTCGCATACCGATCCGGCTCGCCGGATGCGGGCGCTGCCGCGACGAGTTCTTCGTGTTCGCTCTCGTTCGAGGACGCTCCGGCGCTTCCCACGCCGACCCCGTTTCTTCCGACGTCCGACGTGGCGGTTGCGGACATGGACGCCGACGGCAAGCTCGATCTCGTCACGGCAAGGGCGTACGAGACGGGAAGCGTCGGAGTCTTTCTCGGCCATGGCGATGGCACGTTTCGGTCGCTTGTCGATGTCCCGCTCGCGACGGAGGCCGACGCGCTCGCCGTCGGAGACTTCAACGAGGACGGCCACCCCGACGCCGTCGTGCTGAGTACCTACGCGACTGCGATGGGCTACGTGCTGCTGAATGACGGCACGGGAGCACTCGTCACACCCAATCCGGTCGATACCGGCACCTACCCGACGAGCGTCGCCACGGCCGACCTCAATGGTGACGGTCATCTCGATCTGCTCGTCATGACCGGCCTGGGTGTCGGCGTTCTCCTCGGCAAGGGAGACGCGACGTTCGAGGCGCCGGTCTACTATGGGGGCTATGACGCGACCGAGGTGGAGCCTACTCCGACGCTCGGCGACGTGAACGGGGATGGCAAGCTCGACATCGTCATCCCCGATGTGACAGCCATCGATCTTCTCCTCGGGCAGGGGGACGGGACGTTCGCGGCTGCCGCCTCGATCCCTATGCAGAGCCCCGCGGAGGTCGCCACGGTCGGCGACGTGAACGGCGACGGCAAAGCCGATCTGGTCGCGACGAGCGGCCTCGCACAGGGCGGCGCGGTTACCGTGCTGCTCGGACAGGGGGACGGTACCTTCGGGATACCCGCGGTCTACCAGGCTGGCGTCGAAGCCGGGGCCGTTGCACTGGCCGATATGAATAGCGACGGTTTTGTCGACGTCGTGGTGTCCAATGCCGGCTCCGGAAGCGTGAGCATCCTTCTCGGCAACGGCGACGGTACCTTCCAGAATCAGCTGGCTTTTCCGGCGCTGGGCGCGCCCGGCGATTTCCGAATCGCCAATTTGAACGGCGACAAGCACCCGGATTTGGCCGTTGTCACGGATACTCCGGGCGGTGTTCAAGTGCTGCTCGGACAGTGCCCGGCACGCTGAACACGGGATGTTACGTCGCGCGCTCCGTCGAGCTGGCAACGCGTCGGCTGCCGCACAAGCCCGTTCCGATGAAGCTCGCCCTCACGTACTTCGTCGATGCGGACCGGCAGGCGCCGATCGAGCAGAGGACACCGTGGAAGGACGGTCGCGGACGATTTGCTTTCTATCGGCGTGTCTCTCTGGGATCGAGAGTCGCCCTCATCGGCTCTCGGGTTTGGTCGCGGGCGATATCCTCGCCTGCACCACTTGAACCGCTTCGTTCGCCCGCCCGCCATCGCCACAGGTAGCGAGGCCAAGCGAGTCTTGGACGAGCAGACAGTCCCAAGCGCCGAGGCGTTCCGCTCGCGAGGGCCGAACCTCACGCCTCGCGGATGGAACCAGACCGAGCGCTTCGAAATGGCATGGGCTCTCGTCGCCGCGACCTTTCAGGCCGACGTCACCGTCCTCGCCAACGGGATCGCCCTGCCGAGAGCGCGCCCCGAAAACCGCGCGTGAGGGCGTCACGATGAGAACCACACCCAGAGAAGACCAATACCGCTCTTGATGAAGGAGAAGTGGCTCATCGAGTGGAGCTATTTCGTGTGACAGCTGCATACCATTCGCACCGCGATCCGCAGCTTCTCGCGATAGGCTTCGGAGCTCTCGACCTGCTGCTTCACTCCCAAGGAGGTCGCGAACAAGTTCTCTCCGAGCTCCTTTGCCGAAACGCCACGAGTCTTCCACGCGTCTGCGACGCCTGAGCTCTTGAGTAGGCGAACGACCTCGGCCACAAGCTCTCGATCGAGCTCATGGACACTCTCGCCTACGAGAGTCACCGCGGTCTCCATCAGCTCGCCCATGTATTCCGAGCCAAGCCTCCCGACGAAGCTCCCGTGCGTCGCTTCAAAGGCACCCACGATGCGCTCCTCGACGCTCTGATCCTCCCTTGCGAGCGCGACTTTGCGGGCCGCTCGCAGCAATTCGGTCTGCGCGACCACAGCGGCCTTGAAGAGCTCCTCCTTCGTTCGATAATGTAAGTAGAGCCCCTGACGCGACAGGCCCGCCGCGCGCGCGAGATCGTCCATCGACGCCTTCTTGAAGCCGTACCGAAGGAAGACGCGCATGGCGGTCTCGAGGATGGCCGCGCGCCGTGCCCCACCTTCGTTCGAGTCTGCGCCCATCAACTCGCAGCCCGCGACGCGCACGGCGTCTGGTTCACGAACTCCATTGCACGCAATTTACAGGTATGAACTAGTTTGTCCACCATGACCACCTTCCCGCCCTATCGCATGACCTCCGCCGCGACCTTCTCGGAGACTTGCCATAGGCGTGCGGACAGGCGGCCGTCATCCGCTCAGGACGAGGCTTCGCCGGATTGCAGTCGGCAAAGGAGACTCCGGCCCACTCGTCAAACTTGACATTTATGGCCTAAAGTGTCAAGTTTCGACCACGAAGACAAAGTTGCGTCGGGAAGGGCCGATATGAGCAAGACGGGACTCGGTACAGAAGCCTCATCAGGGATCGGCGCGGCCTCGGTCGAGGCGCTCTTGGCACGCGGCCCCAGCGTTTACGCCGGCGCGCGGCGCGTCAACCGCGTGAAAGCACCGGCAGAGGCGGGCGCACGCGTGCTCGCGCTGGACGTTACGGACGACACGTCGATCGGAGCGGTCGAGGCGATCCTGCGCGAATGCGGAAGGATCGACGTCCTCGTCAACAACGCCGGATACGGAACCTACGGCGCGCTCGAAGATGTTCCTCTCGCAGAGGGAAAGAAACAGGTCGACGTCAACATTTTTGGGCTCGCGCGCCTCATCCAGCTCGTGCTGCCCACGATGCGCGCGCAGCGCTACGCGACCGGCGGTGGCGCCAGGCTGCTCCCTTTGCTGCGCCGTCTCCTCACCGATCGCGCCTTCGACGCGTTGATGCGAATGTTCGTGCGCCAGGAAATGAGCTCGTGATGGCTCGGCGAAAGATCGCTCGCATACTCCGACGCACCGCCGCTGGCGTAGTGGCCACGCTCCTCCTCGCGCTCGTGACTCTCAAGCTCCTGTATGGAATGGGAACGCCCTACCCAGACGCGAGCAGCACGCCCCTCGTCGCGGACAAGGACGTTGCCGCGGTTGTGAGTCTCGACTTTCCTCCTGGCAACGTCGCTGGCTCGAGCGACGGGCGCGTCTTCTTCAACCTCCACCCGATCGCGCATCTTTACCGCTTCACCGACGCGTTCCTCTTCGAGCTGGTCGACGGCAAGCCGCACCCGTATCCGGACGCCGCTTCCCAGCTCGATCTTCGGTTCGTCTTCGGAATGACCGTAGACCGACAGAACCGGCTCTGGTTGACGGCACCGGCGGCTCTCGATCGAGAACGCACGCGTCTCATTGCGTATGACCTTACTTCGAACGCGAAGGTCTTCGATCACGAGCTCGACCGAGGCGTCGCGCGATTCGGTCAAGATCTGCGCATCACCCCGGACGGCAAGACAGTCCTTCTCGCGAACGCCAGCGCCTTTCGCTTCACGGCTGCATCGCTGGTCGTTCTGGACATAGCGACGTGGAGGTCACGTGAAATTCTGATCGGAGATCCATCTACCCAAGCGCAGGACTGGGTCATGACGATCCGCGGCGGTCCGTATCGGGTCGCCTATGGCTTGATCAACTTTCAGGCGGGACTGGACGGGATCGCGATCAGCCCGGATGGCCAATGGCTCTTCTTGGCCAGCATGAGCAACGACACGCTTTACCGGGTTCCCCTTGCAGATGTGCTCGACCCAGCCATTTCGCCGTCGACCTTATCGGCGCGCGTGATGCGCGTCGGCAAGAAACCGTTGAGCGATGGGATCGAGGCGGCTTCCGATGGGAGCGTGCTCATCACCGATGTCGAGCATGGAGGAATCGCACGTGTCGACGCGCGGGGCGGGCTCCAGACGCTCGTCAAGCGGGGCGACGTCTCATGGGCAGACGGTGTCTTCGTAGGGCCGAGGGGCGACGCCTTCTTCACCGATAGCGCGATCCCCCTCTACATCGATACCTTCATGCGCCCACCGGCGTTGGACCGACTTCGTTCCGGTCGACCCTATCATCTCTACCGTTTCAGGCTGCCGCCGTGAACCTGAACCCGTTGGTGCGAGCGTGCGCGCCCGCACGCGCTCCCCGGACAAGGGAAGGTTCCCGCCAGCGTCGATGCGGCGAAGGGCGACCTCGGCGCCCTCCAGTCGATGCAGTCGATGCGCTCCGCGCTCCGCAAGGTCCCTGAGCGCCATTGCGGAAACGGTCCCGACCGCGCATGCGCCGTCCCAGCGGTGTCGCCGCGGGGCGCTGCGCGAGCGAATCCTGCGGCGACGGCCGTCGAACATGTCCTAGGCTCAGTGCCCGTGAAGAATGACCGGCCAAGTGAGACCGCCGCATACGTGGCGATGGGGCGCGCGACCGCACACGCCCGCGCGAGACTGCGCGGTTTCAGTGACCCGTTCGCGATGCAGCTTCTGCCAGACAACCTGCGTGAGGTGACGGAGCGCCGACTGCGAGGGGGCTGGCCGCGCAGCCTCCGAGAGTTTGTCGTCATGGCAATAGCCGAAGTCATGGAGCGCCTTGTTGGGCCGCGCACGGTGATGATTGACCGCGCCTTGGACAAGCTGCCACCGGCAATGCAGGTCGTTATCGTCGGGGCCGGCCTCGACGCCCGCCCATATCGTTTGCCCGGGATCTCGGAGTGTATTGTTTTCGAATTGGATCACCCGGCCACCCAAGCGCTGAAACGATCGCGCGTCGACCACGTGCGGCCGGTCGCCCGCGAGCTTCGCTACGTGGCGGTCGATCTGACGCGCGAATCGCTCGGAGACGCGCTAAACCGAGCTGGACACTCGACGAACGCGCCCACCGCCTGGGTATTCGAGGGCGTCATCAGCTACTTAACGACTGACCAGGTCGACGCCGCCGTAGGAGCCATGGCGGCACGTTCGGCCTCTGGGAGTCGCCTCTTGCTTACGTACAATGAGCCGAATTGGGTCGGTCGCGTCCTCGGAAACCACGTCAGCGCCTGGAGGAACGAACCAGCGCGCACGGTCTTTTCACGCGAAGAGATGCGGCAGCTTCTTGCTCGACACGGTTTCAGGGTCTGCGCGGACGCTGACGGGCTGCAGCGGGTCGCGGAGCTTGGCGTTACGCCGTCGCTGATCGATCGCACCTTTGTTCGCTTTCATCATGTCGTGTTCGCTGAGCGGGCATGAGCAAGTAAGGTGAGCATGGCCCTGTGCAAGTTTGAGTTCCAGCGGAAGCTGCGAAGCGTCTATTGGAGGGCATAAGCGGCCAGTTACTTTGCAGCCGCAGCGCCGACGACACCACCATAGGGTCCGTCGACCGACTCGCCCGTCAGGCCGTACGACGCGGACGCGTAGTAGCTGCCGAAGGGCGCCCGATTGACGATCTGACCGCCCTGGCCACCCGACCACGGGAGCGCCCGGGCCGGGCCTCGCGTCGCTCGAAATCGCTGCCGCACCGGCTCGTTGCGGAGACCTGCAAGCGCAGGTAACACTCACGGCGGCCAGCAGGCACGGCAAAAGCCTGCGCGGTTCGCTGCGCGCATGCATTTCGGTCCGACCATACGCCCGAACGGCCATGCACCGCGAGCCGAGCGGCGTAGGTCGAGCGCAGCGGTCATCCGAGACCCGGCGCCGCGCTCCCGCCGACGTCCCGTGGCTGCCTTGGCTGCGCTGCGCCGTTCGAGCTCATTGCGCCAGTCCGCCGGACACGGGGACAGATCGAAGGGATGGCGCCGAGCCTCGCGATGCCGAGGTGGGCGAGGATTGTCCGTACCGGCTCGCGCTCGGTGATGAGGCCGTCGGCGGTGCCCCCCGCCGCGCGTCGATCGCATTCGACGTCTCGCTCTCGGACGTGAATCGCCAACCGTTTGGACGTAGACGCTCGTTCACGTCAGGCTCATCCCCCCATCGATCGACAGAACCTGCCCCGTCACCCAGGTGACGCTCGGATCGGCAAGCGCGACGACCCAGTGGACGATTTCGTCGGTGCTCGCGATTCGGCCGAGCGGTACCTGCTTCACGAACTGCGCTTTCGCGGCGCTGATCGCCTCCTTGGGGAGACCGAGCTTCTCGAACACAGGGGTATCCGTCGGTCCTGGCGCGATCGTGTTCACACGGACGCCGAAGGGCGCCAGCTCGACGGCCCAGGACCGCGTGAGCGACTCCACGGCGGCCTTGGTAGCGCCGTAATGCGAGCCACCCGGCATCGGCCTGTGGCCGGCGGCGCTGCCGATGTTCACGATGCTTCCGCGGCTCGACTTCAGGGCACCCAGCGCGGCACGCGTGACGTTGGTGAGACCAAACACGTTCACTTCGAACTGGCTGCGCACCATCTCGGCCGTCGACTGCTCGAGCGGCGCGAAGGTGCCGCTGCCTGCGTTGTTCACGACGACGTCGATCCGGCCCCCTTCCTTCGCGGCCGTCTGCACGGCCGCGGTCACCTGCGCCTCGTTCGTGACATCAGCGAGCAGCCAGTGGATGCGCGGGTGCCGCGACCGCGCCGCAGCGAGCGCGTCCTCGCGCCTCACGAGCCCGAAGACCGTGGCTCCCGCCTCTTGCAGCCGGACCGCCGCCGTCTCACCAATCCCCGAGTTGGCCCCCGTGACGAGGACGACCTTGCCTTCAAATGCGCTCGACATGTCCATGCTCCTTCGTTCGCGCTCGGAAGCGCTTGGTTCTAAGACTCTAAAACGAAGGTGCGCTCTTCGACCGAGCGTCGGTAGCTGGGTCGACAGAAGAGGACTTTTGCAATCAAGTCACGAATCGGGCACCGTCAGCCGATGGACCTTCTCGACAAGATGGCGACATACGTGCGCGTCGTGGAAGCGGGCAGCTTCTCGGCGGCGGGAAAGCAACTGCGCATCTCGTCGGGCGCGGTGAGCCGCCAGATCTCGGCGCTCGAAGGGGTCCTTCGGAGGACGCTTCTCCGACGCACCACCCGGCGGATGGAGATCACGGCGGAGGGGCGCCGCTACTACGAGGCGTGTCTTCGCGTGCTTCGAGAGGTCGAGGAAGCGCAGACCACCGGGCGAGGAGCCGGGCACGAAGGCCCGCTCCAGATCACGGCGCCGGTCACCTTCGGTCTCGAGCGCGTCGTCCCGCACATGGCCGGGCTAATGACGAAGAACTCCGGGCTCCGTGTCGATCTGCGCCTCGAAGATCGCCTGCTCGACCTCGCGCTCGAGGGCGTAGATGTCGCCATCCGCGTGGGCACCCTCCCGGCGCGAACCGCGGACGTCATCGCCCATCCGCTCGCGACATTTCACCGGCTCCTCGTCGCCTCACCGGCCTACCTGAAAAGGCGCGGCGAGCCAAAGACACCGGAGGCGCTCGCGAAGCACGACGCGCTGACCTACGCCCTGCCCGGACTCGCCGACACGTGGACGCTTCACGATGAAGCGCGCGAAGCGAGCGTGCGTCTGAACGTCGTCTTTCGCAGCAACGCGCCGCACGCCGTTCGAGAGCTGGCGACGGCTGGCGTGGGGATCGGGCTCCTGCCAGAGTGGCTCGTCACGAAACAGACGAGGAGCATGGCGCTGCGCGTGGTCCTGCCTGCCTGGCGGAGCGCGCCGGTGAACGTATGCGCGCTTCACCGGACGGAGCACAGGGGTACGCGCGCGGTCCGAGCGCTCGTGGAACACCTGCGAGCGGCGTATCTGGCGGCCCCCCCGGGAACTCTGAAGTGACAGATGATTCCCGTCCCTGCTTTCGGGATCTCGCGCGACCACGCGCTTCAGTTGGCAAACACTTCGTTACGAGTTGCGCCGCGCCCCTGGCAAACGCGCTGCTCCGTCGTGAGCTCACGGCACCGGGGTATAGACTTCGTCGTGACCGTTCACTGACGGCGTGTGCGCCGTGTCGCTGCCGGCGACCGAATGGCATCCGACGCAAAGGGTTGCCCCAGCTGCGCCGCTGTCGGGCGTGAGGGAGCTGCCGAGCCCGTCGGCCACGACGCCATTGGCATCGTGCGGCGCCGCGCTCGTGAGCGGCACGCGCTCATACCACCAGTTCGCACCATTTGCGCGGCAAGTCGCTGTACGCTTCCCCTGGCCACGCGGCGCACGGCGATCGAGGCTCAGGCTGGGGCCGCGGCCGGGGTTTCAGCGAGATCGCGCAGCCGAATCCCAGTCATCCGAAAGACACGCCATTGTTCGATGATGTCGGCGCCGAGCGATTGGTAAAAGGCAATGGCGGGCTCGTTCCAATGCAGGACCTGCCATTCGAAGCGACCGCAGCCTCGCTCCAAAGCGACGCGCGCCACGGCCACAAAGAGGGCCTTGCCCCAACCGCGCCCCCGCTCCTGGGGCAAGACGTAGAGATCCTCGAGGTAAAGCCCGGGCCGACCGAGGAAGGTCGAGAAGTTGTGGAAGAACGAAGCAAAGCCGATGATGCGCCCTTTCTCCTCGGCGAGAAACACCTCGGCGTAGGGCCGGGGGCCAAAAAGGTGCGTGCGCAGGTCGTCCTCGGTCGTCGTGCATTCCGACTCGAGCCGCTCGTAGCGGGCCAGCGACCGGACCAGCTGAGTGATCGCGGGAATGTCGTCCGCGGTGGCGAGTCGGATCATGACAAGAGAAGAGTTTTATGGAATCCGCCGACGGAAGCAATCGGGACTTCAGATTCCGCCTCCCCTGGCGGTGCTCGTTTCTCCGTGGTTTCCGGAGCAAGGCGCCCCCGGCTCTGCCCTCGCGCCGGATCGCCAGCGCGCTTGCCAGTCATGCCGCGCACGTCGCCGACTTCACCTGCCTGCTCGCCCGCCCGCTAAGCCGAGTACATGTCGCGCGTCGGGTTCGCCGCGAGGAAGTCGCCCCTCAGTCGAGCGCGTACGCCGCGTTTGATCGCGCAACAGATCGTGAATGCCATCGGCGCGGAGGGCGTGCCGGGCAGAGCCCCCCCCGGGGCGCACAGTTTCATGCGCAATTACAAACTCTTGCACGAAGCGCCCTGCCTCCGTTGCCGTCGGGTTGCCGTCACAGTTCCCATCGAGAGCCCGAGGGCCGCCAGAACTCGCGGCCGCCTCCGGGAGCGGGGTGCGCGTAGCGCATCGTCATCATCAGCGTAGCGTGGCCCAGCCGGTCCTCGGACCTGACGAGGCGGTGGCCCGCCAACGCCGGCTGCGATGCAAACGATTGGGGACAGTCGTGCCATCGCCCGACGCGGTGAACGTCGATCCCCCCTGCGCGCCTTTTCGCCTATCGGCTGGCCGGCGCCTCAGCGAGGTCGAGGCTGCCATGGCACGGGCGACGCGACACGGTTTCGGGTCGCGAAGGCCTGCGAGGCGTTCTTCGTCGAAAGATGTGAAAAAAAAAGACGCAAAAAAGTGTCGGGGTGTCGAAGCGGGACGTCGTCAGCCGACTTCCTCAAGAAAGGAAGGGAATTCAGCCGCTACGCCGCGTCTCGCGAACGATGAAAGCGTTCGCAGCCGCCACCCCAACCAGCAGATTCAAGGAGCTAGAGTCATGCGAATCGTTGTCAACACCCCAACCGGAAACATCGGACGCGTCGTCGTCAAACGCTTGCTCGAAGCCAAGCACAACGTCGTGGTCATTAGCCGTCATCCCGAGAAGGTCGCTGCTGCGACCGCGAATGGAGTGACGCTCGTGCGCGGCTCGATCGACGAGGACGCCGTCGTCGAACGGGCGCTCGAAGGCGCCGGCGCGCTGTTCTGGCTGACGCCGATTGCCTTCGAGCCCGTCGACTACATGGCTTGGGCAAAAGATATCGCTCAGCGCGCCGCCTCGGCCGCTCGGCGTTGCCATGTTCGCCGCGCCGTCGTCGTCTCGAGCATCGGTGCGCAGCACAACTCGGGCGTCGGGCCGATCGGCTGCAACCCCTTCATCGAGAGGGCGTTCACGACCGCGGTGCCGAACGTGACCGTGCTTCGGCCGGGCTCGTTCATGGAGAACCTTCTGCAGCACGTCGGCACCATCGCCCAAGCCGGGACCATGTACACCCGCTACCCTATTTCGATGAAAATCCCCTGGATCGCAACGCGCGATATCGCAGAGAGTGCTGTGCGCGGCCTCACCGATGAGCGCTCGACGGGAGCTCAGATGCTCGAGCTTCAGGGGCCCGAGGATCTCGATCAGCTCCAGGTGGGATCGATCCTGAGCGAAGGCATCGGCCGGCCGGTGACCGCCGTCGAGGTCACCGACGAGCAAGCGAAGCACGGGATGGTTGGCGCGGGCATGCCAAGCGCGTTCGCCGACCTGCTCCTCGAGATGTACTCTGCGCTGGCTTGCGGACGCATGCGGCGCACGCAGGCGCGAAGCGCAGTGACGAGTACGCCGACGACTCTCCTGACGTTCGCGCGTCAAGTGATCAAGCCTGCCGTGGAGGCCGCGCTTGCGCGCTAGTGCCGGAATCATCGCTCCGGAGCGGCGCGAAGGCTTCGCGCTGCTCCGGTCGCGGCGACGGTTCGCCCTGTGCTACCGCTCGTCGGAAGAGGGAACGCTGTGCAATACACCCTGATGTTCTACCTGGGGCCCGACGAGTTTGAGGCCCGCACCGATCCGGCCAAGAAGGATGCGTTCTGGGGTGCCTTCCTCCCGTATGCGCGGGCGCTCCTCAATGCGGGCGTTGTCGTTCGTGGAGCGGGGCTCGAGCCGCCCGACACGGCGACCACCGTTCGCTATGAGCAGGGTCAGCGCTTGGTCCAAGATGGCCCCTTCGCCGCCACCAAGGAGCAGCTGGGGGGGTTCTTCATCATCGACGTTCCGGACCTCGAGACGGCACTCACCTGGGCAGCACGGTATCCCGCTGGACCTGGCGGGGGCGTCGAGGTTCGCCCCACGATGCCGCCCATCGACCACTGAGCCAAGCGATGAACGACAGCGCGCGGCGCACCGCCGAACTGGCGGTGCGAGAATCCTACGGCCGCATCATGGCCTTCCTGAGCGTTCGCTCGCGCGACGTTGCGGCCGCCGAAGACGCCCTCGGCGACGCTTTTCGAAATGCTCTCGAGACGTGGCCGCTCGCCGGCGCGCCCCGGGAGCCCGAAGCATGGTTGCTGACCGCGGCGCGGCGACGGCTCATCGATGGGATGCGTCGTGCGCGCGTTCAGTCCGAAGCGATGCCGTCGTTGCTCGCCGCCGCCGAGGAGGCACGGGAAATGGCCGACGACAGCTCAGGTTTCTCGGATGAGCGGCTCAAGCTCCTCTTCGTGTGCGCGCACCCCGGGATCGACCCCATGGCGCGAACCCCGCTCATGTTGCAGACGGTGCTGGGTCTTGACGCCGCACGCATCGCGGCGGCGTTCCTTGTCCGCCCGACGACGATGGGACAGCGGCTCAGCCGAGCCAAGACGAAGATCCGCGATGCCGGCATCCCGTTTGAGGTTCCCGGACCGTCGGATCTGCCGGAGCGCGTGGACGCGGTCGCCGAAGCCATCTACGCGGCTTACGGGAGTGGTTGGGACGACGTCGCGGGGCTCGATGCGCGGCGCACAGGGCTTTCCGACGAAGCCATCGGCTTGGGCCGCCTTCTTACGCGGCTGATGCCCGGCGAACCGGAAATACTCGGTCTGCTCGCGCTGATGCTGCACTCTGAGGCGAGGCGCGAAGCTCGACGCGACGCCAAAGCCGCGTACGTCCCGCTGCTGCAACAGGACCCATCGCGATGGTCACGCCCGATGTTGGACGAAGCCGAGAGCTTCCTGCGACAAGCCGCATCGGGCGGCCGAATGGGGCGATTCCAACTCGAAGCCGCGATTCAATCCGCCCATGCCCAGCGCCTGCGTTCCGGCAGCACGGATTGGGGCACCATCGCGTTGCTCTACGAAGGCCTTGTTGCCCTCGGGCCCACGATGGGCGCCCGCGTTGGGCGTGCAGCCGCTGTTGGCGAGGCGCACGGGCCTCAGGCGGGGTGGGATCTGCTCGAAGTCGTCCCTCGCGCCCAGGCTGCGAGCTACCAGCCGTACTGGGCGGTGGCCGCCCACCTCCTCTTGCGTCTTGGGCGCAAAGTCGAGGCTGGAAATGCTTACGATCTCGCGATCGGTCTCTGCGAGGATCCCGCCATGCGAGACTGGCTGCGCACGCAAGCGCTCGCCGCTTCGCGCACGGCGTAGCCGCGGGTCAGCGTCAGAATGAACCTGCGAGCCCCGATAGGGGGAGGGTGCCGGCGTTCCCCGGTTCGCTGGACGAAGGGAAGCCTTCGGTCAGCTCCCACACACCCCGGGCCGCCATCGAAGTGTGAGCTGGCGACGCTTCCCCATTGACGCGTGGGCCTGCCGCGGTCGACCCTTGTCGCTGAGTCTCGCCCGATGCCGTCCGCGGTCCCTCAGCGTCGAGCGCGACGTCACCCGATGCTGTGGGTGCCGTCGTGCTTCTTTGCGATGGGCACCGTCTACACCATGGTGACCACGGCATCAAACATCATGTTCGCGAACCTCGGCCTGCCCAACGCCCAGGCCGCGGCGTACTCGAGCCTGACGGGCTTGGCCTACACGTTCAACCCCTTGTGGGCTCCGCTCCTTGAGCTTTACCGCACGAAGCGATTCTTCGTCCTCGCCGCGCAATCGGTTCTGGCCTGCGCGTTCGCGGGGGTCGCGATTGCGCTCGGGCGTCCTTCGTTCGTCGATCCTGTCGTCGCGCTTCTGATGCTCGCCTCACTCGCGGGAGCTACGCAGGACGTGGCCACCAACGGGGTGTACGTGACCACGCTCAATGAGACCGAGGAGGCCGCATATGCGGGTGTGCAGAGCATGACGTGGAGCATCGGGCCCATCCTTGCTGCCAGCGTTCTTGTGCTGTTGGTAGGCCGCTTCTCGGGCGAGACCGGGCGCGGGGCCCGTCCGACGTCGGCGGCTTACGCACACGCGTGGTCCCTCGTCGGCTTCGGGGTGGCGGTATTGCTCGCCGCCCTGGTCGCATGGCACGCGGTCGTTTTGCCGACTGGATCCAAGGCGGGGGATGCGCCAGCATCGCTGCGGGACGCGGCCGCCGGACTGGGTCGGGTGTTCGTAACGTTCTTTCAGAAGAAAGATCTCATCAGGCTGCTCGCCTTCGCGTTTTTCTATCGCTTCGGCCTTGGACTGCTCGACAAGGTGGGCCCGCTCTTTCTCCTCGACGCGCGGGCGCATGGAGGGCTGGGCCTCGACAATGGTCAACTCGGACTGCTCAACGGTATCGCCACCGGAGCGTTCATCGCTGGGTCGTTCATCGGCGCACGATTCGTCGCCAAGCGCGGGTTGAGGCGTTCGATCCTGGTCCTGTGCTTGGCGCTCAATATACCGAACGTTACATTCCTCTATCTCGGGTGGGCGAGGCCCGAGTCTCTCTGGATCATCGGCTCCGTCTTTCTACTCGAGAAGGTCGGCTGGGGCATCGGCGCTGTGGGGCACATGCTGTACATGATGCAGCAGATTGCCCCCGGCCCCTACAAGACGGCACACTTCGCATTCGCCACGGGTCTCGGATTGAGCTTGTGCATGACGTTGACTGGCCTCGTCAGCGGACGGATGCAGACGTTGCTTGGGTATCAGGCCTTCTTTGTCGTTGTTCTCGTCGCATGCGTCCCGTCCGTTCTCTTTACGGTCCTCGCTCCGTTTCACAACGCTGACGCCACGCCGAAAACGGTCACCGGGCACTGAGTACGGCGCATCCCGAGCTGAATACATCGTTTGACTCTGCCTGTTGGGAGCATTCCCGCTCGGAGTTGTCTCGATCAGCGTAGCCCTCGGGACCTTTCGCGCATCGTGTCGTCGACGAACCGATGCGCTTCCCTCGCTAGCTCGACCCACGACGCCTTCGTGCTCGTCACGGTGAGCCATCCCTTCATCAAGCGCCCATGCCCCGGATCAAACGGCGTGCCAATTCCCTGGGCGTCGAGTGCGTCGACACGTTCGTTGGGGAGCTTCACGACGAGGGTGCCCTGCGTGAAGAGCACGAATAGCTTCCCGCCCTTGGCCTTGAGCCCGTTCTTGCCAAACCTCCGACCGGGCTCAGCAAGGTCCCTCTCGTAGGCGGCGACGACGGGCGCTAGCTCAGGGTCCGCGCGGAGTTCGTCGAGCAAATTGCGCACGCGAGGATCGTCCCCGGCTTGAGACCGGGCGGCGCGTCGGCCCCTCGCCTTCCCCTTCTCGTTGCTCACGATCTTCAAGACGCAAGGTTATCTTAAACTTCAAGACGCGACTTCATGAGCGACCATCGCAACCGCGGCGAACGGCAGGCCTTTGCGTTGCCAGCGTCAGCCGCTTACGGACAGCCTGCTGGAGAGGGCGATGGTTGGTTGACTAAGTCCACATGGTGGGTTAGAAATGACCGCCATGGCCGTCAAGGTCAACGTCCACGAGGCCAAGACGCATCTTTCGCAGCTTCTCGAGCGGGCACATGGGGGCGAGGAAATTGTCATTGCGAAGAGCGGCAAACCCTACGCCCGCCTCGTGCCGTTGGCCGCACCGGCTCCCCGCGAACCAGGGCTGCTGAAGGGCAAGCTCAGCGACGCCTTCTTCGAGCCCCTGTCTGAAGATGAGCTCAGGTCGTGGGAGCGGTGACCGTCCTCCTCGATACACACGTGCTCATCTGGTGGCTTTTGGCTGACCGACGCCTGTCGAAGGCGGCACGCGCAATCGTGCGCGATCCGGCGAATCGCATTCTTGTGTCGAGCGCCAGCGCTTGGGAGATCGCGACTAAACACCGCCTCGGCAAGCTCAGGGGCGTCGACGTGCTGGTCCAGGACGTAGCAAGGTGGGTCGCGCAGGCGCGCTTCGTCGAACTGCCGATCACCATGACTCACGCGCAACGAGCGGGCAGTTTCCCGCACGAACACCGTGACCCGTTCGATCGGATGCTCGCCGCGCAGAGCGAGGGAGAGGCGGTACCCATCGTGTCCAACGACACCGTTTTTGCGACGTTTGGCGTACGCGTAGTCTGGTGATTTCGCGCAGCGCTCCTGGAATACAGGCTCCGCCTGCTCGAGCCGCGGCACGACTCGATGGCACACCCACGCCATCCCGCCAGCTCCGGGGATTCGCGATCTTCCTGCCAAGGTGCATCCCGTGGTCATCGGCGAGATGCGGTTCCCCGAACGCGGTCGAACGGTCTTTGCCGCACGATCCGCCGATCGCGCCGTCGAAGGAGCCAAGTTCTTCAAAGCCATCCTGGGCTCCTCAGAGCTCCCCATGAGTCTCGTGAGGAATCCAACATGATGTCGCCGGACAATCGAAAAAAGCCAAAGGTCAGCAGCGGCCGGCCCGTGAAGGACTGCGTTGGGACGTCGACGCGCGCGCGACGCCGAAGGCACGCAAAGCCGCCAAGCCAACGGCCGCGCAAGGCAACGTCCTCGCGACGCTGCCGGCCGCCATGACTGGCAGGGCGAATCCCGCGAAGGCCGCGGTCGGCGACAAGCCGGTCTTTTGCCTACATCAACAGCTTGCCGCAGCCGCAGCGATCCATCGAACACGGCAGATGGTGACCGAGAGCGCGATGCCAGGCCCGCCGAGGGCGGCTACCTCCGGCCGGATCCTTTCGCGATGAGGTAGCAAGCCGCGGCAGGCTCGATTTGACGGATTCCTAATGCGGTCATGCGTACGCTTCTCGCTTGGAGGTACTCATGAATTGCATCAATCGCAGAGGAGGAGTATCGCGTATCGTGTCGTGGGCCGTGGCCCTCGGGCTCGCCGCCGGCTTGGCCGGTTGCATGGAAAATTCCGCGAGAGTCCAGAGCGCGGCCACCACGACGGCGAAGCTCGAACAGCACTTCGTCCGCGAGGGGCGCGAGCTCCTTGTCACGGAGGCCGCGGCCGCCGAGCCGGCCAACTCCGATCGGCATTTCCGCCGCGAAGGCCGCGAGCTTCAGGTCAGTGCGGCCCTCGAGACGGCAAAGCCCGATGGGGCCCAGGGCTCGGCATCTGAGAACCGCGGCAGACTCGAGGTCAGCTCGACGGTCGAAGCACACGACGGCCGGTGAGGCGTCGACGACCACGTTCATGTCGATCGGTTGGGCCGCACGCCGCGGGCGCGGTCGAGAGGGACCGGCACCTCCGACCGAGCCCGCGGGCATCCCCCCGTCTGGTATAGCGCCGTCCGGCTCAAGACGGGCTGCGCATGGCCTGGTATCGTTTTCCCGTGCGCGCCCAACCCCTCATCAACTGCCGTGACGTTCAGGCCTCCAGCCGCTGGTACCAACGACTTCTCGGGTGTGTCGGCGGTCACGGTGGGACCGAGTACGAACGGCTCTGGGATCCGAACCTCCACACGAGCAAGTGGGGCTCGGACGGTCTGATCCTGCAGTTGCACGCTTGGGAGGTCGAGCACCACCATGGACCGATGGGCGACCAGTCAAGCGCCGTCGGCAACGGCGTGCTCCTATGGTTTGAGGTCGACGACTTCGACGCCGCCGTGGCGCGTGCACGCGAGCTCGATGCACCCATCCTGCTCGACGTTCACCGCAATCCGAACGCGAACCACCGCGAGCTCTGGATCCGCGATCCAGATGGCTATACCGTCGTCCTCGCATCGCCCGATGGTGACGCGAAGGCGGCGTAGGCGAGCCCCTATGCCCGGTCATGGATTTCGAGACCGTTTCGACCGCCGGTCTCGAGCCGTCGTCGGCCGACCCGCGCTCGCGCGCGGCGGACGCCTGCGGACCCGGCGGACCCCGTCCGAGAAGCTCGTTCGATACCCGTCGATGGCGGTGAAGGCCCGCGGCAGGCGCGCGCCTATCCGCCGTCGCCCCCGTTGGGTGCACCACCATCACCGCCGGGCGGAGGGAGACCGCTCGGCGAGCCTGCGACGAGAAGCCCAACCCCAGGGGTTGGCGCCAACGGACCAAAGTGAAGGCTGTCCGACGTCGTGCCATCGAGCCGTATCGTGTCCGCCGCGCCGCCCGGATAGGCGCTGGCACTGTAATACGCCGTGGGGTCGGGCGGATTCCCTGGACCTGCCGCATTCGGTCCTGTCGTCTGCTCGCGTCCGAGAGGCGGGATCGCAAAGTTTGTTATGGAGCCGGTGCATGTGCCGGGGGTGGTCAGGGCAGCCGCCGACGCGCAGACCGTCTGTAGAGCGCCACACGTCCCCATGTCGTCGGACCCGATCGCATAGATGTTCGTTCCGTCGGACTTGAGTTGAGCCCCGCAAACTCCAAAGCCAAGGCCAGCCGTCGCCAGTTCGAACGCGGAGGTCTGCTCGTTGGCCGTGATCTCGATTACGCCGTATGAGCAGTCGTCGAAGGCGACGACGCCTCCCGCCGGGCACGCAGCGGACAGGGTGGCGTTCGAGTAGCCAATGCCGATCCACGCCTGCACCGAATAGAGGGGCACTCCACCGTCGGCGCTCGCCGTGCCCGCGATGGGCGTGACGATTGCAGCGACCTGTTCCGGACCCCCGCTCCCTGGCGTCGTATAGACGTACGTCGAGCCGTTATTCGTCCCGAACTGGGTGAAGCCGGGGGCCGGACTGTTTAGGTAACACTGCGCGTAGAAGGTTGTGCCGGCCCCAAACTGGGTGAGGGCGTAAGCGACGGGGGCCTGCGTGAGACAGGCGCTCGTCGAAGTCGATGCGGCGTCATTGATCTGCCCGATGATGGTGTCGACGGCGTCGAGGATTTCGAAGACATCCGTGGGGCCCCCCATGAAGAATCGTGACTGCAGGTCGGCCACGCTGAACGCCGTGGACGCGGTTCCTCCGTCGGGTAGGAGCCCCACGCCGCTCCCGGGGTCTGTCGTCCCCCCATCGGGCAGGGCGCCGCCGTTCCCAGGTCCCATCATGGCCCCGTCGGGCAGGATGCCTCCGCTGTCGCCCGGTGCCATCGTCCCCCCATCGGGCAGGATGCCCGCGCCGCTCCCGGGTCCCATCATGGCCCCGTCGGGCAGGATGCCTCCGCTGTCGCCCGGTGCCATCGTCCCCCCATCGGGCAGGGTGCCCGCGCCGCTCCCGGGTCCCATCATGGCCCCATCGGGCAGGATGCCTCCGCTGTCGCCCGGTGCCATCGTCCCCCCATCGGGCAGGATGCCCGCGCCGCTCCCGGGTCCCATCATGGCCCCATCGGGCAGGATGCCTCCGCTGTCGCCCGGTCCTGTCTCGATGTCACCGGCATCGTCGGCTCCCCCTCCCCCTACGTCTTCGTCCGTACCCGGGGGGACATCGAGGGTCGGCCGCGGCCGCACGCGTGCCTTCGGATGCATCGCGGTTCCGCCTAACGATGGCGGGAGCGACGCTGCAACGGGGGGCTCGATGCGCGGCAGGGTTGCCCCGTGGTCTCCACTGCTGGGCGCATTGCCAACGGAGGAATTGTTGGAGGACGACGAGCACGCGATGATCGCCGTGCAGAGCCCAACCGCACCGATACCCGGTGCAACGAGTTTCCGCATATTTGCCCCTATTGTCGGAGTCCGTAGACTCCAACGAGTGCCCACCGAGCACGATGCGATGTGGTGGCTTTCGACGTACGGCGTACGGCGAGCCCGCCCGCGCGATTAAGCTTTCGGGGCGGCGGACCGGACGACCGAGCCCGCAGTCGAGAGCCTTTCGTCGGATTCTGTCTCGTGTCGCCGCCCCCAAGCCTGATCGAGCCAGTACTTCTCCACGCCCACAGCCACGTGCGACCGCTCGCAAGAATGCGGCGCCCCGTTCCGCCGCGGTTACGCTCGGGCGACACCAGGAGGGAACCCGGTGTGAATCTGGGACTGCCCCGCAGCGGTGAACGGAAACGAAGGTTGCCATAGATCGCTGGGCGCACGTGCGCGCCTGGGAAGCGGCGATCGCTAGAAAGCCGGGAAAAAGTTCCAGTGCCTCCCTTACGGCGGCTCTGAACTGGGTGCGGCCATCACCGCTCTTTGGGAGAGGGCGGAGCGACGAGCGCGCGCAACCGTCCCTCGAAGAACCGCCGCTCCATCGGATTTCGCGCCCTCTCGAGCGCAGCCCCGAGGTGGCTCCTCGCCGCTTCGATCCGCCCGGCCCGCAGCTCCAGATCGCCCAGGGCGGCTTCGCGGAAGGGGGTTCGCGCGAGCCGGCCGTCGTGCTCAATGGCACGCACGGCGAGCAGGCCTGCCTCGGGCCCGTCTCTCTCCCCGATCGCGATCGCCCGACTGAGCGCGACGACGGGCGATGGACGCAGCGCCATGAGCATGTCGTAGAGCCCGACGACCTCGGCCCACGGGGTCTCGTCCGCGGTCTTGGCGTTCGCATGCACGGCCGCGATGGCAGCCTCGATGTGATACTCGCTGAGGGTGGCGCCGGTCGCCGATTCGTCGAGGAAGGTGATTCCCTCGGCTGTGAGAGCGGCATCCCAGAGGGTGCGGTCCTGCTGCCGGAGGGGAACGAGGTCGCCGGCGGAGTCGAGCCGCGCAGGCATCCGCGCCGCGTGCAGGCACATCGCCGCGACAAGAGCACGCGTGCTCGGGATGGCGCACGCCGGATGCTCGAGGAGCATCCGGGCGAGGTGCATCGCCTCGCGGCACAGGCT